>JASJCI010000032.1 GCA_030066085.1 Gammaproteobacteria bacterium | reverse complement strand
CGCGCGGGATCGAAGCCGTCGCGGTCGGCTTCGATACTGAAATGTTCGAGCGCGGTATCACCGGCCACGTCGGCGTAGGAGTAACGCCCGTGGACGCAAAAATCGGTCGCGCCGATCGGCGTGCGCGCCAACGAAAAATTGGCCCCCTGCTGGCCGAAAATCTGCTTCATGACCTCGGCGCGCGCCGGCGGATCGAGATGCGCCAGCACGAATGCGGACGCCTCGGTAAACGAGGAACCGATGCCGAGCAGCGGCTGGCGCAGGTTGAGCGGATCGACCTCGATCTCCGGGCCGCCAGGTGAAGACAGGTTTTCGAATTCGACGTTGGTCCGGCGATCGAGGCAATGCCCCGCGGCCGAGGTCACGAGAATATCCTCGGTCACCTGCGCGGCCGGGTTCTGAATTGCGCAATCGGCCATGGCGACGAATAACGACATCCTTAACTCGACTGGGCCTCAGGCCGGCACCGCCGCGGCCGCGCCGCGGCGCGACTCGAGTTCGGCGCGAATTTGATGCGCGCGTTCCTCGGTTATCGGGAAAGTGGCCACGGCCCACATCGCCAGTAGCGAGGTTACGATCGGCACGACCACGTCGAAAAAGCGCATCAGGAAGATGGTCCGCTCGGTCTGGTTGCCTTCCAGCGCGACATCGAAACCGGTGGCGTTGAGCAGGAAACCGCCGCCAGCCAGCGCCAGCGCCATGCCGAGCTTGACCACCCACCAGAAAATCGAGCCGAACATACCCTCGCGGCGCTCGTAGGACTGCACTTCGTCGTAGTCGCAGACGTCGGCGATCATCGAGCCCATCAGCGTGAACAGGCCACCAAGGCCGAAGGCCATCAGCGGCGCCGGTAACAACAACAGCAGCGGGTACTCGGGGTTGTAGCAAAACCACTTCATGCCGTAACCGACGATGGAAATGCCGATAGCGATGAAAAAGGCCTTGCGCTTGCCGAACTTGGTCGACATCCAGGTGACGATCGCGATGACGATAAACGCCGATACCGCGCCGATCGTGCCCGACCAGCCCGCGTACTCGGCGCCGAGCTCGGTATTGCCACCGAACACGTAGTAGATGATGACGTAGAACTGGAACGACGAGATCAGCATGAAGCCGTTGAACACGAGGAAGGTCGCCGCGCAGAGTTTCAGGAACGGCCCGACCTTGAGGGTCATGATGAAGCCCCTGGCAAACTCGACCAGGTTCTTCTTGACCGCGTCCCACATGCTGGTGTTGCCGGCTTCGCGCGCGGCGATTTCTTCCGCGGTCGGTTCCGGGTGCTTGAAACGTTCGCGCAGGAATATGGCCGGCAAAATACCGACCGCAATGGTCAGCAGGCCGATGCCGATCGCGAGCCAGGACGCGCCGTCGACCATGCCGTCGAACATGCTGGCCTGCATGATCAACAGGAACCACGGGGCCACGACGTAGGCCAGCTGCCCCATGAAATTCTGCACGCCCATCAGCCGGGTACGCTCGTGGTAATCGGGGGTCAGCTCGTAACCGAGCGCAACCCACGGGGTCGCGAACACGGTGTAGCCGAGGTAAAAAATGAGCGAACCGCCGAGAAAGTACCAGAAGTAGAAGTTTTCCGATTGCCCCTCCGGCAGCTGCCACAGGATCATGAAGATGATGCCGGACGCGATCGCACCGCCGAAGATGTAGGGACGCCGGCGACCCCAGCGCGAGCGCGTGTTGTCCGAGATGTAACCCATCAAGGGATCGGTAATCGCGTCGGTCAGGCGCGGCAGCGCGCCGAGCAGGCCGACCAGCGCCGGGTTCATGCCGAGGCCGAGGTTGAGCACGATGACCATGCCGCCGATCGCCGCTGCCAGCAGGTTGTTGACGAAGGCGCCGAGACCATAGATCAGCTTGTGGATCAGCGATATGCGGTCCTCGGGCGCGGTATCGAAATGTTTTACCGCCGCGACCTGGTCGTCCAGGGCGCGCGACATCGAAACGCCCGAACTATCACTCGTGTCGCTAGACGACATGAAATCCCCCTCGCGGTTTCCCTGGTCCCCGCCGGCTGGTGGCAAGCGAGATACCGTGGTTGTGCCTTCGACCTTAGCCCGGCTTGGCGATTATCGAATTTCGCTTTGTGCCGGGCGTAGATCGGCGGCTTCGGTATTGGTCTAATTTATCGTTATTGAAACGTTGTCGACCTCGATATTCGACACACAGGTCCCGGCTCCGCCACAGATTGCGTTGATCTGCAAGGTAAGGCCGTTGCTGGGATTGGCATCGATATTGATCACCTGGTTGAACGTGGTCCAGGCTGCCGGGAAGCCACCGCCCCCGAGCAAGATATCGGTATCGACGACTCCAACGCCCGTTTCCTCGGTAAACAGGCGCACATCGACTACGCCACCATCGGCATCGCTACCCTGCCAATCGAAGGATATCGAGACGCTATCACCCATCGACACGACGCCCTGGCCGATCACGACCTGCTGAAGGGTCGAGGCGCTGCCAACGCCAGCGCTTAGCCTCGCAGCATTAGAGCTGGACGACCCTGGCGCGGTAATCGCGATCGTTCCCGAGTTCGGAACGGCCTGCCAGCCAGCTAGGTCGCCGGTCTCGAAATCGCCATTGACGACGAGTTCGCCGCCCCCGCCGCCCCCACCGGCATTATTGAAGCCGATGTCCGCCAGGTAGAAGTTGGCACCCTCTGCATAGGCACCGTCCAGCGTCTGGAACACGATTTGGCTGAAGGTCGATACGTCGCCGTAGGCGCTCATCTGGATCACTACCTGAGACCAGCCATCACCGAGATCAGTCACGGCAATGTCGGCGCCCGGCGACGCCAGGTCCACCGTCACCGGCACCGAGGTACCAGGGAACGGCTCTTCCAGCTTCACCAGGATCGTGTTGTCGGCCGTCAGGCCCTTTACCTTGAAGAGCAACTCGCTGTAGCTGCCGGCAAAACCGGCCACGAATCCCTCCAGACCAAGCTGCGCCAGCGCACCGCCACCGTAACCGGCACCGACCGTTACCTCCACTGCGTTAGCATAGGAACTGTCTCCTGCGAAGGTATCGTTGAAGCCGCCACCGGAGCCGAACACCGTGTATCCGGTAAAATCGACCCCGGCGACAAGATCTGGCGTCGATCCATCCGACTCCGATATAGTCACGTCGGGGACCGATCCGCCCGTCGCGGGACCGCCGCCGGCATTGTTGAAGCCGATGTCGGTCAGGTAGAGATTGTCACCCTCTGCATAGGCACCGTCCAGTGTCTGGAACACGATTTGGCTGAAGGTCGATACGTCGCCGTAGGCGCTCACCTGGATAGCCACCTGCGACCAACCGCCTCCGAGACTGGTCACCGCAATGTTGGCACCCGGAGCAGCAAGGTCCACCGTAATCGGCACCGAGGTACCGGGAAACGGCTCTTCCAGCTTCACCAAGATCGTGTTATCGGCCGTCAGACCCTTTACCTTGAAGAGCAACTCGCTGTAGCTGCCGGCGAAACCGTCCGGAAATCCTTCGACACCGAGCTGCGCGAGCGCACCGCCGCCATAACCGGGGCCGACCGTTACCTCCAACGCGTTGGCGTAGGAGTTGTCCCCGGCGAACGCATCGTTGAAAGCGCCACCGGAACCGAACACCGTGAACTGGGAGAAATCGACACCGGCTACCAGATCGGGGGTCGATCCGTCTGCTTCCAGGATTGTTACCTCAGGAACAGTACCACCGATCGCGACATTGCGTTCTAAACATGCGTCCGGGATGACCGTGATCGACTCCTTCAGGTTGATGTCGGTGATCAGGAAGTAAAAACCTTGACCGATCGCCGGCGCCGGATCCGGCGTGATGAAGCCGAAATAATCGAACAGGCTCGGGTCCGGGAAGTCGGACAGCGGCACGCTGACCTGGTACCAGTCGTCGCCCAGCGGAGTCGAAACAGAAGTATCTCCCAGATCGTACGAAACGAGATTACTGCTGACACCCAGCTGGCCGAATTCGACCCGAATGCCATCGATCGGATGACCGACGTTCTTGAACCTGAAATCGAGCGTTTCAGCGCCGGCGGCAAATCCCGTGCGGATGTTGATCAGCACCAGCTGCGCAACCTCGGCGCCGTAGCCCGCGCCACTACGCGCCTGGAAAACGTTGCCGAAGGTGGGATCAGGGAAGGCGCCATTGAAAATCGAGCCGGAGCCGAACGCCGAGTAGTTGAAGCTGTTAGGACCACCGCTATCGGGAGTGTAGGCCAGCGGTTGGTTGGGGTCGCTGGTGTAGAAGAAATCACGCCCGCCGGCCAGGCTCGTGCCCGGTGCGTCCGCATCGACACCAGCGATCGCAGTGTCAGAGGTGCCGTTATCGCTGTTGGTATAGGTCGCCGTTAGCGACGGCACCAGCGCGATGTAGCCGCCCTGGTCGCTGGTCGGGCAAACCGACGCCTCGTCGACCAGGCCGAAGATCTTGCTGCCGTTGCCGGCCGCATCGAGATTGACGCCGACGTAAATCTCGTCGCCATTACCGTTGTCGACCCTGACCGTGACCAGTTCGTTGGCCTTGCACGCATCGCTGACCGAAACTTCCGCGACCGTCGTACTGGGGTTGTAGAAGTTCTGGTAGGGAATCGGGTTGCTTGCCGCGTCGAGGGTTACGGTGGCCCCCGGCGTGCACTCCTCGATCGTGAAGCGAATGTCGTCGACAAAAATGGTGCCGCCGATCAGCTTGCCGCTTTCGTCCCGCGGATTGACGAAACCGAAGACCTCGATGTTGTTCATGTTGACCGGCGCAAAATCGCTGAGCGGAATCTCGTAGGTCACCCAGGTGCCGCTGGTGCCAATCACGTATTTCGGTTCGGTACGCACCAGGACCCTGGTGCCCGTGTTGTCGCCGAACTCGATTCCGATATCGAAGAACGAATCACCGAAGCTCTGGCCGAACTCGGTGGTCGAGAAACGCGACGTGTCGAGGCTGAAGCGCACCGCCGAGTACTTCGACAGGTCGAGGTTGAAGAAATCGAAGGCGGCGGCGGAATAAGGCGCGAGAATGCCGCCAATCAGCGACACCGAGTTGCTGAATTCGAGCTCCAGTACGGTGCTGCCAACCAGCGCAGGTTGCGCGGTGCTGTCCTCGTCGGCGACCACGTTGGCGCCACCGAAGTTGACCGAGTTGAGGATCTTGCTGTAGGGAATATTGCTGCCGCTCTCGTCGATCACCGTGGCCGCTGAGGTCGGAACATACTCGTAGACCTCGACCCAGTCGACCAGCATGTCGATCTGGTCCGTATCGCCCCAGTCAGCGGCGGACATCGTCGGGCCGAAAGGACCGCCGAGATTGCCGCCGACGGCAATATTCAGCAGCAGGTAATGGTCCTTGAGGAATTCCTCCATGATGGTCGGATCGATCGTCTGGCGGAAATAGGGGATACCGTCGATCTTGCCGACGATACGAGTCGGGTTCCAGTCGACCTCGAAGATGTGGTAATCGTCGGTCAACGGCTCGTCGAATTTCTCGGTCGCGGTGGCGCAGATCTCGGTCTCGCCGGGATTCACCAGCGACGGCGTGCCCGAGTCACAGTTGGGTACACCGGGCTCACGCAGGATCGGGGGACCCGAGTAGTGAGTCGAGAAATGGGTCGTGTTGCGATCGGAAAAAAAGTAGTGCATTTCGACGATGTCGATTTCGCCGGCATCGGGCCAGGGACGCTCGTCGATGTCGGAACCAAGCGTCCAGAAGGCCGGCCACATGCCGAGACCGGACGGCATCTTGATGCGTGCCTTGATCGTGCCGTAGCGCACGTTCAGGCGATCTTTGGTAACCACGCGCGCGGAGGTGATACTGTCGTCGCGCTTGCCGCAGGGCATGGCGAAACGAATACTGTCGAGGTAAATCTTGCCGAAGGTAATGTTGACTGCCCCGGCCGTCGCCGACAGGTTCCAGAATCCGAGCAGGGTCACGTTGGCCGGATTGATGCCGCCGAAATCTGCCAGCGGAATTTCATAAATCGACCAGTCATCTTCGGTCGCGACCGGCGTGTAGTCGGACAGGAAGACATTCGGCGCATTGGTTCCGTCTTCGAGTTGCACCACAAGGTCACCAAACGACGCGACCTCGGAGGTGTCGATCGCAAAGCTCAGCGTGGTGAAGCTGGAGACATCTCCGGCTGGATCGATCTCGAAAATGGCACCGCCATAGCCGGCGCCGCCGGGCTGAAAGTCGACCTCGAGCACCGCGGTGCCGTCCAGCGGGTCTACCGCGGTGCTGTTCGGGTCCGATGGTGTCGGATTGCCGCCGAAATCGACACCGGCGTCGATAATGCGGGAGTAAGTAATGGTCTGGGTCGCCGGGCCCTCGGTGTACAGACCGGCGGCAGTACACATCGCGCGGATGACGAGGTTGCCGTCTTCGGTGAAGAGGTTTTGCGTCGAGTCGGTGTAGAGCTGCCACTCGTCGTTACCCCAGCCGTTGTCGCCGTAACCGGTTTCCGGCACCCAGTTGCCTGCCTCGAGCGGTGCGGCTGGTATCTTTGCTCCCCGGGAAGCCGCGCGCGGGCTGACCGCCGGGCCGCCGAAATCGTCGCGGAATACCAGAACCTGGCTAGCTCCGGCGCCACTGGCGCCCCCGGCGTCGATGCTATCTTCGCCGTCGCCGGTGCCGCAGCTCGCGACAAAAATGGAAAAACACGCAAACGCCGTGAGGCGCAGCAGCTGGGCAGGCTCTGGAAAACGCATTGCGAAACCTCCGCTTCTCATGATGTCCCGCTCCGGGATACTGCTTTTTTACCCGGAGCATCAGCGTCGGCTTGATCTCTATTCGTGTGGTCGTGCCGACTGAAATTTCTAACTTTGGTTATATTTTTATATTAATGCTATATAGCACTGTAACTACAGGCCCGCCTCGGTGTCAAGTCCACCTTACGAACTATTTCCCGCAAACCGCGCCAGATGGGCGTTTCCGGCATTAGTATCACAAAAATCGCTCTGGCGCTATGTAGCAGCAAACAATTTCTGCTAGGATAATGCGATTGGCATGCCGGGCTAAGTTAATGGCATGTAGGGCAAACTGGATACGCATGCATTAAGCGGCTGGATCGTTCTCGCCGGTTAAACCAGGCAAAAAATAACTACGGACAACACCGAAGTCTTGGACACGACGATTCCCAAATACCTGCTGGTCGAAGACCACATTCGCCAGCAGATCAGGCAACGCAAGATAACCGACAGGCTGCCCGGCGAGCGCAGCCTCGCCAACGAGCTCGGCTTCTCGTACATGACCGTGCGCAAGGCGGTCGACAACCTGGTCGCCGAGGGGGTGCTGTTTCGCATACCGACCAAGGGCACCTTCGTCAACAACCGGCAGCAGAACAAGAGCAAGACCCGCACCATCGGGTATTTCCTCGATAGCAGCATCAAGGCCGGGCTGACCAGCCCCTATTACTCGCTGATCTTCAATGCGCTGGAAAAAGAAGCCGCGCGCCACGATTACACGCTGGTGTATTTCACCGACAGCGAGACCGCCAAGCTCAAGACCATCCTCGGCAAGCTCGACGGCGTCATCGCGAGCTGCTTCGAGCGCATCGAGCACTACGTGCAGCGCATCAAGGACCGCGCCCCGGTGGTCGTGATCGACAACAGCGCCGCGGACAAGTCGATCCCGTCGGTAATCATCGACAATTTCAACGCCTTGACCGACACCATGGACTACCTGTGCTCGCTGGGGCACCAGCGCATCGGCTTCATGACCGGCCTGGTGGACTCAGACGTCGGCAAGAACCGGCTGGGCGGTTACCAGACCGGGCTGACGCGGCACGAGCTGCCGTATGACGAAACGCTGGTGTTTCGCGGTAATTATTCCTTTGCCTCGGGACTCGAGGGCGCTGCCTACTTCGCTTCGCTGGCGCAGCCGCCGAGCGCAATCGTCTGCGCCAACGACTCGATGGCGCTCGGCGCCATGTCGCGCCTGCACCAGGAGGGCTATCGCATTCCCGAGGATTTCAGCATCGTGGGTTTCGACGATATCGAGGTCGCAAGCCAGGTGATTCCGCCGCTGACCACGGTGGCGGCGCCGGTGCAGGAAATCGCACGCGAGGCGTTTGCCCTGCTAAGAGCGCTGATCGAGGAAGAGGTGCCGCAAAACCGCCACATCGCCCTGCCGGCGAAGCTGATCGTGCGTGAATCGAGCGCGGCGCCCAGCGGCGGCAACACAGCGGCCGCCTAGGCGCGCCCGACGAGACAACCCGCCCGTTCGTTAGCCCGGCGCGCCGCTCGCGTCTTCCCACAGGTGCGCGTAAATCTCCTGCATGACCAGCTTGGGCTGGCGTTCGACGGTAAACATGCCCCAGTGTTTTTCCGGCTCCATCGGATCCGGTGAGCCTTTCCAGGGTTCATCGAAAGCCTCGAACACGAAGGTCAGGATCTTTTCGCGGTTGCACCAGTCGATCAGCTGGTTGTAGTAATCCGCCTGGAATTCCTGCGATGCGTTCCACGGCTCGATCCCGCGCCCGTTGGCGTTGGTGGTCCAGCCGGCCTCGGTGATCACCACCGGCTTGTCCGGGTAGTGCTCGGCGACGCTGGCGTAGTTGGCGCGGGTATATTCCATCGCGCCTTCGATCGTCTGGAATTCCCATACCGGGTAGGTGTGCAGCGAGAGGAAATCGAGCTCGGCCGCCAGCGGTTCGAGCTTGCCGGTCCAGGGCACGTAGTTTTCGCAGAAGGTGATCGGCAGATCGACCCGCTCGCGAATGCGCCGCACGTAACCGAGCAGGCTTTCCACCGGCACGAGATGATCGGTCCATTCCACCGTGGCCTCGTTGCCGACCGACAGCGAGAACAGCTCCTGCGGATACGCCAGCGCCAGCTCGATCATGCGATCGATCTCGGCACTGTTGATGCGCCGGTTTTCCTCGAGCCGGTGCTCGGCAAAGTCGGCACCCCAGGGGCAACCCGGGTTGCTGGCCTCGGCGCGCATGTCGGCGCCGAGCATGACGCGGAAGTCGAATCCCTCGTTACGGATCGCCTCGAGCACGAGCTCGGCATGGCGGCTGCAGTCGTACAGCCGCAGGTACTGCCAGTGGTGATCGAGAATGTGCAGGTCTTCGCAAACCTGCTCGTAGCTCGGGTAGGTCCGGTTCAGCGGCGACTGGTTTTCGCGGTAGCCGGAATAACACACCGCGTTACCGAACTCGATCCCGATCTGCGCCAGCGGCGCGGTCACAATATCAGACATATTTCAGGTTCCCGTCCTTGTCCCACAGGCCCCAGTAGGCGCCGACGTCTCCCTCGGCACCCACCTTCCAGGCCTCGTCGAACGATGAAAAATAGAAAATTTCGATACCGTCTTCCTCCGCCCACTGGCAGGTGCGGATGAAGTACTCGAGCGCATTGTCCCACGATGGTTCGGCCGCACCGAACGGGCTGCCGGTACTGGGCCAGCCGGTTTCGCTGATGATGACCGGTTTGCCGTTGGCGGCCACCTGCGCGCGGCGATACATTTCCTTCATGTACAGCAACGCGTACTCGGCCGCGCAGCTCTCCCAGAACGGGTAACAGTTGACCAGCAGCACGTCGACCGCTTCGGCAACCGCGGGATGATTTTCGAACAGGAAATAGGCATCGACGAAACTGACCGGCACGTGATCGGGCACGGCTTCGCGCGCACGGCGGATATAATCGAGCAGCTGCTGCTCGCTCAGGTCCTCGCGCAGCAGGTTTTCGTTGCCGACGACAAAAATATCGGCATGACCGGCCTGCGCCACGGCAATACCGTTGGCAAGCCCCTCCTCGTTTTCGTCGAGATCCTCGCCGAGATCGACCCCGACCATGGTCTTGAGCCCCATCTCGTGCGCGATGCGCGCGGTTTCCTGGTTACCCTCGAGGCACGAGAAGCTGCGGATCCAGCGCGTATAGGGCTGAATGATCGACAGGCGATCGCGAATTTGCTGCTCGCTGATGTGAATGCCCGGGCGCTGGCCGTCGAGATAAGGGCTGAACGAAATCCCGTGTATGCCCTGCGCGAGAATTGCGCGCAACAGCGCGAGCTTGTCCTCGCGCGACATGCTGCTGAAATCGGTGCCCCGCGTCGGCCGCACGGCCATCTGCGCCATGCGCTCGTAAACCGAGGCGCTGGAATTCGAAACGACCTCGTACTGGTCGGATTCGTCTCTGGACATGGTATTCCCCCCTTGAGTAATAGTGATAACCTGGGCTCAGGCCGAACCACGGTCGGTGACGCCGACCGCGGCGTAATGATCGCCGAGCGCGACCCGCGCGCCGATCAACGCCGGGTAGGCGGTGTCGATCACGTAGATCGGGATCGGTTCGAGATATGGCGTCAGCCGGCCGTGCCGATCGAAGCGCGCGCGAAACTCGGACGCGCTGAAAAATTCGAGGATCTTGAGCACGATACCGCCGCCGATATACACGCCGCCGCGGGCACCGAGCGTCAGCGCCAGGTTGCCGGCCACGGTACCGAAGGCCGCGCAGAAAATCGACAGCGCCTCGACCGCCAGCTCGCAGCTGCCGTCCTGCGCGCGCGCGGCCACCTCGCCCGGCTGCAGGCGCTCGCCTTCGCCGCGCTCGATGCGCGTCAGGATTTCGTAGCAGCGCGCCAGCCCCGGCCCGGAAACCAGGGTTTCGGCCGACACGTGCTGGTAGTTCTCGCGCATCGCGTCGATGATCTGCGCTTCGCGCGCGGTTACCGGGCCATAGGTCACGTGCCCGCCCTCGCCTTCGATCGGCACCCAGTGATCGCCGACCGGCGCAACGCCGGAAACTCCGAGACCGGTACCCGGACCCAGCACCGCCTTGACCGCGCCGTCGATCGCGTGACCGCCCCCGACCTGGCGGTACTGCGTATCCGCCAGGAACGGCAGCGCCAGCGCCAGCGCGGTGTAATCGTTGATCACCTTGAACAGCGACAGGTCGAGCGCCGCGCGCGTTTCGGCGACGCTGAAGTTCCAGCTGTGGTTGGTCATCGCGAGGTAATCGCCGGTGACCGGCGAGGCCACCGACACCGAGGCCTGCCGCGGGCGCAGCAGCGGGACCGAGGCCAGGTAGGCTTCGACCGCATCGACGATGGTCGGATACTCCGCGCAAATCAGGCTGCGCGGCTCCATGGGCGTACCGTCGCCGCCGTCGGCGACCAGCGCGAAACGCGCGTTGGTGCCGCCGATATCCGCTACCAGGCTGTATTGCTCCGCCGGCATCAGGACGATTCTCTGACCACAAAGTCGGGCATCTTACGGTTTCCCCGGGATACTGTAAACGACTCAGCCGGCCCGACCGCTCGCCGCGGCGACGGCAGGCGAAGCTGTCGGCGCAGGCTTCGCGCCGAAGTCGATGCCGCGTTTCAGCGCCACGCCAACCGCCAGCACATCGACGATCGCGAGGTGCGCCATGCGCGACTTGACCGGCGCGTACAGGTCTTCGTCGGCGAGCGAATTCATCGGCAGGCACAGGGTTGCCATGCGCGCCAGCGGCGAATCGGACGCCGTGATCGCGATCACGCTGGCGCCGGCGGCGAGACCCACCTCGACGCTGTTGATGATGTCCTGGGTATCGCCGCTTTGCGAAATCGCGACGATGACGCAGCCCGGGCCGAGCAGCGATGCGGCCACCGCGTGCACGGTCGGATCCGAGTAGGCAACTACCGGGATGCCGAGGCGGAAAAACTTGTGCTGCGCGTCGCGCGCGACGATCCCGGAGCCGCCGAGCCCGTAGAACTCGATGCGCCCGGCACTCGCCAGCAACTCGACCGCGGCATTCACGTCGTCCGCCGGCAGCGAATCGCGCACCTTGATCAGCGACGCGATACCGCTGTCGATCACCTTGGTGATCAGGTCCGCGCCGCTGGCGTCGACGGTCGGACCGAGGTCGTCGAAATGGGCGCCGGTCGCGAGGCTTTGCGCCAGCTTGAGTTTGAATTCCTGGAAGCCCTGGCACTGCATCGCGCGGCAGAAACGAATGACGCTCGGCTCGGACACGCCGGCTTCGCCGGCGAGCAGGCCGATCGACTTGCGCAGCACCTGGTAGGGGTTCGCCACGACCGCGCGCGCAACCTTGCGTTCGGCACGCGTCAGGCGCGGCATTTGCAACTGGATATCCCGCAACATGGCCGCGTGTCAGGCGTTTTCGATCCAGCTGCGCCCGTCACGGCGCAGCAGCTCGATCGCCGCGTCGGGCCCGCTGCTGCCCGCCGCGTAGGGTTCGGGCGCCTTGTCGAGCGCGTCCCAGGTTTTCATGATCGGCGTTACCCACTGCCAGGCCGCGTTGGCCTCGTCGCGGCGTACGAACAGCGTCTGGTTACCGCGCGCCACGTCCATCAGCAGGCGTTCGTAGGCGCCGCTGTGGCGCTCGCCGCGACCGGTCAGGTCGAGGTCGAGCTTGACCGGTTTCAACAGGTTTTGATCGCCCGCCTGCTTGGCCATCAGCTGCAACTCGATCACCTCGTTGGGCTGCAGGCGCAGGTAGAGGCGATTGGTGACGCCGGCACCCTCGCCCACCGGGAAAATCGCGTGCGGCGGCGAAAAAAAGTTGATCACGATTTCGGCCACCTGTCCGTGCATGCGTTTGCCGGTACGCAGGTAAAAGGGTACGCCGGACCAGCGCCAGTTGTTGATGCGCGCCTTCAGGGCGACGAAGGTCTCGGTGTTGCTGTCGCTGCCGATGCCCGGTTCGTCGAGGTAACCCGGCACCTTGTCACCGTCGACCTGCCCGGCCTGGTAGCGGCCGCGCACGGTGTTGGCGATGACCGTCTCCGGGGTGAAGGGCTCGAGCGAACGGATCACCTTGAGCTTTTCGTCGCGCACGTTGTCCGCGTTCATGCTGATCGGCGGCTCCATCGCGACGATACACAGCAGCTGCATCAGGTGGTTTTGCAGCATGTCGCGCAGCGCGCCGGTCGCGTCGTAAAAGTCGCCGCGCCCCTCGACGCCGATCTTTTCCGCGATCGTGATCTGCACGTCGCGGATGTTGCCATGGCTCCACAGCGGTTCGAATATGGCGTTGCCAAAGCGCAGCGCAAGCAGGTTTTGCACCGCTTCCTTGCCCAGGTAATGATCGATGCGGTAGATCTGTTTCTCGTCGAACACCGACTCGACGCAGGCGTTGATCTCGTCGGCACTTTTGAGATCGTGCCCGAGCGGTTTTTCCAGCACCACGCGCGAGTTCGCGCCGGCGAGGCCGCTCTGCGCCAGGCGCTGACAAATGCCGGCGAACAGGTCGGGCGATGTCGACAGGTAGAAGATTCGGGTGCGCTCGGGCGCATCCTGCAGGCGCTCGGCCAGCCGACCGAAGTCGTCGTCGGATCCGGCGTCGAGCTGCTGGTAATCGATACAGCCGGCGAACTCGTGCCAGCGGCCCTCGTCGAAAAACTCGTCGCCGAGCTTGGTCCGGCTCTTGTCGAGGATACTGGCGAGATAATTATCGCGACCGAGGTCCTTGCGCCCGAGCGCGATGATGCGCGCCTCGGGCGGCAACCCGCCGGCCATGAAACTCTGGTACAGGCCCGGCAGCAGCTTGCGCGCGGCGAGATCCCCGGTGCCGCCGAAGATCACGAGGTCGAATGGCTGAACGGCTTCCAAGTCGTTGCTCCAGATGAATGACTCATTACCGACGAATTATCTAGTAAATTTACAATTTTTCAAACCAAATAATCGACTCATCGGGAAAATAACCTCAAACAAACTCAGGAAGAAGCTTATTTTATGTCACTCTGAAATCTATTCTCGAGAAATGCCCGGCAAACAGTGCGGGGGCAGCAGTCATTTACAATTGCGTATTTTTGGTAGTTTTGCTACATTTTTGCCGGCAAATTCAGCTGCCAGGAAAATTCCATTGAGCGAACTCAACAGCACGGTTGCCGCCGTCACCGAGCGAATCCGCCGGCGTAGCGCCGACAGCCGGGCACGCTATCTCGAGCGTATCGATGCCGCGATCGAGAGCGGCCCGGTACGCGCCAGCCTGTCCTGCACCAACCAGGCCCACGCGTTTGCCGCCTTCCCGCAGACCGACAAACAGATCCTGGTCGAAATGCGCCGGCCGAGCCTGGCGATCGTATCCGCCTATAACGACATGCTGTCGGCGCACCAGCCGCTGCAGGATTTCCCGGCGATCATCAAGCAGGCCGCGCTCGACGCCGGTGCCGTGGCGCAGTTCGCCGGCGGCGTGCCGGCGATGTGCGACGGCGTCACCCAGGGGCAGCCCGGCATGGAGCTGTCGCTGTTCAGCCGCGATACCATCGCGCTGTCAGCCGCCGTTGCGCTGTCGCACAACAGTTTCGATGCCGCGCTCTATCTCGGCGTATGCGACAAGATCGTGCCCGGCCTGCTGATGGCGGCGCTGTGCTTCGGTCACCTGCCGGCTATCTTCGTACCTGCCGGACCGATGACCTCCGGTCTGCCGAACAGCGAGAAGGCACGCATTCGCCAGGCCTTCGCCGCCGGTGAAATCGATCGCGAGGAACTGCTCGCGGCCGAGCTCAAGTCATACCATGGCCCCGGCACCTGCACCTTTTACGGCACCGCCAACAGCAACCAGATGCTGATGGAAGTACTGGGACTGCACCTGCCCGGCACCGCCTTCGTCAATCCGAACACGCCGCTGCGCGCGGCGCTGACCGCGGCCGCGGCGAAGCGCGCGGCCGCCATCACGCATCTCGGCGACGATTTCATCCCGGTCGGTAAAATGCTCGACGAGCGCAGCTTCGTCAACGCCATCGTCGGCCTGCACGCCACCGGCGGCTCGACCAACCACACGCTGCACCTGGTGGCCATCGCGCGTTGTGCCGGCATCCATATCGACTGGGACGATTTCTGCGAACTGTCGGCGGCGGTGCCGCTGCTGGCGCGGGTCTATCCGAACGGCCAGGCCGACGTCAACCAGTTTCACGCGGCCGGCGGCATGGCCCTGCTGCTGCGCGAGCTGCTCGACGGCGGCCTGCTGCATCGCGACGTCGGCACCGTGGCCGGCCGCGGGCTCGACGCCTATTGCGAGGAACCCGGGCTCGACGGCGACCAGCTGGTCTGGCGCGCCGGCAGCGCCGCCAGCGGTGACGAGGAAATCCTGCGGCCACTGGCGCAACCGTTCGCGCCCAACGGCGGACTGCAGCTGCTCACGGGCAACCTCGGTCGCGCCGTGATCAAGACCTCGGCGGTCAAGCCCGAACACCGCGCGGTACACGCGCCGGCCATCGTGTTCGACGACCAGGAGCAGGTCATGGCCGCGTTCAGGGCCGGCGAACTGGAGCGCGATTTTGTCGCGGTGGTGCGCAACCAGGGGCCGCGCGCCAACGGCATGCCGGAACTGCACAAGCTGACGCCGCCGCTGGGCGTGTTGCTGGATCGCGGTTTTCGCGTGGCGCTGGTGACCGACGGCCGCATGTCCGGCGCCTCGGGCAAGGTCCCCGCAGCCATTCACCTGGCACCCGAATGCGGCGCCGGCGGCATGATCGCGCGGCTGCGCAGTGGCGACATGATCCGCCTCGACCCCGATGCCGGCGTGCTCGAGGCCGAGGTCGACGCCGCCGAACTGCAGGCGCGCGAACCCGCCGCCGGCAATGGCGACAGTCACGCCTGGGGCCTCGGCCGCGAGCTGTTCGACGGTTTTCGCGCGCGCGTCAGCGGTGCCGAACAAGGGGCGATGAGCGTGTTACTCGATGAGCCGCAGGCAGCGGCGCACCCCGTGGAGGCAAGCGTTCATGAAAGTTGAGCAAATCCTGGCGCTGGCGCCGGTAGTCCCGGTCATCGTTATCGATCGCGTCGACGACGCGGTGCCGCTGGCGCGGGCGCTGGTCGCCGGCGGCCTGCCGGTACTCGAGGTGACCCTGCGCACACCGGTTGCGCTCGAGGCGGTAGCGCGGATCGCGGCCGAGGTCGACGACGCGGTGGTCGGCGTCGGCACGCTGACGCGCGCGCAACAGTTCGCCGCCGCGCGCGAGGCCGGCGCGGTGTTTGCCGTCAGCCCGGGGCTGACCGACGAACTGGCGACCGCCGCGCGGCAAACCGACCTGCCATTGTTGCCCGGGGTGTTCACGCCGAGCGAAGCCATGGCGGCGCAGGCGCTCGGATTCGACTCGCTGAAACTGTTCCCGGCCAGACAGGCCGGCGGGATCGGCATGCTGAAGGCCATGGCGGGCCCCCTGCCCGACCTGTCTTTTTGTCCGACCGGCGGCATCGGCGCCGACGATTTTCGCGATTTCCTCGCGCTGCCGAACGTCGCCTGCGTCGGCGGATCCTGGGTCTGCCCGCGCGAGCTGGTCGCGGCCGGCGACTGGGACGGCATCCAGCAGCTCGCTGCCGCCGCCCGCGAAAGCGCGGACTGACTGCAACAGATCCCGGGGAGCCTCGACCGAAATGACCCTGTCCGAACATCGCTTCGACGATCGCGATGCAATGATCGAAGCCTTGCGCCAAACCATCGCCGGCGAACTCGACAACGCGCTGGCGCAAAACGCGCAGGCCACGCTGCTGCTGTCGGGCGGCAGCTCGCCGGCACCGCTGTACCGCGGCCTGTCCGAGACCCCGCTCGACTGGCAGCGGGTCGACGTTGCGCTGGTCGACGAGCGCTGGGTCGACCCTGGCGACGCCGCCTCCAACGAGCGCCTGCTGCGCGCAACCCTGCTGCAGAACCATGCGGCGGCGGCGCGCTTTACCGGCATGAAAAACAACCATCCCTCGCCGTTTAGCGGCGAGTCCGAGTGTAACCGTGCCTATGCCCGCCTGCAGACACCGTTCGACCTGGCGCTGCTCGGCATGGGTCCCGACGGCCATACCGCGTCGCTGTTCCCCGGCGCCAGCGGTCTCACCGAAGCACTCGACCGGCAACTGCACTGCGCCGCGATCCGTGCCCGCCGCAGCGAGGTTACCGGCGAGTTTCTCGAGCGCATGACGCTGACCCCCTGGAGCCTGCTGCAGAGCCGCAGGCTGCTGCTGATGATCACCGGTGACGAGAAGTGGCGGGTCTACCAGCAGGCGCGCCAAAATGGTGCGGACATCGACTTGCCCGTCAGCCTCTTGCTCGACCAGGATCGCGTTCCCGTAGCGGTTTACTGGGCTCCGTGAGCGCGGCTGTCGAGCACGGCCCGTGCACCATTTTATGACGTCGGCATTCGTGCTACGGTTTTTCGATGCCCGCCCGCAATCCGCCAAACGTTGCCGTTTCACCGCGTGACGCCTGCCCGACGAGACTGCGGCGCAGCCTCGACGTGCTGGTCGAGTCGATTTACCCGGAGCAACCGCTCGCACCGCTGGTGGACGCCATCCTCGACGCATTCTGGGACGAGGCGACCCATCCACGCCGGCGCGGGCGCTCGGCAACACGTGCGCTGTGGAGCGAGAAGGACGCTTACCTGATCACCTACGGCAACAGCCTGCAGGACGGGCAGCACAAGCCGCTCGACCTGCTGCGCGCGTTCGCCGAGGCCCGGCTCAGGGGCACCATCAACGGCATCCATATCCTGCCCTACTTTCCCTACACGTCGGACGACGGTTTCGCGGTAACCGATTACACCAGCGTCGACATCGAGCTCGGCGACTGGGCCGATATCCGGCGGATCGCGGCGGGCTTTCGCCTGATGTCGGACCTGGTGCTGAATCACTGCTCGAGCCAGGGACCCTGGTTCAACGCCTACCGCCAGGGTCACGAACCCTGGAAGCATTTTTTCTTCGAGGCGTCGCCCGCCGACGATCTCGACGCGGTGGTGCGCCCGCGCGCGCACCCGCTGCTGCGCGAGGTCGATACGGCAATGGGCAAACGTTACGTCTGGTGCACCTTCAGCCACGACCAGGTCGATCTCGATTTTTCCAATCCCGCGGTGCTGTGCGAATTCCTGCGCATCATGCGCCACCACATCGACAACGGCGTGCGTACCTTTCGCCTGGACGCGGTTGCGTTCCTGTGGAAAGAGGTCGGCACCCCCTGTATCAACCTGCGCCAGACGCACGAGATCGTGCGCCTGCTGCGCCTGCTGGCGGATTACGACCCGGAGCCGCTGATCCTGATCACCGAGACCAACCTGCCCAACATCGAAAATCTCAGCTACTTCGGCAATCGCAACGAAGCGCACATGATCTACAACTTTTCGCTGCCGCCGCTGGTGCTGCACGCGCTGTACAACGGCACGTCGACTTACCTCAACGCCTGGCAAATGGCGATGCCGCCGGCCCAGCTCGGTTGCGCCTATCTCAACTTTACCGCCTCGCACGACGGTATCGGGTTGCGCCCGGCCGAGGGCCTGATTCCGGAAGAGCAGATCGACGCCATGATCGCAACCGCGACCGCGCTCGGCGGCCTGGTCAGCCTGCGCGCGACACCGGATCGCGGCAAGCGTCCCTACGAGATCAACATCGCCCTGTTCGACGCGCTCGCCGGCACGCGTGACGGCCGCGATCAATGGCAGATCGAGCGTTTCCTGTGTAGCCAGACCATCGCCATGGGGCTCGAGGGTATCCCGGCGTTTTACATCCATTCGCTGCTGGCGACGCCGAACGATCACGATGGCGTCGAGCGCGCCAGCCACAACCGCGCGATCAACCGCCACCGCTGGCACTACCCCGATCTGCTCGCGCGCCTGGAACAGGCCGACAGCAACCAGGCGCGCGTGCTCGACGAGATGACCCGCCGCATTCGCCTGCGCATTCGCCAGCCGGCGTTTCATCCCAACGCGACCCAGTTCACGCTGCAGCTCGGCGAGGCGCTGTTCGGCTTCTGGCGCCAGAGCATGGATCGATCGCAGAGCGTGTTCGCGATTCACAACCTCGGCGCCGAAACGATCACGATCCCGGCGATGTCGCTGAACCTGATCGGCGGCGATCGCTGGCACGACCTGCTCAGCGGCGAGACGGTGCGCGAGTTCGGTGACGATATCAGCTTCGCACCCTACCAGTGCCGCTGGATTACCAACCGTTGAGTTCGATGTCCGCATCGACGACCCTGCCGATCGTGTTCACCGACCTCGACGGCACCCTGCTCGACCACGAGGATTACGGCGTCGCGGGCGCCGAGCAGGCGCTCGAGTTACTGCGTCGACGTAAGATCCCGCTGGTACTGTGCTCGAGCAAAACCGCGGCCGAGATCGCGCCGCTGCGCGCCGAACTCGGCTTTGCCCACTGCGCGGCGATCGTCGAAAACGGCGCGGGCCTGCTGCCGGCGCACGCCGAGCGCGCCGAACCGGCAGCACAGCGCGAACGACTGCTGCGTGCACTGCAGGAACTGCCGACCGATCTGCGGATCCATTTTTCCGGCTTCAGCGACTGGTCGCTCGATACCCTGGCGCGCGCAACCGGTCTCGATATCGACGCTGCCGGGCGCGCCGCACAGCGCGACTACAGCGAACCCGGGCGCTGGTACGGCGACAGCGAGACGCTCGCAAGTTTTACCGCCGAACTCGCGCGGCGCGGGGTCCGCGCGCAACGCGGCGGGCGCTTCCTGACGCTCGGCTTCGAGGCCGACAAGGTCGATCGTATGCTCGACTTGCTGCGCCGCCACCGCGCCCGGCACGGCGAAGACGCCCTTTGCATCGCGCTCGGCGATGCCCCCAACGACATTGCGATGCTGCGCGCGGCCGATGTCGGCATCATCGTGCCGAACCCGGCGCACGACGGCATACCGCCGCTGGCCGAGGAGCAAACCGGTCACATCCGGCGTGCCCAACGGCCCGGCCCGGCGGGCTGGGCCGAATCCCTGTTGTTATCCATCGATGCCGCGGCCGCCCGGCCGGGCAGGAGTAATCATGGCTGATTTTCACCAGCACGGCAGCGTCGCGACGCTGCACAACCTGACGCGGCCGCCGGTGGCGGAGATCGAACGCCAGCTGGCCAGCTTCGCCGGCACGCGCAAGATCACGCTGATCCTGCCGTCGCTGTACTCCGAGCTCGAAGGCCCGGCGCTCGCCAACATCGTCGACACGCTGGCCGGGGTGGACTACATCAATCACATCGTGATCGGCCTCGATCGTGCCGACGCCGACCAGTTCGCGCACGCGCGGGAGTACTTTTCGCGCCTGCCGCAGGCGCACGACATCCTCTGGAACGACGGCCCGCGCCTGCGCGAAATCGACGCCGCGCTGGCCGCCGCCGGCCTCGCGCCGGCCGAGCCCGGCAAGGGTCGCAACGTCTGGTACTGCATCGGTTTTGCCCTCGCGAGCCAGAATTCGGACGTGGTCGCGCTGCACGACTGCGACATCCTGACCTACTCGCGCGAAATGCTGGCGCGCCTGCTCTACCCGGTCGCCAACCCGGCATTGCCCTACCTGTTCTGCAAGGGCTACTACGCACGCATCGCCGAGGGCAAACTCAACGGCCGCGTGTCGCGCCTGCTGATTTCGCCGCTGCTGCGCGCGCTGCAGAAGGTCTGCGGCCCGCAGGATTACCTCGACTACCTGCAGGCTTTTCGCTACCCGCTGGCCGGCGAGTTCGCGATGCGCACCGCGATCCTGCCGACGATCCGGATCCCGTCCGACTGGGGCCTCGAGATCGGCGTGTTATCGGAAGTCTGGCGCAATCTCAGCAACCACGCGGTGTGCCAGGTGGACATTGCCGACCACTACGACCACAAGCACCAGCCGCTGTCGCCGGAAGACGCGTCGCGCGGCCTGTCGCGCATGTCGGTGGACATCGCCAAGGCGCTCTACCGCAAGCTCGCCACCGACGGCGTGGTATTTTCCAGCGAAACCTTTCGCACGCTCAAGGCCACCTATTACCGTACCGCGCTGGACCTGATCGAGATGTACTACAACGACGCGCTGATGAACGGGCTGCACGTCGACCGGCATGCCGAGGAAGAAGCGGTCGAACTGTTCGCGGCCAACATCGTCGATGCCGGGCAGGTATTTCTCGACAACCCGATGGAGACCCCGTTCATCCCCAACTGGAGCCGCGTCAACGCGGCCTACCCCGACCTGTTGCGCGAACTGCGCGAAGCCGTCGCCGCGGACAACGCCTGAGCGCGCGGGCGCGGCGGGCGCAGGCTTACTGCAGGACCTGCTTGGGACGGCGCTGCGAGTCGTACAGGCCCCAGTGTTTCTCCGCCTTGTCCAGCGGGTTTTCGCCGTCGAAGCCGCCCTTCCACTGCTCGTCGAAGGCTTCGAAGTAGAGTGATATGACCCGGTTTTGCTCGACCCAGGCATCGTACTGCTCGAAGAAGATTTTCTGCTCGGCCTCGCCGGCCTTGCCGATCAGGCCGCCCTCGTAGCTGCCGTCGCCGTAGACCCGGCTGGTCGGCCAGCCGGTCTCGCAGTAGGCAATGACGTGATCGGGATAACGCTGCTGGATATCGCGATAGATTTCCTCGGTCCAGGCCATCGCCACGTCGAGCGTCTTGTTGTTCCAGAACGCGTAGGCGTGCAGGCCGATGAAGTCGACCTCGTCGGCGACACGTTGCGCGCGCGGCTTGTTCCAGAAGTTGTAGTCATCGTTGACCGTGACGGGCTGCCGCACGTTCGCCCGCACTTCGCGAATCCAGCCGATGACCTTGTCCATATCGTCGATACGGTGGTACGACCAGTCGACGAAAATCTCGTTGCCGACGTTGACCGCGATGACGATTTCGGCAAAGTCGTTGGCCAGCCGGATCACTTCGTCGATCTGCGCGCGGTTTTCCGCCTCGGGCTTGTTCGCGTCCAGCCAGGCACCCTGCATCACGCGGATCGGCAGGTCGTTGTCGCGGATCACCTCGAGGATATTGCGCGATTGCTGGTCCGCGCCGTACAGGCGAATCAGGTTCCAGCGCTGCTGCAGGATCCGCAGGTCCTCGAGGATGTCGGCTTTCGAGGTCAGGTCTCCCGGCGCCTCGCCGTCGCGATAGGCGCCGTAGGACATACCGTTGCCGATCCAGCGGCCGTCGAGCATCGGCTCGAACTGGCGTTTTTCGAGCGAACCGCTCGACTCGGCGGACGGCATCGAACTGCAGGCAGCCAGCATCCCCAGCAGGCATACCAGCAGGCAACGGCTAAACAATCTCATACACTTCTCCTTGCGATCGGGTTTCGACGGGCTGCTGCCGCGCCGAAGCCGTTTCATATCACATCGCGAAAAGCGACGCAAAAAGCGGGACGATTTCTTCCCGGGCGACGAAGCAGACAACAGGGTCGAGACATTCACCGGCAATCGGCTAAAATACGCCGCGTAATGAGCAAGGTCGACATCGAACAGTTCAACTCCATCCTGCGCGTGGAGCTGCCATCAGCCGCGGATACGGGGATCTACCTGGAATCCATCGACGAGGGTGAGGCGGTTCTGGTGCTGCCCTACAGCGATCATTCGCTGCGCCCGGGCGGCACCATCGCCGGTCCTTTCATGATGATGCTGGCCGACGTCTGCATGTTCGCCGTGGTGCTCAGCATGCTCGGTGAGATCAAGCTCGCGGTCACCACCAGCTTCAACATCAACTTCCTGCGCAAGCCGAGCCAGACCGACCTGCGCGCGCGCGGCAGGATCATCAAGCTCGGTAAACGCCTCGCGGTGGTCGAAGTATCGATCTACAGCGAGGACGAAATCGTCGCCCATGCCACCGGCACCTACTCGATTCCGCCGAGTGACTGAAGCGCGCCGCAGCGCAGCGATCGGTCTCGTCCTGGCACTGCTGCTGGCGTGGATTAGTCCCGCCGGCGCCGCGCCGCCAGCGGCGACGATTTCGCCGGAAGTCGAGGTTTACGATGCGCGCTGGCACGATTTCATCGCGCGCCAGCCCGAGCTCGAGTTACTCGCCGATGGCCTGCAGTGGGCCGAGGGGCCGGTCTGGGTAGCGGCACTCGAGTCGCTGCTGTTTTCCGACGTGGCCGCGGATCGCATCTACCGCTGGCACGAGCGCGACGGCCTCTCGGTTTACCTCGAACCGTCCGGGCACGGCGACGGGCAACCGGCGACACCCTGGCGCGGCGCCAACGGCCTCGCGCTGGACAGCTCGAACCGGCTGTACCTGGCGCAACAGGGCAACCGGGTGCTGGCTCGCCTGGCAGTAGCGCTCGACCGTCCCGAGCCCCGTTTCGATATCCTGGCGGACAGGCTCGACGGTAAAAAGCTCAACAGTCCCAACGATCTCGTGATTCACCGATCGGGCAGCGTGTTCTTTACCGATCCGCCCTATGGCCTGGCGGGATTCGAGAACAGCCCCGATATCGAGCTGGGTTACTTCGGCGTGTTTCGCCTGGATCCCGACGGTCGCCTGCACGCCGTAATCACCGATCTCGACAAGCCCAACGGCATCGCGCTGTCGCCCGACGAGCGCTTGCTTTACGTCGGCAATTCCGGCGAGGGTTTTGCCGGAATAATCGCGCTCGAACTCGACCAGCAGGGCCGGGTCGAGAGCCGGCGGCCGTTTTTCGCCGCGCGCGACCTGCACGCTGACGGACCGGGTGCGATCGACGGCATGGCCATGCACCGCGGCGGCTTGCTGTTCACGTCCATGGCCAACGGCATCGGCATCCTGGCAGCCGACGGCACCCTGCTCGGCAAGCTGGCACTCGGACAGGTCACCAACCTGGCCTTCGATCAGCGCTTTGAATTTCTGTACGTAACGACACCGGCGCGACTGCTGCGGCTGAAACTGAACTGACGCCGCTGCTTGTCAGCCGTCGATCAGGACGACATGCAGGCAGCGCGGCCCGTGCGCACCGTACTCGACGGTTTGCTCGACGTCGGCGGTCTTCGACGGGCCGGAAATGAAATTGACCGTGCGCGGCATCGCGCCGGGTTCGGCGCGCAGTTTATCCCAGGCATCTTCCATGCGCGCCACCAGCTGCGCGCGACGTAACACGACGACGTGGTAGTCCGGCAAAAAGTTGAGGCTGGTCGGGCGTCCCGCGGCCGAGGTCAGCATCAGCGTGCCGGTTTCGGCAATCCCGCACAGCGCCGAGGTCAGGCCGATGACGTCGTCACCGCGCGGCACGCGCTGTTCCACCGTGAAGCCGGGCGGCCAGTCGAGCTGGCGCAGCACGGCCTCGTCACCGGCAACGATTTTTTGATCGAGCCCGTTGCGCTCGAGATAAGCCTCGATTTCAGTAACTACCCTGTCCTCGGCGGATACACGCGCCACGGTGGCTGCCGCGGCCTCCAGTTTGGCCAGGAACCTGTCGGCGAGATCGTCGTCGAATGCCGGTTCGATCTGGCGTGCGTGCGCCTCGATGCGCGCGCGCGCGATCGCGGGATCCGCGGCACCGCCGTTGGCGGCCCGGATCCGTGCCAGGACCTGTTCCTTCGCGCTGCTCACGAACCGTTACGCCCTCGTTTTTGCCACTGCGCCTGGAAGGTCGAACCCTGCGGTGCCGGCAAATCGCGTACCCGGGTCCAGCCGCCGGCCAGCGGCATCCTGCTGAAGCGACCGCTTTTACGGCCGAGGCGCGCCATGATCGGCATCGCCATGCCGGTCAGGAACTGGTACAGCCGCGGACGCCGCGCGACCCAGGCCCAGGCACCGAGCGCCCAGCGCGCGCTGGCGGAATTCAGCCGCTGCTGGTGCTGGCGGGCGCGCAAACCGCGCAGCAAATCGGGCAGCGGGATCCTGACCGGGCACACGGTCTCGCAGCGTCCGTTCAGGGTACAGGCGTTAGGCAGGTGCCCGGCCTCGTCGAGTCCGACCATGACCGGGGTCAGTACCGAGCCCATCGGTCCCGGGTAGACCCAGCCGTAGCTATGTCCACCGACGCGCCCGTATACCGGGCAGTGGTTCATGCAGGCGCCGCAGCGGATACAGCGCAGCATCGGCCGTAGCTCGGATCCCAGCATTTCGCTGCGCTGGTTGTCGATCAAAACGACATGGTACTCGCGCGGGCCGTCGGCATCGGGTTCGCGCCGCGGGCCGGTGCTGAAAGTGGTGTAGGCGGTAATTTCCTGGCCGGTGGCGCTGCGCGCGAGCAGGCGCAGCAGCATCGACGCGTCTTCCAGCGTCGGTACCACCTTGTCGATCGCGGCGGTGACGATCTGCACCCGCGGCAGCGTGCAGCTGAGATCGCCGTTGCCCTCGTTGGTGACGATGACGTTGCTGCCGGTTTCGGCGATCAGGAAATTGGCGCCGGTCATGCCCACGTCGGCGTCGAGAAACCTGGTGCGCAGCACCTGGCGCGCCTCGGCCACCAGCGCGCTGCGATCGGTCAGCCTTTCGCTGAATCCGAGCGCCTGGTGATGATCGAAAAACAGGTCCGAGATCTCGTCCTTGGTCTTGTGAATCGCCGGCGCGACGATATGACTCGGCGGTTCCTTGCCCAGCTGCAGGATGTACTCGCCGAGATCCGACTCGGTGACCTCGAAGCCGGCACCCTCGAGCGCGTCGTTGATGCCGATTTCCTCGCCGATCATCGACTTGCCGCGAATGACCGATCTGGCGTCGGCGTCGCGGCAGATCCGGAGCACGATCTCGCGCGCCTCTTGCGGCGTACTCGCCCAGTGCACCTGGCCGCCGGCCTCGACTACGCGTGCCTCGTACTCGAGCAGGTAGGCGTCGAGATTTTCCAGGGTATGATTGAGCACCGATTCGGCGCGCTCGCGCAGCGCTTCGAATTCGGGCAGGCCCTCGTAACAGCGCGCGCGACCGGCGACGAATCCGAGTTCGAGCTGCTTCAGCGCCGCCTGCAGGTTCGGTTGATGCAGCGCCGCCGTCGCGTTGGCCTTGAAGTGTTGCGAATTCGGCTGCATCAGCGTTCTCCCTCGCCAATCGACTTGATATCGGTCATGCCGGCGAGCACTTCGGCGACGTGATACACGCGCTGGGATTTACCCTCGCGCCGCAGCTTGCCGGCCAGGTTGAGTAGGCAACCGAGGTCGCCGGCCAGCAGCGTGTCGGCGCCGGAGGCCTCGACCGCGGCGACCTTGTCGGCGGCCATGCGCCCGGAGATGTCCGGGTACTTGACGCAAAATGTACCGCCAAAACCGCAGCAAACGTCCGTGCCTTCGAGTTCGCTCAGTTCGAGACCATCGACACTGGCGAGCAGCTGGCGCGGCTGCGCCTTGACCGCGTGTTCACGCAGGCTCGAGCAGGAGTCGTGGTAGGTCACCCGCCCGCTGAAGCTGGCGTCGACGGTTTCGACCTGCATCACGTCGACGAGAAAACTCATCAGCTCGTGGGTTTTGCCGCACAGCGCGTCGAAACGCGGCTTGAGCCCGGCATCGTCGGCAAACAGGTCCGGATAATGACAGCGGATCATGCCGAGGCAGGACCCGGAAGGACCGACGACGTAGTCGAAATCCTCGAAGGCTTCGAGCACCTGCAGCGCGAGCTGACGGGCATGTTCGTTGTCGCCGCTGTTGTAGGCCGGTTGACCGCAGCAGGTTTGCGCGCGCGGTACCTCGACCCGGCAACCCGCGTCCTCGAGCAGCTTGACCGCGGCAAAGCCGACGTTCGGGCGATACAGGTCCACCAGGCAGGTCACGAACAGCCCCACCCGGGGAGATGGATTCGGTGAGTTCATTGCAGGGACATTTTAACCACGTCGGGTACCCGACCACCAGTACGTCATTGCGCCACCCGGGAGTCAGACAACAACGCGACGGGGAAACGAGGGACCTGCCACGGTCGGCAGATCCCGGATAACGGCTTCGCCGTTTCCGGGATGACGTCTGGCTTCGTCGGATTGCTGCCCGCAATCCGACTCGGCGAACACCGGGGCACTCGATGAGGCCGGGAGCAGGCGAAAAAAAGCCGGAACGGGGTTCCGGCTTTCAGGGATTGGCCTCGCGGCCTAGTACATATGCTGACCGCCGTTGATCGACATGGTCGAACCGGTAACGAAGCCGGCGTCGTCCGACACCAGGAACAGCACGCCGCGCGCAATTTCGTGCGCCTCGCCGAGCCGGCCCACCGGGATCCGCTGGATGATCTTTTCGAGCACGTTTTCCGGCACCGCGCGCACCATGTCGGTGGCGATGTAGCCCGGCGCGATCGCGTTGACGGTAATCCCCTTGGCCGCGCCTTCCTGCGCCAGCGCCTTGGTGAAGCCGTGGATCCCCGACTTGGCCGCGGCATAGTTGACCTGGCCGTACTGGCCGGCCTGGCCGTTGACCGAACCGATGTTGACGATACGTCCGAACTCGCGCTCACGCATACCGTTCAATACCGCGTGGCACATGTTGAAACACGAGGTCAGGTTGGTCTGGATGACCGCGTTCCACTGTTCGAAGTTCATGCGGTGCATGGTGCCGTCGCGGGTAATGCCGGCATTGTTGATCAACACCTCGACCGGACCGAAGTCGTTTTCGATCTGGGCTACCGTGGACTGGCAGGCATCGTAATCGCTGACATCGAACTTGTAGGTCGCAATGCCGGTTTCCTGGGTGAATTTCTTGGCGGCCTCGTCGTTGCCGGCGTAGTTGGCGACCACCGTGTAGCCGGCGTCCTTCAACGCCACGCTGATCGCCTCGCCGATACCGCGAGTACCGCCGGTTACTAATGCAACTCGACTCATTATTACGTCTCCACTCTGGTTTTATGTTGTTAGCGTTCGACCGTCAGCGCAACACCCTGGCCGCCGCCGATACACAGGGTCGCGAGACCCTTCTTCGCGTCGGTGCGCTGCATGCCGTGCAACAGCGTGACCAGCACGCGCGCGCCGGATGCACCGACCGGGTGGCCGAGGGCAATTGCACCGCCGCTGATGTTGACCTTGCTGGTATCGAATTCGAGTTCGGTATTGACCGACATGGACTGTGCAGCAAAAGCCTCGTTGGATTCGATCAGGTCGAGGTCGTCGACGTTCCAGCCCGCCTTTTCAAGGGCCTTGCGGGTCGACGGAATCGGACCGGTACCCATGATCGCCGGATCTACGCCCGCGCTGGCATAAGACATGATCGTCGCCATCGGCGTAAGACCCAGTTCCTTCGCCTTGTCTTCGCTCATGACCAGTACCGCGGCAGCGCCGTCGTTGATGCCCGACGCGTTACCCGCGGTAACCGTGCCCTCGCGATCGAATGCCGGACGCAGCTTGGCCAGGCCCTCGGCGGTGACACCCGCCTTCGGGTATTCGTCCCGGTCGAACACGACCGGGTCACCCCGGCGTTGCGGTACTTCAACCGCGACGATTTCGTTGGCGAACAGGTTATCCGCCTGCGCCTGTTCGCATTTCTGCTGTGACGCGGCGGCAAAAGCGTCCTGGTCGTCACGACTGAAGCCCCACTTCTTGGCGATGTTTTCCGCGGTAACGCCCATGTGGTAGTCGTTGAAGGCGCACATCAGGCCGTCCTTCAGCATCGTGTCTTCCAGTTTCCAGTCACCCATGCGCTGGCCGTCACGCGACTTCGGCAGCACGTGCGGTGCGATGCTCATGTTTTCCTGGCCGCCGGCGATGACGATGTCGGCGTCGCCGCACTTGATCGCCTGCGCCGCGAGATGGACCGCCTTGAGGCCGCTGCCGCACAGCTTGTTGATCGACATCGACGGGCATTCCTGCGGCAGGCCCGCCTCCATCGCTGCCTGGCGCGCCGGGTTCTGCCCGGTGCCGGCGGTTAAAATCTGTCCCATGATCACTTCGTCGACCTGGTCGGGCGCAAGGTTGTTACGCTCCAGCAAGGCCTTGATCACGACGGCGCCCAGCTTGCTCGCCGGCGTACCCGCAAGCGTTCCGCCGAACGAGCCGATCGGGGTGCGTACCCCGTCAATAATCACTACGTTGGTCATAATTCGATGTCCTGCTTAAAAAAAAGCCCGGGGATAATCATACCACCCGGGCTAATACATTGGAGGAGTAAAACTAAGGAATCACGTTGACCTGAATCAAGGTAACCCCCGAGGAGGAGCGATCAAGCGGCTTTCTTGCCGGCCTTGGTCATTTCCTTCTCGATGTTTTCGACGGTCTTCTTGGCCTGAGCCTGCACTTCGGCCATTGAACCTTCGAAAATCTTGCCCGCTTCGGTGACAGCTGCTTCGATCGCGGCCGCGTTTTCCTTGGCGGCGACGACGAGCTTGTCGTTCAGCGCTTCGACGTACTTCTGCTGCATTTCGACCGCGGCATTCAGGTCCTTGGTCTTGGCCAGCGCCTGCATGTGCGCCAGGTTGCTTTCCATCAGTTCAGCAGCGCTGTCTGACTGTGCACGCATCAGCTTGACGGCCAGGGCGGTGTTGTTTTCGGCCAGCTTCATCATCGGCTTGAGGCTGTCCTGAGCGAGTTTTACGAATTCTTCGTACATGTTTTTCACCTTGAATTGTCCAGATTTGACGGTTAAAAGTCTTTGTTGCGGTGCAACATGGTGATAAATATATGGTGCACTGCAGCATATGTCAAGTTTTTTTGTGCGCCGCAACAAAATAATCCCCTGAAGATCGATAAGCTGCTGAATTTATTCATGTTAAAGTTCCAGAGACTGGCAGCAGGACAGCCGCCAGGGTGTCGGCTGGCAATCGAAACTGCGGCGCCAGCCGCGGGTTTAGGACGTTTGATTGAGTAAGGCGGGCAATTCGGCGAGTCCGCCGATCACCGCGGTGGGCCGGATTTCCCACGGGTCGAACACCGCGGCCGCGCTGCGCTGCAGCCAGGCCGCGTTGATCCCGGCAGATACGGCGCCGATCACGTCGAAGGGATTACTCGACACCAGCCAGCAATTGTCAGGCTCGACGCCGGTCACGTCGACGACGTAACGGTAGACCCGCGGATCGGGCTTGAAGGTTCGCAGCGTATCGACACTGATGACCGGCTCGAAGTATTCCGCGATGCCGGCGTGCGAAAGCACGGCGTCGACCATGTCCTCGGTGCCGTTGGAAAACGGGTAGAGTTTGCAGCCGGTGGCGCGCAGGGCCTGCATGCTGGCGGCAACGTCGTCGAAGGCCGGCAATACGCGGTAGGCCTGCAGCAGCGATGCCTTGACGTCGTCTGCCAGCCCGGTCGCGAGTAGCGTATCGGCATAGTCCAGCGCCTGCGCGGTGCACACGCCGAAATCGGCGTAGCGACCCATCAGGCCCCGGCGCCAGGTGTACTCGAGCTGCTTTTCGCGCCATGTACGGGAGAATTCCGGCGCTTGCTCACCGACGTGTTTTTGCAGCTCGCCGACGACGCCGTGCGGATCGATCAGCGTGCCGTAGATATCGAAAGCCAGCGCGACGCTCACAACCCGGTCTCGTCGTCGGCGGGCGGGGTGTAGAACTCCGGCCACAGGTTCTTCACCACCGGGCCGCTGCTCGACAGCGCGAGGCAGGTATCGAGGATCGGCGGCTTTTCGCGCGACGCCCGCTCCCGTTCGCGCGCCTCGAGTTCGGCATGCAGGGTCTGGTAAGCGGTTGCGGCGAGCTGGCCGAGCAGGTCCATCAGGTGCGTGCAGCTGCGTTCCGGCCCGATGCGCTGGCGCACCTGCTTCATCCAGCCCCAGCCGATTTGCAGGCCGACGATATCGCGCATGGCCTCCGCCGCGCGCGGGCAGATGCCGAACGGCGTCTGGTCGGATACCGCGGCGACGTCGTGGACCTTGAAATCGAGATCGATGGTAAATCGCAGCCACATATCATGCACCGGCTCGCCGGCGCGGATCAGGCCGTCACGATGGTACTGGTCGTAGGTACAGTCGTAGGTGCGCGTATCGACCATGTGCACCTCGATATCCCACAGGCCGTCGGCGCGCTTGTAACCCTCGCAGTCGATTTTACGGTGGTGCTTCTTTTCGCGTTCGGCGGGTGTTGGCAGCGGCATCTTCAACCCGCCTTTTTGCGCAGCAGCGCGGTAGCGGCGCGTGATACCGGTTCGCGGCCGAGGAAATCGCTGATGTAACGGCCGGCTTCGAGCAGCTTGTCCATGTCGACGCCGGTGTCGATGCCCATGCCGTCGAGCATGTACACCACGTCCTCGGTAGCAACGTTACCGGTGGCACCCTTTGCGTAGGGACAGCCGCCGAGTCCCGCGACCGAACTGTCGACCACGTGGATGCCGCACTGCAGCACCGCGTGCAGGTTGGCCAGCGCCTGGCCGTAGGTGTCGTGAAAATGCGCCGCGAGGCGTTCCACCGGCACCCGCCGCGTCAGCCCTTCGACCAGTGCCTGCGCCTGGCCCGCGGTGCCGACGCCGATAGTGTCGCCGAGCGACACCTCGTAACAGCCCTGCTCGAGCAGGGTCTCGGTCAGCATCAGGACCGTGTCGAACGACACCTCGCCCTCGTAGGGGCAACCCAGCACGCAGGAGATGTAGCCACGCACGCGCAGGCCCTGCGCCAGCGCTTCGCGGGTGACCTCGTTAAAGCGCTTGATGCTCTCTTCTATCGAGCAGTTGGTGTTCTTCTGCGAAAAGGTTTCGCTGGCGGCGGCGAACAGCGCAACTTCCCTGACGCCTGCCTCGAGCGCAAGCTCGAACCCTTTCATGTTGGGCACCAGCATCGGGTAGGCAACGCCGTCGCGCGGCGTGATCGATTGGAATACCTCGGCGCTGGTCGCCATTTGCGGCACCCATTTGGGTGACACGAAGGCGCCGCATTCGATCGTCTTCAGCCCGGCATCGGCGAGCCGCTCGACCAGTTCGACCTTGACCTCGGCCGGCACCGTCTGCGCCTCGTTCTGCAGCCCGTCGCGCGGCCCGACTTCGACGATCCGAACCCGTTCGGGAAAACTCATGTGTCTCCGACCTCCAGCGTCACCAGCGCATCCCCCTCGTCGACCTGGTCGCCGACCGCGAACAGGATTTCGCCAACCCGGCCCGCAACCCGGGCGGTCACGGCATGCTCCATTTTCATCGCCTCGATCACGACCAGGGTATCGCCGGCGGCGACAGTATCCCCGACGGCTACCGGCAGCGCAACAACCGCGCCGGACATGGGTGCGCGCGGATGATCGGCATCCGCTTCGTCGCTGCCGCGCGCCTGCGCCGGGTCGGGCAAATCGAAACTCCAGGTCCGCGCCTGCTGCGCGAGCAGCACCCGTTCGGCCATTCTCACCGCGGCCACTTCGAAGATTTCATCATCGATCTCGACTCGCAAGCGGTGCCGATCGCGCCGTTCCACGTTGACGTGCATCAACTCGCCGCGACAGCGGCAGCGCCAGCCGTCGTCAGCGTGCTCGAACTCGACCTCATGCGCTTCGCCGTCGTGCACGAGCCGGACACGGAAAAGCGCCGGCAGGTTCATGCGCCAGCCGCCGCGATCGCTCCAGATATCGTCCGTCTGCTCGGCGACATCGAATACCGGCACGCAGGCCGCGCCCGCGAATACCAGTGCGCGGGTCTGTTCGGCGGGGTCCCCGGCAAACAGCTCGTCCCGGTGGCGCTCGATAAACCCGGTATCCAGGTCAGCCGCGATCAGCGCGGGGTGCGTGGCCAGTCGCTCGAGAAAGCCGATGTTGGTGGCCGGCCCGAGCAGGTGGTATTCGCGCAGCAGCTGCGCCAGTCGCGCCAGCGCCTGTTCGCGATCGGGCGCGTGCACGATCAGCTTGGCGATCATCGGGTCGTAGTAAATGCCGATCGAGTCACCCTGGCGTGCGCCGAGCTCGAGGCGTGCGCCGGGCCCGATCGGCGGCAGCTGCTGGTACTCGATGCGGCCGGAAGCCGGCAGAAAATCGCGTTCCGGCATTTCGGCGTAGATGCGCGCCTCGACCGAGTGCCCCTGGATACCGATATCCTGCTGCACCAGCGGCAGCCTGTCGCCGGCGGCGACGCGCAGCTGCCATTCGACCAGGTCGAGACCGGTGATCATCTCGGTCACGGGATGCTCGACCTGCAGGCGGGTATTCATCTCCATGAAGTAAAACGACCCGTCCTCGTCGAGCAGGAACTCGACCGTGCCGGCGCCGACGTAATCGATCGCGGCGGCGCAATCGAGCGCGGCTTGCGCCATGCGCGCGCGCAACTCGTCGGTCATGCCCGGTGCCGGGGCTTCCTCGATGACCTTCTGGTGGCGGCGCTGGATCGAACAGTCGCGCTCGAACAGGTGGACGTAGTTGCCGTGGGTATCGCCGAACACCTGCAGCTCGACGTGACGGGGTCTGCGCAGGTAACGTTCGAGCAGCACCCGGTCGTCGCCGAAGCCGGCGCTCGCCTCGCGTCGCGCGGCCGCGAGCGCGGCGGCGAATTCGGTCTCGCTTTCGACCAGCCGCATACCCTTGCCGCCGCCACCGGCGCTGGCCTTGATCAGCTGCGGGTAACCGACCTTTTTCGACTCGGTCGTCAGCAGCTCGTCACCCTGCTCGCTGCCGTGATAGCCAGGCACCAGCGGCACACCGGCCTTGGCCATCAGCGCCTTGGCCTCGCTTTTCGATCCCATCGCCTCGATCGCGCTCGCCGGCGGACCGATGAACACGATGCCGGCCGCTGCGCAGGCGCGCGCGAAGCCGGCATTTTCCGACAGGAAGCCGTAACCGGGATGGATCGCCTGCGCGCCGCACTGGCGCGCGACATCGAGGATTCGCTCCGCGTCGAGGTAACTTTCGGCGGCCGTGGCGCCGCCGATGGCATAAGCCTCGTCGCAGGCCTCGACATGCAGCGCGCCGCGATCGGCCTCGGAATAAACCGCGACGCTGACGATTCCGAGGCGCCGCGCGCTGCGCGCGACGCGGGCGGCGATTTCTCCGCGGTTGGCGATCAGGATCTTGTCGAACACGTCCTCTGCCCCCGGATCACATGCGGAAGATGCCGAACTCGGTGTCCTCGATCGGCGCGTTCAGCGCCGCCGACAGGCCGAGCCCGAGCACCCGGCGCGAATCCGCCGGATCGATGATGCCGTCGTCCCACAGGCGCGCGGACGCGTAATACGGGTGCCCCTGGGTTTCGTACTGGTCACGAATCGGCGTCTTGAAGGCTTCCTCGTCGGCCTCGCTCCAGGCTTCGCCGCGCGCCTCGAGGCCGTCGCGACGCACCTGCGCCAGTACGGTGGCGGCCTGTTCGCCGCCCATGACCGAGATGCGCGCATTCGGCCACATCCACAGGAAACGGCCGCCGTAGGCGCGACCGCACATGGCGTAGTTGCCGGCGCCGAAACTGCCGCCGACCACCAGCGTGAGTTTCGGCACGCGCGCACAGGCCACCGCGGTGACCATCTTGGCGCCGTCGCGCGCGATGCCGCCGTGTTCGTATTTCTGCCCGACCATGAAACCGGTGATGTTCTGCAGAAACACCAGCGGGATACGGCGCTTCGCACAGAGTTCGACGAAATGAGCACCTTTCAGCGCGGATTCGGAAAACAGGATGCCATTGTTGGCGACGATGCCGATCGGGATACCGTGCAGGTGGGCGAAGCCGCAGATCAACGTCGTACCGTAGAGTTGCTTGAACTCGTCGAACGCACTGTCGTCGACCAGGCGCGCGATGATTTCCCGTATATCGAACGGCTTGCGCAGGCTCGACGGCACGATGCCGTACAGATCCTCCGCAGGGTAACGCGGCTCGACCGGTTCGCGCAGCGCGATGTCGGGCCGCTTGACCCGGTTCAGGCCGGCGACGATGTCGCGCGCCATCGCCAGCGCATGCTCGTCGTTTTGCGCGTAGTGATCGGCCACGCCGGATATGCGCGCGTGCACGTCGGCGCCGCCGAGATCCTCGGCGCTGACGACTTCGCCGGTGGCGGCTTTCACCAGCGGCGGGCCGCCGAGAAAAATCGTGCCCTGGTTGCGCACGATGATCGACTGGTCGCACATCGCCGGCACGTATGCGCCGCCGGCGGTGCAGGAACCCATGACCACGGCGATCTGCGGGATGCCGCGCGCGGACATGTTGGCCTGGTTGAAAAAAATCCGGCCGAAGTGCTCGCGATCCGGGAACACGTCGTCCTGGCTCGGCAGGTGCGCGCCGCCCGAATCGACGAGGTAGATGCAGGGCAGGTTGTTTTCCGCCGCGATCGCCTGCGCGCGCAGGTGTTTCCTGACCGTGATCGGGTAATAGGTGCCGCCCTTGACGGTCGCGTCGTTGGCCACCACCAGGCATTCATGACCGCGAATTCGGCCGATACCGGTCACCAGCCCGCCAGCGGCCACATTGTCGTCGCCATACATGCCGTAACCGGCGAACTGGCCGATTTCGAGAAACGGCGCACCCGGATCGAGCAGGCGGTCGATGCGTTCGCGCGGCAGCAGCTTGCCGCGGCCGAGATGTTTCTCGCGCGCGCGCTCGCCGCCGCCCTGTGAAATGGCTTGCGCCTGCGCCCGCAGGTCGTCGACCAGCGCCAACATCGCCGCGCGGTTTTCGCCGAACTCGGCACTGCGGCTGCTGATACGCGATTCGAGAATACTCATTTGCCCGCCACCAGCTCGCGCGCGATGACGATACGCTGGATGTCGCTGGTACCCTCGTAGATTTGCGCCACGCGTACGTCGCGCGCGATGCGTTCGACCGGGAAATCGCCGAGGTAACCGTAGCCGCCGAGTACCTGGATCGCGTCCGAGCAGATTTTTTCCGCGGCTTCCGACGCGAACAGCTTGGCCATGCTGGCCTGCTTGAGGCAGGGCTCACCGGCATCGCGCAGGCGCGCGGCGTTGTGCACCAGCTGGCGCGATGCCTCGAGCTGCGTGGCCATGTCGACGAGGCGAAACGCCACCGCCTGGTGTTCGACCAGCGGTTTGTCGAAGCTTTCGCGTTCTTTTGCATAGGCAAGGGCGCAGTCATAAGCTGCGCGCGCCATGCCGACGCACTGCGCGCCGATACCGATGCGTCCGCCCTCGAGATTCATCAGCGCGATCTTGTAGCCGCCACCTTCGTCGCCGATCAGGTGGTCCGCCGGAATGTGGCAATTGTTCAGGAAGATCGACGCGGTATCGGAGGCGTGCTGTCCCATCTTGCGCTCGACGCCACCGACCTCGTAACCCGGATTGTCGGTCGGTACGACGAAAGCGCTGATGCCGCGCTTGCCGGCCTGCGGGTCGGTCACCGCGAACACGATCGCGACGTCGGCGTTGGCTCCCGAGGTGATGAACGCCTTGCTGCCGTTCAGGACGTAGCCCCCATCGGTTTTTTGCGCGCGGGTCCTGAGCGCGGCCGCGTTGGAACCCGCGTGCGGTTCGGTCAGGCAGAAACAACCGAGCATGTCACCTGACGCCAGCGGCCGCAGGTACTTCTGTTTCAGGAAATCGCTGCCCGACTGCAGCAGCACGCTGCAGACCACCGAGTTGTTGACCGACAGGATGGTCGAACAGGCGCCGTCACCGGCGGCGACTTCCTCGATCGCGAGCGCGAATGACAGGTAGTCGGCGCCGGCACCGCCCCATTCCTCGGGGATGAACATGCCGTAGAGGCCGAGCTCGGCCATTTCGCGCAATTGCTCGGCGGGAAAAGTGCCGTCGCGGTCCCAGTCGGCGGCAAACGGCGCGACCCGTTCCTGCACGTAATCGCGCACGCTGTCGCGGATCAGGCGCTGTTCGTCGCTCAGCTGCATGCCTGGCCTACAGCAACTCGACCGCGATCGCGGTGGCTTCGCCGCCGCCGATGCACAGCCCGGCGACGCCTTTCTTCAGGCCGCGGTTTTGCAGCGCGGCAATCAATGTCACGATGATCCGCGCGCCGGAAGCACCGATCGGGTGGCCGAGCGCGCAGGCGCCGCCATTGACGTTGACCTTCGCGTGATCGAGGTCGAGGTCCTGCATCGCCGCCATCGTCACCACGGCAAAGGCCTCGTTGATTTCGTACAGGTCGACCTCGTCACCGGACCAGTTGGCCGCCTCGAGCACCTTCTGCAGTGCACCGACCGGCGCGGTGGTGAACCAGGCCGGTTCCTGTGCGTGGGTTGAATGTGCGCGAATCACCGCCAGCGGCGTCACACCGCGCCGGGCTGCTTCACCCTCGCCCATCAGCACCAGCGCCGCGCCGCCGTCCGAGATCGAGCTCGAGTTGGCTGCAGTGACCGTGCCATCCTGGCGAAACGCCGGCCGCAGCGACGGGATTTTTTCGATATTGGCGTTGAACGGCTGTTCGTCGGTATCGACCGTGACTTCACCCTTGCGCGTCTTGATCGTGACCGGCGTGATTTCGCTGGCAAAGGCGCCGCTTTCGATCGCGGCCTTCGCGCGCGTCAACGACGCGATCGCGAACTCGTCCTGTTGCTCGCGGGTGAAACCGTACTGGTCGGCGGTCGCCTCGGCGAATACACCCATCAGCTTGCCCTTGTCGTAGGCGTCCTCGAGTCCGTCGAGGAACATGTGATCGTGCACCTGGCCGTGACCCATGCGCAGGCCTCCGCGCGCCTTCGTCAACAGGTACGGTGCATTGGTCATGCTTTCGAGTCCGCCGGCAACCATGACCTGGTTAGTCCCCGCCTTCAGCAGGTCGTGCGCGAACATGGTGGCCTTCATGCCCGAGCCGCACATCTTGTTGATCGTGGTGCAGCCGGTGCCGAGCGGCAGACCGGCGCCGAGGCTCGCCTGGCGCGCCGGCGCCTGGCCCTGCCCGGCCGGCAGCACGTTGCCCATGATGACCTCGTCGATATCCTCGCCCTGGAGCCCGCTGCGTTCGACCGCGGCCCTGATCGCGGCGGCGCCGAGCTCGGCCGCGCGCGCATCCGCGAGCACGCCCTGGAATCCGCCCATCGGCGTGCGCGCAATGGCAGTAATGACTATGTTTTCGTTCATGATGTTTGTCCTCTTAATGTTCCCTCGTCATCGCGACGCCCGCACGCCCTCACTAAACCCACATCGTCATCCCCGCGCAAGCGGCGGTCCGACGTATCGGGATCTTGTGCGGACCATACGTCCGCGCTAAAGCCACATCGTCATCCCCGCGTAAGCGGGGATCTCCAGACGGTGCCATCGTTACAAGATCCCCGCTTTCGCGGGGATGACGGTGGGTAGTTTCGCTCGCATTGACGTGTGAGTTCATGCCGTTTCGTTGAACAGTTCGCGCCCGATCAGCATGCGCCGGATTTCCGACGTGCCGGCGCCGATTTCGTACAGCTTGGCGTCGCGCAGCAGGCGCCCGACCGGGTAATCGTTGGTGTAACCGTTACCGCCGAGCGCCTGGATCGCCTCGAGCGCCATCCAGGTCGCCTTTTCCGCGGCGTACAGGATCGCACCGGCAGCATCCTTGCGCGTGGTCTCGCCACGGTCGCAGGCCTTGCCCACCGCGTAGACGTAGGCGCGGGTGGCATTCATCGTGGTGTACATGTCGGCGATCTTGCCCTGCATCAGCTCGAATTCGCCGATCGCCTGGCCGAACTGTTTGCGCTCGTGGATGTAGGGTACGACCGCGTCCATGCAGGCCAGCATGATGCCGGTGGGACCGGCCGCCAGCACCGCGCGTTCGAAGTCGAGCCCGCTCATCAGCACCGCGGCACCGCGGCCGATCTCGCCGAGCACGTTTTCCTCGGGGACCTCGACGTTGGCAAACACCAGTTCACCGGTGTTCGAGCCGCGCATGCCGAGCTTGTCGAGTTTCTGCGCGGTGGTAAAGCCGAACTCGCGCTCGACCAGGAACGCGCTAATGCCCTTCGAGCCCGCGGTCGGATCGGTCTTGGCGTAGACCACGATCAGGTCCGCGTCGGGGCCGTTGGTAATCCACATCTTGGTGCCGTTCAGCAGGTAACCGGAGGCCGTCTTCTCGGCCTTCATCTGCATGCTGACCACGTCCGAACCGGCGCCCGGCTCCGACATCGCCAGTGCGCCGATGTGTTCGCCGCTGACCAGTTTCGGCAGGTACTTGTGCTTCTGCGCGTCGCTACCGTTGCGGTTGATCTGGTTCACGCACAGGTTGGAATGCGCACCGTAACTGAGACCCACCGAGGCCGAAGCGCGGCTGATTTCCTCCATCGCGACGATGTGCGCGAGGTATCCCAGGTCACTGCCGCCGTAGGTTTCGGGCACGGTGATGCCGAGCAGGCCCATGTCGCCGAGTTTCGGCCACAGTTCGTTCGGAAACTCGTTGCTGCGATCGATTTCGGCCGCCAGCGGCGCAATTTCTTCCTGCGCGAAGGCCTGAACCGCGTCACGCAGCAAGTCGGTGGTCTCACCGAGATCGAAATTGAGCGAGGGATAATGAATCATGACAGGCTCCGGGGCTTATCCGTGGCGCACCCGGCGCTTGCCGGCACGGATTTCCGCCAGCGCCGATTGGCAGTTGGCGGCGATAGTTTCGAGATCTTCGAGCGCGTGATCGATATCCTGGCGCTGTTCGTGCAGGTTCGCGCGGCGCTCGGCGAGTTTCGCCAGCATCTGTTCGAGCTGCGCTTCTTCGCCGAGACTGGAATCGTAAAGGTCGAAGGATTCGCGGATCTCGGACAGCGACCAGCCCAGGCGTTTGCCGCGCAGGACCAGGCGCAGGCGGACGCGATCACGCTCCGAGTAGATGCGGCGGGTGCCCTCGCGACGCGGATCGAGCAAGCCTTCTTCCTCGTACAGCCTGAGCGCGCGCGAGGTCACGCCGAATTCCTCGGCGAGCTCGCCGATGGCATAGGATTGCTTGCGGGAATCGGTTTCGCTCATCGTTTTCAATTCAATCCCTGGGCAACACGGTCATCAGGGTGCCGGTCATCGTCGCTACCAGCTTTTGATCATCCCCGCTCACCGCAAACAGGTCGGCCTCGGCCACGGTCACGCTGCGTCCAGGCTTGCGCACCTGCCCCACGGCGCGAAAACAATCGCCCGCGGCCGGCGCCAGCAGGTTGGTCTTGAATTCGATCGTAAGCACGCGAGCATCGGCCGGCATCAGCGTGAAAGCGGCATAGCCGCAGGCACTGTCCATGATCGTCGCCGAGACTCCGGCGTGCACGAATCCGTCCTGCTGGGTCAGGCCCGTTGCGTAGGGCAATTCGATCACCACCCTGCCGACGTCGACCTCGGCCAGCCGGGCGCCAATCGTCTGCATGATGGCCTGCGCGGCAAAACTCTGCTGCACGCGGCGCGCAAAATCGGGATCACTGGGCGTAAACGGGCTCGACATCGGCTGGATAAGAGGCTTGCGGAGGCTGACTGTCCTGTGTTTGAACAAGTTGACGTTAACGTAAACGTAAGGTAATTTATAGCGCTTCGAATTGCAAGCCGCAAGTTTCGCCAGCCCGATCAATCAACGAGAACGACAGATGAGTTCCGCCCCGGACCAGGTTATCGACCTTCCCGCCGCCGCCAAGGCACGCGGCAAGCTCCGTTTCGTCACCGCCGCCAGCCTGTTCGACGGTCACGACGCGGCGATCAACATCATGCGCCGGATCCTGCAGGGCTCGGGCGCCGAGGTCATTCATCTCGGCCACAACCGTTCGGTGGCCGAGATCGTCGATGCCGCGATACAGGAAGACGCCCACGCGATCGCGCTGTCATCCTACCAGGGCGGCCACGTCGAGTACCTGAAATACATGGTCGACATGCTGAAGCAACGAGAGCGGGCCGATATTCGCGTGTTCGCCGGCGGCGGCGGCGTGATCGTACCGGCCGAGATCCGCGAGCTCGAGGAATACGGCGTTACCCGCATCTACTCGCCACAGGACGGCCAGGCCATGGGCCTGCAGGGCCTGATCGACGACATGCTCGCGCGCTCCGACTTCGATCCCGGTGCACGCGCGCCGACTTCGCTCGAACCGCTGCGCGCGCACGACACGCTGGCCCTGGCGAGCCTGATCACGGCACTGGAAAACCAGACCCTGCCGCAGGCCCTGGTCGACGACATTCGCGCGGCTGCCAGCGCATGCAAGGTGCCCGTGCTCGGCATTACCGGCACCGGCGGTTCGGGCAAGTCGTCGCTGACCGATGAAATCATCCGCCGCTTCCGCCTCGACCACGCCGACGCGCTCAAGATCGCGATCGTCGCGGTCGACCCGACCCGGCGCAAGACCGGCGGCTCGCTGCTCGGCGACCGCATCCGCATGAACGCGATCGGCCATCCCAACATCTACATGCGCTCGATCGCGACGCGCGACGCGGTCGGCGAAGTCCCGCCGGTGATCGGCGACGCGGTTGCCGCCTGCAAGCTGTGCGACTTCGACCTGGTGATCGTCGAAACTCCCGGCATCGGCCAGGGTGATGCCGCGATCGTGCCGCTGGCGGACGTGTCGCTGTACGTGATGACGCCCGAGTTCGGCGCGCAGAGCCAGCTCGAGAAAATCGACATGCTCGACTTCGCCGATATCGTCGCGATCAACAAGTTCGACCGCAAGGGCGCCGAGGATGCCTACCGCGACGTCTGCAAGCAGGTGCAGCGCAACCGCGAGGCCTTTGCCCGGAAACCCGAGGATATGCCGGTGTTCGGCAGCATCGCGTCGCGCTTCAACGACGACGGCACGACCGCGCTGTACCAGGCAATCCTGCAACAGCTGCAGGCTAAGGGACTGCCAGTCGAAGATCCGCGCCTGCCGCGGGTCGACACGCGCAAGTCTACCGGTGCGACGGTTATCGTGCCGCCCGACCGGGTGCGTTACCTCGCCGAAATTGCCAGCACGGTGCGCGATTATCACCGCCATGCCGAGATACAGGCCCGGATCGCGCGCGAGCACCAGCAACTTTCCGCCGCGCATCGCATGCTGCAGGACGAAAGCGGTCTTGCCAGCGCCGACGAACTGGAGGCGCTGATCGCCGAGCGCGAGAACCGCCTCGATACCGGGGCACGGCAACTTCTCGAACAGTGGCCCGCGGTGCGCGAGCGCTACGCTGGCGACGAATACGTCGAGCAGATTCGCGCTCGCGAAGTACGCACCGAGCTGCGCTATGAGACCCTGTCGGGTAACAGTATTCCCAAGGTTGCGCTGCCGGCCTACGAAGATCATGGCGAACTCCTCCGCTGGCTGCTGAAGGAAAACCTGCCCGGCAAGTTTCCGTTCACCGCCGGCGTGTTCGCGTTCAAGCGCGAGGGTGAGGATCCGACGCGCATGTTTGCCGGCGAAGGCGACGCGTTTCGCACCAACCGGCGTTTCAGGCAATTATCCGAGCATTCCGATGCCAAGCGCCTGTCGACCGCGTTCGACTCGGTCACGCTCTACGGCTGCGATCCCGACGAGCGGCCGGACATCTACGGCAAGGTCGGCAACTCGGGGGTATCGATCGCCACGCTGGCGGACATGAAAGCGCTGTACGACGGTTTCGACCTGTGCAACCCGTCGACGTCGGTGTCGATGACGATCAACGGCCCGGCGCCGATCATCCTCGCGATGTACCTGAATACCGCGATCGAGCAGCAGCTCGACAGGTACCGCGCCGATAACGGCAGCGAACCCGGCGGCGAGGACGTCGAGCGGATTTCGGCCTGGGCGCTGGAAAACATTCGCGGCACGGTGCAGGCCGATATCCTCAAGGAGGACCAGGGCCAGAACACCTGTATTTTTTCCACCGAGTTCGCGCTCAAGATGATGGGCGACATCCAGCAGTATTTCATCGATCATCGCATCCGCAATTTTTACTCGGTGTCGATCTCCGGCTACCACATCGCCGAGGCCGGCGCCAACCCGATCTCGCAGCTCGCGTTCACGCTGGCCAACGGCTTCACCTTCGTCGAGGCTTATCTCGCGCGCGGCATGCACATCGACGACTTCGCGCCCAACCTGTCGTTTTTCTTTTCCAACGGCATGGATCCCGAGTACACGGTGATGGGACGCGTCGCGCGCCGTATCTGGGCAACCGCGATGCGCGATCGTTATGGCGCCAACGGGCGCAGCCAGAAGCTCAAGTACCATATCCAGACCTCGGGCCGCTCGCTGCACGCGCAGGAAATGTCGTTCAACGACATTCGCACCACGCTGCAGGCGCTGATCGCGGTCTATGACAACTGCAACAGCCTGCACACCAATGCCTACGACGAGGCCATTACGACGCCGACCGGCGACTCGGTACGCCGTGCACTCGCGATCCAGCTGATCATCAACAACGAGTGGGGGCTGGCGAAGAACCAGAACCCGAACCAGGGTTCGTTCATCGTCGAGCAGCTCACCGACCTGGTCGAGGAAGCCGTGCTGCAGGAATTCGAGCGCATCTCGGAACGCGGCGGCGTGCTCGGCGCGATGGAGACCGGTTACCAGCGCGGCAAGATCCAGGACGAATCGATGCTCTACGAACATCGCAAGCACGACGGCTCGCTGCCGATCATCGGCGTCAATACCTTTCGCAACCCGGACGGTGACGAGGAGTACGAGATCGAGCTCGCGCGCTCTACCGGGGAAGAAAAACAGAGCCAGATCAGCCGCCTGCGCGAGTTCCACGCGACCCACGCCGACACGCGCGAGGCGGCACTCGAGCGCGTGCGCGCGGCCGCGATCGAAAACGGCAACATCTTCGCCGAGCTGGTGCACGCGGTGCGTCACTGCTCGCTCGGCGAAATCACCAACGCGCTGTTCGAAGTCGGCGGCCAGTACCGCAGAAATATGTGACAAATGGCTGGATTTGTGGCAACCGCCATAAATCCAGCCATTTGTCATCCCGCGGCTTGACCGCGGGATCCAGAAACGGGGATCCAGAACCGATTGCAGGCCTTAGTCGATCCCGCGACCCTCGGACCATTCGAAACGGCAGAAAAAACCAGCATCTGTCACCCCGCGACTTGATCGCGGGGTCCAGAAGCCTTGCACCTCAGTTGGATCCCGCGATCAAGTCGCGGGATGACAGGATTTCAGAATTACGGCCGCTTCCGCGGGGTGACCAGCGCACAACTGGCGCCCGAATAACGGGATCGAGACTAGCCCGCTTCCCGGCCCTTGCGGTCGTCGGCGAACGGCAGGTGCAGTTCGCGCGCCAGGCCGGCGATAGCGGCGCATACCGGGGTCTGCGCGAGCCTGGCCATCGCGTTATCCAGCAGGCGCGCCTCGGCCGATTCAGGGTGCAGGTGCCACAGCATGAACAGCTCGGCCCAGACTTCGCTGGCGGCGTTGGTCTTGAAATCCCCGTGGTTCAGCGGCAACAGGTTGAGGTAACCACTCCAGTGGCGACGCTCGCTGACCAGGCCGATCAGGCGCGCGTTTTGCTGCTCCCAGTCACCGCGATACCCGTTCTCCGAATGCCCGACCTGGTTACACTTGCGACCGACGACGTGTCCCAGCTCGTGGAACAGGTCGCGCGCCGGCGTCGACGATTGCTCGTGCAGGTATATGGTATCGCCGCGCAGCTGGCGGATCGGCTCGCCGAAACAATCGTATAGCGGCCGATCGTACCAGAGGTAACAGGGCGCAAATTCGTAGTACTCGACATCGACGACGCTCGCCAGGTATTCGCGGCACAGTTCGGCGATTCGATGTATCGAGTGTCTGGCGCTGTCGGACATGCGTGGTTTGCGATTTCGGTAAAGACGATGAAAACACTCCCCGGCAGTCGATTCAAGCGCTGTCACCCGGGGACTGTACCCTACCCTACGCACGCGGAGGGCATCATGGATCTTGCAAAGCGAGCGAACGGCAGGGTTTTTGCGCTAGAATCGCCCTCTTTTCTACCGACCCTCGCGGATTCGGCACCAATTCAGGCAGGAGCAACATGAATATCAAAACCGTAGGCGTCGTCGGCGCCGGCACCATGGGTAACGGCATCGCGCAGGTCTGCGCGGCCGCCGGACTGCAGGTCGTCATGCAGGACATCGGCGAGGCACAGCTCGAGCGCGGTATCACGACCGTGGCCGGCAGTCTCGACCGCCTGGTCAAGAAGGAAAAGATCGCCGCAGCCGACAAGCAGGCGACACTGGCGAACATTGCTACCACGACTGCGCTGGCGGACCTGGCCGACGTCGATATCGTGATCGAGGCCGCGACCGAAAACGAAGCGCTCAAGCTGGACCTTTTCCGTCAGCTCGATGCCGTCTGCAAGCCCGGGGCCATACTCGCCAGCAATACCTCGTCGATCTCGTTGACTAAAATTGCCGGCGTGACCGAACGCGCCGACTGCGTAATCGGCATGCACTTCATGAACCCGGTACCGATGATGGCGCTGGTCGAAGTGATTCGCGCGCTGCAGACCACCGACGAAACCTGCCGGGTAGTGCACGAACTGTCCGAGTTCATCGGCAAGGTGCCGATCGAAGCGAAGGACAGCCCGGGATTCGTCGCCAACCGGATCCTGATCCCGATGATCAACGAGGCGGCCTACGTCTATTACGAGGGCCTCGCCAGCGCCGAGGGTATCGACGAGATCATGAAACTCGGCATGGCCCATCCGATGGGCCCCCTCGCGCTCGCGGACCTGATCGGCCTCGATACCTGTTACGCGGTCATCAAGGTGCTGCACGAGGGTTTCGGCGACTCCAAGTACCGCCCCTGCCCGATCTGGCAACAGCTGGTAGACGCCGGCTATCTCGGGCGCAAGACGGGCCGCGGTTTCTACGTCTACGACGCCTGAAGACGCGTCGCCACGGGGCGGCGTTGCCCTGCAATACCGCGCTGGCAGGCACCGGTTCGAATGCCGTGATAGTGCCGCTATAGAGCAGTAATCATAAATAAATTTGTCAGTTCAGGCATTTAACGCTCTAATACGCGGACCCGCCCGGGCCGCAGCACGGCCGCGCGGCAGGTTCCCGGCGCCGACCGAACGTCAGTAAAGACGTAATCGTCGCGTCGAATTGTCGACAAGCGAACCAATTCGCCGCTGCATTGGTCTTTGTTGGCAGGCAACAAGATGTAATTGTTGATAATAACTATGAAATCAGAGGAAAGCGGCGACAGCCTGGATACCTTCCCGAAGCTGTTGCAACACCACGTCAGGCTTCGTCCAAACCGGGACGCGATGCGCGAGAAGGATCTCGGCATCTGGCAGTCCTGGACCTGGGCCGAGGCCGCCGCCGAAATCCGCGCGCTGGCCTGCGGACTCGCCAGCCTCGGGCTCGGCCGCGGCGACAAGCTCGCGATCATCGGCGACAATCGCCCGCGGCTCTACTGGGGCATGACCGCGGCGCAGGCGCTCGGCGCGGTGCCGGTTCCGCTTTACCAGGACTCGGTCGCCGACGAGATGGCCTACGTGCTCGACAATGCGGACGTCAAGATCGCGCTGGTGGAAGACCAGGAGCAGGTCGACAAGATGCTCGAGGTGCGTGACCGCTGCCCGAAGGTCGAGCATGTCATCTACGACGACGACCGCGGCCTGCGCTACTACGAGCAGGAGTTCCTGCACGAGTTCGAAAAGCTGCAGGAGGCAGGCCTTGCCTTCGACCGCGAAAATCCGGACTTTTACGAGCGTGAAGTCGCCGCCGGCAAGGGCAGCGACACCGGCATCATGCTTTACACCTCGGGCACTACCGGTAATCCCAAGGGCGTGGTGCTGTCCAACGACAATGTCATCGTCACCGCGCGCAACGGCATCCTGCGCGAACAGCTGACCGATCGCGAGGAAGTACTCGCCTACCTGCCGATGGCCTGGGTCGGCGACAACCTGTTTTCCTACGCGCAGTCCTACGTCGCCGGCTTTTGCGTGAGCTGCCCTGAAGACGGCAGCACCGTGGCCCACGACCTGCGCGAAATCGGACCGACCTATTACTTCGCGCCGCCGCGGGTTTACGAAAACATGCTGACGCAAGTGATGATCCGCATGGAAGACGCGGCCAAAATCAAGCAGCGCATGTTTCATTACTTCATGGCGCACGCGCGCAAGGTCGGCGTCCATATACTGAACGGCGAAGCGGTGGGTTTGTTCGACCGTCTCAAGTATGCGCTCGGTAATATGCTCGTCTACGAACCGCTCAAAGACGTCCTCGGCCTGCGCCGCACGCGCCTCGCTTACACCGCTGGCGAGGCCATCGGCCCCGAGCTGTTCGATTTCTATCGCTCGCTCGGTATCAACATCAAGCAGCTCTACGGCCAGACCGAGTGCATGGTATTCGTCTGCGTGCAGCCCGACGGCGAGGTCTACGCGGATACGGTCGGCACGCCGGCGATCGACGTCGAGGTGCGTATCGACGACAACGGCGAAATCATGTACCGCAGCCCGGGCGTGTTCCAGGAGTATTACAAGAACCCGGACTCGACCGCGAGCACCAAGACCGACGACGGCTGGGTGCATACCGGTGACGCCGGTTTCTTCGACGACGACAACGGCCACCTCAAGATCATCGATCGCGCCAAGGATGTCGGCAAGCTCAACGACGGCACCCTGTTCGCGCCGAAGTACATCGAGAACAAGCTCAAGTTCTTTTCCTTCGTCAAGGAAGCCGTGGTGTTCGGCAACCAGAAAGACAACAGCACGGCGATGATCAATATCGATCTCGAGGCGGTCGGCAACTGGGCCGAGCGCCGCGGCCTCGCCTACACCGGCTATATCGATCTCGCCAGCCAGGACGACGTGTATCACCTGATCAAGGACTGCGTCGACCAGGTCAACGAGGACCTGTCGCACGACAGCCACCTCGGTAATTCGCAGGTGCATCGCTTCCTGATCCTGCACAAGGAGCTCGACGCCGACGACGGCGAACTGACGCGCACGCGCAAGGTACGACGCGGCACGGTCGGCGAACGCTACCAGGTGCTGGTGGATGCACTCTACTCCGACCTCAACCGCTGCCACGTCGAAACCGAGGTTACCTTCGAGGACGGCCGCACCGGCGTGCTCGCGGCCGACATCAAGATCTGGAACGCACACGTGCACCCCGTCAGGTCGGCCAGCCGGGAAGCCGCGGCATGAGCGAACGCGAGCTCGGCGACGTCGTCCTCAAGGTCGACAACATCAGCCTGTCGTTCGGCGTGATGAAGGTGCTCGACAACATCAGTTTCGACGTGCGCCAGGGCGAGATCCGCTCGATCATCGGCCCCAACGGCGCCGGCAAGAGCTCGATGCTGAACGTGATCAACGGTTTTTATCATCCGCAGGAAGGCACGATTACCTTCAAGGGCGAGACGCGCAAGCAGATGGCGCCATATCGCGCCGCCAGCTCGGGGATCGCGCGCACCTTCCAGAACATCGCGCTGTTCAAGGGCATGTCGACGCTCGACAATATCATGACCGGGCGCAACCTCAAGATGAAAACCAACCTGTTCTGGCAGGCGCTGCACATTGGACCGGCGCGCGCGGAGGAACTGGAGAACCGCGAGGCGGCGGAAAAGATCATCGACTTTCTCGGTATCCAGGCGATCCGCAAGAAGCCGGTAGGCAAACTGCCCTACGGCATGCAGAAGCGGGTCGAACTGGGCCGCGCGCTCGCCGCCGAGCCTGAATTGTTATTGCTCGACGAACCCATGGCGGGCATGAATACCGAGGAAAAAGAGGACATGTGCCGCTTCATTCTCGACGTCAATTCGGAATTCGGCACCACCATCGCGCTGATCGAGCACGACATGGGCGTGGTCATGGATTTGTCCGACCGCGTGCTGGTGCTCGACTACGGCAAGCAGCTGGCCGACGACGTGCCCGACAAGGTACGCGGCAACCAGGACGTCATCGACGCCTATCTCGGGGTTCCGCACGAGGAGACCGCGTGATGACTGGACATCCTTACCCCGTGGTCACACTGCCTTCAAATGTCATCCCGCGGCTTGACCCGATGCGTCGGACCGGCGGGATCCACGATACCCTGCAGGCCCCCTGGGCACCGCGGTTTTTAGGCCCTATGGGTCCGAGCCGCGGGGCGACAAGACTGAAATCCACCGTCATCCCCGCGCAAGCGGGGATCTTGTATCGGTGGCTCCCCGGGGAGATCCCCGCTAGCGCGGGGATGACGAGTAGACTGGCGGGGATGACGAGTAGACTGGCGGGAATGACGAGTAGACTCAGCGAGGAGACCGCGTAATGCTGTTTTTCATCGAGGTTGCGCTCTCCGGGCTGATGGCCGGCATCATGTACTCGCTGGTGGCGCTCGGCTTCGTGCTGATCTTCAAGGCGTCCGGCATTTTCAACTTTGCCCAGGGTGTCATGGCGCTGTTCGCGGCCCTGACGCTGGTCGGCCTGATGGAAAAGTTCGGTTTCCCGATCTGGCTTGCGATCATCGGCACCATCGCGGTCATGATCGGTCTCGCCTGGCTGATCGAGCGCCTGATGCTGCGCCACCTCGTCAACCAGGAACCGATCATCCTGTTCATGGCCACCATCGGCCTCGCCTACGTGCTCGAGGGTATGGGCGACATCCTGTGGGGTTCCGACGTCAAGGTACTCGATATCGGTATCCCGCAGGGCGCGTCGGACTGGCTGCTGGATAACTTCAATCTCTATCTCGAGAAGCTCGAGATCTTCGCCGCGGTCACCGCCGCGATCCTGGTTACCGTGCTCGCGATCTTCTTCCAGAAAACCCGCATCGGTCGCGCGCTGCGCGCGGTCGCCGACGATCACCAGGCGGCGCTGTCGGTCGGCATCTCGCTGCACACGATCTGGGTCATCGTCTGGTCGGTAGCCGGCATCGTGGCGCTGGTCGCCGGCATCATGTGGGGGTCCAAGTCGGGCGTCCAGTTCTCGCTGTCGCTGATCGCACTGAAAGCGCTGCCGGTGCTGATCCTCGGCGGATTCACCTCGGTACCCGGGGCGATCATCGGCGGCATGATCATCGGCGTCGGTGAAAAAGTCGCCGAGGTTTATCTCGGCCCCTTCGTCGGCGGCGCAATCGAAAACTGGTTCGCCTACATGCTCGCTCTCGCGTTCCTGCTGGTCAGGCCGCAGGGCCTGTTCGGCGAAAAGATCATAGAACGGGTCTAGCGATGATTGTATGTAGTCGTCATCCCCGCGAAAGCGGGGATCCAATCGAGAGGCTCAAGTTTAATCTGAAAGATTCCCGCTTGCGCGGGAATGACGGATTGTAAGTCATGCTGTACCGCGAAACAGGCCAGTTCAAGGCGAACTACACCGACGACCAGGCGCTGTTCCCGATCGACCAGGATCGCTACGTCATTTTCGGCGTGCTCGCGGTCACCTTTCTCGTGGTCCCCTACCTGCTGAACGAATACTGGCTGAACGCGATCCTGCTGCCGTTCCTGATCTACTCGCTGGCGGCCATCGGGCTCAACATCCTGACCGGCTACTGCGGCCAGGTATCGCTCGGCACCGGTGGTTTCATGGCGGTGGGCGCCTACTCGATCTACAAGCTGATGGTGGCCTTTCCCGAGGTCGGGTTTATTCCGCTGGTGATCGTTTCCGGCCTGATCACCGCCGCGGTCGGCGTCGTGTTCGGCCTGCCGTCGCTCAGGATCAAGGGCTTTTACCTCGCGGTGGCAACGCTGGCGGCACAGTTTTTCCTGGTCTGGATGTTCAACAAGGTCGGCTGGTTTTACAACAACAGCGCCTCGGGCATGATCAATGCGCCGCCGATGGAGATCTTCGGCTTCATCATCACCGGCCCGCAGGCCAACATGTACGCGCAGTATTTCCTGGTCGCGACAATAGTCGCGGTGTTCGCGCTGGCCGCGAAAAACATCGCGCGCGGACGCATCGGCCGCAACTGGATGGCGATTCGCGACATGGACATCGCCGCCGAATTGATCGGCGTGCGCCCGCTGATGGCGAAGCTGTCGGCGTTTGCGGTGTCGTCCTTTTATATCGGCATGGCCGGCGCGCTGTATTTCGCGGTCTGGCTGGGCTCGGCCGAGGCGACCGAGGCCTTTGACATCAACCAGTCATTCCTGGTGCTGTTCATGATCATCATCGGCGGGCTGGGCTCGATCCTCGGCTCGTTCCTCGGCGCGGCGTTCCTGGTCATTCTGCCGATCATGCTGAAAAACCTGATGGTCGACGTCATGGGTACCGACAGCGCGCTGGCGACGCACATCGAGTTCATCATCGTTGGCGCGCTGATTATCTTTTTCCTGATTGTCGAACCGCACGGGCTCGCGCGCCTGTGGCGGATCGCCAAGGAAAAACTGCGTCTCTGGCCATTCCCCTACTAACGGGTGGCGGGCCGGACGGTGCATCACATAAAATGCCTGGGGCATAAAACGAAGTTTCAATCGAAAAGCGGAGGAAGTAACTAAAATGACAAGATCGATAAAAACCATGACCGCGGCGCTACTGGCCACGCTGCTGTCCGGCACGGCCATGGCCTACGAGCTGGTCATGCCGACCCTGGACTACCGTACCGGGCCCTATGCGCCGAACGGTATCCCATTCGCCAACGGCTACGGCGATTATCTCAACATGCTCAACGAGCGTGACGGCGGCATCAACGGCGCGCGCATCAGCCTCGTGCCCTGCGAAACGGGTTACAACACCAAGCGCGGTGTCGAGTGTTACGAAAACACCAAGGCGGAAGGCCAGTCGGGTGCGCTGGTTTACCAGCCGCTGTCGACCGGTATTACCTACCAGCTGATTCCGAAGGCCAGCGTCGACCAGATCCCGATCTTTTCGATGGGTTACGGTCGTACCTCGGCCGCCAACGGCAAGGTCTTTCCGTGGGTATTCAACTTCCCGGCGACCTACTGGAGCCAGGCCACCGTGTTCGTGCAGTACATCGGCGAACAGGAAGGCGGCATGGAAAACCTGAAGGGCAAGAAAATTGCGCTGGTTTACCACAACTCCGCTTACGGCAAGGAACCGATTCGCACGCTGGAAAAAGCGGCCGAGAAGTACGGCTTCGAATTCATGCAGCTGCCGGTTGATCACCCGGGCCAGGAACAGAAAGCCACCTGGCTGCAGATTCGCCGCGAGCGTCCCGACTGGGTCATGATGTGGGGCTGGGGGGTTATGAACCAGGTCGCCATTCGCGAAGCCGCGTCGATCCGCTTCCCGATGGACAAGTTCATCGGCGTGTGGTGGTCCGGTTCCGAGAACGACGTGCTGCCCGCGGGTGATGCCGCCGATGGCTACCTGTCCGGCGCCTTCCACCAGCCCGGCGACGGTTTCCCGGTACACGACGACATCAAGAAGTACGTCTACGACAAGGGCATGGGTCTCGGCGACCGTGACCGTATCGGCGAGGTGCTCTACAACCGCGGCATGGTCGCGGCGATGTGGTCTTCCGAGGCGATTCGCAAGGCGATGGAAATCCACGGCACCAACGAGGTCCGCGGTGTGCACGTGCGCGACGGTTTCGAGGCACTCGACGTCGACGAGGCGCGCCTGAAGGAGCTCGGCATGGAAGGCTTTACCATCCCGGTCAAGATCAGCTGCGAGAACCACGAGGGCCCCGGCAAGGTCGCCCTGCAGCAGTGGGATGCCAGCGCCAAGCAGTGGAAGCTCGTGACCGACTTCTACGAGCCGCTGCGTGATATCACCGGCCCGCTGATCGACGAGGATTCCTCGCAGTACGCGAGCGAAAACAACGTCACCCCGCGCGACTGCTAGGCGGGGCCCGCAACGTGAGCAGTGAAACCGCCGTCATGACCGAGCAACAACCGATGCTGTCGGTCAACAACATCGAGGTGATCTACGATCACGTCATCCTGGTGTTGAAAGGTGTTTCGCTGGAGGTTCCCGAGCAGGGTATCGTTGCCCTGCTCGGCGCCAACGGCGCCGGCAAGACCACGACGCTGAAAGCGATTTCGAACCTGCTGCGCGCCGAGCGCGGCGATATCACCAAGGGCAACATCGAGTTCCGGGGTGAGCGTATAGACGCGCTCACCCCGGCCGAACTCGTAAGCCAGGGCGTCATCCAGGTCATGGAGGGACGCCACTGTTTCGAACACCTGACCGTCGAGGAAAACCTGCTCACCGGCGCCTATACCCGTCGCGACGGGGGTGCCGCGATCCAGCAGGATCTCGACCTGGTATACAACTATTTCCCGCGGCTCAAGAAGCGCTACAAGGCGCAGGCCGGTTACACCTCGGGCGGCGAGCAGCAGATGGTCGCGATCGGCCGCGCGCTGATGTCGCGACCCAAGATCATGCTGCTGGACGAACCGTCGATGGGTCTTGCACCGCAGCTGGTGGAGGAAATCTTCGAGATCGTCGAACGCCTGAACCAGAAGGAAGGCGTCACGTTTCTACTCGCCGAACAAAACACCAACATCGCGTTGCGTTATGCCCACCACGGCTACATTCTCGAGAACGGCCGCGTCGTGCTCGACGGCAGCGCGGCGGAGCTGCGCGAAAACACCGACGTCAAGGAGTTTTACCTCGGCATCAGCGGCGGCGAACGCTCGAGCTTCCGCGACGTCAAGCATTACCGCCGCCGCAAGCGATGGCTGACCTAGGCCAGTCTTGCCGTGGTGCCGGCATCGGCGTCTTACTTTCCGGAATCATTCAGGCATGCCTATTACTAACTTGTCATACCGCGGCTTGACCGCGGTATCCAGGTTCTGGACCCCGCGGTCAAGCCGCGGGGTGACAGAAGCCGGGAAGCATTCCATTCTGCAGAACTGGCAAGCCTGCCGAACCCGGTTAGCCTCGATGCACCGAAATTTATTCATCTATACACTTCTACAGGACTCTGGCGCAGACACGCAGTCTCACGCGAGGGATGACGGTATTAGCCATGACTGAATACTACGATAGCCTGGAAACCCGCAGTGACGACGAGCGCGCCGCTGCGCAGTTCGCGTCCCTGCGTGAACAGGTCGAACACGTGCAGCAAAATACCGCTGCTTATGCAGAATCCCTTAAAGACGTCGACGCCGCGACAATCGTCGACGCCGCGAGTTTCAGTCGCCTGCCGCTGACGCGTAAATCCGAGCTGATCGAACTGCAGCAGCGCGCGCGCCCGTTCGGTGGCTACACCGCGGACAACCTGCCGCAGCCGAGTCACGTCTACGCATCGCCCGGACCGATTTACGAGCCCGGCTTCGCCAGCACCGATTTCTGGCGCTTCGCGCGCTCGCTGTTCGCCGCCGGTTTTCGTCCCGGCGACCTGGTCCACAACACCTTCAGCTATCACCTCGTGCCGGCGGGACAGATGCTCGACAGCGGCGCCAGCGCGCTGGGCTGCGCGGTAATACCGGCCGGTGTAGGCCAGACCGAACTGCAGGTGCAGACCATCGCGGACCTGAAACCCAACGCCTACGTCGGCACCCCGTCTTTCCTGAAGATCATCCAGGAAAAGGCGGACGAGCTCGGCAGCGACGTCGGTTCGCTCGCGAAAGCCATGGTTACCGGCGAAGCCCTGCCGCCGCCACTGCGCGACGGTTTTGCCGCGCGCGGCGTCGACGTATCGCAGTGTTACGCTACCGCCGACCTCGGCCTGATAGCGTACGAATCCAGCGCGCGCGAGGGCCTGATCATCGACGAGGGTGTCTACGTCGAAATCGTGCGCCCCGGCACCGGCGACCTGGTCGACGCAGGCGAAGTCGGCGAAGTGGTCGTGACCAATCTCGGCCGCGAGTATCCGCTGATCCGTTTCGCTACCGGCGACCTGTCGGCGGTACTGCCCGGCAACAGTCCCTGCGGCCGCACCAACCTGCGGGTCAAGGGCTGGATGGGCCGCGCCGACCAGACCGCCAAGGTGCGCGGCATGTTCGTGCACCCGGAACAGGTCGCGAGGGTAGTCGAGCGCCACGCCGAAATCACCCGCGCGCGCCTGCTGGTAGACTGGGTCGACGAGGCCGACCAGGTCACGCTGCGCTGCGAGGTTGCCGATTTCGACGAATCGCTCGGCGGCGCGATTGCCGAAAGCCTGCGCTCTATCTGCAAGGTGCGCGGCGAAGTCGACCTGGTTGCGCCGGGCAGCCTGCCGAACGACGGCAAGATCATCGACGATATCCGCAAGTACGAGTAGGCGCGCCGTGCCGACGCAACCCCTGCTCGACGGCGTGCGCGTCGTCGACCTGTCGCAGTATATCCCCGGCCCCTTCGCCACCCGTCAGCTCGCCGATCTCGGCGCCGACGTGATCAAGATCGAACCGCCGGGCGGCGACCCGATGCGGCACTTCATGGCGAGCGGCGAGGCCGGTACATCCGCGATTTATCGTCACCTCAACCGCGGCAAGCGGGTCTGCCGCCTGGATCTCAAGCACGAGGACGGCAAGCGGATCTTCGCCGACCTGCTGCGCGACGCCGATATCCTGCTCGAATCCTTCCGCCCGGGCGTGCTCGACCGGCTGGGATTCCCGCGCGAACGCCTCGACGAACTCAATCCAGGCCTGATCCACTGCGCCCTGTCCGGCTTCGGCCAGGCCGGCCCCTGGGCGCAGCGCGCCGGACACGACCTGAACTACTGCGCGGTGGCCGGGCAATCGCTGGTCAGCGGTACCGCCGAACGACCGGTCATCGCCTATCCGCCGATCGCCGACCACGCCGGCGCGATGCAGGCCGCGGTGGCGATGCTGGCCGCGCTGCATGGCCGCGCACGGCGCCCGGGTGGTGTCTTCCTCGATATCAGCATCACCGAATCGATCCTGGCCTGGCAATACCTGCCCAGCCTCGGCCGCGAAACCGAGCGCGCCGCGTCGATCCTGACCGGCGGCGCCGCCTGCTACAACATCTACCGCTGTGCCGATGGCGCCTTCATCAGTATCGGCGCCATCGAAGCGCAGTTCTGGAGCAACTTTTGTACCGCGCTGGAACGGCCGGACTGGATCGAGCGGCAGTTCGAATCGATGCCGCAGGCGGAGCTGATTGCCGAAGTCGGCGCCGAGATCGAAAGCCGCAGCGGCAGTGACTGGCACGACCGTCTCGATTCGATCGACTGCTGCTACGCGCCGCTGCTCCACCCGCTGGAACTGGCCGGGCATGGCTACATTCGCACGCTGGGATTCGATCCGCAATCAGGGCCGGGCTACCCCGGACGCATCGACGGCGAACCCGTCCCCGCCGATACCCGGGTCGATGAACTCGCTCCGGGCGAGCCGCCCGGCTGGCACGATCGCGCATAGACCGGTCCCGGTGCAGCGTCCAGGCAGATATTTACCTGCGATCGACGCGCGTCAGCTGAAACCAGCGACGCTGGACCGCTACCTCACGCCCGCCTGGCATAGAGATTGGCAATGGCGAGATCGAATACCTGCTCGGCCTCGGCTTCGTGCTCGTTCTGCCGGTCGCTTGCGCCAGCGACATCGTTGGATTCCGACTTGTTCCACAGGATTTCCGCGGCCGAATTGAGCGTATCCACGATCTCGACGTAGGTACTGGTGGGCGAAAGCAGCGTGTTCATGAAACTCATCAGGATCGACAGCACGATGCCGAGAATCGAGGTCGACAGCGCGAATGAAATCTTGATCAGGAAACTGTCGATTACGAGCTTGCTGGCCTCGGCATCGGTGATGTCCATCGCGGTCAGTTCCGGCAGCGCCCGCATGATGCCGAGAAAAGTGCCGAAGATACCGGCCACGATGAAGATGCTCGGCAGGATATTGAGTACGTCATTGGTGCGGCTCAGCGAGAAAATACCGAGCACGCGGTTGAAGACCGGGTTGGAGCCGAACACGCTGTTGGAAATACCCTGGAAATCCGGCTGGCGACCGCCGTTGCGATCGAGGTAACGCACCTGTTGCAGGAAATCGTCGATCAGGCGGATGACACCATCCTGGATCAGGAACATTCGATCGCCGACGGTCATGATGCGATCATCGTTGCGCCGCTTGTGACGGGCACGCAATTCGAAGGTCTCGAAGTAGGTCCGGGTCAGCATGCGCTTGATATGCAGGTAGAAGGAGCCCCTGGGCTCGGGACTGGACAGGATCTCCTGGTGCACCCGCTTGGTGAACTCCTTGACGAATCGCTTTTGCCGATGAATCGTAACGGTAATCAGCAGGCGCAGGATGACGGCGAGTATGAAACCGCACAACAGCAGCGGCATCAGGTAGTCGGTCGCATACACGACGACGACGTTGATCAGGTCCACGATAGCGGCATTCACGAGCTAACCTCCTCTTGCTCCAGGTCGAACTTGATGATGACCCGTTGCGATCCGAAGCAATCGTAGAGCCGGCAGAAATCCTCGCGTGACAGGTTGCCGGTGTCCTCCGGATTGACTTCCTCGGTGAAAAAACTGCGACCGGTGACCTTGATCAACGGCAGCATGGTTTCCTGGTGGCGAAACTCGACCGTGCGCGGGTTGAAGGCGTACTTGAAGATCGATCGCGCGCGCTCGTAGCTGAGATCCAGGTTGTAATTGACCGCGCGGCGGTTGGTGTCCGATAACGAGCGCGGGTTGACGGGCTTGCCGCCGAAAGTCGGCGAAGCGAAGCCGATGATCTCGACCGCCGAGATGTCGGCGGTCATGGTCGAGTTACCGAACAGGCTTTCGGCGTATACCGGCATCGCTTCGCGAATAGTGCGTTTCATGCCCGGCTTGAGCCGCGCGCTGTCGGTATCGAAGTATTCCTTGCCAAAATCGATGACCACGTCGCCGGTACCCGGATCCACCTCGGCATCGATGCCGGCCTCGGCGAACCCCTGGGCGAGCCGTTCGGCGACCTCCTGGCGGTTCCTGGCGAGTTCCAGCGCCTTTTGCAGTTCACCCGAAGTGGCGGCCAGGTCAGCCTCGGTCCGACCCAGTTCCTCGGCGGTATCCTCGAGGTTTTGCCGGGCGCCGGCGAGGTCCTGCTCGAGCTGGGCGATCCGGTCCTGGTTGCCGGCATACTCCTGTTTCAGGCCTTGGTAGCGATCCTCGAGATCACTGAGTTGCCCCTGGTAGTTCTCCTCGAGCCCGGCCATCTGCTCGCGGCTGCGGTCGATATCACCGGCGAGATCTGCCAGCTCATCCAGTTTTTGCTGGTAGTCGCTCTCGAGGTCCTGGTACTTGCCCTCCAGCTCACCGAGCCTGGCCGCGCTGGCGTCCTGCAGCGCCGCTTTTTCCGCCGCTTCACGCGCCAGCTCGCCCGCAAGCCCCTCCAGCTGGCCCTGGCGCTGCGCCGCCAGATCCTCGAGTTCGCCGAGCTTGGCATCGTATTCCTGCTGCAGCCCGCGATACTTGTTTTCCAGCGCTTCGAGTTCGGCGCTGCTGGCATTACGCAGGGCTTCCTTCTCGGCAGCCTGCTTGCCCAGTTGTTCGCCGAGTGTGGCCAGCTCGGCACGACTCCTGTCCTCCAGCGATTCGAGCTCGCCGAGCTTGCGGTCGTAGTCACCCTGCAGTGTCCGGTAGCGTTGCTCGAGTTCGGCGAGCTGGGCCGCGTTGGCGCTTTGCAGCGCTTCCTTTTCGGCCGTTTCGCGACTGAGTTGCCCGGCAAGCTCCCGCAGTTCCGCCTGGCTTTGTCCCTGGCGCTGCGTCAGCTCGGTAATCTTGCCCTCGAGATTTGCGCTTTGTCGAACCAGGGTCGCCTGCAGGGCCTGTTTTTCCGCTGCTTCGCGCGCCAGCGTGGATTCGAGCTCGCCCAGTTGATCCTGGCTCTGCCGGTACTGCGACGACAGGTCGGAGATCTGTCCCTCGAGGTATTCCGTCTGCGCGATCAGGGTGGCTTCCAGCGCCTGTTTTTCGCTGGCGCGCTGCTCCAGTTGCTGCTCCAGGCTCGCGAGTTTTGTCTGGTTCTTGCCGTATTCGCCGGCCAGCTGCTGCAGCTGCTGCTGCAGCTCGCGGGTCTGATCGGCATGCGTCTGCTCGAGTTGTTCACGCTCGCGGCTCTCCTGCTCGATCTGGCCCTCGAGTGAGGCCATGTCACCGAGACTGCGATCGTAGGCGTCCGACAGCGACTGGTAGCGCTGCTCGATTGCACGCGTTTCCCGCGCATGCTGCTGTTCCAGCGCCTCGCGCTGTTCGGCCTCTGACTGCAGGGTTTCCTCGAGGCTGGCAACCCGGCTCTGCCCGGCTTCGTGCTGCGAACGTAATTCCTGGTAGCGATCCGCCAGCGCCAGCTTTTCCTGCGCATGTCCCCGTCGCAGCGCCTCGCGTTCACGCTGGGCGGCTTCCATGTCGCGCTCGAGTTGCGCCACGACCTGGCTGCTTTGCGTGTAGACGGCTTCCAGGGCGGTGATTTGCTGCGCCTGCTGGCGCACTTCCTCGGCGTGACGCTCGCGCATCTGCTCGAGTTCGTTTTCTTCCTGTTGCAGGCGCGACTGCAAGGTCTCGACGGCCGCGCCGCGCTCGGCAATCTCCTGCTCCAGTTCGAGGTTTTCGCGCTGCTGCTGCTGGAGCGTTTCTGCGGCCTCGGCACGGGCCGCGGTATTGGCGTTCATCATCGCAACGATCATCTGCTGGTAACGGTTCAGCGATGATTCGCGCTCCCCCTGGGCTTCGACCTGCTGCTGCAGCCGGCGCTTCCTGGCCGAGGCCTCGTCTTCGAGCAGCGCTATCTGCTCGATGATTTCCTCGTACATCCGTTTTTCCTGCGCGGAGCTCTGCTGGGTCAGGTACTGGTCCTTGATGGTTTCGTAGATTTCCAGTTCCTGCCTGGCTTCCTGGATCCTGGCGTGCGACGTCACCGAGATCATGCCGGTACGCAGGCTCGATACCATGTACATCAGCAGGAAAATGAACGCCAGCACCATGAACAGGTCGCTGTACGAAGCCCACTGGGTTCCGCTGGCCTGCTGGCGCGCCCTTATCTCTTTGTAATCGAAGCTCACGGCTCGTCCACGGTCTGTTTGATACCCCTTCGGGGCTTCAAAAGTCTACGGCCTGAACCGGCCCGGTCATGCGAACTGGATAACAGTTTTGGCGATCAGCGCGGTTTGCCTGCAACCTGAGGATGCGCCAAAGCCCGGGTTTCGTTTAAAGGTACTGGCATACGATACTGGTTACCGCCAGCAAGAAGCCGAGGCCGGCATAGCGCAGCCACCGGCTCCGCGGCGGCACGGTTCGCGTGAGTTCGACAGGTTTTGCCAGTGCTCGATGATTCCGTGTTCGAGCAGCGGCAGCCGACCCTGGCCATACCGACTGCCGCCGGGGTGTTCTGCTTACCTAGCCCCGGCCGACGTAGGGCATGCGATTGGCCATGATGGTCATGAACAGTACGTTGGTATCGAGCGGCAGCGACGCCATCTGCAGCACCGCGCGCGCGACGTGTTCGACGTCCATGACCGGTTCCGGCACCCGTTCGCCGCTGGCCTGCGGCACGCCTTTGGGCATGGGTTCGGTCATCGGCGTTTCCGCGTTGCCGATGTCGATCTGCCCGCAGGCGATCATGTGATCGCGACCATCCAGCGAAATCGATTTCGTCAGGCCGGTAATGGCATGCTTGGTCGCGGTGTAGGGCGCCGAGCGCGGCCGCGGCACGTGCGCCGAGATCGAGCCGTTGTTGATGATCCGTCCGCCTTTCGGCTGCTGCGCCTTCATGATCCGGATCGCCTGCTGCGCACACAGGAAAGGACCCGTCAGGTTGACGTCGACGGTCGCCTGCCACTGCTCGTAGGTCAGCTCTTCCATTGGCACGCCGGGAGTGTAGCTGCCGGCATTGTTGAACAGCAGGTCGAGTCGACCGAAAGCCTGCTCGACGCGCTCGAACAGCGCGCGCACCTGTTCCGGTTTGCCGACATCGGTCGGTACACACAGCACACGCGAATCGTCCGCGCCGGCAAGCCTTGCTGTTTCTTCCAGCGCCTCCAGGCGGCGCCCGGCGAGCGCAACGGCGTAGCCATTGTCCAGCAGCGCGCGGCAGACCGCGCGGCCGATGCCGCTGCCCGCGCCGGTGACCACGGCCACGCTGGTTGAATCGTTCATGTTCTAGTCGAATTCCGGGGTGCGTTTTGCGATGAAGGCCTGGATGCCCTCCTGGCCGTCGGCGGATGCGGCGCATTGCGAGACAAACCGGCCCTCCAGTTCCATCTGCGTCTCCAGGCTGTTGTCGAAACTCGCGAGCAGCAGCTGCTTGACGCGCGCGGTGGACCCGCGCGATGCAAGTGCGAGCTCGGCCGCGAGCGCGTCCGCTTGCGCGCGCAGTGCATCGTCCGCGACCACGCGCGTCACCAGCCCGAGATCGCGCGCCTGGTCGGCGTCCAGGGTCGGGTTGAGCAGCATCAGTTCCTGTGCCCTGCGCAGGCCGACGAGGCGCGGCAGGAAATAGCTCGAACTGCCGTCCGGGCACAGGCCGGCACGGGTGTAGGCCATCGTGAAACTGGCCGATTCGGCCGCCAGCACGATGTCGCCGACCAGCGCCAGGCTGAAGCCCGCACCGGCGGCAACGCCGTTGACCGCGACGATCAGTGCGGGTTGCATCCGGCTCAGGGTCGAGATCGCGTGGTGCAGGTCGTCCGCCAGCGACTTGACCGCGCTGCCGACCGCATCGCCATGCGCGGCCATCTCCTTGATATCGCCGCCGGCGCAGAAAAACCGGCCCGCCGCGGTCAGTACCACCACCTTCAGGCCCGGCGCGGTATCGCACAGCCGGGCCGCCCGTTTCAGCTCCGCGGCCATCTGTGACGTCAGGCCGTTGGCGGCATCGGGGCGGTCGAGCTCGATGGTTGCAACGCGATCGTCGCGCGTAAATCGGATCGTCTCGAAGTTGTCCATGGTCAAGTCGCTCGCAGCCAGACTGGTGCAGTATAAACGCTCGGCCGACACAGCCAAGTGTTTCCGCGAATGGGCAAGTCATGCATGATCTGATAACCGCGCTGGGCGGCATCGGTGTATTTCTGCTCGGCATGGTAGTTATGACCGAGGGCCTCAGGTCGCTCGCCGGCGCACGCATCAGCGCGTGGCTCGCGGATGCCACGCGCAGCCCCGCCAGCGGCGCGATTACCGGCGCCATCGGCACCGCCATCCTGCAATCCTCCAGTGCCACCACGGTGGCCGCGGTAGGCTTCGTCGGCGCCGGTATCCTGACCTTTTCGCAGTCGCTCGGGATCATCTTCGGCGCCAATCTCGGCACCACGATCACCGGCTGGATGGTCGCGCTGGTCGGTTTCAAGCTCAAGCTTGGCAGCCTGCTGTTGCCGCTGATCTTCGTCGGCGTGATGCTGCGTATCTTCGCATCGGAGCGCACGGCAAAAGTCGGCCTTGCGCTGGCGGGCTTCGGCCTGATCTTTCTCGGCATCGACCTGCTGCAGGCGGCGGCCGCCGACCACGCGGACCTGGTCGACATGCAGATGCTGCCGGCCGACAGCTGGTTTGGCCGCATCCGACTGGTGCTGATCGGTATCCTGATCACCGTGATCACGCAGTCATCGAGTGCAGGTGTCGCCGCGGCACTGGTCGCGATCAACGCCGGCGCGATCAGCTTCGAACAGGCTGCGGCGCTGGTCATCGGCATGGATGTCGGGACCACCATTACTGCTGCCATCGCGACCATCGGCGGCACCCGCAGCGCCCGGCGTACCGGCTTTTCGCACGTGATCTACAACTGCCTGACCGCGCTCGGCGCGCTGTTGCTGATCGCACCCTTCGTGCTGACCTGGGAAACCTTGATCGGCCCGCTGGCAACCAACCCGGAAATCGGGCTGGTCGCGTTCCACAGCAGTTTCAACCTGCTCGGGGCGATCATCGTGCTGCCGGTCACGCATCATTTTGCGAACCTGATGTATCGCCTGGTGCCGGAAGACGTCGATGCGATCCACCCGGCAATCGACCCGGCAATGCTGCGTGAGCCCGGCGTTGCGCTGCTGGCGGTCGAGCGCGTGATCCGCAGCGAATTCCTGACACTGATGATCAATATCAACCTGATTCTCGAGGAGAAGGAACACGTCATCCGCGCTGACATGACGCGTCTCGGGCAAAACCTGGATCAACTGCACGACTTCCTCGACCGCATCGAGGTCGGCAATCCCGACGGCCGGGATGCACGCGTGCTGATCGCGCTGTTGCATGCTATCGACCACATGCGGCGCCTGCACGAGCGTTGCGACGAAGACCTGCAGCGCGCGGTGGTGGCCAGCAGCCGCCAGGAAATCCGGTCGGTGGAAGAAGTACTCGACCAGCAGATCGACGAGATCATCGCCGCGGTCCAGGGCGAGGAATTCGAGCAAGCCAGGCAGGTGGCCGCCGAGACCTGCAGCCGGATCGTCGCGCTGGAAGATCCCCAGCGGGAAAATCTGTACGCGGCGGCCGCGCGCGACGAGATCGGCCTGCGTTATGCCACCGAGTGCGCCGAGGCGCTGCGCTGGCTGACCCGTGTCAGCCGCCATATCAGCCGCATCTGTTTTTACCTCGACCGCACCGCCAATCCGCTTCGCGGCCAGTCCAGCTGACCGATCCAGGCATAAAAAAAACCCTGCCGAGGCAGGGCAGTCGGGACGAGGGTCAGGTTGTGTTCAACCTGTTTGCCGGCGATGCCCTCGGCGCTGCGGGTTTCGCCGGGGGTTGGCCGTGCGGGACCACGGCCCATCGTCGGGGCGGGTGTGCCGCTGCTGTCTCGGGATGAGTGCGTTCGGCAACTGGCGGCCAGAATAGCTCGCCAGTGTTTCAATCCGATGACGATTCCGACGTCAGCGACAGTCCGCGGATTTCCGCGGTTTGCAGGTGCGGCAATTCCCGGTGCCGCGACGCATCCAGCCGGTGGAAGGCGGCCTGCAGTATCTGTAGCGCATCGCCATGCGAAATCAGCAGGATATCGCGGTCACGGTGGTCGTGCTCGCATTCGGCGACAACTTCGGTAACTCGGCGCATGACCGCGTTCGGGCTCTCGACACCGTGAGTCTCCTGCTCCGGATCGCGCGCATCCGCCTGCCAGATATCGGCGTAGGCCGAGTCCGCCGCCAGTTCGAACACGCCGAAAAAACGTTCGCGCAGGCGCTCGTCAAGCTGCGGCAGCAAATCACAGCCGATCCAGCTGCATACCATTTCCGCCGTTTCGCGTGCGCGGGTGAAATCCGAGCTGATGATGATGGTGTCCGGCGGCAGCCAGTCGCAGGCGTCGAGCGTTTCCCGCAGCTGGGCCCGACCGAGCGCACTGAGGCCGAAACCGCGGCAGCCGTTGGCGGGATCGCTGACGATGATGCCCTGTTGATTGGCGCGGCTGTGGCCGTGCCGCAGCGCGTGGTAGCGGTTGACCAGCGGCCCCAGCGACAGCAGGCGATTGGCGGATACCGTCACCAGCGCAGCTCCCGGCAAAACCAGTTCGGGCGGGCACCGTAGCGCGCGGCAACCGCCGCAACCCCCGCATCGGCGCATTCATCGGCATGGATGCCGCCGGTGATGAACAGGCAATCCAGTCCGGCGGCATTGGCACCGGCAATATCGGTTATCAGGCCATCGCCGACTACCAGCAAGCGTCCTCCTTGCCCGTTCGGCACGCGCGAGCCCGCGTATTCGAACACCGCCGGATCGGGTTTACCGAAAAAGCGCACCGGGGCGTCGACGAGATCGCGATAGCGGCGCGCAATCGCACCGGCTGAAATTCCGAGCTCACCGCTGCGCATCGCCACCTGGTCGGGGTTGGCGCAAATCATCGGCAGTCCGCGCGTGGCCATGCGCTCGAGCCAGGAATCCCAGGCAGCCGCCGACGCGGGATTGCCCCGCGGTGAACCGGTGGTCAACACGAACGTCGCCTGCTCCGGTTCCTCGCACCATTCGAGCGACAGGCCCTCGCACAGTCCGCGGCTGCGCGGCGGGCCGAAGAAATAACCGTCCGCGCCGCGTGCGAATTCGATTTCACCCGCCGCCAGCGCGCGCCAGGTCAGTTCGCCCGAGGCCACCAGGTCGTGGTACAGGTTGCGCGTCACGCCGCTCGCGTCCAGTTCCGCGCGCAACGCGTCCAGCCTGCGCGCGGCATTCGATACCAGTATCACCGGCTTGCCCGCGGCGGCAAGCCGCGCCAGGCATTGTCGCGCAGCCGGGTATACTCCCTCGCCCTCGTGTAACACGCCCCAGACGTCGACCAGCAGGGCATCGTAGGTGTCGGCCAGCGCAGCCAGTCCATCGATCTCGATCATGTCGGTTTTCCGTTGCGGAGGCGGTCGCTGTTTGATGTCGGGTTCGGTTGCATCGGGTAGTAACTGGGCAGATAATGCGTCGACGCCGACCACCGCGATCAACGCGTTGAGGAAGGCCGGCGGCCGATATAACAACACCCGGAGGATTATAATGACTAAAGCCATCAAGACCCAGTTCATGCGTTTCGGCCTGTTGCTCGCCCTGTGCGTCGCCGGCAATGCGTGGGCCGAAGACTGTTTCCGCGGAACCCTCGACGATCAGTACTGCGACCGCAACCGCGACCTGGTTGCCGACCTGCCGCTGGACCCCTCCGAGTGGGTCAATCCCGACACGATCATCTTTTCCTACACGCCCGTCGAAGACCCGGCGATCTACGCCAAGGTATGGGACGGTTTCATCCAGCACATGTCCGAGGTGACCGGCAAGAAAGTCGTATTCTTCCCGGTACAGTCTTACGCCGCGCAGTACGAGGCCATGCGCTCCGGCCGCCTGCATATCGCCGGCGTCAACACCGGCGGCAACCCGGTAGCGGTGTCCTGCGCCGGCCTGGTGCCGTTCGCGATGATGGCGTCGAAGGACGGCAGCTTCGGTTACGAGATGGAAATCATCGTACCCAAGGGCAGCGACATCAAGTCGCCGTCGGACATCAAGGGACGCACGCTGGCGCTGACCTCGCCGACCTCGAATTCCGGCAACAAGGCGCCGTCGGCGCTGCTCAAGTCCGAATTCGGCCTGGTCAAGGACAGCGATTTCAAGACCACCTTTTCCGGTAAGCACGACAATTCCGTGCTCGGCATCGCCAACAAGGACTACGAGGTCGCCGCGGTGGCCAACTCGGTGCTGAACCGCATGATCGACCGCGGCGTGGTCGATACCTCGCAGTTCGACTCGATCTACAAGTCGGCCACCTTCCCGACCACCGGCTACGGCCATGCGCACAACCTGCATCCCGAAGTCGCGGCGAAGATCAAGCAGGCTTTCTTCACCTTCGAGTGGGAAGGTTCCGACCTGCAGAAGGAGTTCAAGAAGGAAGGCATGTTCATCGCGATCGATCACAAGTCCGACTGGGACGTGATTCGCAAGATCGACACGGCCAACGGCGTGACCTACGACTGCAAGTAAGCGTTAGCACCCGGCCGGGACCGATACCGCTGTCGGTCCCGGCCGGGCACCATGCCTTAATTATTCCGGAGGTCGTGGATATGCTGCGCATCGAAAACCTGGAAAAGTTTTACCCGACGGGCGACCACGCGCTCAAGAGCGTGCACCTGGAGATTCCGCGCGGCCAGGTGATGGCGCTGATCGGCCCCTCGGGCGCCGGTAAGAGCACGTTGATCCGCTGCGTCAACCGCCTGGTCGAACCCTCGTCCGGCGCCGTTTTCCTCGGCGACATCGACCTCACCCGGCTGGGTTCCAGCGATCTGCGCCACGCGCGCTCGCGCATGGGCATGATCTTCCAGGAGTACGCGCTGGTCGAGCGCCTGAGCGTGATGGAAAACGTGCTCTCGGGCCGGCTCGGTTACGTCGGTTTCTGGCGCAGTTTTTTGCGCAAGTTTCCGCAGTCGGACATCGACCAGGCCTTCGAGCTGCTCGAGCGCGTCGGCCTCGATCACATGGCCGACAAGCGCGCCGACGAACTGTCCGGCGGCCAGCGCCAGCGGGTCGGCATCTGCCGCGCGCTGATCCAGAATCCCGAGTTACTGCTGGTCGACGAACCCACCGCCAGCCTCGACCCGAAGACGTCGCGCCAGATCATGCGCCTGATCTGCGAACTGTGCGAAGAACGCCAGCTGGCGGCCATCATCAATATCCACGACGTGCTGCTGGCGCAGATGTTCGCGCGCCGCATCGTTGGCCTGCAACACGGCACTATCGTCTACGACGGCCCGCCGGAGGACCTGAACCCGGATGTTTTGACGCAGATTTACGGCGAAGAAGACTGGGAAGCCACGATCGAGCGCGTCAAGGACGAGGACGACAATGGTGATGCGGGACTCGCCGACAACGTCACCGAACTGAAGCCGGTTTCTTGAACGAGGGTAAGGCCACTCGGCGCTGGAAACGGCCGCCGCTGATCGCGAACCCGACCCTGCGCTGGACGCTGTGGGTTGGCACCGCGATTTACCTCGCGTTCGCGTTCGGCACCATGGAAGTCAACTGGCAGCGGGTGGCCGAGGGCACCGAGCGTGGCCAGCGTTTCCTGGCCTCGTTTTTTCCGCCCGACTTTACCTCGCGCTGGGACTCCATCCTCGAAGGCATCCTCGAAAGCATGTGGATGACGATTACGTCGACCGTGGTCGGCATCATCCTGTCGATCCCGGTCGGGCTCGGCGCCGCGCGCAACCTCGCCTGGCGGCCGGTGTACCTGTTCTGTCGCGGCATCCTCGCGGTATCGCGCACCTTTCCCGAGATCATTCTCGCGATCTTCTTCGTCAAGCTGTTCGGCTTCGGCCCCTTTGCCGGCTTTCTCGCGCTCAGCGTCGGCACCATCGGCTTTTACGGCAAGCTGCTGGCGGAGGATATCGAGGACATGGACCCGGTACAGGCCGAGGCGATCAAGTCGGTCGGCGCGCGCTGGCTGCAGTGGCTGAACTACGCGGTGCAGCCGCAGGTCATGCCGCGCATGATCGGGCTCGGCATCTACCGCCTCGATATCAACTTCCGCGAATCCGCGGTCGTCGGTATCGTCGGCGGCGGCGGTATCGGCGCGACGCTGCTGACCGCTTTCGATCGCTACGAGTTCGATTCGGCGGCGGCCATCCTGCTGGTCATTATCGGCATCGTGATGGTGCTGGAGTATACCTCCGGCTACATTCGCAAGTGGGTGCAGTGAGATGCCGGTAAAGGAAATCGCGGGGCAGAAAGTCTGGCAGCGGCGCACCACGCGCATGCAGTTCGCGGTCTGGTTCGGCTGGCTGCTCGGGGTTGCCATTTTCGTTTACTGCTGGCGCCTGATCTCGGACAAGACCATCTGGTTCTTCGTCACCGACGCGCCCAACCAGGCCGCCGACATGGCCGAGCGCATGGTGCCGCCGAAATGGTCCTACATGAACGAGCTGTGGATCCCGGTATGGGACACGATCAACATCGCCACGCTCGGCACGCTGATGGCGATCATCATCGCGGTACCGGTGGCCTTCTGCGCGGCGCGCAACACCACGCCGAGCAGACACTTCGTGCGCCCGGTGGCGCTGTTCATCATCGTCTCGTCGCGCTCGATCAACTCGCTGATCTGGGCGCTGATGCTGGTCACCATGATCGGCCCCGGCGTGCTCGCCGGCGTCATCGCGATCGGCCTGCGGTCGATCGGGTTCTGCGCCAAGCTGCTGTACGAGGCGATCGAGGAGATAGACGAAACCCAGGTCGAGGCCATCGTCGCCACCGGCGCCAAACGCAGCCAGCAGCTCAGCTTCGGTATCGTGCCGCAGATCATGCCGGCCTTCGCCGGCATCACCGTGTTCCGCTGGGACATCAATATCCGCGAGTCGACCGTGCTCGGCCTGGTCGGCGCCGGCGGCATCGGTCTGCAACTCGACTCGTCCATCTCCACCCTTGCCTGGACCCAGGTGTCGCTGATCCTGCTGGTGATTCTCGCCACGGTCATCGTCAGCGAGTGGGTATCGGCCAAGATTCGGCACGCGATCATCTGAAGGTTCCGCCTGCATGACCGGCGAGCATTACACAGATCCCGAACTCGAAGCCCAGTACAACAACGTGGCCCGGCGACCCGACGTCGGTGACGTGCTGCAGGACTGGATCGAGCGCAGTGCGGACTGTCGCGCGCATGCCGATGCAGCCCTCGACCAGGTCTACGGCGAGCACGAACGCGAGCGTATCGACCTGTTCCGTTCGGGCCGCAGCGACGCGCCGCTACTGGTCTACATCCACGGCGGTTACTGGCAGCGTGGCGACAAGTCGATGTACAGCTTCGTTGCGCAAGCATTCAACGCCGCCGGCATCGACGTCGCGGTGGTCGGTTACCCCCTGTGTCCCGAGGTCTCGATGAGCGCCCTGACCGATTCGATTCGCCGCGCGCTGGCCTGGCTCTACCGCAGCGCCGGGCAGCTCGGGATCAATCGACAACGCATCAACCTGTCCGGCCATTCCGCCGGCGGGCATCTCACCGCGATGGGACTGGTCACCGACTGGCCGTTGCTGGCCGGCGATCTGCCCGCCGACCTGCTCAAGAGCGGTATCGCGCTCAGCGGCCTGTTCCGACTGCAGCCGCTGCTGCCGACCTCGATCAGCGCGGCACTGCATCTCACCGAAGCAGAGATCACGCAACTCAGCCCGGTTTTGGCACCTGCGCCCGCGACCACCCCGACCCTTGTTGTCGTCGGCGGTGCCGAGAGTGAACAGTTCTTCGTGCAGGCCGACGAGCTCGTCAGGGCCTGGTCGAACGACATGCAACAGATCGAGCGTTACGACGAACCAGGCGTCGATCATTTCGACCTGGTAAATCGTCTCGCCGATCCCGGCAGCGAACTCTTCCGCCGCGTCTGCGCCCGGATCGGTTGACCCGTCATAAAATCGTACCCGTGGCGAACGGGCGACGAAAACCGCTCCGAGTGTCCAGCCACCTTCTCACCCGGAGAGCTGCTTGTGGCCGCATCCGGACGACAGCCGTGGAGTGAATATGATCCACGTCATAGTCTCTCCTGCAGCCGGTGTTGTAATACCCGATTTAAGATCGAGGGTACAGGGTGCAACAATATCCCCATCATTACCGGGTTGCGGCCAGCGCCGAAGCCGAAGGCAACGTCAACCTCGCCAGCCCCGGGCTGGATCCGATCCTGTCAGCGCCGCCGGCAGAGTTCGATGGACCCGGAGATCTCTGGTCACCGGAAACCCTGCTGGTTGCCGCCATCGCGGACTGTTTCATTCTGAGCTTCCGCGGTATCGCCAAGGCTTCGAGGCTTTCCTGGCTATCGATGGAGTGTCATGTCGAGGGTAGGCTCGAACGCAGCGAAGGCACGACCCGTTTCACCGCCTACGAAATCAAGGCCACGCTTTACGTGCCCGGGGATACGAATGAAGAGAAGGCACAGCGGCTGCTGCAAAAAGCCGAGGCCGGTTGCCTGATCACGAACTCCCTGTCCGGCTCGACGCACTTGTCCGCGACGGTCGTGACGAGATCCTAGTCGCATCACCGGCAAGGCACTCCAGCCAAACCGGGGACGGCGCGGATAATCGATCCCCTGCGCTGTTTCCTTGGATATACCGCTTAAGGATTTCGGCCGGATTGCGCGCGGCGGTCGACAGCGCACGCAAGCGCTTAAAAGACCCTTTTGCGCAGTTCCTTGCCCGGCTTGAAGTAGGGAACGTATTTGCCCGAGAGACTGACCGGTTCGCCGGTGCGTGGATTTCTGCCGGTACGTGGTGAATGGTAGTGCAGGTTGAAACTGCCAAATCCCCTGATTTCTATACGCTCACCCGCTGACAGGCTCGTGGTCATCAGGTTGATCAGGCTTCTGACCGCCAGTTCGACGTCTTTTTTGGCCAAATGCTCCTGTTTCCGGTACAGGATTTTTGTCAGTTCCGACTTGGTTATCGCGGGCGTCGTGGTTTTTGAAACTGCTCGATTCATGACTGTGGACAGGCTTTTTTTGTTAGATTCCTCAGCAGCTTAGCCAAATAGATGCGCTTACAGCGAGAAACCAATCACACTAAGTCAAGAACCCTTTTTCGCCGCGGAACATCGATTTGTCGCCTGATCGACAGGCAGCGGGCCGTTCGCGGGTTGCGACAGGCAGGAATTTCCGGGCAGTTTTGTAATGCTACCAGGTAACGCGGCAGGAGGTTTACGGCCAGGTCTGTATTGACCCTAGCTCTGTTCGAGATGCGCCTTGACTCGCCTCTTTTCCATGTCGGAATAGCCGTAAGCTTCGACTTTTGTCAGCATATCCCAGAAACCGTCGACCCATTGCCGGTCATCTGCTCGCCCGGAAAGGTCGATGACGGCCTCGGCATCGAGCCAGAAGTGATTATCTTCGGCAGGGGTCGCGATAGCGGAAAGATGCTTCGCAGCCAGGCCTTGCGCTTCCTCGGCGATAGAAAAAGCGCGCATGTTGTCGCTTTCTTCCAGTGATATCTCACCGTCGATGCTGATAAGGAGGTACATAAGGTGTTTCCGGTTTTAGTCTCGCTAATGAGAACTCGTTTGTGTTTGCGTGGCTATGACGGCCGGTTTATTTCGACCTTCCGGGAAAACCGTCCCAAGCGGTAAGACCAGAGCATACCCGTTAAGTCCGTAGATCATCCAGGTACCCCTGAACTCGATCAGGCTTTCGTATCGGACTTCCCGGGACACTCCCTGTGCGCGTTTCTTTTTTTCATATGCGAGATCCTGTTTTTACAGTGTAGCCATTTCTCATTGGGGCATTCGATTTTTCCACAAACCAGGCACTCCTCCAGTTCGCTCGGAACATCCTGAACTATCTCGTTCCTGATTTTTTTCAGGAGTCTCTTGAACAACAGCCCGAAGCCTCGCGCAATATCTCGATTCACATCTTAACGCTATGCGCGTTCGCTCGAGAAAACATCACCCAAACGGGGTAAATCCGCCCTGCTCGATTGCAACAGCCGATCCGGAATGGCCGGTTGATATCCACCGGCAGTTCGACCAATCCTGCCGCGTGGTCTGACAACGAGGTTGGATATGATGGTAACGGACATTCGACCGCAGTCGATGAACGACCAGGAGAACTCGACATTGCGAACGACTCGATCCTGACCAACGATTTGGTGCAGACCGGCAGTCCCGGGCAAAAAAAAGCAGGCCACGAGGGGCCTGCTTCGGTTCGGGTTTTCGTCGCCGTTGTTTACGGGTCGAGCGTGATAACCGCGTCGATGACGTGAATGATGCCGTTGGTAGCACGGATATCAAAGGCGATAACCTCGGCTCCGTCGACCGTGAACGCGTCGGAATCGATTGCGAGCGTTATCGTCTCGCCGTCGGGATTCAGAGTCGCGGCCTCGGCACCGTTCAGGGTAAACGCAGTCACCGAATCGACAGATCCACCGACCACGTGCTTGAGCAGGATCTTCGCGAGGTCCGGGTTCGCCAGCAGCTGCGTATCGGTAATCCCGAGGTTGGCCAACAGTGCCGCGAAGGCGGCATTGGTCGGCGCGAATACCGTGAGGTTCTGGGTCGGGTCGTTCAGCGTGGCGTCGAGACCGGTCGTATGCAGCGCAGCCACCAGGATCGAGAAGTCGGCATTACCCAGGGCGATCTCCGCGATGGTCTGGGTCGGCGCCACGACATCTGCCGGCGGCGTCAGGACGGTGTCGATAACGTGGATGATGCCGTTACTGGCGTCCACGTTCGGCGCCTCGACCTTCGACAGGTTTGCAAACAGGTCCATCCCGCTCAGGGACAGCGCCATGTCGTCACCGTTGGCCATCACTACGCTGTTGCCCGCGATCGCGGTTGCCGCGGCGGCGTTGACTTCTATGCCCGGAATCACGTGGTAAAGCAGGATGTCCGCCAGCTGCGGCGACATCAGCAAGTCGTTGGCGTCGATACCCTGCTTGGCAAGGTAGGCACCGAAGGCCGCATCAGTCGGCGCAAAAACGGTGAACTTGCCAGTGGCGTCATCGAGTACCGAGTCGAGGTGTGCCATCTGCAGCGCGGCCACCAGCGTACTGAAACTCGCGTTACCGGCAGCCACGGCGGTGATCGACCCGGCGGCCGGATCGTCCTCGGTCGGCAGCAGTACCGCGTCCACCACGTGGATCACGCCGTTGTTGGCCCCGATGTCGGGAGTTTCTACCCGTGACGCGTTGACAAACAGGTCCGCGCCCCGCAGCGAAATGCCGACTTCGTCGGTATTTGCCATGGTAACCGTGGTGCCGGCGGCGGCAATCGCCGCGGTGGAATCGACTGTTGCGTCGAGGATCACGTGGTACAACAGGATGTCCTGCAGGTTTGGTGATGCAAGCAAGTCGCCGGCCGTTATGCCCAGGTCGGTCAGGGCAGCCGTAAAGGCGGCGTCAGTCGGGGCAAAAACGGTAAACTCGCGGGATTCGTCGGCAAGCACGGTGTCGAGACCCGAAGTCTCGAGTGCGGCGGTCAGGATCGTGAACGATCCGCTGGCTCTGGCGACTTCAACGACGTTGCGCGCGTCAACGGTGCCGATGATGTCATCGTCGTCGTCACTGCTGGATCCGCAGGCCACCAGCGCGGTCGCGAGCAGCGTTACAGACAGCATTCTGAAAAAGGCTTTCATTGGATTCTCCGTAAGATTTGAAAGATTCGGGACCTGTAATCGGAGCGCGCATAGTAAGGCTGCCCGTGTGGAGAAACCGTCAAGCAGATGTGAAGATATTGTGAAAGATGTCGAGATCTTGTGAAGCGCAGGTGGTGCAGAGACCTGCGTGTCAGCAAAACCCGGGCACGGGATGACGCCCCGAAGCTAAATGCCGAGGTAACGCGACTTGAGGCTGCTGTCGCCGAGCAGGGATTCCGACTCGCCGTGCCAGACGACCTGGCCTTTTTCGACGATGTAGTGTCGGTCCGCGATGTGCGCAAACTCGTCGATATTCTTGTCGATCAACAGGATAGTCAGCCCGCCGGACTTGAGCTGCTCGAGCCGGCGCCAGATTTCCTGGCGAATCAGCGGCGCGAGACCCTCGGTGGCTTCGTCGAGTATCAGCAGGCGCGGGTTGAGCATCAGCGCGCGCCCGATCGCAAGCATCTGCTGCTCGCCGCCGGATAGCTGCGAGCCCTGGTTGTCGAGCCGCTCACCGAGCCGCGGAAAAAAATCCAGCACCCGCTCCAGCGTCCACGGGTCGTCGCTGTCACTGTAGTTGGCCGCGGTCGCAACCAGGTTTTCGCGTACGCTCAGGTTCGGGAATACCTGCCGCCCTTCCGGCACCAGGCCGATGCCGCGCTGCGCGACCTCGTAGGCCGGCAGTCCGCTGACAGTCTCGCCGCCGAAACGGATTTCGCCGGCACGGCTCGGCACCGTGCCGAGAATCGAACCCACGGTCGTGGTCTTGCCCATGCCGTTGCGGCCGATCAGCGTGGTCACCTCGCCCTCGGCGCACTCCAGCGTCATGCCGAACAGCGCCTGGATCGTACCGTAGAAGGTTTCGACGCCGCGCAGCTCAAGCATGGCTGTCCCCGAGGTACGCCTTTTGTACCGCGTCGTTATCGCGTATCGCCGCCACCGTATCGGTTGCGATCACGTGGCCATCAACCATGACCGACAGTTGATCGGCGAGGCTGAAGACCGCGTCCATGTCGTGCTCGACCAGCAGGATGGTCTTGTCGCCGCGCAGGCCGCCGAGGATCTCGATCATGCGCGCGGTTTCTTCCTTGCCCATGCCGGCCATGGGCTCGTCGAGCAGCAGCATGCGCGGCTTCATCGCCAGCGCCATCGCCACCTCGAGCTGGCGCTGTTCACCATGCGATACCTGCCCGGCGATGCGCTCGGCGCGATCGTCGAGACCGACCTCGGCAAGACTGGCGAGCGCCGCGTCACGCATCGCGCGGTCGTTTTTCACCGGCGCCCAGAATCGAAACGAATGTCCACCGGTGCCCTGCACCGCCAGCATGACATTTTCCAGCAGCGTCAGCGGCATGACCACGCTGGTGATCTGGAACGAGCGCGCCAGTCCCTCGCGCGCGCGCCGCGCGACGCTGTAGTCGACGATGCTGTGGCCGGCGAACTCGATTTCGCCGCTGTCGGGACGCAGCTGTCCCGACAGTTGCGCGATCAGCGTGGTCTTGCCGGCACCGTTGGGGCCAATGACTGCATGGATGCCGCCCTGCTCGACCGCGAGGTTGACGTTGTCGGTGGCAACGATTCCGCCGAAGTGCTTGTACAACGAGTTAACCGTCAGCAGCGGTTCAGCCACGTCCACCTCCCCCCCGGTCGAGCAGGCTGAGCCAGCCGTGAATACCGCCCTTGCCGTACAGCACCAGCGCCACCAGCATAATGCCGAATATCAGGTGCCAGTAAACCGTGATCGCCGACAGGATCTCTTCCAGCAATACGAACACCATGGTGCCGATCAACGGCCCGAACAGCGTGCCGACACCACCGATGATGACCATGAAAATCAGTTCACCGGAACGCGCCCAGCTCATCATGTCCGGGCTGATAAAACCGGCGAAGTTGCCGAGCAGCATGCCGGCCACGCTGCACAGCATCGCCGACAGCACGTAACAGGCGAGCCGGTAGCGATAGGTATTGAAGCCGAGCGCCATCATACGCTCTTCGTTGAATTTCGAGCCGACGATCACGCGACCGAAATGCGCGTGCACCAGCCGGTGAATGAAAAACAGCGCCAGCAGCAAAACGGCGAATATCCAGTAATACAGGCCGAAAGCACTGTCGAGGCTGATCCACTGCGGGAACTCGCTGCGGGAGTAAATGACGAGCCCGTCATCGGCGCCGTATTCCTCCATGCTGACGAACAGGAAAAACGCCATCTGGCTGAAGGCCATCGTGATCATGATGAAATACACGCCCTTCGTGCGCAGGCTGATCGCGCCGGTGATCAGCGCGAACCCGCCGCCGACACCCAGCGCCAAAGCCAGGTGCAGCCAGCCGTTGTAATAGTCGTAGTAGGACGGAATTCCCACGCAGTAAGCGCCGATGCCGATATAGGCCGCGTGCCCGAGACTGACCATACCGCCGTAGCCCAGGATCAGGTTCAGGCTGATCACCGCAATGGCGAAAATCAGCGCACGGGTCAACAGGTCGAGGTAAAACGGCTGTTTCATCCAGTCGAGCACAAACGGCGCCAGCGCGAGCGACAACAGCAGCAAGGCGTAGATCCGGCCGGACCAGGTTTGCGGCAGCCAGGCCTTCATTTTGCACCCGCGGGCGGAAACAGCCCCTGCGGCCGAAACGCGAGCACCGCCGCCATCAGGATGTAGATCAGCATTGCCGACAGCGCCGGCGCGGCGGTTTCGGCGTAGGTCACCGGCATGAACCAGCCGAGCACCACGTCGAGGTAGGAGCGGCTCAGCGTATCCATCATGCCGAGGATCAGCGCGGCGTAGAACGCGCCCTTGACCGAGCCGATGCCGCCGACGATGACAACGACGAAGGCGACGATAATGATGTCATTGCCCATGCCGATGCTGGCCTCGGTAATCGGCGCGATCAGCATGCCGGCAAAACCGGCCATGGCGGCGCCGAGCGCGAACACGACCAGGAACAGGCGGTTGATGTTGATGCCGAGCGCCTCGACCATGGTGCGGTTGGACGCACCGGCGCGGATCAGCATGCCGAGCCGGGTGCGAACTACCAGCACGTACAGCAGCGCGGCCACGCCGAGACCGCAGCCGATGATCAGCATGCGGTAGGTCGGCAGCACCAGCTCGCCGATGCGAATCTGGCCATTGAGCATATCCGGCAGCGGGATCGCCATACCCTGCGCGCCCCACAGCAGGTGCACCAGCGTGTCGAAGATCAGGATCAGGCCGAAGGTCACGAGCACGTGATCGAGATGGTCCGAGCGGTACAGGCGGCGGGCAATGAACCACTCGACCGCGGCACCGACGATGAATATGCCGACCAGGCCGAACACCACGCCGATAAAAAACGAACCGGTAATCGCTACCACCGTGCCGCAGAAATAGGCGCCGATCATGTAGAACGAGCCGTGCGACAGGTTGATGAAGTCCATGATGCCGAAGATCAGCGTCAGGCCGGAGGCGAGCAGGAACAGCAGCAGCCCGAGCTGCAGCCCGTTCAGCAATTGCGTGATCAGCAGACTCCAGTCCATGTCAACTAACTGTCGTCATTGCGTTGGCAAGGACACCATCCCCGGTCATTGCGAGGCCCGCAGGGACGCAGCAATCGTTTCGAAACTGCCTGGTTCATGGAGATTGCTTCGCTGCGCTCGCAATGACGATAGGTGTCGGGAATTCCCGGGGCAAAAAAACAGGACGCCCGGCAGGAGCCGGGCGTCCGTTCGACTTACATCTTGCAGTCTTTGGCGTAGGGATCCTGGTGGTTGGTCAGCACCGTGGACACGATCTTGGTCGTCCAGCGACCCTCACCGTCCTCGACGACTTCACGCAGGTAGAAGTTCTGGATCGGCATGTGGTTGTTGCCGTAGCTGTACTTGCCGCGCACCGAGTCGAAGTCGGCCTGCTTCAGGGCAGCCCGCACCGCGTCCTTGTCGGACAGGTCGCCGTTGACCTTCTCCACCGCGCTCTTGATCAGCATGATCGCGTCGTAGGACTGTGCACCGTAGAACGACGGGTACTTGCCGTGGCGCGCCAGGTATTCGCTGACGAAACGCTGGTTGGCGGCATTGAGGATATCCGGCGACCACTGCTGCGTGTTCTTCGAGCCGAGCACGCCGGACAGGCCGCCGGCCTGGAGCTTGGGCAGCGCAATCGAGTCGACGGTGAACACGGTGTAGAGGTCCATCACGCCCTGCAGGCCGGCCTGCTGGTACTGCTTGATGAACGCCCCGCCAGCCTTGCCCGGGTAAAACACGAACAGTGCATCCGCGCCGGATGACTTGGCCTTGGCCAGTTCGGCGGAGAAGTCGAGCTGCGCATCGGCGCCCCACTTGGTCATGTCCTTGCCGAGAACCTTGCCCTTGAAGGTCGACTCGACCCCGCGCACCATGTCCTTGCCCGCGGCGTAGTTCGGCGCCATGACATAGAGCGACTTGACGCCCGTCTGGTTGAGATGCTCACCCATCGCCATCGGTGTCTGGTCATTCTGCCAGGACGAGGAAAAGAAATTCGGGTGGCAGCGTTTACCGGCGATCTGCGAGGGTCCGGCATTGGCGCTGATCAGGAACTTGTCGGCATCGAGCACCGACTTGGCCGAGGCCAGCAGCACGTGCGACCAGATGAAGCCGGTGACGAAATCGACGTCATCCTGCTTGACCAGCTTGTCGGTCTTGGTCTTGCCGATATCCGGCTTGAAGCCGTCATCCTCGAAAATCAGCTCGACGTCGAGCGGGCCCATCTTGTTGCCGATGTGCTCCAGCGCGAGCTCGACCGAGTTCTTCATGTCCTCGCCGATAACCGCGGCCGGCGTCGTCAGCGTCGTAACGAAACCGATCTTGACGCTGTCGGCCTGCGCCACGCCGGAAGTCGCGACGGCGCCGGCGATCAGTGCGGAAACCATTGTTTTTCGTAACATCGTTTATCTCCTCTTCGGTTGGTGGCGGCAAACAGCCTGCGCCACTTCTAAAGTCATTCCCGGGTATGCAGGGGATTGCTGTTTTTTTTACGCGCGGGCCCAGCACCCGCGACGTCCAACGCGCCATATCTTACCTGAAAACACGGCGAAAACACTGCCTGAATCGGTCATTCGGCTCCGACCACCCGTGCCCTGTTCGCGCCGACGAAGTCGACAACCTCGTCCAGCAGCCGCGCGGGCTGGTCGCGCTGAGGGGAATGGCCACAGTCGGGGATTTCGACCACGCGGGCCGTCGGTACGCGCGCGGCGATGCCGTGCACCTGCGCCAGCGTGCCGTACTCGTCGTCGATCCCCTGCAGCGCGAGCACGGGACACTCGATTGCCTCGAGTTCGGCCTCGATCGACCACGCGCGGAATGCGGGATCGAGCCAGATCTCGTTCCAGCCGCGAAACGCCGAGTCCGGATTATCGTGGTAACGCGCGAGACGCTGCCCGAGGTCGGTATCCCGCCAGGCATCGCGCGCTTTTTCGATACTCGCGATCGACAGGTCCTCGACCATGATATGCGGCGACAGCACGATCAGCCCGGCAACCGCGGCCGGGTAGCGCGCGGCGTACAGCAATGCGATCGAGCCGCCGTCGCTGTGACCGATCAGCCACGGCGGCGTCACGCCGCTATCTACACCGAGTTCGGCGAACAGTGCGGGCAGCAGCGCGTGGGCCTGGCGGTGCATGAAATCGACGCCCCAGCGCTCGTCGGGCGCGCGCGGCGTCGAGCGGCCGTAGCCGGGGCGCGAGTAAACCAGCCCCCGAAAACCGCAGCGCGCGCACAGGCGCGCGGGAAAATCCTTCCACATCGCGCGCGATCCGAGACCCTCGTGCAGAAACACGAGTAGCGGCGCATGACCCGCGGCGTCGCCGATCCACTGGTACTCGATACTGACGCGGCGCCCGTCGAACTCGAGCGCAACGAATTCGACCTCGTCGCTCACTCGCCGGCCGCTGCCTCGCGTTCGCGCAGGCGAAAACGCTGGATCTTGCCGGTTGCGGTCTTCGGTAACTCGTCGACGAACTCGATGAAACGCGGATACTTGTGCGGTGCCAGGCGTTGCTTGACGAACGCCTGCAGCTCCTCGGCGCTGGCCTGCCCGCCCTGCGCGAGCACCACGAACGCCTTGGTCTTGACCAGGCCATCGGCATCGGTCTTGCCGATGACCGCCGATTCCAGCACCGCCGCATGCTCCAGCAGCGTGGCTTCGACCTCGAACGGCGAAACGTACATGCCGCTGACGCGCAGCATGTCGTCGCTGCGCCCGGAGCAGGTGTAGCTGCCGTCGTCGTTGCGCACGTACTTGTCACCGCTGCGGGTCCAGTCGCCGCGGAAGGTATCGCGACTTTTTGCGCGGTTGCTCCAGTACATCAGCGCCGCACTCGGGCCACGCACGTAGAGTTCGCCGATTTCGCCATCGGCCACGGGTTGACCGTCGTCACCGCGCAACTCGATGTCGTAGCCCGGCACCGGGTAACCCGACGACCCGAAACGGACCTCGCCGGGACGATTCGAAATGTAGATATGCAGCATCTCGGTCGAACCGATACCGTCGATCACGTCGACCCCGAACTGCTGGCTGAAACGCTGTGCAAGATCGGCCGGCAGTGCTTCACCGGCGGACACCGCGAGCCGCAGCGCGAGCTGTTCGTTGGCCGGGATATCGGCACTGGCAAGCATCGCGACGTAACCGGTGGGCGCACCGAAGAACAGCGTCGGCCGGTGCGCGAGCAGGCGCTGGTAGATCGCGTCGGGTGTCGGCCGGCCCGCGTACAGTACGCTGGTGGCGCCGACCATCAATGGAAAGGTCAGCGCGTTGCCAAGCCCGTAGGCGAAGAAAAGCTTGGCGGCGGAAAAACAGACATCGTCCTCGCCGATGCCGAGCACGCCGCGCCCGTAGAGTTCGCTGGTCCAGTAGGGATTGGCGTGCGTGTGCACCGTGCCCTTGGGCTTGCCGGTCGAGCCGGACGAGTACAGCCAGAAGCCGGGATCGTCGCGATGGGTATCCGCCGCGGCGGCCAGTGGATCACTGGCGGCAAGGAACGCATCGAAAGCCTGTTCACCATCGGCAAGGCTGTCGTCTGCGTGCGACACGACCACGGTTTCGACTTCGTGCTCACCGGCAGCCATGGCTTCGCGCAGCACCGGCATCAGTGCATTCGATACCAGTGCGGCGCGAGCGCGGCTGTGCTTCAGCATGTAACGGTAATCGTCGGCCGGCAGCAGCGTGTTGACCGCCACCGGCACGATGCCGGCGTACATCGCACCGAGAAACGCCACCGGCCAGTCGTTATTGTCGTGCATCAGCAGCAGCACGCGTTCCTCGCGGCGGATGCCCGCCGCGAGCAGGCCGGCGGCCAGTCGCCGCGCGTTGTCGTCCAGTTGGCCGAAAGTCAGGCTGCCGTCGTCGTCGATGTAGGCGGTCTTGTCGGCCCTGCCCCGGTTGAGCTCGAACAGGTGCGCGGCGTAGTTGAAACGCTCGGCCGGTGCGGCCGGGTTTGCGTCGCTCATGGTCTCCTCCGCTGCAGTCGCGCGTGGTGTACGCGACTGCCGATTCGTATTTGTTAGCGGGTGAATTCTATGCTGCCTGCGGGCAGCAGGTACAGGACTAATGCGCGCCCGCCGGACACGGTCGGATGGTGCGCGCTGCCGGGTGGATACACGACCCAGCCGGCGCCATGACCATCGAAACGCGCGTCACCCTCGCTCGGCATGACGAGATCGATCTCGCCGTTGGGGTGCGCGTGATGTGGGCCGACAACCTCGTTCATGTCGACCACGTCGACCGAGAAACCCTGCAGGTCGTCCGCCGGTTTGAACACGCGGCCGTAGCGGATACCGCCGGCCTCGTACTGACACAGCCAGCCCTCGGCGACACCCTGGCGACAGCTGTTGCGCAGGCGCTCGAAAGTCTCGCTGCCGGTTCCGTGATTGTCATTGAGCCAGTCCTGCAGGTTTGCATCGAGCGCGCGACCGGCGATGGCGGCGGTCAGGTCGCTGATTTGCTGGCGTAAGTCTGTTTCGCTCATGTTCGTCCTCCCCCGACGATCGGGCGCGGCGGCCCCTTGTTATTTGACGCAATATGAATTATTGTGCACAAAATTTCAACTACTGCATTATATTGCATCTACAACGTGATCGGTTTGACCAAATCGACAGCCGCAGATTCGTCCTCCCCGCGGCAGCGAGCGCCCAACCCGGTGCTCGTGACGCTGGGCGAGCGGGTACGAGCGCTGCGCGAACGCCGCGGCATTACGCGCAAGTCGCTGGCCGCCAGCACCGGTGTATCCGAGCGTCACCTGGCCAATCTCGAGTATGGTGACGGCAACCCGTCGGTACTGGTGCTGCAGCAGGTTGCCGACGCGCTGGACTGCGCGCTGGCCGAACTCACCGGCGATGTCACGACCCGTTCGCCGGAATGGTTACTGCTGCGATCATTGCTGCAACACCGCGACGAGGCGACGCTGCGCCGCGTGCGCATCGCGATCGCCGACCTGCTCGACGAAGCACCGGCCGACAGCAGCGTCCGCCGTATCGCGCTGATCGGCCTGCGCGGCGCCGGCAAGTCGACCCTGGGACAAATGCTCGCGCGCGAACTGGGCTTCGAATTCGTCGAACTGAGCCGCGAGATCGAGGCGCTGGCCGGCTGCAGCATCGGCGAGATCCAGGCCCTTTACGGCGCGGGCGCCTACCGCCGGCACGAGCGGCGCGCGCTCGAGCAGGTCATCGATAATCACCGGGAGGTCGTGATCGCGACGCCCGGGGGCCTGGTGTCCGAGGCCGCAACCTTCAACCTGCTGCTCGCCGGTACCGCGACGGTCTGGCTGCAGGCACGGCCCGAGGATCACATGCTGCGCGTGATCGAACAGGGTGACTTTCGGCCGATGGCCGGCAGCGACGAAGCCATGTCCGACCTCAGGAGCATACTGTCGGCGCGTGAACCCTTTTACTCCAAGGCCAGCTACCGCCTCGACACCAGCACGGCGCCGCTGGCCGACACTTTCGCAAGCCTGCACATGCTCATCCGGCAACACCTGCACCCCGAGGAGAACCCATCGTGACCGATCCCGTCGACTACCGCACAGATCCGTCTCGCTACCGACACTGGCAGCTGACGTTCGACGGCCCGGTGGCGACACTGCACGCCGACTTCGATGAGGACGGCGGCCTGCGTCCGGGGTACAAGCTCAAGCTCAACAGCTACGACCTCGGCGTCGACATCGAGCTCAACGACGCGCTCAACCGCATTCGCTTCGAGCACCCCGAGGTGGGCTGCGTCGTGATAACCAGCAACAAGGAGCGCATTTTCTGCTCCGGCGCGAACATCTTCATGCTCGGTCTCAGCAGTCACGCCTGGAAAGTCAATTTCTGCAAGTTCACCAACGAGACCCGCAACGGCATGGAAGATTCGTCGCGCCACGACGGCCTCAAGTTTCTCGCCGCGATCAATGGCGCCTGCGCCGGCGGCGGCTACGAACTCGCGCTCGCCTGCGACGAGATCCTGCTGGTCGACGATCGTTCGAGCTCGGTGAGCCTGCCCGAGGTGCCATTGCTCGGGGTCCTGCCCGGCACCGGCGGCCTCACGCGCGTAACCGACAAGCGCCACGTGCGCCACGATCTCGCCGATATCTTTTGTACCACCACCGAGGGTGTGCGCGGCCAGCGCGCGAAAGACTGGCGCCTGGTCGACGATATCGCCAAACCGGCCGCGTTCGACGACACCGTGCGCGAACACGCGCTGGCGCTCGCGGCGGCCGGTATTCCTTCGACCACAACGAGCGGGGTCGAACTGGCGCCGATCGAGCGTCGCGCCGAGGCTGACGCCCTGCACTACTCGACCCTGCGTATCGAGATGGACCGAGCCGCGCGCACCGCAACCTTCGTCATCGGCGCACCCGAGGGTGAACAGCCGACCGAACCCGGCGCGATCGAGGCCGCCGGCGCCGACTGGTATGCCCTGCGCCTGGCGCGCGATCTCGACGATGCCATCCTGACGATGCGCACCAACGAACTCGATCTCGGCACCTGGATCCTGCGCACCGAGGGTGATGCCAACGCGGTGCTGGCAATGGACGCGACCCTGCTGGCCCATCGCGATCACTGGTTCGTGCGCGAAACCATCGGTTTCCTGCGCCGCAGCCTGCAGCGACTTGACGTATCGTCGCGCAGCCTGTTTGCGCTGATCGACGAGGGCTCCTGTTTCGCCGGCACATTGCTCGAACTCGCGCTCGCCTGCGACCGCAGCTACCACCTTGCGCTGCCCGACGAACCGGACGCGGCACCCACGCTGGTCGTCGGCGATGCCAACTTCGAGCTGTACCCGATGGTCACCGGCGAAAGCCGGCTCGAACGGCGCTTTTACCACGAGCAGGCCGCGCTCGACGCCGTGCGCGCGGCCATTGGCCAGCCACTCGACGCCGACGCGTCGCTGGAGCTCGGCCTCGTCACCAGCAATCCCGACGACCTCGACTGGGAAGACGAAGTCCGCATCGCGCTCGAGGAACGCGTCGCGCTATCGCCCGACGCGCTCACCGGCATGGAGGCCAACCTGCGCTTCAACGGTCGCGAAACCATGTTGAGCCGCATCTTCGGCCGCCTGACGGCCTGGCAGAACTGGATCTTCCAGCGCCCCAACGCGGTTGGCGAACAGGGTGCGCTGAAGGTCTACGGCAGTGGCGACAAGGCCCGCTTCGACTGGGACCGGGTGTGATGAACACAAAGACATCAGGCGCACAGGCTTTTTCTGAAAACTCCCCGTCATCCCCGCGCAAGCGGGGATCTTGCCACGACTGCACGAGATCCCCGCTTGCGCGGGGACGACGTAATTAACCAAGAGACGAAAACATGTCATCCATCGACTACAACGAAAAGATCCCGAACAACGTCAACCTCGCCGAGGACCGTGCGCTCAAGCGCGCGCTCGAACACTGGCAGCCCAACTACCTCGACTGGTGGCAGGACATGGGGCCGGAGGAATCGCAGGACATGGAGGTTTACCTGCGCACCGCGATCAGCGTCGACAAGGAGGGCTGGGCGCAGTTCGGCCACGTCAGGATGCCGGATTACCGCTGGGGAATTTTCCTCAACCCGGCAAAGGAAGACCGCAAGATTCACTTCGGCGACCACAAGGGCGAAGACGCCTGGCAGAGCGTGCCCGGCGAATACCGCGCCAACCTGCGCCGCATCATCGTCACCCAGGGTGACACCGAGCCGGCGTCGGTCGAGCAGCAGCGCCACCTCGGCCTGACCGCGCCGAGCCTGTACGACCTGCGCAACCTGTTCCAGGTCAACGTCGAGGAAGGCCGCCACCTGTGGGCGATGGTTTACCTGCTGCACAAGTACTTCGGCCGCGACGGTCGCGAAGAAGGCGAGGCGCTGCTGGAGCGACGCAGCGGCGAGGAAGACAACCCGCGTATCCTGCAGGCGTTCAACGAAAAGACACCGGACTGGCTCGCGTTCTACATGTTCACCTACTTCACCGACCGCGACGGCAAGTACCAGCTGCACGCGCTGTCCGAATCGAGCTTCGATCCGCTGGCGCGTACCACGCGCTTCATGCTGACCGAGGAGGCGCATCACATGTTCGTCGGCGAAACCGGTGTTTCACGCGTAATAGAACGCACCTGCGACGTCATGAACCAGCTGAAAACCGACGACGTCGCCACGCTGCGCAACGCCGGCGTGATCGACCTGCCGACGATCCAGCGTTACCTCAATTTTCACTTCAGCGTCACCGTCGACCTGTTTGGCGCCGACGAATCGAGCAACGCGGCGATCTACTACTCGACCGGCCTCAAGGGACGTTATGCCGAGGGCAAGCGCAAGGACGACCACGTGCTCAAGAACGACAGTTACCCGGTGCTCGAGTTACGCGACGGCAAGCTGGTGGAAAAACAGGTGCCGATGCTCAACGCACTGAACGAAGTCCTGCGCGACGATTACATCCGCGAAGCCGCGTCCGGCGTCAAGCGCTGGAACCGGGTGATCGAAAAAGCCGGCCTGCCGTTTCGCCTGCAGGTACCGCACAAGGGGTTCCACCGCAAGATCGGTGCGCTGGCAGGCACCTCGATCGCACCCGACGGCACGGTCATCACCGAGCAACAGTGGGAAGCGAAGCGCGACCAGTGGTTACCGAGCGCAGAGGACCGCGCGTTCGTATCGAGCCTGATGGGTCGCTGCGTCGAACCCGGCAAGTTCGCCAACTGGATCGCACCGCCCGCGCTCGGCATCAACGGCCAGCCGGTCGACTTCGACTACGTGCGCTTCAACTAGAATGCGCTTGCGGCAGGCCCGGGTCGACAAGGCCCGGGCTTCCCGTTTACCATCGGCACCGTTACCGACGGGTCGTCTGGGCCCGAGCAATGCAACCACTGGCGTCATTGCGGACCCTGAAGGGCCTAAATACCCAAGGGGCACAAGAGCGCAGCGAAGTAATCTGCCCGGCCTGGACTGGTCGATGATTGATTCGGCTACCTCTGCAATAACCCTGCAACCGGCTACCTGGTAATATGCCGATCGCTCCGCGGGAGACTGGACGATGAGCAACTTCGAAACACTCGAGATCGACCGCCCGCGCGCCGGCGTCGCGCGCGTGACGATGAACCGCCCCGAGGTGTTCAACGCCTTCGACGAAACCATGATCGCCGAGCTCGACGCGGCCTTCGAAATTCTCGCCGCCGATGACGACGTGCGCATCGTTTTACTCGCCGGCGCGGGCAAGCATTTCAGCGCCGGCGCCGACCTGGACTGGATGAAACGCGCCAGCGAAGCCTCGCTGGAATGGAACCTCGAGGATGCGCGCAAGCTCGCCGCGATGCTGGCGCGCATCGACGGCTGCCCCAAGCCCGTGGTAGCGCGCGTACAGGGTGCCGCACTCGGCGGCGGTGTCGGCCTGGTCTGCGCCTGCGACATCGCAATCGCCGCCGACAACGCCAGCTTCGCGGTTAGCGAAGCGAAATTCGGCATCTTGCCGGCCACCATCGGCCCTTACCTGCTGAACGCGGTCGGCAAGCGCCAGGCGCGGCGGCTCGCGCTGACCACCGAGCGAATTCGTGCCGGCGAAGCGCACAACATCGACCTGGTGCACGCGGTGGTGGCGGCGGACGAGCTGGACGCGGCGGTGGACACGACGGTGACCGATCTGCTGGCCGGCAGCCCCAACGCACAACGCGAGATCAAGCTTTACTTCGCCGATATGGCAGCGGGACCGGTGACCGAGGCGGTGCGCGAGCGCAGCGCACAGACGATCAGCCGCGTACGCGCCAGCGACGAGGCGCGCGAGGGGTTTGCCGCGTTTTTCGCCAAGCGACCCGCCAGCTGGATACCCGAATGAGGCATAACGATCAAACCGCCGACGTGCTCGTGATCGGCGCCGGCGTCATGGGCAGCGGTATCGCCCAGGTTGCGGCCCAGGCGGGCCACCGGGTTTCACTTTACGATAGCCGTGCGGGCGCGGCCGCCGACGCGCACGAGCGGCTGGCCGCGACGCTGGCCGGCCTGGTCGAACGCGGCAAGCTGACCGGCGATGAAGTTACCGCGACAGTGGAACGCATCACGCCGATTGCCGAACTGACCGCTGCCGGCGATGCCGGTATCGCCATCGAGGCAATCGTCGAGGATCGCGAGGCCAAGAACAGGCTGTTCGTCCAGCTCGAGCGAATCCTGCCGGCCGATGCCCTGCTCGCGAGCAACACCTCGTCGCTGTCGATCGACGCCATTGCCCGCGGCATGACGCAACCGGAACGCCTGGTCGGCATGCATTTTTTCAACCCGGTGCCGCTGATGCGCCTGGTCGAAGTGGTCTCGGGCCTGCAAACCGACAGCGACAGCGCCGCGCGCGTGTTCGCGCTGGCCGGGCACTGGGGCAAAACCGCGGTGCATGCGCGCTCCACGCCCGGCTTCATCGTCAACCGCATCGCGCGCCCGTTTTACGCCGAGGCGCTCAACCTGCTGCAGGAGCGCGCCGCCGAGGCGGCCGAAATCGACGCCTGCCTGCGCGGTGCCGGCTTTCGCATGGGCCCCTGCGAACTGATGGACCTGATCGGCCACGACGTCAATTTTGCCGTTACCCGCTCGGTGTTCGAAGCCAACTTTTTCGACAAGCGCTACCAGCCGTCGCTGGTGCAGCAGGCGCTGGTCGAGGCCGGTCACCTCGGGCGCAAGAGCGGCCGCGGCTTTTACGACTATCCCGCCGCCGGCGCGGGCGACACGTCCGGATTCCGCCCGCCCGACGCCCCACCGTCGCGTGACAACATCGGCGTGCGCGGCCAAGGCCCGGTGGCCGAGCACATGGCCGCTATCCTGCAACAACACAACTGCCGCTTCGAGCGCATCAACGACAGCAAGTGGATCGGTCTGCAGGTCGACAGCGCCCGCCTGCGGCTTACCGACGGCCGCACCGCGGCCGAACTCGGGCGCGATATCGCCGTGTTCGACCTGCCGCTGGTGCACGAACCCGGTAGCGCGCTCGCGTGGAGTCACGCCGAGCGGGCTTCGGCGAACTGGGTGGAGCAGGCGCCGCGCTGGCTCGCGCTGTTCGGCTTCGCGCCGCAACAGGTCGAGGATACGCCGGGGCTGGTGGTTGCACGCACGCTGGCGATGTTGATCAACGAGGCCGCCGACGCGGTCCAGCAGGGCGTCTGTAGCGAAGTCGACGCCAACCGCGCGATGTGTCTCGGCGTCAACTACCCCGCCGGACCGTTCGAATGGCTAGCGAGCTGGGGACCGGCGGCCGTCATTCGCCTGGTCGATGCGCTCGATGCCGCCTACCGCGGCGAGCGCTACCGCGTCAGCCCGTGGCTGCGCCAGCGCGCCTGGTCCGACACAGGCGGGCATGCCTGAACATGCGCTTCGGCGATTTCACCCCGGGGCGCATCATCGAAGCCGGTCCTTACCCGGTGAGCGAAGCCGAAATCGTCGAGTTTGCCGGCCAATACGACCCGCAGTGGTTCCACGCGGATCCGGAACGGGCCTGCACGGGACGCTTCGACGGCCTGATCGCGAGCGGCTGGCATACCTGCGGCATCGCGATGCGCCTGCTGGTGGACAACGCGCTCGCCGGCTCCGAATCCTTTGCTTCGCCAGGGCTGGAGTACGTCAGGTGGCCGGCCCCGGTTCGTCCCGGCGATCAGCTGCGGCTGCGCGCCGAGGTGCTCGACACGCGGCGCGCGAGCAACAACCCGGACCTCGGTATCCTGCGCTGGCGCTGGCAGCTGTTCAACCAGCAGGACGGCGAGGTACTCGATCTCGTCGCCACCAGTTTTTTCGACCTGGCCGTCGATCCGGCTTGATGTCCATGCCGACCCGGGGTTACGACGCTTGATCGGTCCGCTGGAGCGGCCTCCCGCCACGCGCCCCGGCCTGGCCGAGCTGTGGCGCGACTTCGGTCCAACCTATGCCGCCAATGGCTTCATCGGCTGGCTTTTTTCGGTCACCGCACCGGTCGCGATCATCCTGTCGGTGGGCCGCAGCGGCGGCCTGTCCGAAGCCGAAATCGCGTCCTGGGTATTCGGTGTATTGTGTATCAACAGCCTGATCTCGATCGCGTTCTGCTGGCTTTACCGACAACCGCTAGTGTTCTTCTGGACCATCCCCGGCACGGTGCTGGTCGGCCCGGCACTCGCGCACCTGTCCTTCGCCGAGGTGGTCGGGGCGTTTTACCTGACCGGGCTGCTAATGTTCGTGCTGAGCGTTACCGGCTGGGTCAAGCGCGCGATGGCGGCGGTGCCGATGCCGATCGTAATGGGCATGGTTGCCGGCGTGTTCCTGCGTTTCGGCCTCGACGTCGTGCGCGCACTGCACCAGGACCTGTGGATCGCGGGACCGATGGTGATCGCCTGGATCCTGCTGAGCGCCTTGCCGGCGCTCGGCCGGCGCATGCCGCCGATCATCGGCGCACTGCTGGTCGGGGTTGCGGCGGCGCTATTCGGCGAGCGCTTCGACGCCGACACCTTTGCCGCGCTCGAAATCATCCGCCCGGTCATCCAGGTGCCGGCCTGGTCGCTGGCGGCCGCGATCGAGCTGGTGGTACCCCTCGCGATCACGGTGCTGGTAGTGCAAAACGGCCAGGGCATCACGGTACTGCGCGCGGTCGGCCACCAGCCGCCGGTCAACGCGATCACCGCCGCCTGCGGTCTCGGCAGCCTCGCGGTGGCAGCGGTCGGCGGGGTCAACACCTGCCTGACGGGGCCGACCAACGCGATCATCAGCAGCTCGGGTGAACGCGCGCGCCACTACACCGCCGGTATCTTCGTCGGCCTGCTCGCCTTCCTGTTCGGCCTGTTCGCGCCGACCTTCACCCGCTTCCTGCTGGATGCGCCGGAAGCCTTCGTCATGACGCTGGCCGGGCTGGCGATGCTCAAGATCCTGCAGGCCGCGTTCACGACCTGCTTTGGCGGGCGCTACACCCTCGGCGCACTGATCGCGTTCCTGGTCACCGTCGCCGATCTGCCGCTGTTCAACATCGGCGCCGCGTTCTGGGGCCTGGTTGCCGGCATCCTGGTGTCGCGCCTGCTCGAGCGTGACGATTATCGCGCCGACGGCGGCACCGCGTGAGCGTGCAAGGGGCCGAACCGGTCTCTCACTGGCCGCGTATCTGGATCGCGTTCCTGGCGGGCTGTATCGCCGCGTTCCAGATCGGCAAGACCGCGGCATCGCTGGCATTGATCATCGACGAACTGGCGCTCAGCCTGTTCGAAGCCGGCCTGATCGTGTCGCTGTTCACGCTGGTCGGCGCGCTGCTCGGCGCCGGCTTCGGCCTCGTGTCCGACCGTCTCGGACACCTGCGCACGGCCTGCGCGGGCCTCGCGATCTCGGCGGTCGGCAGCCTGCTCGGCGCACAGTCCGATGGTTTCGGCCTGCTGCTCGCCACGCGCCTGCTCGAGGGTTTCGGCTTCATCCTCGCGATCGTCGCGCTGCCGTCGCTGATCAGCCGCTCGGCGGCGGCGCCCGATCGCCCGCTGGCGATGGGCCTGTGGGGCGCATTCATGCCGGCCGGTATCGGCGCATCGATGCTGATCACGCCGCTGCTGGTCGAGCTGCACGGCTGGCGCGGATTGTGGAACGATGTCGGCATCGTCATGCTGTCGTGGTGCCTGTTGCTGGCACTCGTGTTTCGCGGCGACCGCGGTGCATCCGCCTCGACCCCGGCGGTGCGCGACATCGTCGGCAACGCGTTGCGCACGGGTCCGCTGCTGCTGGTCGGCGGTTTCGTCTGTTACTCCGCGCTGTATCAACCGGTGACCGCGTTTTTTCCGACCCTGCTGGTCACCGATCGCGGCCTCGCACTCGGCAGCGCGGCCTACCTCGGCGCGCTGGTGGCAATGGCCAACGTGTTCGGCAACGTTGGCGCGGGCTGGCTGATCGGTCGCGGCATTGCGCCGACGCGCCTGCTGCTGTTCGCGTTCGTCGCGATGGGTATATTCGGCGCGCTCGTATTCGCGCCATTTACCAGCCCCGTGGTGAAAACGCTGTGCGGCATCGCGTTCTCGGCCTGCGGCGGTCTCTATCCCGGCACCGCGTTTGCGCTCGCGCCGCGCTTCGCCGCGCAGCCGTCGCATATCGCGCTGATGTCCGGCCTGCTGCTGCAGGGCGCCGGCATCGGCCAGACGCTCGGCCCGCTGCTGGTTGGCAGCCTGGTGGAACAGGGCGGCAGCTGGAGCTGGGCCGGGCTGGAAGTCGGGCTGATGGCAGCCATCGGTTTTGCCTGCGCGGCGTTGCTGCGCAAACGGGTCTGAAACGGCTTACGGCCAGCCTGCCTGCGCAAACCGCAGCGGGTCGATGGTTTGCATATCGGTGCTTAATGCTCTACATAGCAGGTATGTCCGGTTCGCTTTTGCAACGACTTCGCATCCCCCTCTCGCCCGCCGGCGCGATGCCGGGATGGCGCCTGCGCGCCGGGCGCCGGCATGTGTCAGGTGCACTGAAGCTGCTGCTGTGCTTGCTGATGCTGCCAACCCCGCTGGCGTCGGCGAACTCGATGACGACCATCCAGCTCAACAGCCGACCGGCGGCAGAAGTCATCCCGATCGTGCAACCGATGCTCGCCGACGGTGACGCGATCTCCGGCAGCGGATTCAAGATTTTCCTGCGCGCCTCGCCATCGACGGTGGCGGATGTGCGCGCGATGATCGACCTGCTGGACCAGCCGGCCAAGCTGCTGCAGATCTCGGTATTCCAGGGCAGCACGCGCGGGCTCGGCGAACTCGGTATCGACGGCAGCCTGCGCGTCGAAGGTGGTGACGGCAGCGTCACCATCGGCAAAGGCGGCGACGCGGACAACAGCGTCACTATCAGCACCGATCGCGGCAGCGCCGGCATCGACGGCACCAGCACCCGCCTGCGCCTGGCCGACAGCCCGATTCACCAGGTCCGCGTAAGCGAGGGTAACGAGGCCTATATCGAGACCGGCGAACAGATCCCGTTGTTTTCCGGCGCCTACTGGGTTCGTCCGCGCGGGGTTGCCGGCGGTATCGAGTACCGCGACGTGGTTACCGGTTTCTACGTGCAGCCGCGCGTCAGCGGCGAACGGGTGACGCTGCGGGTGAGCCCGTTCAAGAATTCGCTCAAGAATGCCAATGGCGGCAATATCGCGACCCAGAGCGCGAGCACCACGATCAGCGGTCGCCTCGGCGACTGGCTGTTGATCGGCGGCGTCAGCGAGGAACTCAAACAAAGCCAGAGCGGCAACGCCAGCTACAGCTCGACGCGTAGCCGCAGGAACGAAAGCATCTGGATCAAGGCCGACCTGGTCAAATAACCAGCCCCATCTTGTCGTCCCGCGGTTTAACCGCGGCACCCAAAGCAACCTGCAAGCAACTGGACCCCGCGGGCAAGCCGCGGGGTGACACGCGAGTTTTAGCAGGCCCGCATCGAATTGGCTCAATTCTTCTGCCGCCCGTAAGGCCACTGCCAGCTGGTGATCTCATCCTGGTCCTTGCCGTGTTCATGCGCGTAGGCGAGCGCCTCGATGATCCGGTTTTTCATGCGCTCCTTGACGTGACCCGCCGAAGCCTGCAGCTCCGGCACGCGGTTGATGACATCGATCACGAGGGTGAAGCGATCGACCTGGTTGTTGATCGCAAGCTCCAGCGGCGTATTGATGTTGCCGCGTTCCTTGTAGCCGCGCACGTGGATCCGCTCCGGGTTGCTGCGCCGGTACACCAGCTTGTGGATCAGCCACGGATAGCCGTGAAAATTGAAAATTACCGGCTTGTCCCTGGTGAACAGCGAGTCGAAATCGCGGTCGGACAGGCCGTGCGGATGCTCTCCTTCCGAGATCAGTTTGAACAGGTCGACGACGTTGACGAAGCGCAGCTTGAGTTCGGGGATTTCCTCGCGCAGGATCGCGGCCGCGGCGAGCGCCTCGAGGGTCGGGATATCACCGCAGCAGGCCAGCACGACGTCCGGCGCGCTGATCTTGCGTTCGACGTCGTCGTTGCTGGCCCAGTCCCAGATGCCGATACCCTTGGTACAGTGGGTAATGGCGTCGTCCATGCCGAGGTACTGCAGGTGCTGCTGCTTGTCCGAAATGATCACGTTGATATAGTCGACGCTGCGCAGGCAGTGATCCGCCACCGACAGCAGGCAGTTGGCATCAGGCGGAAAATAAACCCGCACCACGTCGGGACTCTTGTTGGTGACGAGGTCGACGTAACCCGGATCCTGGTGGCTGAAACCGTTGTGGTCCTGGCGCCAGACCAGCGATGACAGCAGGATATTGAGCGACGACACCGAGCGTCGCCAGGGCACGTGGTTACGGCAGATATCGAGCCACTTGGCGTGCTGGTTGAACATCGAGTCGACCACGTGGGCAAAAGCCTCGTAGGTGTGGAACAGGCCGTGACGGCCGGTCAGCAGGTAACCCTCCAGCCAACCCTGCAGGGTATGTTCACTCAGCATTTCCATGACCCGGCCATCGCGCGCCAGTTCGCTGCCGTTCTCGTCCTCGGGATAGATATCCGCCATCCATGCCTTCTGCGTAACCGCGTAAACGTCCTGTAACCGGTTGGACGCGGTTTCGTCGGGGCCCATCAGGCGAAAGTTGTCCGGGTTCATCTGCATGATTTCGCGCAGCAGCAGGCCGAGCGCGCGCGTGTTCTGAAAGCGTTCCACGCCCGGGCTCTCCATGTCGATGGCAAGGTCACGGAAATCGGGCATGTGCAGCGCACGGCGCAGCAGCCCGCCGTTGGCATGCGGATTGGCTCCCATGCGCCGGTTACCCACCGGCGCCAGTGCCCTCAGTGCGGGAATCAGCGTCCCGCTGTCGTCGAACAGTTCATCGGGGCGATAGCTGCGCATCCACTGCTCGAGCAGCTGCAGGTGTTCCGGGTTGGCGTGAATATCGCCGACCGGCACCTGGTGCGAGCGCCAGAAACCCTCGACGCGTTTGCCGTCGACCTCGTCCGGCCCGGTCCAGCCCTTGGGCGTACGCAACACGATCATCGGCCAGCGCGGGCGCTCGGCAATACCCGCATCGCGCTGGGTCCGCTGAATTTCGCGAATCTGTAAAATGGCGGCTTCCATGGTTGCCGCCAGCTGCTGATGGACTTCGGCCGGATCGCTGCCCTCGACAAAATGCGGGGTATAGCCGTAACCGCGAAACAGCTGCTCGAGTTCCTCGGCCGAGATACGCGCGAGAATCGTCGGGTTGGCGATCTTGTAACCGTTCAGGTTCAGCACCGGCAGGACCGCGCCATCGCGCAGCGGATTGATGTACTTGTTCGAATGCCAGGCGGTCGCGAGCGGGCCGGTTTCCGCTTCGCCGTCACCGACCACGCAGGTCACGATCAGGTCGGGATTGTCGAGCACCGCGCCGTAAGCATGTGACAGGCTGTAACCGAGCTCGCCACCTTCGTGGATCGAACCCGGCGTCTCCGGCGTCACATGGCTGCCGATCTTGCCCGGAAACGAAAACTGCTTGAAAAAGCGCTGCATGCCGTCGGCATCCTCGCTCTTGTCGGGATAAATCTCCGCGTAGGTGCCCTCGAGATACACCGGTCCCAGTACGCCGGGCGCGCCGTGTCCCGGGCCGGCCATGAAAATCATGTCGAGATCGTACTGCCGGATCAAGCGGTTGCAGTGTACGTAAACCAGGCTAAGCGCCGGCGACGCACCCCAGTGGCCCAGCAGCCGGTGCTTGACGTGTTCCTTCTGCAGCGGTTCGCGCAGGAGCGGGTTGTCGCGCAGGTAAATCATGCCGACCGCCAGGTAGTTGCAGGCGCGCCAGTAGGCGTCGATAGCCAACAGCTCGGCGTCGCTCAGTGACTTTTCTGGCTGGCTGGAAACGGGTGCATCCATGGGGATTTCCTCGCGATATCAATAAATCCGACTTACTTTAGGCACGCAATATTACAAATCTTTTGCGGCCGGGGCAGATCTTGCCGCCAAATGCACCAGGCTGGTTCGGGTAAAGTCGGGCGTAAGTCAGAGGTGATACAGAATATTGATCATCAGTGAATCCACGTCGTCACGCATGGTGTATTCCAGTCGCAGGACCGTTGTTTCATTGGGGCTGGTGGTCAGGCCCGCGCCAAACAGGAGTCCGCTGTCGTCACCGATATCGAGACCTGCCTGCGCAAGCCATCCAATCCCCGCGGAAATAGGTCCATCGACAACATAGCTGCCCCAGATGCCGGAGTCGTCTTCGTCGAAGCCAAAATCCATGATGCCGAACTCTACCGAACTGTTGACTCCCTCCATCAGGTTGACCTGCGGCAGGTCGTATGCCACGAGAAACTGGAAACCGGTTTCGTCTTCGTCGGGATCGCTGATTTCGTTGCTGGAGATCCCGGCGCCGATAGAAAACAGGTCTCTATCCAGGATCGGGGCATTTTCCTGCGCATAAGTCGGCGTCATCCAGGCGCCGATGGCCAGAATCACTATGGGTCGAACCAGGTACTTCAACGGGCTTGTCATGGTCAAGGTTTGTTCCGGGGAAAGGTTGCGGTTGGACGCGGCATTTCACACGCTACGCGTCGTCTTCGAAGTGGCGGATGATAAATGCTAAGCGGGCCATGGATAAAGGGAAATAGTTGACGATAGCGGGACCCGATCGAGTTCGTAACCCGCAAGCAGGCGCTCGCATGAGCATCTCGGGCGGCGGCCTTCAGCCACAAGCAAACGCCCGATATTACTTGTCCGAATCTCCCCTGCCGAGAACGTAGTAATGCCGATGACCGTACCGTCGGTCGCCTGAAATCTGCTCGCCAACATGCTGGCGGTGCTGCCGCTTCCGCCGCTGACCCGCTACCGGGTCGAGCTGATGCGGCGCGGTAATCTGCCGCATCCCGAGTTACCCGGGTTCGCAGGGAAGAAGTAACGCCGCGTAATGTCGCCGCCGAGCTCGAGGTCCGGCGGACTGCGCCGGTCGAATGATCCGCTTGGTCGTCGCGAACCGACCGGTCCCGCCGCGCGCGGCGGCGGGAGCGGGTGTTTCTACGGCCGGTAGTTGTCCGTCGAGTACGCCTGCGCACTGATCGCGCGCGGCGAGGTCAGCAGCGGGTAGGTCTCGTTGCGGAGATACGGATCGAGCAGGTTGACATAGAACGGGCTGAAGGGAACTCCGCTCTCGCCGCCGGGCAGACTCGATACCGCGCGCACCTTGAACCAGCCGAGCCAGGCGACGAGGCGCCCGGTCGCACCGGAGTCGAACATGAACGAATCGCTGTCGCGCACGCGCACGTTGGTCGCGCTGAGCGGCGAGCCGACGTCGACCGTCTCGAAGGCGCCGTCGGTCGGGATGCCGGCGAGATCGGCCAGCGGCGGCGGGAATAAACCGAAGGCCGGCGGGAAATTGAACCGACCGTCGACGTCACCCAGGGCGTGCTTGATGACGATGCGGTGCAGCCTGCCCCAGCGGTAATCGTCCTGGTCGGTCGAATTGGCGAATGCCGGCGCAAACGGCTCATCGGCCAACAGGTTGAGCGCTTCGGCCAGCGAAGCGAGTATGACGATGTCGCGGCGGGCGGCCGGATCTTCGATTGCGAAACCCGGCACGTTGAAGAAGTTCAGGCCCGATTCGCTGACGCCGTTTTCGCACGCGTCGACGCCGCCCAACGCGTCGACGCAGTCGAGCAAATGCTTGAGCGCGGTCAGTAGTTCCTCGCGATCGCCCGGTTTGGGAAGGTCGATCCCGGCGACCGCACTGATGCCGTCGAGGGTCGCGTCGATCGTATTCGCCACCATCTTGCCACGCCAGGTCGAATAGATCGTCGTCGCGACGCTGCTGGCCGCATCATTTTCGTCACGCTTCGCATCATAGCCCTCGGGAATGCCGGTCGGCGTCCTGAAATCCCAGTGCCGCAGGCGCTCGACCGCCTCGGCGATGCGTGGATCGAGCGTGAACGACGCGAGCACCGGGTGCGCGCCGGCCGCGTTGGCATTGTCCCAGGCGTCGAAGATGTAGGGCGTAAAGATGCGCGCATCGCTGAGCACGATGTCGGCTTGCAGCTTGCGCATGTCGGCGAAGCTGATCTTGCCGCGACGCCACGGGCGTTTCGGATTGCCGGCGAGCTCCTCGCCGATCATCTCGGTGATGCGGCCGGCGCGCAGCGAGAAACTGCGCCCGCCCCAGCTCAGGTAGCGCAAGCCGTTGCCGCCTGCACGAAAATCGTTGAGCACGTTGTTGTCGAGCGTATTGCCGACCGGGTCGTTGTTGGCGTTGACGATCACGCCGCCGGGCGGATTTTCGACCCGCGGCATTTCGTCGAACGGCAGGATCGCGTACGGCGTCGCCTGGTTCGGCGGCAGCGGCCCGGCGAGCGGGAGCCAGTCCTCGCCGCCCTTGCCGTCACGAATCAGGAACGGCGGCGTTACCGGATTGGTCGGATCGGTTTGTTTTTGCAGGTCCTTGCGCAGCGGCAACTCGCCGGACGCGAAATAGGCGATGTTGCCGTGCCGATCGGCGTAGGAAAAGTGCTGCGACGCAAAGTCGATCTTTTGCAGCGCGGCCTTGAACTCGTCGAGATTCTGCGCGCGACTGATATCGCACAGGCCCTCGGGATCGAGCGTCGGGCCGAAGCCGGTCGACTGCACGCTCAGCGCCGCGCCCGTTGTTTCATCGGGTGGCGTAATCAGCGGGCCGTGGTTGCGCCGCGGGACGATGAGCACGGGCCGTACGCCGGGCGGGAACCCGCTGATGTCGTCGAACCTGGCCGGCACCAGGCTGCCGCCTATTTTGACCAGGAAAGCTTCGAAAACCAGCTCGACCGGGTCCAGGCCGTCGTCATGCAGGGTTGCCAGACCGCTCGGAGTCGGCGCCGGCACGACCGTCTCATCGAAGACGTCGGTGATGTCGAGACGCGCATTGGTCACGCCCCAGGCGATCGACGCGTTGTGCCCGCGGGCGACGCAGGGCGCGCCCGGCAAGGTGCTGCCGATCGCGTGATAGCCCGGCGCGACCAGGTGCATGTCGTGGAAAAAGGTCGGGCTTTCGAGCGGCAGGTGGGCGTCGTTGGCGAGCAGCGGGCGGCCGCTCGGCGTGTGCTGACCGCCGATAACCCAGGTGTTGCTGCCGCCGAGGTCATCGATCTCGAGACTCATCGTGCCCGGTATTTTCGGCAGCTTGCGAATGCGCTCGAGGTATTCCTCGGCATCCTCGAGCGCATCGTCACCGAGGCGTTCGCGCAGCGCCTCGAGGCGCTCGCGCAATCGCGGGCGCTTGGCCCGCGGCGGAAATGCGTTCAACGCATCGGGCACGGTCGACGCCGGATCGAGCGGCTCGCTGCGGAACAGGTCCCCGAAAAACAGCGCGCTGCCATCGAAACCGAAAGGTGCCGGCAGCAGGGTGCCGACGGTCCTGTAGGTCTCAAACGCAATCGTCAGGTCGATGTCGCCGGCCACGTCGAACGATGTACCGGCACCGAGCGCCTTGCCGACGAGCACCGTATCCAGCGGCGTCCAGCGTTTGACCGTGCCGAGGGTCAGGGCACCGTACTCGGGCGGCAGCTGGCCCGCGGTTTCGGCCGCGTCGATGAACGAGTTGACGCCGGCGCTATAGGCCTCGAAGATCTCGCGTGTCGCCGCCGAGTGCGCGGCGAGCGAGCGTTCGGCCGCGCGGGAGAAGCCGATTGTCCTCGTTTCGACATCGCTTGCCACCAGCGGCGGGCCGAACAGCTCGGCCAGCGTACCCGCGGCCGAGCGGCGCAGCAGGTCCATCTGCCACAGCCGATCCTCGGCGTGGACGCGGCCCTGCATGAAGAACAGGTCGTGCTCGTTGCGGGCGCGGATGTGCGGAATGCCGTTGCTGTCGCGCGTGACGGTGACCGGCGCGTCGAGGCCCGGCAGGATAATTTCGCTGGCCGCGGCCGGTAGCGTGACGAACATCAGACCGGCGGCCAGAATGGCATTGAGTTTATTCATGTTTCCCTCCTTATTTGCCCATGCTATCCGGAGCCCTGTGATTCCGGATGACTCGCGTCAAGTGACAGGAACGGCTTTGAACGCTCGGGTTCGAGCGACGGGTGCGTTCAGCACCGGTCGTACCCCGGGCGGGTTTTTCTGCCGATTTGTTATATTTTGGCAGTCTCGTTGTGCAGGCAATCGCGAGCTTCGCATCGACCCGTCCGGAAGATCTCGCATTTGACAGTGCCGGAGCATGCGCGCTTGTCGTTGCCGCTGCATGCACATTCGACAAGGTATTAGATTTCGGACCGCAGAGTATCGAATGAAGAGACCTGTCGACCAATTTCGCAGCGGGGCACGCGTTCGATGGAGCGCTACCGGGTATCGCTTTGCTCGACGCCCCGGTCAGTCCCGTAGCGCAGGTTTTTGCGGGGTCGAGCCAATCGAACAACGCCGCTTGCGCAGGTGCGAAAGCGGGCGGCAGCGGGTCGGGAACGAGGATTCGCATCTTTTTCTCCGCTGGTTGTCGACGAATTCAGCTCCGCCGGGCGCGACTGGATCGCTGCGAGCGCGTCGCATCGAGTCGTCAGCCGTTCGGCGCCGAAGATCAGGTAAACGTGGTAACACAAACGGCAGCGTCCGGCATCGCTCAAATGGGTGAAATCGCGCCGGCGCGGCGCGCTGAACGACGCGCGGAGATCGACGCGCGACGGAACAATCACGAATCGTTCTGGAGACAGTAACCCTGCTTGTCAGCCGCTGCTGCGGCTGAAAAAGGTATACTGTCCCGAATACCACCCAGCCCACCAGAGCTGTTATTTTCACGCAAACGCCGGAGTAAAAGCTTGATGAACGATCACGCTACGGACTGGCCGAGCCTGCCTCTCGAACAATGGCAGGACAGCTATTCGACGCTACACCTGTGGACCCAGATAGTCGGCAAAGTACGATTGACCCAGACGCCCTGGATCAATCATTCTTGGCATGTGCCGCTATACGTTTCCGCACGCGGTCTGACGACGTCATCCATACCCTATCAAAACCGCACATTCCAGATCGACTTCGACTTTTGCGATCACCAGCTTGTCATCCAGCTGAGTGACGGGAGGCAGGAACGGTTCTCCCTGGAACCCATGTCCGTGGCGGACTTCTACGACAAAACCATGAGCAGCCTGGCTCGACTCGGTATCAACGTATCGATTTATCCCAAGCCGGTTGAGATTCCAGATCCCATAACGGCATTTGACCAAAACACCGCGCTGGCCGCCTACGACAAGGAAGCCGTGACCCGCTTCTGGCGGATACTGACCCAGGTCGATCGCGTCTTTACGGTGTTCCGATCCCGCTTTCACGGCAAGGTCAGTCCCGTGCATTTTTTCTGGGGAGCGTTCGACCTCGCCGTTACTCGCTTTTCCGGACGCACGGCGCCAAAACATCCGGGCGGCGCGCCAAACTGTGCCGACTGGGTCATGGAAGAAGCCTACTCGCACGAGGTTTCAAGCGCGGGATTCTGGCCCGGGGCAGGATTGGGTGAAGCGGCATTCTATGCTTACGCCTACCCCGCCCCTGAAGGCTTCAACGATTACCCGGTCAAACCGGACGCGGCGTATTACCACGCCGAGTTAGGCGAGTTCGTATTACCCTACGAAGCGCTGCGCAACGCTGAAGATCCTGACGCGGCCCTGCTGGATTTCCTGCAGACGACCTACGAGGCTGCCGCAGTCCTGGCCGACTGGGATCGCGACAACCTGGAAAGCGACTTTACAAGTCTCGACAGGTGATTTGCCACTACTGCGTTTATCGACAGTTAGCACAGCAGGTTCCTGTAACTTTTTTGAGAGGCACCACGATGGCTGGACTTCTCGAGCATGCAGCCATAGCCCAACCGGTCCAATAGCCCGCGAGTGACCACCCGGTTGCAAGGTACCCGGAGTCATGCTTTCCGCTCTATTCCACCGTCACGCTCTTGGCCAGGTTGCGCGGCTGGTCGACGTCACAACCGCGCTCGAGCGCGATGAAGTAGGCCAGGAACTGCAGCGGGATCAGCATCAGGATCGGGTCGAGGTACTCGTGCAGCTTCGGTACCTCGAGCACGTCGTCGGCGAGTGCGGCCAGGCGTTCGGCGTTTTCGCCGAGCGGGTGCGTGACCGCCAGCACCGGTCCCTTGCGCGAGCGGACCTGCTCGATGCTCGACAGGTTTTTGTCCAGCAGGTCGTCGTCCGGCAGCACGAACACTGTCGGCACCTCGGGTGACACCAGCGCGAGCGGACCGTGCTTGAGTTCCGATGCCGGGTAAGCCTCGGCATGCAGGTAACTGACTTCCTTGAGCTTGAGAGCACCCTCCATCGCCACGCCGAAGCCGAGGTTGCGACCGATGAAATAGGCGTTGTCGTAGTGCGCGTATTTTTTCGCCATCTGGCGGTATTCGTCCTCGGCATCGAGGATGGTCTGGATTGCATCCGGTAGCGCATCCAGGGCGTCGAGCAGGCGTTTGCCCTGCGCTACCGAGACGTCGCGCATGCGCCCGACGTGCAGCGCGAGCAGCGCCAGCGCGGCGATGGTCGAGGTAAAGGTCTTGGTCGATACCACCGCGATCTCGGGCCCGGCATGCAGGTAAACGCCGCCGTCGCAGGCGCGCGCGATGCTGCTGCCGACCGCATTGACGACGCCGAGCACTCGCCCGCCCTTGCGCTTGATTTCCTGCACCGCCGACAGCGTGTCGAAAGTCTCGCCCGACTGGCTCACCGCGAGATACAGCGTATCGGCCTCGATCACCGGGTTGCGATAACGAAACTCGGCCGCGGGCTCGGCGTCGCAGGGTACGCGCGAGAGCTGTTCGACGATGCGCGCACCGATGCAGCCGGAAATATAGGCGGAGCCGCAGCCGAGCACCTTGATGCGACGAAAGTTCAGCAGCTCGCGCGCGTCGAGGTTGAGACCACCGAGGTGGGCGGCCTGGAAGCGACGGTCGAGCCGCCCGCGCAGCGTGCGCCGGATCGATTCGGGCTGCTCGTGGATTTCCTTCAGCGTGTAGTGGCTGTATTCCCCGCGCGCATAAGTCTCCTCTGACCAGTCGATACTCGCCGACTGCTTGGTCGCGGGCGCCGCGTCGAGCGTGATCACCCGGTAGGCACTCGGCGTCAGTTCGGCAATCTCGCCGTCGTCGAGGTAAACCACCTGCTGCGTGTGCCGCACCAGTGCACCGACGTCGGAGGCCACCAGCATTTCCTTGTCGCCGATCCCGATCACGACCGGGCTGCCGTTGCGCGCCACGACGATCTCGCCCGGGCTCTCGGCGTCGATCACCGCGATTCCGTAGGTACCCTCCACCTCGGCGAGCGCGAGGCGCACGCGCTCCAGCAGCGTCGGCGCGTCGGCCGCCGCAACCAGGTGCGCGAGCACTTCGCTATCGGTCTCGGACGCAAAGTGCACGCCGTGTTCGACCAGGCGCGCGCGCAACGGATCCGAGTTCTCGATGATACCGTTGTGCACCACGGCGAAACGTCCGTCCTCCGAACTGTGCGGGTGCGCGTTGTCGTCGGTGGGTTCGCCATGCGTGGCCCAGCGCGTATGACCGATGCCGGTTTTACCGGCGAGGCGTTTCGGCAGATCGGATTCGAGTACGCGAATCTTGCCGCAGCGTCGATGTACCGCGAGCCTGTCTCCGCGCTGCAGCGCGATGCCGGACGAGTCGTAGCCGCGATACTCGAGCTGATGCAGGCCTTCGAGCAGCACCGGGACAACGCTCTGCTTTCCGGTATAACCGACAATTCCACACATGGGTTTTTTCCTATCCGTAAATCATGCGCCGAATCTGGCGCTGGCTAAGCGACGGCGCGGCAAACACCTGGCCCCGCAATTCGCCCTCGATGGTTGCGAATATACGCTCGTTGGACCAGCCTTCCGCCTGTTTCAATTCCCGGTGGCGACGGCGGACGAAATCCTCCGGCGTTTCCTGGAAAAAAGCGATCACCTCGGCAACGATTTTCTCGGCCTCGGCCGGCGAGAGCCGGCTGACCTGGCCGAGGTGATCCAGCAGGGGTTGAAGACTGGCGGGAGCGCTCATGGCGGTAATTTAGGAAGCGGATAATAAATTGCAATAAATTTACCCGTTTTCGGGCAAATATTAAGAAATTTTTTCGATTATCGCGCAATATCTCACAAAAATGCGCGAGCAAGGCGATTCAAACGGTCGCTGGATTACGACCATCGAGGCACGCGAGGTAAAGATGGCGGCGCCAGGGGTACGTCAGCCCAGGCCCGCGAGCTCGAGCCCGCGCAGGAATCGTCGCTTTGCCTCCGACTCGGCCATCGGCAGCGAGCGCTGCAAAAATTCGAGCGATATGTCGGCTTGCACGCCGCGCAGGCGCATAAGCGCGATTTCAGCTTCATCCACGCGTCCCAGCAGGCCGAGACCGCTGACCTCGGCCAGGTAGGCGAACAGGTGGTGATCGCTGTATCCCTGGGCCTCGCGCGAAATCGCCACGCCCTCTTGCTCGCGCCCATCCATGACCAGCGCAATCGCCTTGCTCGCGAGGAATGCCCACATGATGGGATCGCTCGGTGTCAGGCGGATGGCCTCGTCGTGGTGCGGCAGCGCCTCGGCGGGGCGACCGGCGTGCCAGAGCCCGTGGGCCAGCCCGAAGTGCGCCAGCGCATAGTTCGGATTCAGTTCCAGCGCACGGCGAAACGCGGCCAGCGCCCTTTCGTGTTCACCGCTGAAGATCGCGATCCGTCCGCGGGCAAAATGAGCGAAGGGATCACCCCCGTCGATGCCGATGGCGCGTTCGGCGGCGTCGATACCCTGCCGCAGTTCGGTCTCGAGATCCGCTGCGGCACCGAGCAGAATCCGGATCGCGCGCGTATAGGCAAGCCCGGCATAGGCCCGGCAAAACTCCGGGTCCAGCGCAATCGCGCGCTCGAAAAAATGCTGCGCCTCGTCGGTGCGATCGTAGCTGAACATATGCCAGAGACCGCGCTGGTAACATTCCCAGGCATCGAGATTATCGGTCGGTTTGCGCCGCGCGCGCTGCTGCTCGGTGGTAGCAAGCTGCGGCTCGATCGCGGTGACGATTGCGCGCGTTACCTCGTCCTGCACCGCGAAAATATCCTCGAGATCACGGTCGTAGCGCTCGGCCCATAAATGCGTATCGTCGACGGCATCGATCAACTGCGCGGTAATCCTGACCCGCTTGCCGGCACGGCGGACGCTGCCTTCGACCACGTATCGCACGCCGAGATTGCTGCCGATCTGCCGCGCGTTCAGGGACTGCCCCTTGAAAGAAAATGACGAGTTACGCGCGATCACGAAAAACGAGCGGAACTTGGACAGCTCGGTAATGATGTCCTCGCTGATGCCTTCGGCGAAAAACTCCTGCTCCGGGTCGTTACTCATGTTATCGAACGGCAGGATCGCGATGGATGGTTTTGCCGGCAGTTCGAGTATCGGTGATTTCGTCGGGGCCGCGGGTGCGACCGGCATCTCGCCGACCTGTTCGCCGGTGTCTAGCAGGTAAGCGCGGACCGGCTGCTCGAAGCCCTTGAGCATCTGCTCGCCAAGCGATTTGAATGCGAACGGCAGCCGCTTCGGTACGGTTTCACGGGCAGCACCCTGGATACAGATCCCCCCGGGCGGCGCCAGCTGTTCGAGCCGTTGCGCGAGCACGATGCCTTCGCCGGTTACCGTGTTATCGGCAACGATTACCTCGCCCATCGCAATACCGATACGCAGCAGCGGTTTCAGATCGTCAGCGATCGATTGATTGATGCGTGAGTTATGCCGCTGGAAAGATATGGCCGCAGTCACTGCATCGGAGGCGCGCGCAAACTCCGCCACCAGCGCATCGCCGCGAATCTCCTGCGTGCTGCCGCCATGTTCGGCGATCGCGTCGGCAAAGGATCGAAACGCCGCCTGCATGCGCGCATGCGCCAGGCTTTCGTCCTTTTGCACCAGGGCGGTCGAGCCGACGATGTCGGCATGCAGCAGGACGGCGAGTTTGCGCTCGTGGCTTTGGGACACTTCGATTTCTGGTTCTTGTCAGCCCGCCGATACTAGCGCGAGATCGGCGGGGTCGCCAGTCGGGTGATCGCTCCGCCAGCGTGGCGTGGCCGGGACCTGGCCTGCATGGACAGGGTAAAGAGCGCCATTGCGGTCGATACTTGCCGGCATCATAGAGAAGTTGTGTTACCTTGCAGCGACGCTATAACAAGCCCCGGACCCTGCATGCAACGCCTTTGGCTGATTCTCGTCACGCTGACCCTCGCCCGCATGACCATGGGATTCCAGTTCCAGTCGATTGCCGCGGTTGGACCCAGGCTGACGGACGAGGCGATACTGACGCATACCGAGCTGGGTACACTGATCGGCCTTTACCTGTTGCCCGGAGCGCTGTTCGCACTTCCCGGCGGCTGGCTGGGTCAGCGCTTCGGCGACAAGCGTATCGTGCTCGCGGGCCTGGCGATGATGACGCTGGGCGGCGCGGCACTCGCCCTGTCTGAACTTTACCCGGTAATGTTCGGCGGGCGCCTGCTGGCCGGCCTGGGCGCGGTCCTGCTGAACGTGCTGCTGACCAAGATGGTTACCGACTGGTTCGTCGGTCGACGCATCGCCACCGCGATGGGCGTATTGATATCCAGCTGGCCGCTCGGAATTGCGCTGGCACTGGTGATCATCGGGCCGCTCTCGGATGTAATCGGTCTCCGCTGGGCTTTTTTCGTGCCGGTCGCGCTCTCGACCCTGGCCCTGCTGCTGGTCGCACTGGTTTATACCAGCCCGCCCGGCAACGAAGATATCGACCCGCCCGCGGGGCCGCCGACCCCGGCGCGACTCAGCCGGGCCGAGCTGCAGGGCGCAGTCTTGAGCGGCTGCGTGTGGGCGCTCTACAACGTGGCGTTGATCCTGCCGCTGAGTTTTGGCGCGGAATACCTGGTCACTCGGGGTTTCGAGCTGGGTGCGGCAGGCGCGACGGTCAGCCTGGCCAGCTGGCTGATCATTCCGGCCCTGCCGCTGGGCGCGTGGGTGGCCGAGCGGATCGGTCGCCCGGTGGCAACGATGGTCGTCAGCTTTCTCGCCATCGCCGTACTGCTGTGGACCATACCCCTGACGTCCGCCTACGTGCTGCTGTTCATCGCAATCGGCCTCGTTTTCGGCCCCGCGGGCGGTTTGATCATGGCGCTGCCTGCGCAGGTGCTCGGTCCGACCAACCGCGCCCTGGGCATGGGAATCTTTTTCACGATGTACTACCTGGGCATGGGTATTTTCCCGATGATCGCCGGCTACTCGATCGACCTCACGGGCAGCCCGGCGGCCCCGCTGGTGCTCGGGGGCATCGCCATAATGCTGGCATTGATTGCACTGCTGGCATTTCAGCTCGTGAAGCAGAAACAGGAAAAAGCCGGGGCCGCGAGCCGCTGACCGCGGTTTCCCGCGTCAGGTGGCGCGCGCCAGTTCGGCGAACCGCCGCGCCTGTTCAGCGGCGTCACCCAGTTGAGCTTCCGGCGCGACCACGGCTTGCCAGTCGACATCCGCGAACTCGGCAGCCACCAGCTGCACCAGGTTCGCATCGGTATTCGCGGCTTGCTTACACAGCCGCTTGACCAGCTCCCGTGCCTCGGCACGGGGTACTTGCTGCGCGAGGCGGAAACTGATGGCCTCGGCATGCGCGAGCCCGTGTACACCCTCGAGATTGGCTCGCATGCGTGCGGCATTCGGTTCGATCCGGGTCAGCAGCGCGAGGCCGATCTGCAGTGTGCGGCCGGCCGCCAGGCAGGTTTGCGGCAGCGCATGCCATTCGAGCAGCCAGGCTGCACCATCGCGCTGCTGGCGATGCACCGCCGCGCGCCGCAACTCGGCGTCACCCGAGAGCGCTATCTCGTGCAGCGCGAGCAGGGTTTCGGCCAGTACCGGGTTTTGCTTGTGCGGCATGGTCGACGAGCCGCCCTCCGCCGGCAGCTTCAGCTCGCCGACCTCGGGCGCGGCGGCAAACAGGCAGTCGTCGGCAAATTTTGCCAGCGCCGCGGTTATACGGGTAAGGCAGGACGCCAGCTCAAGCAGCGCGGAACGATCGGTGTGCCAGCACAGGTCGTCGACCACCAGGTCGAGTTGCCGCGCCAGTGCCTGGCGCAATTCGGCAGACCGCGGGCCGAGCGCGGCAGCATTGCCGGCAGCGCCGGCGAGGCTCACGCGCAACAGGCGCGGACGCAGTTGCGCCAGCGACTCGATCTGCGCCAGTAGCGGTGCCCCCCAGGCCGCTACCACGGCACCGAAGCTGGTCGGTGTTGCCGGCATGCGCCGCGTGCGCGCAATCATCGGCAATTCGGCATGCGCATCGGCGAGGTCCGCGAGTAGCTGCAGCAGCAGCCGCAGGCGCGCATCGACGATATCGCAGACCGCGCGCAGGCGCAGCACCAGGCCGGTGTCGACGATATCCTGCGTGGTGGCGCCGAAGTGCAGCCAGTCCGCGTGCTCCGCCGCCAGCTTCTCGCGCACCAGTGCAAGCAGTGCCGGCACGGGGATAGCGTCCCTCCCCGTACGCGCGGCCAGTCGAGCCGGGTCGATATCACAGGTTTTGCAGGCCTGTTCTATGGCCGCGGCGGCATCGGCGGGCAGCAGGCCGATCCCTGCCTGCGCCTTGGCCAGCGCCGACTCGACCTTCAACCATGATTCGATCTGGGCGGCATCGTCGAAACAGGCCGCGACCTCTTCGTCGCGCAGCAGCATGCGATAAATCGACGAATCGAACGGGCCGACGGCCATGACGATCAGATATCCAGGAACACGGTTTCCCGCGCGCCCTGCAGGTGAATGTCGAAACGATAACTGCCGTCGCCGTCGCTTGCTGCAATCAGTGTATCGATGCGCGCGCGCGGCTCGACCAGGGCCAGCAACGGATCCTGCGCGTTGGCCTCGGCTTCATCGGCGAAGTAGATACGGGTCTGCAGGCCCATGTTGATGCCGCGCGCGACAATCCAGCAGGTGACGTGCGGTGCCTGCAGGCGACCCTCGGCAAAGGGTACGCGGCCAGGCCTGATAGTTTCGAAGCGGTACTCGCCTGTTGCGAGATCGGCCGCCGCCCTGCCCCAGCCGAAGAAATTCGGATCCGCATCGCCGCGCGGGTCGCTGGCTGACGGGTAAACACCGGCGGCATCGGCCTGCCAGATTTCGAGCACGGCGTCTTTCACCGGCTCACCCTCGCCGTCGAACACGCGGCCCGTGATCGCGATGCGTTCGCCGCGCGTGTCCGCGTTGACCAGCACACTGCCCGGGTCGGCGGCGTACACGCCGCCGATGCCGCAAAAGTTCGGCAAACAACCGATGTGGACATAAGGACCGGCGGTCTGCGACGGGGATTCATGCAAAAGCTTGTCCTCGGCCATGCTCAAAGCCCCTCGGTCCGGTTGTCGAAATAGGTCTGGTCGCGCCCGCGCAGGACGAGGTCGAAGCGCCAGGCCAGCATGTCCATCGGCAAGGCCGCGTCCATGTCGAGGCGCGCGACCAGCGTATCGATCGCATCCGCCCTCGGGATCGCCTGCACGATCGGGCACAACTCGATCAACGGATCACCCTCGAAGTACATCTGCGTGACCAGGCGCTGCGCGAAAGCCTCGCCGAACAGCGAAAAGTGGATATGCGCGGGCCGCCAGGAATTGGGCCCGTTGGGCCATGGGTAAGGCGCCGGCTGGATCGTCTGGAAACGATAATGGCCATCGGCATCGGTCAGGCAACGACCGCAGCCGCCGAAATTCGGATCCAGCGGCGCGATATAGGTTTCATTCGGGTGGCGGTAACGCCCGCCCGCGTTGGCCTGCCAGATTTCGACCAGCGTATGCGGCAGCGGGCGGCCGGACTGGTCACGCACGTAACCGTGCACCAGTATGCGCGGACCGAGCGCGCTGGCGCCCGCGGCGGCATAGTTGTGTACCAGGTCGTGGTCGAGTTCGCCGATCGAGACATGGCCGAACACCGGGCCGGTTTCCTCCGACAGCGTCGACGGCAGGCTCAGCAGTGGTGCGCGCGGCGAGCGCAGGCGGCTCGAGCGGTAATCCGGCGCCAGCGCCGGCGGATGCCAGTCGCGCTCGCGCGGCAGAAAACGGCCCCCGGCCGATTCGCCGCTCACGGCTCGGATCCCATGTCGGCATAGACTTCACGCGCGATGCGAATCGCGCGGTTGGCGCGCGCTACGCCCGCGTACACTGCAACGTGCAGCAGGGCCTCCATGACATCGTCGGGACTCGCGCCGGTATTGGCGCAGGCGCGCACGTGCATCGCGACCTCGTCGTCGTTGCCGAGCGCGGCCAGCAGCGCGATCGTCAGCATCGAGCGTTCGCGCAGGCTGATTGTGTCGCGCGCCCACACCCTTCCCCAGGCAGCCTCGGTAATCAGCTGTTGAAAGGCCGCATCGAAATCGGTCTTGCGCGCCTTGGCCGCATCCACGTGCGCATCGCCGAGCACGCGGCGGCGAATCGACATGCCGGCATCGTACGCGTCAGACATGACCGGTCTCGTGCATGAAGCGGATCAACAGGCGCGCGAAGGACCCGGTCTGTTCGACGCAGGTCAGGTGGGCCGCGTCGTCGATCAGTTCGTAGCGCGATCCCGCGATCAGGTCCGCTGTCTCTTGCACCAGTTCGGGTGGCGTCGAGCCGTCCTCTGCGCCGGCGATGGCGAGCGTCGGCAGGGTCAGTTTTGCCGTTTGCTCGCGATAATCGGTGGCCGCGATCGCGCGGCTGCAGCCGATGTAACCTTCGGCGGGCGTGCGCGTCAGCATGTTGCGCCAGCCGGCCATTTCGAGCGCGCGTTTCTGGTGATAGGATTTCGCGAACCAGCGCTGCATGACCGCGTCCGCCAGCGCTTCGACCCCGCCGGACTGCACCGCCTCGATCCGCTCCTGCCACATCTCCGGCGTACCGATACGCGCGCCGGTGTTGGCCAGGACCATCGTCCGCACCAGATCCGGGTGCGTCGCGGCCAGCCCCTGGGCGATGATGCCGCCGATCGACAGGCCGACGAACAGGCAATCGCGGACGTGCAGCGCACGCAGCAGCTGCGCGGTGTCCTCGACCAGGTCCTGCATGCGCCAGTCGCCGTCCGGCGTGCCCGACAGGCCGTGCCCGCGCAGGTCGAAGCGCACGATCTTGTAGCCTGCCGGCAGCAGGGGATACAGGCCGTCCCACAGGCGAAAATCGGTACCGAGCGAATTGGCGAATACGATTGGTTTGCCCCCCGGATCCCCCTGGATCCGGTAGTGCAAAGCGACGTTGTCGAGCTGGATCATGTGCATGGGCGCCTCCTTTTATTGCCTGGACTAGTAGGGCAAACCGACATAATTCTCCGCCAGCGCGGACTGCGCCGCAACCGACGACATCAGGTAATCCATCTCGGCCCGCATCATGCGCAGGTCGAAAGCGGTCTGTTCCGGGAATCGGTGCAGCAGGCGCGTCATGCTCCAGCTGAAGCGCTCCGCTTTCCAAACCCGCGCGAGCGCGGTATCGGAATAGGTTTCCAGGCCGCTCGCGTCGCCATCATGGTAATGCCGTCGCAGGGCCTGCCAGAGATAGTAGACGTCCGATGCGGCCAGGTTGAGACCCTTGGCACCGGTCGGCGGCACGATGTGCGCGGCATCACCGCACAGGAAAAGTCGGCCCCAGTGCATCGGCTCGGCGACGTAGGAGCGCAGCGGCGCGATCGACTTTTCGATCGACGGCCCCGTGACCAGCCGCTCCGCCGCTTCGGCCGGGATGCGGCGCCTCAGCTCGTTCCAGAAGGCATCGTCGGACCACTGCTCGACCCGGTCTTCGAGCGGCACCTGGATATAGTAGCGACTGAGATCGCTGCGACGCATCGAGCACAGCGCAAAACCGCGCTCGTGGCCGGCATAGATCAGCTCGTCGTCGACCGGCGGCGTCTGCGACAGTACGCCGAGCCAGCCGAACGGGTAGACGCGCTCGTATTCGCGCAGCACGTCGGTCGGAATCGTACCGCGGCTGACGCCGTGAAAACCGTCACAGCCGGCGACAAAATCGCACTGCAGGGATCGTGTTTTGCCATCGAGTTCGAACTCCAGCGACGGGCGCGTGCCATCGACATCGAGGATACGCAGGTTTTCGACCTCGTGATGCGTCTCGCCGCCAATCACGTCACGCGCCTGGTAGAGATCGCGGGTTACCTCGGTCTGGCCGTAAACCATGACCGATGCATCGATCAGCGCGCGGAAGTCGATACGAAAGCCGCGATTTTCCGAGGCGAGCCCAACACCTTCGTGCACCATACCCTCGGTATCCATCCGCTCACCAACGCCGGCGCCGCGCAGCAGGTCGACCGTACCCTGCTCGAGTACACCGGCCCGGATTCGGCCGAGCACGTATTCGCGGCTGCGTCGCTCCAGCACGACGTTGTCGATTCCGTCGCGCGCGAGCAGCTGGCCGAGCAACAGGCCCGACGGGCCGCCACCGACGATCGCAACCTGCGTGGACTGGCTGATCGAGGGAGAATTCACGCGCTCAATGTCGCAAATTCGGCTGTTTTGTCAAATTATTAATCCCGATCGGTGGTTACGGGCAATCTGAATCGGGTCACGGGGAAGCTCCGCCTGCCCCGCTGGAGTGATACAATCTCGCCAGTCAAGGAGAGGAAACCATGCGCTCGCTGGCGATCATCCGCAACGAACACAAGAATCTCGGCGCCGTACTCTACAGCCTCGATCGCCTGGTCGAGGAAATCGAGCAGGGCCGGCAACCGGACTTTGCCGTGTTTCACGGCTTGCTGACCTATATCGACCGCTTCCTCGATCGCTATCACCACCCCAAGGAAAACGAGTACCTGTTTCCGCGCCTGCTGGCACGCGCGCCCGACACAGAAGCGCTTATTCGGCAACTCGGTCAGCAGCATACCGAGGGCGAGATCCTGTTCGTCGAGATGCTGAAGGCGCTGTCCGCATACGAGTTTGTCGGCACTGACGAATTCGAGCGTTTCCGCGACGCGGTCCGGCGCTATACCGACTTCGAGCGTCAGCATGCAAGACTCGAGGAGAGCGAGGTTCTGCCGCGCGCCGAACAAGCGCTGGAAGCCGACGACTGGGCCATCATCGACGCGGCCTTCGGCGAAAACGAGGACCCGATGTTCAGCGCCCAGTGGGACAACGAGTTTTCCGCGCTGTTCGAGCAACTGGTCAATTCGCTGCCGGCCCCCCTCGGCCTCGGCGACGTCTGGAAGTAAACTCCTTCGTCCGATCGCGCGAGCCCGCGCGTTGACCCCACACCTGCGATCGGTAAGATACTCATAATACTGATTAAGTACTCGAGGAGGCGGCGCCGCGAATGGCACGGACCCTGCCCGTCATCATAGCCGGTGGTGGCATCGGTGGTATCGCCGCCGCGCTCGGTCTCGCGCGCAAGGGTATCGCGTCGATCGTGCTGGAACGCGCCGCCGAGCTCGGCGAAATCGGCGCCGGCATCCAGATCGGTCCCAATGCGTTCCACTGCTTCGATTACCTGGGCGTTGGCGACCAGGCGCGCACCCGCGCAGTCTACATCGATCATCTGCGCCTGATGGACGCGTTGTCGGCGGAGCAGATCGCGGCAATCCCGCTCGAAGCCGATTTTCGCCGGCGCTTCGGTAATCCCTACGCGGTCGTACACCGCGCCGACCTGCATGGTGCCCTGCTCGATGCCTGCCGCGCCAGCGACCTGATCGAGTTACGCACCCGCCACAATGTGCTCGGTTACGAACAGGACGGCAGCTCGGTACGGGTTCTCCTCGAGGACCGCGACCCGCTCGACGGGCGTGCGCTGATCGCTGCCGACGGTCTGCGCTCGAACCTGCGCGCGCAGCTGATCGGCGACGGTGAACCACGCGTATCTGGCCATACGACCTATCGCTCGGTGATTCCGGCCGAGCGCATGCCCGCGGACCTGCGCTGGAACGCGGCCACGCTGTGGGCCGGACCGAAATGTCACATCGTGCATTACCCGCTGAAGGGCTGGAAAGTCTTCAACCTGGTCGTGACTTATCACAACGACGTCGAGGAAGCCGTGACCGGCAAACCGGTCAGCAAGGACGAAGTGCGCCAGGGTTTCGAGCATATCCACCCGCGCGCGCAACAGATCATCGAACACGGCGAGGACTGGAAACTGTGGGTGCTGTGCGACCGCGACCCGGTACTCGACTGGGTCGACGGACGGGTTGCGCTGCTCGGCGACGCCGCCCACCCGATGCTGCAGTACTTCGCCCAGGGCGCCTGCATGGCGCTGGAGGACGCGGTCTGCCTGAGCCACATGTTCGGTTCCCATAGCGACGATATCGAAACCGCGCTCGATCGCTACCAGCGCCAGCGTCGCGTGCGCACCGCGCGCGTACAGCTCGATTCGCGCCTGATCGGCGACTACGTCTACCATGCCGCCGGCGCGGTCGCCGAGGTCCGTAACCAGATCATGTCAGGGCTGTCGACCGATGACTGGTACGATCGGCTGGCCTGGCTCTACGGCGGCACCGGTCTCGATCCATGACATCGAGGAGCAAACCATGTCCCTGACCGAAAAACCGGCGGAAACGCCCGAACGCCTCGCGTTTTACGACAAGATAAATGCAGGCAACTGCAACGCGCTGTGGACCGTGTTCGCCGACATCATCACCCCCGAACCGAAAAGCGCCTGCCAACCCCATTGCTGGCGCTATGCGCCGCTGCGCGAATGGCTGCTCGAGGCCGGCGAACTGATCACGGCCAAAGAGGCCGAGCGGCGCGTGCTGATCCTCGAAAACCCGGGCCTGCGCGGGCAATCCAGGATCACGACTTCGCTCTATGCCGGGCTGCAGCTGGTGTTGCCGGGAGAGGTTGCGCCGGCGCATCGACACAGCCAGTCGGCGCTGCGTTTCGTCATCGACGGCGACGGCGCCTACACCGCGGTCGAGGGCGAACGCACGCTGATGTCGTTCGGCGATTTTGTCATCACGCCGCCCTGGGCCTGGCACGACCACGGCAATCAAAGCGACCAGCCGATGATCTGGCTCGACGGCCTGGATATCCCGCTTGCCAGCTTTTTCGACGCATCGTTCGCCGAACCGGGCGCGGCCGACACCCAGGCGCAGACCCGGCCGACTGGCGACAGTCTCGCGCGCTACGGCGCCAATATGCTGCCGGTCGATTTCGAACCCCGTGAACTGGCCTCGCCGATTTTCAACTACCCCTATGAACGTTCGCGCGAGGCGCTCGAGGCGCTCAAGCGGCAACAGGAATGGGATCCGTGCCACGGGCTCAAGCTGCGCTACGTCAACCCGGCCGACGGCGGTTTCGCGATGCCGACGATTTCCGCCTTCCTGCAGCTGCTGCCGCAAGGTATGCGCACCCGCGCTTACCGCAGTACCGACGCCACCGTGTTCGTTTCCACCGAGGGCCATGGCCGCACGACCATCGATGGCAAGACCTTCGACTGGGGTCCGCGCGATATCTTCGTCGCGCCGAGCTGGAAGTGGATCGAGCACGAGGCCGACGACGAAGCCGTGCTGTTCAGCTACTCCGATCGCGTGGCGCAGCAAAAACTCGGCTTCTGGCGCGAACAGCGGGGTGATGCGTGATCTTGCCCGTGTCATCCATCAGCACTTGCCGTCATCCCCGCGCCCTTACCCGTCATCCCCGCGCCCTTACCCGTCATCCCCACGCCCTTACCCGTCATCCCCGCGAAAGCGGGGATCTCGTGCAGAGCGCGCTTTACAAGGTCCCCGCTTGCGCGGGGACGACGGTTTTGATTTGAGGTAAACACTTATGACCGAATACGTGTTCGAACCGCCGGCGCCTGCAACCGTCGCCGTTGTCGGCAGCGCCGCCCGTTTCCCGGTGCGGCGCATTTTCTGCGTCGGGCGCAACTACGCCGCGCACGCACGCGAGATGGGCAAGGACCCGGATCGCGAACCGCCGTTCTTTTTCACCAAGCCGGCCGACGCGGTGGTCGACGACGGGACCCGGATCCCGTATCCGCCGCAAACCGCGAACCTGCACTACGAGGCGGAACTCGTGGTTGCCCTCGGCCATGGCGGAGTCGATATCGACGAGGCTGCCGCGCTGGATCACGTCTGGGGGTACGCGATCGGCAACGACCTGACCCGGCGCGATCTGCAGCTGGCCGCGCGCGACATGGGTCGTCCCTGGGATCTCGGCAAGGGCTTCGACCATTCCGCCGTGTGCGGTCCCCTGCACCCGGTCGCCGCGGTCGGGCACCCGGGCCAGGGCTTCATCCGTCTCGACGTCAACGGCGAGATCCGCCAGGACGCGGACCTGGCGGACATGATCTGGAGCATACCCGAACAGATCGCGTTCCTGTCGCGCAGCATCACCCTGATGGCCGGCGACCTGATTTACAGCGGCACTCCGGCCGGGGTCGGCCCGCTGCAGGCGAACGACGTCATCACGATCGAAATCGAGGGACTCGGACAAATCACCACGACCATCGTACACGCTGATTGAGAACTCGATGAGCACCACCATTACCGGCATGCCGGGACACCTGTTGCGCCGCTGTCACCAGATCGCGGTGGCGGTTTTTCTCGAGGAATGTGCACGCTTCGACCTGACGCCCCTGCAGTACGCCGTACTGCAAACGCTCGCCGATAGCGGACCGCAGGACCAGGTCACGCTGGGCGGAGCCACCGCGCTGGATCGCAGCACGGTGACGGTCGTCTTGCGCAAGCTCGAGCAGCGCTATCTGCTGCAACGCAGCCAGTCGGAACAGGACGGGCGCGCCAAGATCGTCAGCCTGACGAAGGCAGGGATGGCCCTGTTGAGGGAAGTTCGACCAGCGGTCGACGCGGCGCAGCGGCGCATCGTCGCTCCGCTGACGGTCGAAGAAGCGGCCCGCCTGCTGCAGCTGCTGGACAAGCTGGCGCAGGGCAACAACGACCTCAGTCGCGCACCGGCGCGGGTGGACTAGCCCTGACAATTGTCATCCCGCGGCTTGACCGCGGGATCCAGCGGTAAGCCTTTTCAGCAACATCCCTGGACCCCGCGGTCAAGCCGCGGGGTGACAAGTAGGACTTTTCGAGTCGAATCCCTCAATCGGATCGACCTAGCCGCGGGATGACAAAGAGTGCTGGAGCTGATTTCCGTGTCTGTGCTGAGCGGTCAAGCCGCGGGATGACAGATTATCAGTTGAGCGCGATAACGGCAGGCGTCAGATCGAGAACATCGACTCCAGGTCGTGCTTGGAGAAAGTCTTGAACGCGAGCATGGTGTCGGTATCGGCAATCCCCTCGACCGCACCGAGCTTGCTGGTGACGAGTTCGGCGACATCGTCGTTGGTGCGGGTGCGCACGATCGCAACCAGGTCGTAAATCCCGGTAACTGAATAGACCTCAGTGATCTCGGGCATATCTGCGAGTTCTTCCGCCACCGCTGTAATCCGGTTCTTGTCGACGTTGATCAGGATGATGAATGTAACCACGCTCGGTTCCTCCGGGTTTCGCTGGCCGCCATTATAAGACCAGTTGCGGCTCAGGGGGTAACGTCGACCGAACCGTCGACCGACAGTATCGCGCGCACGTCGTCCGGTACACGCACCGCGACCAGCCGTTCCGGCCGTTGCGCGTCCGAGTAGCCCCAGACGCGGACTTCGTTGCCGCTGGCGAAGGGTTCGGGTTCATCGCCACGACGAAACTCGTGGCGAACGACAAACGAGGTATTGCCGAACTTTTCCACCTGCGAAACACAGGTGGCAATATCGCCGAAATAATACGGGCGCATGAAATCCATGCCGCTGGAGACCAGGGGACAGCCGCGAAACAGCGGGTCGGCGCGCACTTCCGCCGCCAGGTCGAAGCCGGCGGCGTGCAACAGCGCGTGCGTGCCCGAATCCATCCACAGGTAGTAGTTCGGGTTGAACAGGATCCCGGCCGGGTCGCAATGGGCCCACTCGATCCGGATCCGCTGGGTCGCAATCAGCATACAGCCTTCTCCATGCCGGCGCTGCCGGCGTCGGCACGGATTATATCCGAGGCATGATGCCGAAGCCCGGTCAGAAAGCGATGTCTTCCTCGATCGCGGCGATACCGGCCTCGGCACAGATATCGTCGAGTTCACCGCCGGGCGCACCCGAAACGCCGATAGCGCCCACCAGCGAGCCACCTGCCTCGATCAGCACGCCACCGCCAAGCACCAGCGCGCCCGTGATCTCGCGCACGCCGGACTGCGGTTTACCCGGCGCAGTCACGTCGAGCAGGTCGGTGGTATTGGTGCGAAAACTGGTCGCGGTCCAGGCCTTGCGCCGTGCCGTGTCGGGGGTGTGCGCACCGGCAAAGCGATCACGGATCATGACCTGCATGTTGCCCATGCGATCGACCACCGCTACCGCAACCTGGAAGCCATCGGCACGACATTTATCGAGCGCGGCGGTAGCGGCCTTGAGCGCGGTTTCAGGAGTCAGCGACTGGGTAGTGAACAGGGCGTGCTCGTCCGCCTGTAGCGGGGCAACCAGGCAGACAAGACCGGCGAGTAAAATTTTTGCAAAAGATTTCATCAAGTTATCCTCCGTCGAAATTCTGCCTGCGAGCTTACACCCGTGGCTCGATGGGGAGACTGACTCAGGTCAAGCCCGCGACGCGGATCATCGTGGTCAGTGGACGACAGCCGGTTCGGTCACCCTGCGGCCCGGCAATAGCAGTGTCGCCAGGAAAATGGCCGTGGCTGCCACGGCGAGCACCTCGAACAACAGGGTGAAACCCCAGCGCCCGTGGATCCAGCCGATCAGCGGCACCGCCGAGGCCATCACCGAAAAAGTGACGACGTAACGGATTGCATACGCGCGGCTGCGCCACTGGCTGCGCGCCATGCGCCCGACCAGCACGTCGTTGATCGGGATCTGGCCGAACACGACGAACATGAAGCCGAACGCGACCAGCAGCGCGAGCCAGCCGTCGAGGTGGATCATCGCAAAAAAGAACAGTGCCTGGGTCAGGCCCACCACCGCGAACACAAGGCGCACCGAGTGACGATCGACCAGGTAACCGACCAGCAGTTGCGCCAGCGCGGCGAGCGAGAACACGAGGAATGCGTACCAGCCGACCTCGCTCGCGCTGCCGGCAATCCCGGTCAGGCGTTCGTCGAGGATCTTTGGCAGCGCAAAGGTGGTGCTCTGGAAGATCAGCCCGCCCATCGCGGTGGTAAAAAAGATGATCGCGAATACGCGCAGCAGCGTCGCGCGCGATATCTCCGCCGCGGGCGCGGACTTTTTCGCCGCCGCGACTGTCGCGTCATCGGTTTCCCGCGCCCTGCCGCGCAAATGCCCGAGGTAACCGATACCAATCAGCAGGCTCAGGGTACCGGGCACGAAGAACGCGGCGCGCCAGCCGGCGGTATCGATCAGAAAGCCGGTGAACAGCGCGGCACAGGCCACGCCCATGTTGCCGTAGATACCGTTGATCGCGAGCGGGATGCCGGTGCGGGCGCGCCCCTGCACCACCAGCGCCAGTCCGACCGGGTGGTAGATAGCGGCGAAGGCACCGATCAGGGTGAGACAGATCGCCATCGACAGCGGCCCATTGACGAAACCCGCCAGGATCGTGCTGCTCCCGATACCGAAAAAAAACACCGCGATCATGCCTTCGCGACTCCACTTGTCGGCAATCCAGCCGGCGACGATCGCACCGGCGCCGAACGCGACGAACCCGGGCATCGCGTATGGCACCAGCTCGGCATAACTCAAGCCCCACTCATCGCTGAGTTTCAGTGCCGCGACCGTGGCGAAGATCAGCATCACGAGGTGATCGAGAAAATGACCGATATTGAGATAGAGAAAATCGATTTTCGCGCGCGACATGACTCGCTTCCCGTTTGACCCGCTGATGATTGTGCGCAACAATGATTCGGCGCACTCAGCAAATAAAGCCACTTAATGCCGCAAACACGCCAAATTCGCGCGCCGATCAGCGCGTCGATTCAGCCACTCGAATCCTTGCCGCAGGCCATAGTCGCGCACGGCCGCGATCTCGCCCGCGGTGAACAGATCGCGTTTCATCGGCACCGGCGCGCGCAACTGGTTTACGCCAGTCGCGGCGTAATGACCGTGACCACGCGCTCGGCCGCCTACGTGGTTCCGCCACAGCGTGCGGTGTGGATGCCGGCCGATATCGAACATCGAATCGATGCGCGCGACGCGCTTCGCATGCGCACGCTGTACCTGCAGCCCGAGGCGGCCGTCGGTATGCCGGCCGACGTCTGCGTGATGCAGGTAACGCCGTTGCTGCGGGAACTGATCGTCGAGGCGGTCCGGAGTGGGCCCGAATATGCGCCCGACAGCCCGGCGGCGCGGCTGATGCCGGTCATTGCCGACCAGATTCGCGCCCAACCGGTCACATCGCTGGCGTTACCGCTGCCGCGCGATGCACGCCTGCGGCGAATTACCGGGGCATTGCTGGACGACCCCGCCGACGCGCGCGGTCTCGATGCCTGGGCCGAGGCTGTCGGCGCCAGCAAGCGCACGCTGGTGCGGCTGTTTCCGCGCGAGACGGGCATGAGCTTTCGCGAATGGCGCCAGCAGTGCCGCCTGCTGCGCGCAGTCGAGTTACTGAACCAGGGAGAACGGGTGACGCGGGTCGCGCTCGAGACCGGTTACGACAACACCAGCGCGTTCATCTCGATGTTTCGCCGCTGCCTCGGCACCACGCCGACCGCGTGGCGGTCGCGCGGAGTTGACGACTGAAGCAAATGTTGGGCGGGCCGCGCAACGCGGCCCGCCGCAGCGATCAGTGACGTCCCTTCCAGGGCACCAGCCATTTCTCGGTCTTGCGCATCAGGATATCGATGCCGTAACCGATGATGCCGATCATGATGATCCCCATCAACACGATATCGGTGAGCTGGAACTTGGACGCGGCGATGATCATCATGCCGGCGCCCTTTTGCGCCGCGACCAGTTCGGCCGCGACCACCGTGCCCCAGCAGACGCCCATGGCAACGCGCGCACCGGTGAAGATTTCCGGCAGCGAGTTGGGCACTATGACGTGCCACATGAGCTGGGTCTTCGATGCACCCAGCGAATAGGCGGCGTGCACCTTCGAAATATTGATGCCGGACACGCCTGCGCGGGCGGCAATCGTCATGATCCACAACGACGCCAGGAACAGCAGCACGATCTTGCCGGTTTCCCAGATGCCGAACCAGATGATGACCAGCGGGATCAGCGCCAGCGGCGGCACCGGGCGCATGAACTCGACGATCGGGTCGAACCAGCCGCGGAACCAGCCGGACAAACCCATCGCGTAACCGAGCGGAATACCGACCAGCGCACCGATCAGGAAACCGACCACGACCCGGATCAGCGACCAGCCGAGGTGTTCCCACAGGCCGAAGTTCTGGTAGCCGTTCTGCGCGATGTCGATGAAGCGCTGCACCACGGCCTCGGGCGCCGGCATCCAGATCGGCTCCAGCTGCAGGCCTTTTAGCGGGGTGAAGTTGAACGACTGCTTGTCGGTCAGCGCGACCTCGCCGTCGGCAACCTGCACGCTCTGCCCCGGCGCGATCGGCTGCCCGTCGACCGCGATGATACGATAGCCGTCTTCCTTGTAACCTTCGTCGTTGCGCTTGGCGTTGATCAGCTTGGAGCGCCAGGCGCCGACCAGCGAGCTGTCGTTGCGCACGAAGCCGTCGCCGTCCTCGACCTCCGGCGCATCGGGCTTTTCGCCGATCTTGTGCACCACGATTCTGACTTCGCCGTCATCTTCGTCGCCGGCCGCATTGGTCGCGGTATAGGTAAACGAGGTTTCGCCGATGAACGGACCGGAGACATGGAACGGCACCAGTTTGGAATCGGTGAACGCACCCCAGATCAGGAAAATCGTGGCCACCGAGATAACCGCCGCTGCCCGGTTGGGCGAGACCGCACTTTCGTCGCCGAAGGTCACCGTCTTGAGGGCGTTGAAACCCTTGTCTTCGCGGCCGCGGGTAATTAACGAAACGGCGAAGAACGCGACCACGAAGATCGCGATGTACATGGATAGAATAATCATGCGCCTTCCTCCGCCCGGCCCATGATCTCTTCTTCCATTTCCCAGATCATGGACAGTATCTCTTCCCGGCGTTCACCGAATTCCGGGATCTTTTTGACTTCACGCAAATCCTGGTTGACGCCGGCCTCGGCGAACGGCAACCGGTATTCCTTGTGAATGCGGCCCGGTCGCGGCGCCATGACCAGCAGGCGTTCGCCCAGCAACAGGGCTTCCTCCACCGAGTGCGTGATCAGGATGATCGTCTTGCCGGTCTCTTTCCACAGCTTGAGCACGAGACCCTGCATTTTTTCGCGCGTGAGCGCATCGAGCGCGCCGAGCGGTTCATCCATCAGGATGACCTCGGGTTCATTGGCGAGACAGCGCGCCAGCGCCACCCGCTGCTGCATGCCGCCCGACAGCTCGTAAACCGCCTTTTCACCGAAGTCCTGCAGGCCGACCGTCTCGAGCAGGTGATCGACAATTTCCCGCGTACGCGCCGCGGGCGTTTTCTTCATCTTTGGCCCGAAGGCGATGTTTTCGCGTACGCTCATCCATTCGAACAGTGCACCCTGCTGAAACACCATGCCGCGATCACGGCCCGGGCCGGTGACAACCTCGTCGTTCAGTCGAACCTGGCCCTTGGTCGGTGCGAGAAAACCGGCCACGATGTTCAACAGCGTCGTCTTGCCGCAGCCCGAAGGACCCAGCACCGACATCAGTTCACCGGTTTTTAACTCGAGATTGACGTCCAGCAGCGCCTGCACGTGCGTGCCGTTCGGCAGATCGAAGCGCATGGACAGCTCGTCGATGTTCAGATCCGACATCGGTTATCCCCCCTGATTATTATTGGCGAGAGCCGGGCAGCATTCGTCGAACGCCGCCCGGCTTCGCATGCGATTAACGTGAATCGCGCCGCTTACATGCCCGCGGCATCGTTCAGCGGAATCGGGTTCACCGCGTCTTCGTAGGTTTCGCGCGCGGCATCGATGCTGCCCGCTTCGAGGAAGACGTTGGCGACACCGAGCATGAACTCCTGTGCGTTGCCGCCCAGCCAGGCCTTGCTCAGCTGGTCGTCGACCGACGGGAACACGAAGGTGTCGATCGTGGCCGCGGTGGCATCCACGTCCATACCGGAATCCTTCGCAATCACCGGCAGCATCTTGTCGCGGTGCTTGCCGGAGTTCCACATCTCGTTGGCATCGGCGGTGACCTTGAGGAACTTGGACAGCACTTCGGCTTCCTCGGCGGCAAAGCTGGCCGGAACCGAGGTGACGTCGAATACCAGGATACCCAGCTCGGTTTTCTCGGCGCCGGTCAGCAGCACGTTACCGTGCTCGACCATGCGACGCAGTGCACCACCCCAGCCGCAGACCATGTCGAGGTTGCCCTGGGCAAACGCGGCGGCACCGTCCGGCGGAGCCATGTCGACGATTTCCATCGTGTTGATGTTGACGCCGAAGTGATCCATCTGCTTGAGGAAGCCATAGTGCGCGGCGGTACCCTTCGGCACACCGACTTTCTTGCCTTCGAGTTCCTTGGCATTGGTCTTGTCGATTTCGAGCGCCTCGGCAACCACGCAGTTATCGTTGTCGGCGTAGCTGACCGCGACGTCGACGATTTGCAGGTCCTGGCCGGCAGACGCGGCAACCACGAACGGCGGTACACCCTGGCTGACCGAGATCTGCACGTCACCTGACGCCATCGCCGCGGACATCGCGGTTCCGGTATCGAAAGCAACCCACTTGATCGGCATACCCAGGGCTTTTTCGTACATGCCCTCGACCTTGGCGTACTGGAACGGCATCGGCCACTCCAGGAAGTAAGCCACGGTAATGCCGTGGCCGTCGGCGGCCGCGCGCTGTGGCAGGGAAGAAACCGCCGTCACCGCGACCAGCATTGCGGTCACCGTGGCAAGGCGGAAAGACTTGAGTTTGGATTTCATCAACGACTCCTCGGAGTAATATTTATCGTTTTGTCGGTTTCCCCGGTTACCGGGGGCGGTCCGTCTATTCCGGACTTCGCCTGGCGTTGAGGGCAACCGCACCATCCTGGCACACCGGTATTCTCGCCCGATGACCCGGGTCGTGACCCGCATGCCCGCAGAGTCACAAAACGAGACGGATAGTACCAAGAACGGCGATGTTACTGGAATTCCCCGGCGATTAAAACGCCGGATGCACCCTCGCGGGGCGTCAGGCCGCGACCGGCTGCCACAAAAAAGCGCGCTGCAGGTAAGTCGACAGCGTACGCACGATCGGACTCGGCGTGTTTTCGTCGCTGTAGAGCGCTACCGAGTGCTGCGGCAGCTCGGGCAGCTGCCCGGCGTGATCGATCGCGACCCGCGTGGTGCGGCTCGCGCTTTCGAGTTCGGCATGCACGCACAGATCGGCGGTCACCATCGCTTCGATCGCGGCTTCGTCGTCGGACACGACCAGGTCGACCCACGGAATGCCGGCCCGATCGAGCGCCCGCGTGACGCCGGCGCGAAACGCGCAGTGGCGCGCGAAACCGAGCGGCAGCGGCCGCTTGCGAAACGCGTGGCCATCCATCGCCCCGGTCCAGATCAGCGGCTCGGTCAACAATATGTTGCTGTCCTTTCGCGGCGACTGCTCGGTGGTCAGCACGATGTCATGGCGGCCCTTGTCGTAGGACTGCAGCAGGCGAAAGGTCGACGCGGTGGAGAGCCGGATCTGCACGCGCGGAAAATCGCGGCTGAAGGCTTTCAATACGTTCGGAATATGCGGGTAAACGATATCGCCGGGCACGCCGATGCGGACTTCGCCCTCGTAATCCGGTGACGTCAGGCGACCCATGATTTCGTCGTTGAGCGACAGCATCTGGCTGGCGTAATGATAGAGCTGGTCACCCTCGCTGGTGGTTTTCATACCCTGCGAGGAACGTTCGAACACGCTGAAACCAAGCGCTTCCTCGAGGCGCTTGATCTGCATGCTGATCGCGGACTGGGTCATGAACAGGCGCCCCGCCGCACGCGTCATGCTGCCGGCATCGGTGATGGTGACGAAACTGCGCAGGGTACCGAGATCGAGATTGCGGATGGGATTTGAAGCCATAACTATTTGTGAATTAAAAGATCAATTTTATTCGTTTTACTTATACCTCTACCCTCACCTATAGTCAACATCCGTGAAGCCCAGGCTTCGATTTTTCACATTTTTTGATAGGAGCGTAACATGACTGCTTACACCGAAAAATGCTCCCGGAGCATGCAAACCGAAACCGCCGGCATCCTCGAGACCGCGCGCGACCTGTTCCTCGACTGGGTGAAAAATCTGCAGATTAAAGCGGCGATTCGCGCCGAGCGTCGCCAGCTGCTGGAAATGAACGACGCCCAGCTGAAGGACATCGGCCTGAGCCGCGAGCAGGCGCTGGCCGAGGCGGCGCGTAACGACCTGCCGCAACACCGCATGAGCGCGCTGTTCCGCGGCCGGGGCTGATCCCCCTACTCGTCGCCCCGATACACACCGTCACCCCCGCGAAAGCGGGGGCCCGGCCACTACAACAAGATATTCTGTCACCCCGCGGCTTGACCGCGGGGTCCAGTCTACGTGCTTAACATCTGGATACCGCGGTCAAGCCGCGGTATGACATTTACTACAGAGATTTTGGCAAATAGCTAGTGAGATCGGTGAGCTAGATCAACTCGTCGTTGCGATCGTCGGTTTCGCCGTAGCGCGACAGCGCCGGCTTTTTCAGGCCTTGGTAAAGCGACTCGATGTTTTTGTTCACTTGCTCCGCCTGCTGCTCGAACAGGCTGTTGCCATCGAGATCGCTGTCGACGATAAACGGGCCGAAGTTCTCGACCTCGAACACCCACATCGCCTGCGCGTTGCCGAGCTCTTCGAACCACTCGACCTGGCGTACCTTCCTGATGCCGCGCCCCAGCAGCGCGCCCGTACCGTAACCGACCGTGGTGAGATAAATCGCACCCGCCGGCACGAACAGCTCGCGGTAATCCGAACTCGACATGCCACCCTTGCCAATGATGATCTTCGCGCCGGAAAGCTCGAACCAGCGCTGCATCCACTTGGCGAAACGGAAACTCGCGGTGGCGGTGACGCCGCCGACGTTGTAACTGCCGTCGGGTTCGATCGCGGCCGCTGGCGAACAGTGAAAGTTGGCGTTGCTGACCGCCGGCAGATCGAGCGGAATCTCGTGACCGTCCTCGATCACGCGCTTGTACACGCCCTCGCGACCGGTGTAGATCACGCCATCGAGGTACACCACGGTGCCGATTTCGAGATCCTTGATATCGTCGTGCGATACCGGCACCTGCAGGCGCACGACCTTTTGCCCTTCGCTCAGTTCTGCCATGACGTCGTCTCCCGGCGCATGTAGGGGGTGAACCACTGCGGGTCGGTGCGGTACTCGACCCTGCCGTCGGCGAACAGGCGTGCGGTCGCGCGCCGCGACGACAGGCAAAACATGTGCACGCTCATCGGCATGCCGCCGGTATGCGTGTAGCCGACCTCGATGTGACAGTCGCTGACCATCGACTTGCCACTGAAGCCCATCGCGCCCATGCCGATGCTGTTGCCGAGCTCCTTCAGCTCCAGTTCGAGCTCGGAGATTTTCGGATCGGGATTACGATCGCCGACCACGCGCAGGCAGGCCGCCTGCTTGCCGAGCACCATGGTCGTATCCTTGGAGCCACCGAGGCCGATGCCGACGATCGCCGGCTGGCACGCGAGTCCGCGCTTGCCGTAGGACAGCAGGGTGTCGAGGAAAAAGCGCTTGATGCCGTCGATGCCGTCGCCCGGGAACAGCATGCGGTAGTCGGTGCCGAACAGGCCGCCCTTGTGCACCGTGGTGATGTCGATCCAGTCGGCGTCGGGCTCGAAGCTCCAGTCGATCTCGGGCGCGTTGATGCCGACGTTATTGTTGTGATCGGTACGCCACAGCGGGTGCACGCGGTTCGGCCTGAGCGGAATGTCGTGCGTGGCCCTCGCGGTTGCTTCGCGCAGCGCGTGCTCGATGCCGATCGGACCGCCTTCGTATTGCGCCTCGTTACCAACCTTGACGTAATAACGCGGCAGACCCGAGTCGGCGCACATGGGCCGGCGATCCTCGGTCGCGGCATCCCAGTTTTCCATCATCGTCTGCAGCACGAACTTCGACAGGCCGTCCTCCTTTTCGATCATGAATTCGACGCCCGAGCGGTAGTCCGGCGGAATATCGATCGCGGCCCGCCCCATGATGTCGTAGGCGGTGTCCTGTATCACTTGTTGACTGATCATGCTGCGCTTCCCGTTGGCTGGCCCCCTGAATGGCCGATCTGAGGCGCGGTTTCGGTATAGCCCTCCACCAGCGTTTCGCCCGGCCGGATAATCGTAAATTGTACCGGTTCGTTGACGACATCGAGACCCGCGTCGCCGCGGCGCACGACGGTAAAATACGAATCGTCGAGTGAACCGCTGTCGGGAAAATCCTCGCGGTAGTGCGCGCCGCGCGAATTCTCCCGCGCCAAGGATGCGGCCGCGATGACCTCGGATATCTCGATCAGGTTGTCGAGATTCAGCCAGTCGTGCCAGGTCTGGTTGAACACGCGGTCCTCGCTGCCGATGGGGCTGGCGTAGAGTTCGTCGCGCAACGCGGCGAGTCGCTGCATGCCGCGCCTGATACCGTCGGCACTGCGGATCACACCGACGTCTTCCCACATGATGTCCATCAGCTTTTCGCGCAGGTCGTTGACGTTGACGCGCTCGCCGCTGGCGGAAAATGGACGGCGCGCATGTTCGATCGCGGCCTCGATGACGTCCTGGTCGGCATCCGCCAGCGCCGAGGCCAGATCGACCCGTTCGGCCATGACTTCACCGGCGATACCGCCGTACACGGTCGAGTTGGCGACGCCGTTGCCGCCCAGGCGATTGGCGCCGTGGATACCGCCCGCGTCTTCGCCGGCGACGTACAGCCCCGGCATCCCGGTTGCGGTCTCGGTATCGCAGACCAGGCCGCCCATCAGGTAATGCGCGGTCGGCACCACCTCGACCCGCCCCGCGGCCAGATCGAAGCCGCAGTCGGCGCAGCGCCTGACCATGCCCTTGAACTTCTGCCGCACGAGATCGACGCCGAGATGCGACATCGCGATGCAGACGCCGCCGTTGGGGGTGGTATTGCCACGGCGCATTTCGTCGTAGATCGCGCGGCTGACGATGTCGCGCGTGGCGCGCTCGCCGCGCTCGTCGTGCGCGAACATGAAGCGCTCGCCGTCACCGTTCAGCAGGTAGCCTCCGGCGCCGCGCAGGCCTTCCTCGAGCACGGTGCCGGTCATGCGCGTATCCTTGCCCGCCAGCAGGCCGGTCGGGTGAAACTGCACCATTTCCATGTCGCGTAGCGGCAGGCCGATGCGCAGCGCCATCGCGAGCCCGTCCATGCTCTTTTCGCCGGACGGCGTGTAGTAGCGGTACATGGTGGGCCCGCCGCCGGTGCCGAGCATCACCGCGCGCGCGCGCACCAACACGAACTCTCCCGTGCGCATGTCGACCAGCAACACCCCGGCGATACGCGAACCGTCGCGGCTCGGCACCAGCGCCAGCGCGCGGTGCTCTTCGAGTTTTTGCAGCGGCAGGCGCAGCGCCTGCTCCATCAGGCGGTTGATAATCTCGATACCGGTCAGATCGCCCTTGTGCACGGTGCGATCGGCAGTCTGACCGGCGAAGGCCTTGTGATCCAGCGTACCGTCGGCCTTGCGGTCGAAAAAGCAGCCCATCTCGTTTTCGAGTTCGTGCACGCGCTCGACCGCGGTTTCGCACAGCTTCCACGCGAGATCCTGGTCCGGCAGCCACTTGCCGCCGACGATGCTGTCCATGAAATGACGCTCGACAGAGTCGGCTTCCGATAGTGCGACGTTGTAGCCGCCCTGGACCATGCGGGTGCAGCCGCATTTGCCGATCAGGCCCTTGACCGCGAGCGTGATCTGCAGCTCCGGATTCTGCCGCTGCGCGTGGATCGCGGCCAGCAGCCCGGCACCGCCGGAGCCGAGAATCAGGATATCGGTATCGAGGGTACGCAGCATGCTCAGATCGCCCTCAACAGGAAGCCGCAGGCGACGAAGAACGACAGCCCCGCGGCGGCGGCGGCGAGCGTTTTCTGTGCCGCGGTCCAGGCAAAGAACTCGAGCACCAGCAGGCGCAGGCCGCCGAACAGGTGCACCGACAGCAGGAATACGAGACCGAACTCGGCCGCCTTGACCAGCGGCTGCTCGGTCCACTGCAGCGCGGCGTCGAAGTCCGCGCTGTCGCCGAGCGCGAGTCCGAGCAAGTAGAAATGCAGCGGCAAGAACAGCGCGAGGCCGATGCCCGACAGCCGGTGCAGGATAAACGCGTACCAGAGCGGCTGGCTGCGGTGCGGCCGAATCATGCCAGCGTCACCGCGTAGACTGCGCGTCCGCCGAGTGTGAGCAAGCCGAGCATGACCAGCCACATCAACAGATCGAGCGATCGTTTGCCGGGTCCGAACCACTCGGCGACGATCACGCGCAACCCGATCGCGGCGTGTACCGCAACCGCGAGCACGAACAGGCCGTAAACCGAGCCCCACCATAAACTGTCGCGCGTGCGGCCGAGGATTTCCTCGGCGCTGAGTCCGCCCTGCACCGCGTAGATCATGACGCCGAGATGCAGCAGCACCAGCGGCGCGAGGATCATCGCGCTGATGCGCTGGGCGAGATATAGACGAAAATCCAGCATCTCAGAGTTCCCCGCGCAGCCAGGCGCGCGCCGCCGCCTGCTTCAGGCCGGCGATCGAGCGCGTCGGGTTGAGCGCGTTCGGGCAGTGGCTGGTGCAACCCTGCTGCGAATGGCAGGACTGGCAACCGCCAGGGCCGGTGACCGCCTGCAGGCGTGCGCGGTTGCCACCATCGCGCGCATCGTTGACCAGGGTCCAGGCGCGGTTCAGCGCGGCCGGACCGAGGTACTCGGGATTTTGCTCGACCGCGTCGCAGGCGGCGTAGCAGACCGCGCAGTTGATACATTCGATGCCGGCGCTGGCCGCCTGCCGGGCCGGTTCCTGTGGCGCGATCGGCGCCAGCGAGTCCTTGCGCGTCTGCGTCGGTACGAAAGCACCCTCGGCGCGCTGCCACTTGTCAAAAAAGCCGGACAGATCGCAGGCGAGATCCTTGATCACCGGCAGGTTGCGCAGCGGCTCGATGCGGATACGACCGTCTTTCATGACATCGGTGACGTGCGAGCGACAGGTCCAGCGCGGCCGGCCGTTGACCGTCATCGCGCAGGAACCGCACATGCCGACGCGGCAGGCGAAGCGGTAGGACAACGCGGGCTCGAGATTACGCTGGATCCAGGTCACCACGTCGAGCACGGTCTGGCTCGCCAGCAATGGCACTTCGTAATCGACCAGGCGGCCGTCGTCGGGCCCGCCGCGGCGGACCTGCACCTGGATTTTGCCGATTTCTTCGCGCAACGCGTTACTCCCGACCAACGCGAAGCGCGGCCGAATGCGAGGTTAAAACGCTATTACAATTTAAAAGAAAACCTTAAACAATCGAATTATATTGAATCTTATTTTAAGGAATTCTTAATTTATTCGGATTCGACGCCCTGCCCTGCCTCGCTGGCGATTTGGCCAAGTTCCCGCCGCAGCCATTCGATCAGGCGATGCCGCGCGTTGTCGCGCCGACTCAGCACGCCGAGGGTCCGAAACAGGCGTTCTGGATCCAGCGGCAGAACCTCGAGACCGGGCGGCGGCGCCAGGTTGAGCGGCACGATCGACACGCCGAGGCCATTGGCGACCATCGCGCTGACGGCCTCCAGCGTATCCAGCTCCATGCGTTCGTTGACGTCGATCCGGTTGGCTGCCAGCCAGCGGTCAATCTTGCGGCCAACCCAGGCGCGGCGCGCGAAGCGGATGTAGGGCCGTTCGCGCAAAATGTCGCGCGGACTCGCCTCGCCCACATCCGCACCCGCGAGCAACACCAGCGGCTGCTGCGCAAACGGTTGCCACACCAGGTGACGGGCAATCTCCGGGGGCTCGGTCAGCACCGCGGCATCGAGAAATCCGCGATCGACCTGGGTGTAGAGTTCTTCCGACAACCCCGGGTAAAGCCGCACGTGCAACTCTTCGCGCTCACGCTGCATGGCCCTGAGCGCGCGCGGCATCATCTCGGACATGGTTGTAGGCACCGTACCGATGGTCAGGTTTTCACCGACCGCGATGTCGCCCGCCATGGAATCGAGGATCGAGTCGTAGATGCGCACCAGTTCGCGCGCCTTCGGGATCAGCGCATAGCCGGCCGGATTCAGACCGGGCGGTCGCCGGCTGCGATCGAACAGTTCGACCCCGAGTTCGGCCTCCAGCGCCTTCATCTGCTGGCTGACCGCGGCCGGTGTCAGGTACACCGAGCGCGCGGCATCGGAGAAATTGCCCTGCTCGGCAATCGCGATCAGCGTACGGAAACGGCGCAGGCTGGACATTGGGCGAACCCGGGTACTGTCTAAAGCAAAGCTTAATCTTACCGCACTCGCGCGCACGCTTGGTAAAGTATTGCTTCTTTAAAACCACACCCGTTCATCTATCTAACCCCCAACGTCATCCGCGCGCAAGCGGGGACCTACAGAACACAGCATCGTTACAAGATCCCCGCTTGCGCGGGGATGACGATGAGTGTCAGCGGGAAATTCCCGCTTGCGCAGGGGTGACGGAGCCCGGGGCGCGGGGATGACGATAAGCACTTGTGGTTTCGTGCTTGCGCGAGGATGATGATGAGTGCCAGCGGGAAATTCCCGCTTGCGCAGGGGTGACGGAGCCCGGGGCGCGGAATGACGCTGGCGGCTCAGGCGGCGCCGACGTTTTCCAGCACGAGCTGCTTGTACAATGCACGAATGCGTTCGGTCAGCGGATGGCTGCCGTCGCCGATCGGCTTGCCGTCGATCTCGGCCACCGGCGTCTGCGCGCCGAAGGTGCCGGTCAGGAAAGCCTCGTCGGCGCCATAGGCATCGACCAGCGAATAATTGCGCTCGTATACCGGTATGTCGTTGGCGCGGCACAGGTCGACGACCTTTTGCCGGGTCACGCCATTCATGCAGTAGTCGCCGGTCGAGGTCCAGACCTCGCCGCGGCGCACGATGAAAAAGTTGCAGGCATTGGTGGTGTTGACGAAGCCGTGCGGATCCAGCATCAGCGCCTCGTCGGCACCCGCCTGCTCGGCCTGCAGGCAGGCGATCACGCAGTTCAGCTTGGAGTGACTGTTGTACTTGGCGTCCTGCGCCATCGGCAGGCCGCGCACCTGCGGCACGGTCGCGAGCCGGATGCCGCGCGACTGCAGTGCGTCCGCCGGCTTAGAATGCTCCATGATGATGACCAGCGTAGGACCGGAACGTGACAGTGACGGGTGCTGGAAAGGCTTGACCTTGACGCCACGCGTCAGCATCAGCCGACAGTGGACATCGTGCGACATGCCGTTGGCTTCGCGGGTGTGCTCGAGTGCGTCGACGATGCCGGCGCGATCGGTGCCGACGTCGAGCGATACGGCCTTGCAGCTGTCGAAAAAGCGGTCGAGGTGTTCAGCGAGAAACGCCCACTTTCCATGGTACAGGCGCAGGCCCTCCCACATGCCGTCGCCGAGCATGAACCCGGAGTCGTAAACCGATACTTTCGCCTCGTTCCGATGCAATAGCTCGCCGTTGATATAGATCAGGATATCGCGGTTGCGCGCATCCTCCTCGGCATCGTGCGTAGTGTGGCTGTCGCCAGTCCGATCGATCGACATATCAGTTGGCAGGGTAAATTGAGCTGCCCGTCATTAAACCGCAGAAGACCGCACCGCACCAGCGCAAAGCGATCAGGACTCGAGGTACTCGGATTCGTCCGGATGGCCATAGTTACACAGGAAACCACCGACGTACTCGATACCCGGATCGAAGGGATCGCCCGGCGCTACCTCGGCCTCGACCTCGGCACGGTAATCCTCGGCGCTGTCCACGGGCCGGTATCCCAGGTGCGCAACCTTGTGATTGGAAAAGAAGGCTTCGCGGTTATCGGAAATACCATAGACGACGGTATGACCGATGCGCTCGGATACCAGGCAGCGCTCGACCAGCTGAATCAGGTCGGCAAAACTCAGCCAGGTGGCGAGATGGCGACGATCGCGCGGTTTGGGGTAACAGGAATTGATCCTCAGCAGGGCCGACTCGATACCCCACTTGTTGAAGTAGAGTTTGGCGAGGTCCTCAACGAAACACTTGGACACACCGTACAGCGAGTCCGGGTTGTGCGGCGTATCGGTATCCGCGCCGACCTCGCGCCGCTCGTAGCCGACGGCATGAATCGAGCTGGCGTAAACGATGCGTTGGACACCATGCCGGCGCGCGGCTTCGTAGACGTTGTAACCGCCGACGATCGATGAATCCAGCACCTCCGCCCAGGGTCGCTCGACCGGCGCGGCGCCGAAATGCACGATGGCATCGCAACCCTCGACCGCATTCGAAATAGCGTCGAAATCGCTGAGCTCGCATACCACAGTTTCTTCGTGGCTTTGCGCCGGCGCCATCTCGACGCGGTCGGTGAGCCTGAGCGTGGTGGCAAGCGGCGCGAGACCGCGGCGCAGTTCGCGCCCGAGGTTACCGGCGGCGCCGGTGATGAGCAGTCGATTGAAACGGGGCATGGCTGACTCCGGAGTAAAATCCCGATTGTAAACCAGTCCAACTCGTCACGTTACCCCGCTCCCCGACGCATTTGTCATCGTTATCGCGTTGCGAACCGGCGTCAAATGACCGCATGGGTCCGGGCTCGAGTAGCACGGCCCCGGGGCCGGTGTCGCGGTATTCGGCATGACTTTGCCGGATCTTCCTTTATATACTGCGGCATTCCGAATACACGCCAAAGCAACGATGTCGACGCGTAAATCAAAATGCCGCTGCGCCGCGCTGGGCGCCGTCGCCCTGCTGGCCTGGCCAGCGGTGGCGCCGGCCTACATGGGCCCCACGCTCGGTCTAGGCATCATCGGTACGATAATCGCGCTCGTCGTGGTGCTGCTGCTGTCGCTGTTTTCCTTCGTGGTCATGCCGCTGCGCCGCTGGCGCGATCGAAACCGGCGCGCAGACCCGGCCGACAGGGATGACACCGAGTCACCGGCGCGGGAATCGAAACCGGCCGATGGCGGCTGACGCGCTGTTTGCCCTGTGCGTTGCGCTGAATACCTGGGCAATCGGTTACTGGATGTTTCCCGTGCTGCTGCGCCTGTCGGCCTCGCTGCGACGGGAACTCGAGCGTTCGCGTCGCTACCTGCGTACCCGGCCGACCCGCCTGCGCGAACGCGCCCTGCGGCGCCGCAGCCTGCGCGCCGCCGGTTGCATCGCCGGGATCATGCTGGCGCTGTTGCTGGTCGCATTGCTGTATGCGCCATCGGTCATATTCGCCGGCGTTCTCCGCGCAGACGCGCTGGCATCGCTGTTTTCGATCGAGGCCGGTATCGGCATGTTGGCCGGCAGCCTTGCCTGGTATCGCTGGCGGCGCCGGTCATGACTGGTCACGGTTTAACCGATCGCATCCTGCACCTGGCGCTCTTGTCCAGCCGGCGCTTCCGCCGCTTTCAGTTCGACAGCGAGTGCCAGCGCCGCAAGTCCACGGCCAGTCCTGAACGGCAAAACCTGTTCGTCTGCGGCCTCGCGCGCGCGGGTTCGACCGCCCTGACCCGGTCGCTGTATGCCGGCGGCCAATTCACCGCAACCACCTACACCATGCTGCCGCTGCTGCTGTCGCCTTCGTGGTCGCGCCAGCTCGAACGACTGCCGCGGCGCCGCGGCGAGCGCGGCGAGCGCAGCCATCGTGACGGCATTCACATCGACATCGATTCGGTGGAGGCGCTCGACGGACTTTTCTGGTCGACCTTTTTCCCGGCCGCAGCGCCTGTTCAGCGGCCGCGCGCGGTGCCCGGGGAGCTTTTGCGGCAATACGCCTGTTTCATCGAAAACCTGCTGGCCGCTTACGGCGGCGAGCGTTACCTCGCCAAGATGAACCAGTCCATCGACAAGCTCGCGGCGCTGGCCAGCTACTTCCAACGCTCGCTGTTCCTGGTGCCGTTTCGCCAGCCACTGGCGCAGGCCGGAAGCCTGTTACGCCAGCAGCAAAACTTTGCCCGCCTGTCGTGGTACGAAAGGCGCTATTTCGGCTGGCTGGAGCATCACGAATTCGGCGCGCTGCACCGGCCGTTCGTCGCCGGCGAGGCGCCCGCTCCGGCCATCGACGATCTCGACCGGCTGGACTACTGGCTGCGGCGCTGGCTTGACGCCTACCATTACCTCTCCGGCCTGGTCGACGAGCACGAACAGCTGCTGCCGCTGCGCTACGAGACGCTGGCGCAGGATTGCGACCGCCTGGGACAGGCGCGGGGACTTGCCATTGCGACCGCGCAACTGGTCAATCGCAACCGCGATACCGAATCCCTGCGCGACGCCTGCGACCCGCAACTGCTGTGGGAATGCGAACAGGTTTACGCGCGGCTCACAAGCCAGGTGGAGCAGCGACTGTGAGCAACGGCCGCGGCCATCGACTGCTGGTGCTGGCGCTGGTCTTCGTCTTCGGTGTATTGCTCGGCGCACTCTACCCGCCAGTCAATCATTTTCTGCATCGGCATTTCACGATGCTGTCGGATTTTGTCAGCGGCCATCCGCTGGAAGAACCCAGCTCGGTACTCGACAAGATCCGCAACGATCTCGGGCTGGCGCCGCTGCGCGCGCAACGCCAGGCGGCGATGCCCGCTGACTTCGACTATCGTGAACTGCGGGTCGCGCCAGGGCTCGAGCGATACTTTCCGGAGTCCGCGATCGACCTGTACCTGGATCCTGCGGCCAGCGTGCTCGCAAACCATGCCGGCATGCTGGTCAAGACCCAGGCCGACGGCGGCCGCGGTTACGCCTACCAGCTGTTGCTGATCGGATTCGATCGCAAGCTGCACGCCGTCATCCCGCTCGGCAGCCGCGAAGACTGCAACTGCGACAGCCCGCGAGCGCTGAATTATTTCCACGTCGCCGGCGATCCCGCCGAGCTGCGGCGTGCGGGTAACCAGCTGGTCAACGTCAACAGCTGCGGCGGGACGGACTGGCGCGTCGACAGCCGCTACAGCTTCCATCACTACCTCAACAGCGACGGCGAACACCGGCTGGATGCGCTGTGGGTACTGGACGCGACCGACCTCGTCGAGCTCGACACCGCCACCGGCGCCGAGCGCCAGCGACTGTCCATTGGCGACATCATCAATGCCAACCCTGATTTACCGATATTCGAAGCGCGTCTGAAAGGCACGCGGCCCGAACGCTGGTTGTACGGCGAAGCCGAATTCGAACCGCTGGACCGCACCCACACGCGGATCGAAAACGCCGACCTGGATCCGTTTCACAGCAACGATATCGACCCTTACCTGGGCGAGGATTCCGACCTGTTCCGGCGCGGTGACCTGGTATTGAGCCTGCGCAGCCTGAACCTGGTGGTCGTGGTGCGGCCGTCGACACGCAAGATCGTCTGGTACGCCTACGGTCTCGCCAGCCGCCAGCACGACCCGGACTTCGGCGGCAACGATACCATCGTCGTGTTCGACAATAACTTTCACAACGACCACAGCCGCATCCTGGCTTTGCAGGCGAGCCGGCCCGGCAGCGGAGATCCGGCGGTCGGCGTGCAGCGCCGTATCCTGCTGGACCGTGTCGAAGATCACCGTTTCCAGCAGCTCACCGGCGGTTACCAGTTTTTCCTCGACGACAATCGTCACCTGGTTTTCACCGCGGGACACTACAGTGCCGGGGTCGATCTCGTCGAGCAGCGTGTCTTTCTCGCGCTGCGCCATCGCTGGCGCGACGATGCTTTCCTGAATCTCGAGGTCGAACGTTTCGTGAGCGCGGACGAATTCGACGCCATCGCCGCCGCCCGCTGCCGCTGAGCCTCAGTCGATCGACGTCAGCGCCAGGCCGCCGAGCAGCGTAGGCAGCAGGTCGGCCGCGCGGCCCTGCAGGAAACTGTCGGCCGCATCGCTGGCCACCCCGGCATTGGGATCCACGACGATGATACGTCCACCGCTCCGCCGGGTGAGTTCGATCAGGCCCGCGGCGGGATAAACCGTCGCGCTGGTACCGATGACCAGCAGGCAATCGAGGCGCATACAGAGCGACTGTGCCCTTGTCCAGGCCTCCATGGGCAGATTTTCACCGAACCAGACGACCGCTGGACGCAGGCGGGTACCGCAGCGCGGGCAGTCGCGCAAGCCGGGCGGCGCGGCGGGATCGATCGCCTCGTGGTAGTCGCAGTCGCCGCTGTGACAGCGATCGGACAGGATACTGCCGTGCAGGTGGTAAACCCGCTCCGGCGCAGCGCCGGCCGCCTCCAGCAGGTGGTCGACGTTTTGCGTGATCTGAATCATGCCGGTTTGTGCCGCGAGCGCATGATGGGCCGCGTTCGGCGCCACCTCGGCATAACGTTTGCGGCGCCAGTTGTACCAGTCGATAACGAGTTCGGGGTCGGCGGCAAAAGCCTCCGGCGACGCGAGCCGGGTGGGATCGAAACGCGACCAGAGCGCATCGGTGTCCGGATCGCGGAAAGTGGCAAGCCCCGAATCGGCGCTCAAACCCGCGCCGGAAAAAGCGGCCACGCGAGGGCAGCGCGCGAGCCATTCGCGGGTCGAGGCGAGTTTCGATTCGAGCGTCATGCCGGTCGGGGCGGCCTCAGTCGCCGACGCGGTGGACCCCTTTTCCGGCCTTGTCGGCGGCCAGGCGATCGAGCAGTTTTTGCCGGTAAGCACCCTCCTGGGCTGACAAATGCAGTTCGCGGCCCTGCAGCGCGAGCCGGGTTTTCAACAGGGACAGGCGGCGGCGCAGCGCCTGGCTTTCGGTATCGACTTCGACCTGGTGCAGCAGGCCTTCGAGTTCCCGGATTTCACTGCGCAAACCGAACTCGGGCGGCAGGCAGCCGGCGTTTTTCAACACCCGGTAGGCCACGCGCAGGGCTTCGGGAATGACGCGTTCGTCGTCGAGGTCCAGGCGCTGGCCCTGCCCGGGCAAATCGTCCAGTTCACCGCGGCGAATCGCGGCCTCGATCTGTTCCTCGGCAAGTCGGTCGATGTAGAGCATGGAATCCTGTCCCGTTGTCGTTATCCAGTCGCGCCATTATGCCGCGAAAGTCGTGTCAGCGGGACGTATTTGAGCTGGATTCCGATGGTTGTTTCGCCCCCGGCAATGCACTAGGGTAGGCGGTAATGGAACCTTCCAATCCCGATCACACCCGCATCATCAAGGGCCGCGGCGCAGTCAGCAACAACAGCGGCCGTTTCGAGGAGCAGCGGCGCGAAGCCTTCGACGATGGTTGGGAAGCGCCGCCCGACGACGCGCGACCAGCAACCGAGGTCCAGGCCGACAGCTCGCGCAGCGTCCTGGTCTATAACGAATCGCCCGATATCCCGTTCGATCGTTCGATCAATCCCTACCGCGGCTGCGAACACGGCTGCGTTTACTGCTTCGCGCGCCCGACCCATGCCTACCTCGGTCTGTCACCCGGTCTCGACTTCGAAACCCGCCTGTTCAGCAAACCCGAGGCCGCCAGGCTGCTCGAACAAACCCTGCGCAAGCCGGGTTACCGGCCCGCGACCATCGCGCTCGGCGTCAACACCGATGCCTACCAACCGGTCGAGCGCAGGCTCAGGATCACGCGCTCGCTGCTCGAGGTGCTGCAGCGGTTTCGCCATCCGCTCGCGATCGTGACCAAGTCGGCGCTGGTGGAACGCGACATCGACATCCTGCGCGAGATGGCGAGCGACGACCTGGTGTCGGTCAATGTCAGCCTGACCACGCTCGACGGCGAGCTGGCACGCCGGCTCGAACCCCGCGCCGCGGCACCGCATCGCCGCCTGCGGACGATTCGAACGCTGGCCGAGGCGGGTATCCCGGTGTCGGTCATGGTCGCGCCCGTGATTCCGGTGCTGACCGATCCCGAGCTTGACGCGATTCTCGGCGCGGCACGGGAAGCCGGCGCGAACTCGGCCGGTTACATCCTGCTGCGCCTGCCGCTGGAGGTGGGACCATTGTTCCGCGAATGGCTGCAGGCGCATTATCCGCACAAGGCCGGGCACGTGCTGACGCGCGTGCGCGATACCCGTGGCGGCAAGGACTACGACAGCCGCTGGGGGATCCGCATGCGCGGCGCCGGCGCGTTTGCCGACATGATCGCGCAGCGGTTTCGCCTGGCCTGCCGGCGGCTCGAGCTGACGCCGCGCGATTTCGAGCTCAACCGCGACGCCTTTACCGTGCCGGCACGGAGCGGCGATCAGCTCGGCCTTTTCTAAACCGGCAATGCGGCACTGCGTTCAGGTTCCGGCGCGGGGAATCTCGAGGTCGATGTCACGCGCGGCAAACAGTTCATCGTTTTCCCAGGCTTCCAGACGACCGCTGATGACAAACCGCTCGCGCTCGGCAACCTGGGTCACTTCACAGGTCACGCGCGTGCGCCAGTCGCCCCGGCCGGTCAGGATCGTGGCCGTGAACTGCCCGCCGGCCAGGTGGCTGCCGTCGTCGTGAATCCAGTAACGCTGCTCGCTGACGCTATCGATTTCGAGGCCGTGCTCCTCGATGCGGTAGGCACCGTCGTCCTTGCGGTAGATTCGCATGGCGCGGCGTTCGACCACGTCGTACTCGATTTTTCGCTCGCGGGACACGGGGCGCAGCCAGGTCAGCTCGAGCGGCGGCGGCAGTGCGGGTCGTTCGAATTCCGGTACCGGTAAGCGATCGGGATCGCCGTCGAACAGGGGCAGCACGAGTTCGGTGGCGGCCAGGTCGACAGTGAGCGTCATCGAATCCGGTGCCGGCCAGATCAACGGCCAGGCCTGGGTGGCGATCGACAGTTGCAGCCGATGCCCGGCCGGCACGCGCTGCACGATATCATCCAGTTGCACCCGGCAATCGAATCCCTCACCCGGCACCAGCGGCAGCGAGCTTTGCTGGCCTTCGCGATGCAAAAGGTTCATCAGGCCGTAGGTGATGCGGGTGACGCGACCGTCGGGCAGCACGTCCGACAGGCTGACGATGACCTGGCCGGTGGGTGTATCCGCCGACCCGCCGAGGCGCAGTTGCGGCGCGCCGTACAGAACCAGGTCCTGCGTCAGCGGCGCGGTTTCGAACACCAGCGAACCGCCGTCCTCGAAACGCTGGTCGAGCGGCATTTCAGGACCGATACCGTGCGGCAGCCATTCGCCGCCGAACATGCCGGTGGTTACCGGGCTGCACACCGACAGGACCCCGCTCGCGGCGTCGCTTGCGCCGGCCGGCACCAGGCCGGCACCGGCATCGAGCCGCCAACGGCTCTCGCGACACTGCCGGCTCGGCCAACAATCGTCCGCGATCCAGCGTCCGGGGCGCTCGCGGTATTCGGCCTGCGGCGGCGCCGAATCCTGCTGCCACAGCAGCACCGGCGGTTCGCGATCGATACCGTTGTCGACTCCCTTGAGCCAGCGGTCCCACCAGCGCACGGCGTCCTGCAGGAAACCGATCTGCGGGCCGGGTACGGCGATATGCGGATAGGTGTGACCCCAGGGACCGACCAGGATTCGCCTGGGTGAGCGCAGTCCGCCGGCCATGCGCAGGATTGCGTTGGAGTAGGCGTCGGCCCAGCCACAAACGGCGTAAACCGCGCATTCGATCGCGTCGAAGTCATCACCTACCGAGGCGTGCCGCCAGTAGTCGTCACGATCCTGGTGACCGGCCCAGGCCCCGAGCACGAACGGCGCCTGCTCGATGCGTTCGCGCCATCGCTCGCGCCAGTTCTCGCCCGAGACCACCGGATCGGGCGGGCGCGCCATGTAGGTAAAAAACTGCGTGCCCCAGGACAGGTTGGCGTACAGCTGGCAACCGCCCTTGTAGTGGATATCGTCGTTGAAACGATCGTCGGTGGAGTCGACGGTGATGATCGCCTTCAGCGACGGCGGCCGCTGCGCGGCGATCTGCAGCGCGCTGAAACCGCCCCAGGATATGCCGATCATACCCGTCTCGCCGCTGCACCAGGGCTGGCGCGCAATCCATTCCAGCGCGGCCAGGCCATCCTGTTGTTCCCGCGCGACGTATTCGTCCATCGGTATGCCGGTCGAATCGCCGCTGCCGCGCAGTTCGAGCCGAATCGATGCATAGCCGTGTCCGGCAAACCACGGATGCAGCGCGGCATCGCGCGGCGCGGTAAAGTCACGGTGACGGAACGGCACGTACTCGACGATGGCCGGCACCGGATCGGCCTCGGCATCCGCCGGCAGCCAGATGCGCGCCGACAGCTCGATGCCGTCTTCCAGCGGGATCGACACCTGCGGTAATACCCGGACCTCGCGTGGAAAACGCGTAACCAGGTCGAAGTCGTCGGTCGCCGCGGCAATCAGGTTAACCAAGTCATGTTCCGCCGGGGGCTTGAAAGTCCTGCTGATGATGCAGAATCGAACCCGCCATGGCAACCGACGCCGCGCTTACAGCAGCCTTGCCGACGAGCCGCAGCCGCGGGCGGTACCAAAATACGCTACCCGCGGTTTTAGCCCCGGCTACGTCTCCCGTTACAATTGCGTGACGGACTCGAAATTACCATGCTCCACCGGCAACGGAACAACTTCATCAAACCCGTTGGGCTACAGCAATCAGCGTCAACTACGACAAGGTGGCGGAGCGATACGATAACGACTGGGCGAACCTGTACGGCTCGTCGCGTCGTGTCGCGATCGAGCAAATCGACCAGCATCGGCACAGGACCAGGGGTGGATTGTCGGTTGTCGACCTGGGTATCGGGACTGGCAACGCCATCGCCGATTTGCAGGGCCAGGTCGACCTCGGCCAATGCACCGGTTTCGACGTGTCGCCGGGCATGTTGTCGCAGGCGGCGCAAAAACTGGGGCCGGCAGTCGAACTGATCAATGCCGATGCACACGACGCATCGGCTCACCTCCCGCCCACTTCACAGGACCTGGTACTATGCCATTTCGTGCTCGGCTTCGGTGATGGCGGACATTTACTGGAGCAGGCCTTTCGCCTGTTACGCCCGGGCGGTTACCTGTCGCTGGCCACTACCACCCGGCGATCTTTTGCCGAGCTCTACGAGGGTCGTTTCGAACGTTACGCCAACTGGATCGGCGTAAAAAAATCGCTCGATCGCCTGAGCAATCCGATCGACCACGCCGACTGTCGGCGACTGCTGCAGCAACACGGTTTCGACATCCTGGCGGACCGCGACTATCGTCAGCCCGTCTGTTTTCGCTCGCTCCGCGACGTGCGCGGCTGGGCGTTGGATTCCGGCTGGGTGGTCAATGGCGAGGACAAACACTTCGGTTTGCGGGTTGCCGGCGCCTGGACCCTGATCGCGCTGGCCATGGTTTTCCTGCGTCCCCTGTTTCCGGTGCACGCAACCTGCGAAATGTCGATCGTGCTGGCGCAAAAACCGGTCGCACAGCCGTCGCGCCAGTTTTCGCCGCAGCGGTCATCGGGCTCGGATTCGGCGCGCAAAAGCGTCGCCGGATAGGTTCGCGCCGACCGGGATAGCCGACGGGCTATTCGGGCAGGTATTTTTCCGACCACTGCAGGGCGACGACCCGCCCGGCGATCATGGACTCGATGGCATCGTCGTCGTAACCGGTTTCGCGCAGGATCTCGCGACTGTGCTGGCCATATTTCGGCATCGGCCCGGGAATGCGAATCGGCGCCTTGCGCGGCCGCACCGCGTTCGGCGCGACCAGGTCGCACCAGCGGCCCATCGGATGGCGGTCGTGGCGGATAACGCGGAAAGTCGCTTCGGCAATATCGATATCACCCTCGCTCTCACACTGGCGCGCGCGATCGCGGGTTTCCATCAGCGACGCCAGGCGCATCAACACCGTGGATCCCTGCTGCAGACGCGCCTGCCAGTAGTCCAGCGACTGTTGCCGAAACCGGCGCGCGAGTTCGGTAACGAGCTCGTTATCGTCGAGTTCGGCCAGCGGCGCCAGTTCGGGCGCGCGCGCCAGTGCCCGCGCTCGATCAATTGGTGCGGCCAGCAGAAACCAGCCGTCCGCGGCCTCGTAGCAGTGGTAATACGGGCCCCAACCGAGCGCGTCGCGCCCGGCGGGTTCGTCGAAAGCTGCGCGGCCATCGAAATCGTACATGAACTGCGCCTGGATCAGGTTACCCGCCGCCGCCAGCGACGCGCGCGCCACGCCCCCCTCGCCGCTGCGCTCCAGCCGCAACAGCGCCGCGCCCAGCGCGACGCAGGCACAGAAACCGGTGAGTACGTCGATGGTACCGAAATGGGCGTGCTCCTCGGGCGTTTGCATGCCGCCGCCGAAACGCAGCATCACGCCGGTCGCCGCCTGCGCCAGGTCGTCGTAACCGAGGTGATCGGACTTCGTCCCGCGGCGCGGGCCGCCGAAAGCGTCGAGCTGCACCAGGATCAGGCGTGGGTTCAGCGCGCGCAGACGATCCGGCGTGAGCCCCAGTGCGTCGCGCTGGGCATCGCTGCCGTTCATCGTAATGACATCGACCCCGGCGATCAGGCGCTCGAGGACTTCGCGTCCGCGCCGGCTGGACAGATCGAGCAACAGGCTGCGCTTGCCGCGTTGCGCGTGCAGACCGAACACGGTGGTATTCCACGGATCGACCGAAGGCTCGACCGGCTGTACCAGGGTGACTTCGGCGCCGAAACGCGCCAGCGTCGAACCGATGGTCGGTCCGGCGATGACATTGGTCAGGTCCAGAACCCGCAGGCCCTCCAGCCAGCCGCGCGCCGGTGCTGACCCGGATCTGGTCGAAACCCGCGGCGCTTCGGCCAGGATTTCAGGGAGGCGCTCGCGCGCATCGTCGGCAAGCGGTCCCGCGATCTTGTCAGCGGCCGCGTTATCTTCCGCCAGCCAGGCGACGTTACCCATCTGGCGCATGCGGCCGTGGCGCGGGTCATCGACTTCGAGCACGAGGCCGCTGGCCAGCGCATGCGGATCGGCCAGCCACTCGCGCGTGGCGCGCTGCGCGGTAGCCGGCGCCTTGGCCGCGCCGAACAGCGCTTCCCATTCGGTCGAGGTTTTCTGCAGGAACGCAGCCTTCATCGCGCGCGCGATTCGCGCGCGGTCGCACACCCCGACCGGGTAATTGCTCAACGTCCATTCGTCGGGCCAGTCGGCGCTATCGAGGTATGCATCGAACTCCGGCAGTTCCGCCAGCAAATCGTCGAGACCGAGGGTTTCCAGGACACGCCGCGGATGCGATTTGACGCTGCCGGAGACGACGTAGAAACCGCGCCCGTCGGCACAGGTGTAGGTGCGGTAAAACGGGTCGAGAAACTCGGACAGTTGCTCGAAACCGAGATTCATGGGTAACCCTTCGGCCGCGCGCCGGTCGAGCTCGACCTCGCGTGGCGACTTGTAGCGTTCGGGGTAATCCTCGATTTGTTCGCAGTTGTACACCAGGCCCTCGAGCAATGCCGACGCCAGCGGCACCTCGATGTACTCGCCGCCGTTAAAGCTGCGCGCGCGCAGCGCGAACAGCACCGACATCGCACCGAAGGCGGCGCCATAGGCCGAGGCCAGTGCCAGCGGCGTAAACGAGGGATTGATTCCCATCAGCCGGCGATTCAGACCCATATCGGTAAACTGGCCGGTGCAGGCCGCGATGGCGGCTTCCCAGGCCGGAAGCTCGGCCAGTTCGGCGTCGGTGGAGGCAAATCCCGGCAACGACAGGTAGACCAGGTCGGGATTGAGCGCGTGCAGGATATCGGCGCCCAGTCCCAGGCGCGCCATGACCCCGGGACGGAAATTTTCGATCAGCACGTCGGTACGCGCCGCCAGTTCGAGCGCGGTGTCGCGATCGGCAGGATTCCTGAGATCGAGACTTAGCGCACTTTTGCCGCGCGCGAGCATGTCGGCGGCCGGCGTCTGCAGGCGCGGCCCGCCGGGCGGGTCGATGCGGATGACTTCGGCACCGAGATCAGCCAGCATCATGCCGACCAGCGGCCCGGCAAGGTACTGGCCGAAATCGAGCACACGGACCTGCGACAGCGGACGTTGATCGGGCATGGCGACAATTCTCGACGGCCTCGGCGAAGCCCACATTCTGGAAAAAGCCCGGGTTTTGTTCAATCAAAAAAAGCGCATCGCCGGGATCAGAAAAAGTGGGGGTACCGGTCCGCCTGGATGCGGGCTGGCAAATCGCCGGGATCGGGAAAAATGCCGCCCGGACCCGTCAACAGGCGGGAGGGCAATCGAAATATCGGAACCTTCGTCGAGACTGGCTCGACCGACCCACGGATCGCGCGCCGGGTAAACCCGGCGGTGTGGGCCACCGCCGGTTGGTAGAATCTACAGGCGGGGATCGTAGACGCGCAGTCGCGCCAGGCGCGCCTCGTGCGCGGCATAGGCCTTGCCGAGCCAGCGCCACAGCCCGCCGCTCGATGAGCGAGTCGCGGTTTCCGTTTCCGGCAACAACTGCGCGGGCACCGCGCGCTCGCCGGCCGAATCGCGGCCATCCTGCCGGGTCGCGGGATAAACCCGCGGGGACTCGGTGCGCCCGGCATGGGCTTCGAGCAGCCCGGACAGGTTGCGCGCGAGCCGCCCGACTAGCGAGGACGGGTTCGCATCTTGCGGTATGTTTTCAGCGTTCCTGTGCATTTCCATTCTCCTGTTCATCAGGTTCGGAACCATTGCTGGCGTGGATATTAGGCGAGGATTTGTGCGCTGCAACAAAAAAATCAAGGGTGAGTGAAATATTTCTCGTCGTTACTTTTGCTGGCTGTTCGCCGAACCAACAGCGGTAGCAACAAGGTAATCTAAATAATTGAAATATATAGACTTACAAGGCCACTCGGCATTCCCCGCGAGATGCGCCCTGGTGGTGCGCAAACAACCCGCGTACACGGCCACCATTGTCCTGGATCGCTGGCCTCGATCTGCACCGAAACAGCGCGGATTCGTACGAGGACAATCGGTTATACTGGTCCGAATCGACCAGAAAAACACCGGCCAACCGCCGGGCCCTGCCCGGACGGCATCCGCCGCAGTCGAAACAGGCCAATCGGAACTCGATATGAAACTCGCCTCGTTTATTGCCGCATCGGCTCTGCTGATATCCGCCTGCGCCCATACCGGCGGTCAATCCATGAACACCGGCAACCAGCCCACGGCTGCGGGCTGGCGGGTGGTTTTTTTCGACGACTTCGACCGCTTCGATCCGGCCAACTGGCAGGACCAGATGCTCTGGGTCAACAACGAGGATCAGTGTTACGTGCCCGATAATCTCTACAACACGCGCGAAGTCAGCGACGGCACGCTCAAGCTGCGGGTCGTCGATCTCGGCGAAAAGCGCCCTTGCGACAACGTGGACAAGTTCGGCAAGCAACATCCGGCTACGCAGTACGTCGCCGGGCGCATCGCTTCCAAGAACCGCCAGGAGTTCGTCAAGGGCAAGTGGACTGCCCGGCTGCGGGTTGAAAACAGCGGCCAGCCCGGCATGTTTCCCGCCTGGTGGTTACTCGGCGCGCGCAACAACGAGCCGCCGGTGCAGGAGGAAGACGAAAACGTTTGCTGGCCGATGACCGGTTCGGGTGAAATCGATATCTTCGAACATCACTCGGACGGCGGTCCCGATCACTACGCCGCGCGGGCGATCAAGAGTCTCGGTTACTGCGACGGCGGCGACTGGCAGGCACTGATGCTGGTGCAGGCCGCGACGCTCGGCGAATACCACGAATACTCGGTTGAATGGGAAAACAGCGACCTGGTATTCCGTCTCGACGGCGCAGAGGTTTACCGCAGCCCGGGCGAAGGTGATAGCTTCCCGGAACCCCTATTCGCCATATTGAATTTCGCCAAGATCAAGCCTGACCCGATGACGAGCAGCTGGACCATGGAGGTCGACTGGGTCAAGCACGAGGCCCGCGAGTGACATCGTCAGGGCTATCGAGGTTCCGCAATTCCGCAATCCGCGCGCAGCACAACTGCGCGATCGGTTAGCCGTTAGCCGTCGGCGGGCAGCTTGCGCTCGGCGTGCAGCGCCTGCAGCGAGTAAGGCGCAATGCCACGCATGTTTTCAGAGCTCATCTCCCGGCATTTCGACTCGTCGCCTTCGACGCTGCAGAGGGTCAAATCGTCGAAGTAAACCCCCTGCGACCTGTTCGAACCGGAATAGTCGACGAACAGGGTAAAGGCGTGGATCATCGCGGTACCTGCCGGGGCGGTCACTATGCCGGTATCCAGCATGACCCACTCGCCGGCCGTTGCCGCAGCGGTCAACTTGTTCGAAATGCTGGCCTGTGGACCCTTGTCACTGGCGGTCTCGACCGTACCGAGATCCTTGCCCTCGGCGTCGAAAAACGAGATCTGCACCACGCCGAACGCCGGCGCACCCCTGAGTGCAACGGGTGCGACACCATACCCGGTAAGACGCCACTGCGAGTCCGGTGTCGCCGGGAATTCCTGGAAACTGCCGGATACGCTGCCGAGCAGGTAGGGTGGATAGGGCACTTTACGGCTGAATCCCCAGTTGAACATCGACTGGTTACCGGTGCGCGCCTGGTCGCGCGAAAACATGCTCTCGTCGAACAGCATCCAGCCACCCTGCTCGGGCGGGAGCCGCAGTTCGAAGCTCGGATCCTTGAGTGGATTGTGGCCATCCGCCATTGCTGTCGGGCCAGCTACCAGCAGCACCCCGTAACTGACGACAATCCCCAGTAGTGTCATAAACCTCATCAACCGATACCTCCTCCGGATTGTTGTTTTACAGCATAAGCGCCATTTACAAGCGAGTCCAGCCATGAACTCGAGCGTGACCCGCGGGCGTAACAGCAGGCGAAGCGATGGTCAAAACGCTTGATGGAGGGGGTTATGCTCCGGGCAAGGGAGGTTTCGCGGTGTGCGGGATTCTACGGAGTTTAAGCGATGGGTGCAGTGCGCCATGGGCCCGCAACCCGACCCGCGGTGCGCCTGTGCTTACCTGCTGCGCAGAGAGTCGAGTGCCGACTCGCACAGCTGGACCAGGGATTCGCTGGGTTGGCCCTTGCGGCTTGCCTCGGTAATGCTCTCCAACGCCAGCCGTGCCAGCGCAATTCGATCCCTCGCCTGGGAAACGGTTTGCTCGAGTCGCTGGATAACCTGTTTTTGCGCATCGATCTCGCCGATAACGAGATCCCAGTTGGGCTGTCGATAGTGATCGAGCAGCGAATCGACCACCGAATCATGCCCCACGAGGTAATCGAAATTGAAATCCTCGCTACCGAAATCCCGCAGACCGTCGACGTCGCCGAATTCCTGGTTGCTGACCTCGTCGAAGCCCATACTCCACTCGGCGTATTCGGGCCTGTCGATCTCGCGCCGCTGCAGCATCTGGATTTCGCCATGGCGTGGATCAGCGCAAATACGGGTCAGCAGATCATCGATCACCGGTTCATCGCCCTCGATCGCCTGCAAAAATGTGCCATTGCCGTACAGCAACATGCCGGTGATGCCGCGCTTGCGGTTGTTGGTTCGACACTCTTCGAGCAGCGCTAACAGCGCTTCGGCTGTCATCGGCTCGGGTGAACTGCTGACGTAAGATACCTGGATCATGGAAACAGTACGTCGCTACTATCGGTAAGGATCACATCGCTCACCAGGCATGCCGCCATACGAGGCACTGGCGCCACCGACATCGCCGGTAACTACCGGTACGGTGCCACGCTGATATATACTGCGCGTTACCTGAACACGGCACTGGCAAATAATTTTTGTCTAGTCTTTTTTTTGCCCCGGAATGATCTTTATATTACTGCAGCACGTATTTTCGGGCGTGAGTTATACATTACTTAAACACCCCACACGTTTAGCCAATACCAGGAGTTTTTCATGAAAGAAATTAGCCGACGCAAGATGCTGGGTTTGACCGCTGCCACCGCCGCCGCGATTCCGCTGGCAGCACTGACCGGTAGCGCGGTTGCCGGAGGCCACGCCAAGCTCGATCCGAATGACGCGCAAGCAAAGGCCCTGAGCTACACCCACGAGTCGCCCGATGCAGCAAAAAACTGCGCCAACTGCCAGCTGTACACCGGCGGTGACGCCGAGTGGGGTCCCTGCGCAATTTTTCCGGGTAAGGAAGTGGCCGCCAAGGGCTGGTGCAGCGCCTGGGTTGCCAAAAGCTAAAACCGTCCACTACCCGAAGACCCGCGTTCGACGGCCGGCGGTCGGCCGTCGAACCACTCTCCCTGTTTTCCGTAGACTACGTGCTCACGGCTTCGCCTCGGCCGCGGAGGCGGGCGTATCAACGCGCTCACCTCCAAGCGATCGTGCACCCGATGTACCCCGAGTACGGCGGGCCGGCCAAACGTCTGCGGGCGGGCTTCTGTTCCCGACCAGATACAGCCCCCGCGCGCAACGCCCCACCTGTACCGCGAGCTTTCCGACACGGCTACGATCGGCCTTCGACCTCCGCGACACCTGACCCGCACCCATGCGTCAACTGCTGAAGTTTGTACACACCCTCGGAGCAATCGGTTTCACGGGGGCGATGGCGAGCCTGCTGGTGCTGGTCAGTCTCGTTCCGCAACCGGAGGCTATCGTCGAATATGCAAAAATTCGCGCGGCCATGGACGCTATTGCAACCTGGATCCTGCTGCCGTCGATCGGCCTGGTGTTGTTCGGTGGACTGATGTCAATGGCGTGGACATCGGCATTTCACAACGCCGGCTGGGCCTGGTTCAAGCTGGCGACCGGCATCCTGGTGTTCGAGGGCACCCTGACCGCGGTGCAGGGCCCGGTCGAGAAGCAGGCACAAATCGCCGCGCAGGCGTTAGCCGGGCAGATCGATCCGGCAACGATCAGGGATACAACCAGCTCCGAATGGCTGTCCCTGTGGGTACTGCTCGGCGTGGCGCTGGTCAACGTGGTGCTCGGTATCTGGCGGCCGCGCTCGCGGCGCAGGCAGGCGGCCAAAGCTGCGACCAGTCCGTAGTAAAACCGGCTCCTCGAGACCACCCTGGCCTGCTCGCCAGCTTGCCCTGCGTTTTGTAATCCCGGGGACCGCTGGCACAGCGCGCTGGCGCGGGCTTTACTCGAGCAGTCGTTTCAGTGCCGCAACTTCGGCTTCGAGCGCGGCCACGCGCTCTTCGAGTTCACCCAGGTTGGCGCGCGGGGCTCCGGCGGCGGCTGTCCCGGCCTGCTCGGCGTAAGCATCGACATCGACTTCACCCGCAAACAGGTGCATGTACTCGGAATCCTTGCGTCCGGGGCTGCGCGGCAGCTTTACCAGCAGCGGATCGCCGTCCCGCTCGATCAGCGAGTTCAGCGCAACCACGACCTCGCCGTTATCGGCGAACTCGTGCAGCCGGCCACTGCGGGCGCGAATTTCACCGGGGGTTTGCGCACCGCGCAACAGCAGCAGGGTCACGATCGCATATTGCGCCGCATCGAATTGCAGTTCGCTGAAGGACGTATTGCAGAAGCGATGCGAGTACTTTTCCGTCCCGCGCTTGAAGTTGTCTTCAACACGCAGCAGGTGCTGCTCCTCGAGCAGGCGAACCGTGTTCTGCACCGCACCCTGCGACAGGTTCATGACCGGTTCGCGGGACGATTTCTGGTTACAGGCATTGGTCAGCGCGTTCAGCGTAAGCGGGTACTGGTCAGGCGTTGTGACGGACTTTTCCAGCAGGCAGCCGATTACGCGGCATTCGTTGGCGGTCAGATCTCGCGGCGGCATGGCTTCTCGATTCGCTATCGTAACGGACGCATATTCTAAGTTCTTTTATACGGGCGATGGAATCGATCTCGATATCACCGGTTGAAAAAGTACGTGCTTCGCAGCGGATAGAGACTAAACAAACGCGCATCGCCGCCGTCGAGGTCGTCTCGGCCGCGCGCAATTGCGCTCGTCGCGACGCGTGGCAGATGATCGACATATCGCCCTGCCCGGATATCTTCGCGCATTTTTTTCCAGCGCCAATGCCGATCGGGCACGACGAATCCCTGTTGCGCTGAAAAGCCGGTCACTGGCTGATTCTGTTTGGTAGTAAACTACGCCCATTTCGCACCCGGGAGCGCCCCTTGGCCGGAAGCAGCCTGCTCGCCCTGATCGACGACATCGCCACGCTGCTCGACGATATTTCGGCAATGACCGGCGTGGCCGCGCGCAAAACGGCGGTTGCGGCGAAAAAGACCGCCGGCGTACTGGGCGACGATCTCGCGCTGAATGCCGAGCAGGTTACGGGCGTTCGGGCCGATCGCGAATTACCGGTCGTCTGGGCAGTCTTCAAGGGATCGGTGGTCAACAAGAGCATCATCGTCCCCTGCGCGCTGCTCCTGAGCGCGTTCCTGCCATGGCTGATAACCCCGCTGTTGATGCTTGGCGGCGCGTTCCTCTGCTACGAGGGTTTCGAAAAGGTTGCGCACAAGATGTTGCACAGCAGGGACGAAGACGAGGCGGAACATCAGCAGCGGCTGGACGCCGTCAGGAACCCGGAAGTCGACATGGTCGAATTCGAGCAGCAGCGCATCAGGGGCGCGATCCGAACCGACGCGATCCTGTCCGCGGAAATCATCGTCATCGCGCTGGGCACCGTGCAGGACTCGCCCATGGGTATTCAGGTCGCGGTACTGACGGCGATCGCAGTGCTAATGACGCTCGGTGTGTACGGACTCGTTGCTGCCATCGTCAAGCTCGACGACGCCGGGCTCCACCTGCTGCAGCAGAAGCACGGGGCCGGGCAGACCCTCGGTCGACTGATTCTCGGGCTGGCACCGAAACTGATGAAAACGCTGTCGGTGCTCGGCACCGCGGCCATGTTCCTGGTCGGCGGCGGAATACTGGTACACGGCCTGCCGCCGCTTGCCGTGGCCCTGCATCACCTGGAGGAACTGGTAGCGGGTGTTGCCGGGTTAGCCGGACTCATGGGCATGGCCTTCAACGGTGTCGTCGGTTTGATAGCTGGCGGCATCATCGTCGGCGCGCAAAGCCTGTTCAAGCGAGTGCTGGCTGGCCGCGGCTGAAGTCTATATCGGAACTGGCGGGAGCCGCCCTCATTCGGGACGATCGTGCTCGACATAGATCAGTTCGTCGGTCGCAAAGCCGAGCCTCTCGGCCCTGGCGACGAGCTCGGTGAGCACGGCATCCTCCAGCGACGGCGTGCGCGAGAGTATCCACAGGTACGATCGGTCGGGGCCGACGACGAGCGAATAGCGCGCCGGGTCGACAGCGACGACGTTGTAGCCCCCATAGAACGGACCGAAGAACGACACCTTCAACCGACCGACGTTCGGCGCGTCGACGAAGTATGCCTTACCGTTCGCCTCGTCCCACTCGCCCGTGTCGCCGCGGTAGCCGCGGTTGACGACCGCAACCCCGCCGTCGTCGCGCAATGAGTAGTTGGCGGTGACGTTGGACAGGCCGCGCTCGAAGCGATGGTCGAGTCGTGCGACCTCGTACCAGGTGCCCAGGTATTGCTCGAGCTCGAAGTCGTCGACCGCTTTGACGCCATCCGGGATGCCGGTGCAGGCAGCAAGCAGTGCGAGCGAGGCGGCGGCTAACAGGGTTTTGAGTTTGTGCATCGGGCTTTCTCCGCGACGGCGGCCGTGAAGCCAAAGGCCGTCAAACTATTGCAGACCGTATCGGCCGAGTCCTGCAGGGTACTGGTGACGCTGCCGAGCTGCATGGCGCTGTCATTGGGGATTGCGCATGACAGGTAGAGTCGACGCAGTGCTTGACCGAAAGAACGCGGCGCATCAAGCCGCAAGCCTTTGTTTTACGGAAAAAAAATGGTGGGCCGTGTAGGGATCGAACCTACGACCACCTGATTAAAAGTCAGATGCTCTACCAACTGAGCTAACGGCCCCCGTGAAGAACCGGGAATGATACCGATCCCCGGGTCTATTTCAAGTCAAATCACCGCCTGCCCACGAATAACGACCGCACACCCGTCATCCCGCTTCGGCGGACCGCCGCGCAAGCGCACTGCTGTCCGGAATAATTTTTTACAGCACTGTTAACACCTGTCACCCCGCGGCTCGACCGCGG
>JASJCI010000031.1 GCA_030066085.1 Gammaproteobacteria bacterium | reverse complement strand
CCGCTGGAACTCGATCCCGCCTGCCGCGCAGAGGTGGACAGGGCCGCCGCCATCGTTGCCGCCGCGGCAGCCGGCGACGACGCGGTCTACGGTATCAATACCGGCTTCGGTAAACTCGCGAACACCCGTATTCCGGCGCAACAGACGTCGTTGCTGCAGCGTAACCTGGTGTTATCCCATTGCTGTGGCGTCGGCGAACCGCTACCTGATGCAATCGTGCGCCTGGTCATCATGCTCAAGCTGCTGTCGCTCGGGCGCGGCGCATCCGGTGTGCGCTGGGAGGTAATCGAGCGCCTGCAGGCCATGCTGCAACTGGGATTGCTGCCGCTGATACCGGCGCAGGGATCGGTTGGCGCGTCCGGCGACCTGGCCCCGCTCGCGCACCTCGCCGCCGTACTGATCGGGGAAGGCCGGGTTCGCTTTCGCGGCCGGGAAAAGCCCGCCGCCGACGCACTCGCCGAGGCTGGCCTCGAACCGCTCGAACTCGGGCCGAAGGAAGGGCTCGGCCTGATCAACGGCACCCAGGTTTCGACCGCGCTCGCGCTTGCCAACCTGTTCGATAGCTGGCGCCTGGCGCAGACAGCGCTGGTGGCAGGCGCGCTGTCGACCGATGCATTGATGGGCTCCACCCGGCCCTTCCGCGCCGAAATCCACCTGCTGCGCGGCCTCCAGGGCCAGATCGACGCGGCGCAGTGCCTGCGTGCCCTGCTGCTCGACTCGGCCATTCGCGAGTCGCATCGCGACGACGACGAACGGGTGCAGGATCCGTACAGCTTTCGCTGCCAGCCGCAGGTCATGGGCGCCTGCATCGATCAACTGCGCCAGGCCGGGCGCACGCTGGAAATCGAGGCCAACGCGGTAACCGACAACCCGATCGTCGTTACCGACGATGGCTCGATCCTGTCCGGCGGCAATTTTCATGCCGAGCCGGTAGCCTTCGCCGCCGACGCAATAGCGCTCGCGATCGCCGAAATCGGCTCGATTACCGAGCGGCGTATCGCCACCATGGTCGACCCGGCACAAAATTTCGGTCTGCCGGCGTTCGTATCGCCGGATCCCGGGCTCAACTCCGGCTTCATGATTGCCGAGGTCACCGCGGCCGCGCTGATGGCGGAAAACAAGCAGCGCGCGATGCCCTGCTCGCTGGACTCGACGCCGACCAGCGCCAACCAGGAAGATCACGTGTCGATGGCCTGCCACGCGGCGCGCCGTCTCGGCGACATGAATCGCAATCTCGCGCACATTCTCGCGATCGAATTGCTGATCAGCGTACAGGGTGTCGAATTTCGCGCGCCCACCGAAACCAGCCCGCGGCTGCAAAAAGTCATGGCCTGCGTGCGCGCGCGGGTAGCGCGACTCGAGCAGGACCGTTACCTCGCCGACGACATCGCCGCTATCCGCGAACTGGTCGAAAATCACGACGTGGTGCATGCCCTGGACGAGTACGAACTGTTGCCGAGGCTCGGCCGATGACACCCACGATTACTCCCGGTGACGGTCCCCTGTTGCTCGCGCAGCCGCACGGCGGCACGGAGATCCCGGACGAGATCGCCGCGCGCCTGAACTCGCTCGGCCTCGAGCGTGCCGATACCGACTGGCATATCACGCGCCTGTATGCCGACCTCGCGCCCGACGCGACCGTAATCAGTACGCCGGTCCATCGCTACGTCATCGACGCCAATCGCGACCCGGCCGACGCCTCGCTGTATCCCGGACAGAACACCACCGGCCTGTGCCCGACGACGACCTTCGATGGTGCGCCCATCTACCGCGACGGAGAAGAACCCTCGGCCGACGAAATTGCCGAACGCAGGGAGATGTACCATCGGCCTTACCACGAGGCAATCGAACAACAGCTCGAACGCATTCGCCAGCGCCACGGTTTCGCCATCCTGTACGACTGCCACTCCATCCGGTCACATATCCCGTTCCTGTTCGCGGGCAGGCTGCCGGACTTCAACATCGGCAGCAATAGCGGCACGAGCTGCGCGCCGGCGCTGGAGTGCGCCGTCGCCGATACCTGCGGGGCAGCGGATGACTATAGCGCGGTGACCAACGGCCGTTTCAAGGGCGGCTGGACCACGCGCCGTTACGGCGATCCCGTGTCCGGAATTCACGCTATTCAAATGGAACTCGCACAGTCCACCTACATGCAGGAAACCGCGCCCTGGACTTACGCCGAAAACAAAGCGGAGGCGCTTCGTGTTATTCTTGCCGCCGTGTTACGCAACCTGGTCGCCGCCGCCGGCTAACGCTGCCAATGCTGGAAATCCATTCACAGCCGATCGGCCAGGGTCGGGAGCGCGCGTGTTACGTGCATCCCGAGGATCCGCGCCTGGCGGTCCTGCTGCCGCTGTCTGGAGACAGCCGGAAATCGCAGCGCGACATCCGTTTTTATCGCAAGCTGCGCCGGCGCAAGGCAGTTCACAGCAAACATATCCCGGCGTTCCACGGCCTCGTCGACACCAATCTCGGCCGCGGCATCGTGGTCGACCTGGTGCGCGATTACGACGGCCAGATCTCGCGGCCGATGAACTGGTATCTTGCCGAAGGCTACCCGGTCGAGGAATTCGAACCGTTGCTCAAGGAACTGTACCAATCCCTGGTCGAAAACCGCGTCGTCGTCAGCGAGGCAATGAGCATCGCTGACCTGTTGCTGCAGAAGCGCTCGATGACGCGCGGCCGGCTGGTCGCGATCGACGGGCTCGGCGATACGGGTGCAATCGCCTGGCTGGACGCGCTTCCGTGGGTCGCGCGGCGCAGGATTCGACGGCGCTGGACGGGCTTCCTCGAGCGCCTCTACCGTACCACCGAGGTTCGCGCACAAATGGAAGGCCGTGACCTCTCGACGCCACTCATTGCACGCAAAACCTGATCCTCGATGACACCCGGCGTGCTGGCGGCAGCACTCGCCGCGGTAATCATTTTCGGCGGCTCCGCGGTCGGCACCAAGCTGGCGGTATCCGGCTTCCAGCCGGTCGACGTCGCGCTGCTGCGCACCGTGATCGGCGGCCTGCTCGCGATAATACTCGCGCTGTTGCTGCGGATACGGCCGCCGACCGATCCCGCGCGCCTCGGCCTGCTGTTGCTGTCCGGCCTGTGCGGCTTTATCGCCTTTCCGCTGCTGTTCACGCTCGGCGTCGAACGCACCACGGCCAACCACGCCACCATGGTCCTCGCGATCCTGCCGGTGCTGACCGGCGCGCTGGCGATGGCCTGGGATCGACAAAGACCGGCCGCAAAATGGTGGGGCGGCTGCGCCATCGCGTTCACGGGCGAAGTTCTGCTGATCTACGAGCCCGCCGGACAGGTCGACGAAGCGACGCTCGCGGGCGACCTGCTGGTGCTGCTGTCGACGCTGTTCGCCTCGCTCGGCTACGTCGCCGGCGGTCGCCTGCAGCGCGGTGGTTACTCGTCGCGCGGTACAACCTTCTGGGGTGTCGGGCTGTTCGCGCTGCTGCTGCTGCCGGTGCTGCCATTTTTTATAAGTACCGGCGAACTGCAGGCGGCCGGCACCGAGGCCTGGTCCGGCCTGCTCTACCAGGCGATCGGCGTTACGATTGTCGCCTACCTGCTGTGGTACTGGGCGCTCGGTACCGGCGGCATCGCGCGCGTCGGCCTGATGCAGTTCCTGCAGCCGGTCTCCGGCGTCATCCTGGCCTGGCTGGTGCTGGCCGAGACCCTGTCGTTGAAATTCACCCTTGCTTCGGTAATCATCCTGCTCGGTGTGCTGATCGCTTTTCGGGCAAAGTAACGACGATGCCGATCGAAGGCCCATACTTGCACGGGCACTGCAGTGCCCGTCCAGAACGACGCAGCCATGACGCTTAGAGACTATTTCCATCCGCCCGCGATTACCGCCGGTTTCGTTGCCGTGCTTGTCGGTTATACCGGTTCGGCGGTGATCGTATTCCAGGCGGCACAGGCAGCCGGCGCCAGCAGTGCGCAGGTCGTTTCCTGGATGATGGTGCTCGGTCTCGGCATGGGCGTGCTGAGCATCGGCCTGTCGCTCTACTACCGCATGCCGATCATCGTGGCCTGGTCGACGCCGGGCGCCGCGCTGCTCGCGACCTCGCTCGAGGGCGTCAGCCTGGCCGAGGCAATAGGCGCTTTCCTGTTTTCGGGCGCATTGATCACGCTCGTCGGCGTGACCGGCTGGTTTGCGCGCATCATGGAACGGATCCCGCTGTCACTGGCGGCGGCGATGCTGGCAGGCATCCTGTTCCAGTTCGGCGTCGAGGTATTCCTGTCGATGCAAAACCAGTTCGTGCTGGTTTCGACGATGTTTGCCGTCTACCTGGTCAGCAAGCGGCGGCTGCCGCGTTATGCCATCCTGCTGGTGCTCGTGATCGGGCTGGCGCTGTGCGCCTGGCTCGGCCTGCTCGACTTTAGTGGTTTTTCGTTTCACGTCGGCAGTCTGGTATACGTGGCACCGGAATTTTCTCCCGCTGTGCTGATCGGCGTCGGCATCCCGCTGTTTGTCGTCACCATGGCATCGCAGAACATCCCCGGCATAGCGGTACTGCGCGCCTCGGGCTATCAGCCGCCGGTGTCGCCGATCATCGGCTGGACCGGCGTCAGCACGCTGCTGCTGGCACCCTTCGGCGGCTTCGCGATCAACCTGGCCGCAATCACGGCCGCGATCTGTGCCGGGCCGGAAGCGCACGAGGATCCGGCCCGGCGTTATATTGCCGGCGTTGCCAACGGTGTGGCCTACCTGGTCGTCGGTTTGTTCGGTGCCGCGGTAGCCGGCCTGTTTGCCGCCTTCCCGCAGGAATTCGTACTGTCGCTCGCCGGCCTGGCGCTGCTCGGTACGATCGCGGCCAGCCTGCACGGAGCGGTCGCCGATGACGACTCGCGCGAGGCCGCGGTTATAACTTTCGTCGTCACCGCATCGGGCGCGAGCCTGCTCGGTATCGGCGCCGCCTTCTGGGGCCTGGTTGCCGGCGCGATCGCCCTGTTGGTATTCAAAAAACGGAGCTGAAGCATGTCGACCCTGTTCCATCCCAGCCTGTATCGTTTCGCCGAAGCACAACCCTCCTACTGGGAAGCCTCCGCGGGCACCCCCAACCTGCAAGGCAAGAAACTCGAGGGTGACCAGCAATGTGACGTCGCGATCATCGGCGGCGGCTATACCGGCCTGTCGGCTGCCTATCACCTCGTGCGCGATTACCAGGTCGATGTGCGTGTGCTCGAAGCCGGCCACATCGGCTGGGGTGCATCAGGACGCAACGGCGGCTTCTGCTGCCTGGGATCCAGCAAGCTGTCGGTCAAAACCCAGATCTCGCGTTTCGGTATCGACGAGACACGCGCTTACCACCGCTGCCTGGTCGACGCGGTCGAAATGGTGCGTGCGCTGGGGCAGGACGAAGCGATCGATTTTCTGCCGCAGGGCGACGCCGAGTACGGCGTTGCCGAGAGCCGAAAACATTTTGCCGCGATGCAGTCACAGGCCGAGTTCGAGCGCCGCGAACTCGGTATGGACTACCACATGATCAGCCAGGGCGAGTTTGCCGAGCGCGGCTACGACGCACCACACCAGCACGGCGCGATGGTCATTCGACCGGGCTTCGGCCTGCATCCGCTGCGCTATTGCCAGGGCCTGGCCGAGGCAGCCGAACGGCGCGGCGCGGTACTACACCCGCACAGCAGGGTGCTGCAATGGCGCAAGCAGGGCGACCGACACCTGCTCGAGACCGCCGACGGCACGCTGACGGCAACCCGGGTCATCCTGACCGGTAACGGTTTCATGCCCGAACACCTGCATCGCGGTATTGCCGAACGACCGCTGCCGATCCAGAGCCAGATCGTCGTGACACGCCCGATGAGCCCGGAGGAGCTGCGCGAGCGCGGCTGGTTTACCCAGAACCCGACCTACAATTCGAAGCGCATGTTCTTTTATTACCGCGTTCTCAGCGACGGCCGTTTCATGTGCGGCGGTCGCGGCAATCACATCGGGGATCCGCTCGGCGCTGGGCAGGTTTTCACCCGGATGCAACGCGAAATCGCGCGCATGTGGCCACGCTTCGCCGACCTCGAGTTTACTCACCAGTGGCGCGGCCTGGTCTGTTTCACCCGGACCCTGCGCCCGTCCGTCGGCCGCATGCCCGAGGACCCGTCGATTTACTTTGGCTACGCCTACCACGGCAACGGCGTCGCCAACGCGAGCTGGACCGGTCGCGCGCTGGCGCAGTGGCTGGCCGGTGCCGACTCCGGTAACGACCTGCTACCGATGCACCTGCCGGCGATCATGCGCGGACGTTCACCGCGTTTTCCGTTCGGATTTCTGCGCCGCCAGTACCTGCGTCTCGGGATGACTTACTACCGGTTGCTCGACTGGCTCGATCGCTGAAAATTACCCTCGCGGACGCGGCCGGTAGAGCGCGGCATGCTCGAGCGTGTATTCCTCGAATGGCCCTGACCTGACGCTGGCCGCCGCCAGCTGTATCGGTGACCTGGCGTAGGCGAAAGCATCGTACTCGCGCGCATCGGTTTCGGCGACCACGCGGATTTCGATCCGACGGTAGCCATCCGCAAGCTGTACACGTTCGAGCCGGTCCATCACAGCCAGCGCCGCCGCATCAACCGCGAACAGCTGTCCGCGCACCGGCAGGCCCTCGCCCGGCGATGACACGAGCCACGGCGAATGGCGCTCACCGACGAGGTAGAGCCGCCAGTTTTCACTGGTCCGAAAATCTCCCGGCAGGCGTCGACCCTGGTTCGACGCGGCGTTGGGGAAACCTGATTTCAGGGTGCCGAATACGAACACCAGCGATTCCTTCTCCGGTGTTGCCTGGCTCACTTGCGATCCACCGCCTCGTTACGATCGCACTTGAGACAGTCGAGACTGGCCCCGAGCATCGACTCCCGTCCTGCCCGGGTCGTCACCCACGGTCGTTCGACGAACGGGGGGCGATGTCGTACGTGCTGGTCGTGACCGCAGGCGAGCTCGGCAACCCAGTCTTCCAGCTCGTCGAGATGAAATCCGACGATCGATTGTTTCACGAATGCCGCCCGGCGGGCGGCATTGAGCCAACCCAATGCCCGCCAAGGTAATCGATGAGCCGCGTACTCTCGAACTCGTCAAGCGCCCGCGGTTCGGCCAGGTTCGGCGCTGCCGGCCAGCCCCGGTCGGCAATAGTCAGTCCGCAGGCGCTGCGCTCACCGGGGTAGCGCGGCAGCACGTGGAAGTGCACGTTCGGATCCGACATCATCAACATCAGATAGTTGATCTTGCCATACCCGATCGCCGCGCGCAGGCTGTGCTCGATCTCGCCGACCACGATCGCCATTTCGGTGAAAGCCTCGGCAGGCAGCTCGGCGAAGGCGGTTACGTCGCTGCGGGCACACAGCACCAGCGATCCCAGCGTAACCTGGTCTTCACGCAACAGGACCAGCCAGTGTTCGTATTCACGGACAAGGGTGCGCGGGTAGCCGAAACGAGCGGCGGTTGGATTGGGCATGCACGGTATCCTCCGATAGGGTCGGCTTATTGTACCGATTTAGCCAGCCGCGCTCGGTCAGAGTTTGAGCTTGAAACCCTCGTGGCTGGCGACGAAGCCGAGTTCGCCATAGAAACGCAGGGCGTCGGGGCGCTGCTTGTCGGACGTCAGCTGCACCAGGCCACAGCCGCGCTGGCGTGCGCGCTCGATCGCCCAGCGAATCATGTCGCCTCCCAGCCCCTGCCCCCGGTGCGCCCGGGCGATGCGAACGCCCTCGATCAGGCAGCGCCATGTGCCGGTATGCGACAGGTAGGGAATAAAGGTCAGTTGCATCACGCCGGCCAGCTTGCCTTCGACATCGACCACGACCAGTTCGTTGTTGGGATCGTCCTGGATCGCGCTGAAGGCATCGACATAGGCCGGGGCGAGCGGTTCGCCGGGGCGCTCGCGCGTGGCTCCGAGCGCATCGTCAGCGAGCATCTCGACGATCGGCCCAAGATCCGACCTGCTGGCCTCGCGGCAGAGCGGCCCGGTCACGCGCGATCCTGGCAGTGCGGACTCATCCGTTGCGGGCGAGCCTGAGACAACATTGTCTCGACAGATGTGCCTGTAACCATTGCCGGTTTACCCCTCAGCGTCTGCATGCAGCCTCGTAATAGCCGGGATCGTCGGGCTTCCTGTCAGGCATCAAAGTTTATCACTCCACCATTCCGGAACGCCTTCCGCCTCGAGGGTACGAACCACCGAAGGCCTCCTCCTGATTTTCCAGAAATAGGAGTCGATCACAGGCCATTTTTCTGGAGTAAAGGGCAGCTCGTATTGCCAGCACAAAAGCATGAACATATAGGCGTCGCATGCAGAAAATTTTTCCCCGAGCAAGTATTCGGATCCGGAAAGCGTTTCGTGTGCCACCCGCCACATTTTTTCCAGTCGCTGCTCAGCATATTTCCTGAACTCGGCATGCGGACCTTCATCAACGATGAACTCATCAGGATGAAACCATTGATTCAACGTTTCCTGAATCGTGGTGGACAGGTAGCTCATCCATTGATAATAGAGGGGCCTGTTTTTATCCTGTAGATCCGGGGCGAGCCTGGGGTCCTGTTGTTTATCAGCCAGATACATGGTAATGGCAGCGGATTCATACATCGGGAATCCGTCCCACACCAGTGCAGGTACGCGGCCATTCGGGTTTATGGCGAGAAATTCAGGGTCGGATTGGCCGCCCTCGGAAAAATCGACCAGCTTCAGTTCGTAAGGGAGCTGTAGTTCCTGCAAAACGATGTGCGGGGCAAGGCTGGCACGCGCCGGCATATAGAATAGTTGGTACATAACGGGTAGCCTTTTATGTATGGTGCGCTATTGATTGCTAATGCCTCGCATCAGGGAGCTGGTGCCCCGGGTCCGCTTGATGCGCTTGTAAACGGGTGACTCGTCCGCCAGTTTAGTAGGTCAGTGACCTGTCGGACTCGGTCAAAAGCTTTACCAGCATATCAGGCATTGCAAACCGGGCCGGTTTTCCGTCTATCAATGACTCGTCATAGCCTCTTGCTTTTGCCGACATGCCAGACAAGTAAAACTGCCCGCCATTTTCTACAATAGCGTCGTAGTGTTCCTTGAGATTACCGGTCCCCAGTCCCTGCAAAGATTCCAGCGTTTCCGCATCAAGAAGTCTTACGGATTCTCCCGCGAGAAACAGGTTTACTTCATGACCTTCGGCCAGGGCTGTTTTCGCGACAAGAAACGACAAAGCCGCCTTGGTAGGATCTTCAGGTGCTGTTGTTACATGGATTAATAATTTCGCCACGGCCTCCTCCTGTTTTGTATTTTTTTGTTGGTAATTTTTAAATCATAAATCAGCAGCTGTGCATTGGGAAATGCCTCTCAACTTCTAACGCCCGGCATCAGCGGACGAAAGACGGCGTCGCCGCTTTCGATCCGCCGTCATGCGTCTGTCAGGGATCAATTCGGTCATACTTTCTCAGTTCTTTGATTTCGTAATGAGAGGCATGTTCATCCCATCGTTCAAGCACTTTCCGCGCCTCTTCAGGAATATAAGCTCGAGCATAATCCTGGCCCTGGAAATCGATCACGTTTTGCAGTGAGTCAAAGGCCATGATAACGACGAACTCGACCTCGGCTTCATGCTCCCTGCGCAGAAGCTCGATACTCCGGTGACCCGGAATACCTTTTGCTTCGATGCCCGGGAAGACATGGTCATGGAGCAGTTGCTGATAAATATCCGCATTTTCAGGAGTCGTCCATCCGTGCCAAATTCTTTTTATCATCGAATCGTCTCCAAATTGAAAAACGCCTGGCGCCTGGAAGCAACGGCCTGACAAGCCGCGCAGCGTCTTGCAGGGTCCGGCTGCGCGCACTTGTTATGCGGCATGATGATTTTACCGAACTGCCCGATTCATGCCGCCGTCAGACAAAATACTCTGGCCGGTGATATATCTGGCTTCGTCAGACGCCAGGAACACACACGTTTGCCCGATTTCTGCAAAAGTAGCTGGCCGCTGCGCAGGAATAGACTTCCTGGCAAATTCGGACAGGTTCACGTTTTCGCAAAACCCGGGTAATAGATTGTTCATCCGAATGTTGTGCCTGGCGTATCGATCTCCGTAAAGCTTGGAAAAACTGTGCAAGGTGGCCCGAAGCATACTCATCGGGTAAGGCGCCCTCGGCTCGATTGCATTCATGGAAGAGATATTGACGAAGGCCCCTCCGTTTTGATCGATCATGATTGGCGTGACAATACGAGCGAGCTTTACCACGTTCAATACATACATATCGAGGCTTTCATGCCATAGCTCGTCGCTCAGTTCGAGCAAAGGTCCGTCGAAGTCCGGATCGAAACCAACGGTTTTAATTTCCTCCGGAACACTGCCGCCGTGTCCCATATTGCTGATAACGGCATCAATTCTCCCGTATTTCTCCATGGTGCTATCGACGAGCGCCTGCAGGTCATCAACTTCAAGTACCGAGCCGGCACGCCCAATACCACCCAATTCTTTAGCCAGTTTTACACTGCGATCAGATGGCGACATCAGCGAAACCTTGTAGCCGGCTTTGGCCATTTCACGAGCACAGCCAGCGCCAATACCCTGGCCGGTTCCCGTCAGTATTGCGACTCGATTGTTTGGCATGTTCCAGGTTCTCCTGGGGATCAGAATCTACGCGGTGTTGCCGCATAACGCCTCGCATAAGCGGCGTGGCCAAAGGCCACGTCCGTCTGCACGCACTTGTCAGGCTCCAATTTGCCTGTATTCGACAAGCCCGGCAATCATACAGGTTGCGCACAAAAACCTTACCCCAAATTGGATTGGAGACAGAAGGACTGCCATGTCCAACGGTATTGGTTTTGGCACGCCAAGAGGGTACTGATTCCCGGGCATGATCCGCAACGTCGAATGCTTGTGATCCGTTTCGCCCGTTTTTCGCCCCCCCCTGTTTTCTGCTTTATCTGGGCAAGTCCTCCTGATCGGTGGGTTTAATCACTAAACCCCAAATCAATTCAATGAGGATTCCGAGCACCGCAAGCGGCGCTCCCAAAAACATGGGAATCAGCAGTAGCCAGGAATCCGACAAAAAGAAAAACCCTGAAGCTATGACAACGATTGCGAGAAGGGGTGGATTGATTTTCGCCAGTAACGCCAGGCCAGAGTTCAGTTTTAGTCTTGCTCTCCAAAAAGGAGTAAATCTTATGGCTGCCCAAAACACCAATGCCACCGAAAAGGACCCGAAGATAACTAAAAAGGCCTCGTCCAGCCCCATGTCTGGCAGCATAATGCCAGTTGCATTGGCTTGCGGGGATACAAGGAAAAAGGCCAACACGATGGCACGAACCGAGAAGCAGGCGACACTTGATGCTTTATCTATCCCGATCTGTTTCAAGCTACCCTCCCGTGGACTTCCGCGGAGCTACAGCGATAAATGTTAGCGCTAGAAATCTCGATCTCGACGTATTGTGCTGCTTGCCGTCCAGCGTAAGCGGCCTCACAAGGTGCGTAGCAATTGGTGAGGTACAGCTGCATGCGCTTGTTATGTGGCAATATCCTTTAGCATGAAATCACGATCAAGTTTTTCGAACCCCACTTTCTCATACAAGGAAGCAGCCTCGGGATTATCCTTTTTCACCTCTAATTGCATGGCGGCAACGCCGCGCTCCCTGCAAGTGTTCTCGAGAAATTTCATTGCTTTGCGGCCAATTCCCTGGCCACGATTTTCCTCGTTTATAAAAAGCTCGTCCAGGTTAGCGCATGTGCCTCGCGACTCAAGTCTGTAATGCAGCGTTAACACCAAGTAACCAACATCTTCGCCAGAGGATTTGATTAACCATACAAATCCGGCTCGTTCATCCGAGATCACTTTTTCCATAGCCCTCTTCGCTGGAACCTCATCAAATGGATCGTCGTGATCGAACTCATGAAATTCCTGCATGAAGCGCATTAGTACCGGCAGGTCAGACGGCTCGGCTTTTTTGAATGAAAGACTCATGCCTGGTTACCGGATATCAAGTTGCTTGAAACACAACGCTTCGCATCAGCGGCCATTTCCCTCGCGTGGCGAGTGACATGGCCCGGCCGCATGCGCTTGTTGGATTGAGCGGAATCAAACACGAGACATTCGCCTGGCAATGACGTTTATGTAGATTAATCCTGCGCCAACAAAAACACAAAACCATAAGACACCGATGGCAAGACCCTGCAAGGATGAATTTATCCGGTCATTCATGTCATTGAGAAACTTCCTGTTTTCGTCGTCTCTTTCTGCCCAGATGGAACAGGTCTTTTTTAACTGTTCGAAATTAGTTGACTCATTTAGCAGTTTTACAGCTGAGTATTCCTGTAATTCGGGGGGTTCAATAAAGAGAGGCGGGTGTATGAGGTAGTCGCTCAGGAAAATCATCCCTAGTGCGAAAGCTACAACTACAAATGTCGTTGACAGGAGCACAAGGCTGGTTTGTTCTATTGTTTTCATTTTGGAACCTTTGTTCACTCTGACGCCTCGCATCAGCGGCCGCCAGACGGCGCAGCCGGCTGGCGGTCCGTCTACATGCGCTCGTTAGATGTCACCTCTGCCATTTTTTCTTAGATTCAAGTCTTTAATGGTCAGAAATACTACTGCCAAATATAGAAGTGGTATGAATATACCATTTCGAAAACCCGCGGCCATAAGCCAAGGATATTTACTATGCGATTCCCACCTGGAGGATAACTGCTCGAAAGAATCTATATCTTTAAACCAGTAATGAAATACGTCTACTGTTTCGCCGTTGTATATTCCGAGTAAGCAAACCAATAGCGTTGCCACTCGCCAATACTTGAATTGTTTGAATGCAAATAGAATCGCGACTGTGGAAATTGCAATAAAAAAGGCCAGGTGAATTCGCATGCCCTCGAGGAATTCAGGGCTGTCTTGCAGGCGAGTTATTACAGCGTCGTCAAAAAGTAATGGCCAGAGGTATGTCGAATAGTGGAAAAAGGTAATAACCAGTCCAGTTGATATCCAGTATCTCGTTTTTGGATCTGCGATGATTTCTAGTGACATCTAACGTCCTGCATCAGCGGCCGCGGAAAGCGCGTAGCGCATGGAGCGGTTCGTCTGCATGCGCTTGTTAGAAGCATTATTGTGTTTTATATATTTCGTCGAGAATTGCGCCATAGCCACGGGTATATGTTCGCAGAACAATCCATTCCGAATCTATAACGGGTACAGAGAAAACTACATACTGTTCTCCTTCTTCATATGATGTAGTGCCACAGTTACCGAAAGTCCCTTCAGTTTTTTGCACTATGTGTTGTTTGGGATCGCCCTTCCAATACTTTTTTATCCCAAAATGGATTTGAACTTTTGTTTTTCTTTGAATCCAGTGGTACCACGGACGGTCTATCTTTTCAATTTGCCCGAGGTACACATAAGTCGCGTGACCGTAATCAAAGTGAAATGGGGTACATGCAAAGACTGTATCGGAGGTTATTGCCAAAAAAATGAAGACGAGGGTTTTCATTTTGCTTCTAACGTCCAGCATCAGCGGTCTCGCAAGGCGCGCAGCGACTTGTGAGGTCGGACTGCCTGAGCTTGTTAGGCGCAAACGAAGGTTCTGACTTAACAATCAAGTTTTAGCCTTTTTAGTGCTGAGTCCAGGTTTCTTTCTCGATACTCGATCAAAAACACGTCTTGCTTTTTTGTATTTGGTTCACTCATGTTTTCGAACTCCACTGATCGATACGAGACTGCCAGTATCAAAAGCCGTGATACTTTGTGGTTTGCCCAGTATTTTTTAAGTTCATGTACAAGAATTTGCTTTCCAGTTGTTGAGTCGACATAACTCCGCCAATTTTCATCGGATGGACATGGCTTCCAGTTTGGGCCAGCTTGATTCCTATAGTGCTCAATGACCCCATCGAACGGATAGGCTTCTTCGATATAGAAGCTTGCCTGGTTCGCAGTTCCGTTCCCTAGTTCGCGTATTTCAAAGTTAAGTGCATTGGGGTACTTCTCAAATTCTTCCCACGGATGAATTTGATTACAAGATAGTAGCGCCAATGCCAAAAACAGAACTATTGATATGCTCCTCACCTGTTGCGCCTAACGTCCAGCATCAGCGGCCGACAGACGGCGTAGCCGGCTGGCGGTCCGGCTGCATGCGCTTGTTAGGAGAAACATTATTCCCACGGTTGCCTTGGATTCTCATATCTTTTTCTATATGCCTTTAAATTTTCTCGGTCTTCGTACGACTTATAAATAACTCCACCAAGTCCCACAAAGATGCTAAGTGATCCAATTGGAATGCTTATGAGTGCTATTGCCCTCCCAATCTCAAAGCCACCTATGATTAGTAGTGACGCCCCAACTGTGGCGGAAATAAGAGCAATGATTGTCACCCAAAAACTAATGATGCAAATTTTAGGTGCGCCATCCAATTTTTCCGATATTTCAGATCTGAGTTGACGCATGGTGTTTCTTCCTAGCAGTGATATGGACGGCAGCCGTCTTTTACCCTGGTTTTAGGGTTGCAGTCTAATTCGTTCGGGAATCACAGTGCAAACGAGGCCCTTAATCCGGGTTTTTGGGTCTATCCTCGACGAAATTGACTGATTTTCGGCGAAAAACAGCTAGAAGCATCGCATATGCCCGCTATCGATAGCTGACAAAATACCGCGGGCGCTGCGGATACATTTGCGCGCGGCTTCGGTAGAATCCCCAGCCTGGAGCCAGATGCCATGCAAATCGAACTGTCAAACAAGCCGAGGCCGCTGAACCAGTACCCGCTGTACTGGGCGGAGTGCTTCGGTACGGCGCCGTTCCTGCCGATGTCCCGCGCCGAGATGGATCAACTCGGCTGGGATTCCTGCGACGTGATCATCGTGACCGGCGACGCTTATGTCGATCACCCGAGCTTCGGCATGGCCATCGTCGGTCGCCTGCTGGAAGCGCAGGGATTTCGCGTCGGCATCATCGCGCAGCCGGACTGGCAGTCGGCCGACCCGTTTCGCGCACTCGGCAAACCGAACCTGTTCTTCGGTGTCACCGCGGGCAACATGGACTCGATGATCAACCGCTACACGGCGGATCGCAAGGTTCGCAGCGACGATGCCTATACACCGGGCGATATCGGCGGCAAGCGCCCGGACCGCTGCTCCATCGTCTACGCGCAGCGTTGCCGGGAGGCTTATCGCGACGTGCCCATAGTGCTCGGCGGCATCGAGGCCTCCCTGCGCCGCATCGCGCATTACGATTACTGGCAGGACAAGGTGCGCCGCTCGATCCTGGCCGACTCCAAGGCCGACCTGCTGCTGTTCGGCAACGCCGAGCGCGCGCTGGTCGAAGTTGCCCACCGGCTCGCCGCCGGCGAAGTCATCGGCGACATAACCGACGTGCGCGGCAGCGCGTTTTTTGTCGACGATCTGCCTGCCGACTGGAGCGTGATCGATTCGACCAACGTCGACAAGCCCGGCCGCGTCGAGCAGCCGCTGAATCCCTACCAGATCATCGACGAGTCCGTGTGCCCGGAGGATCCCGATACGGACACGGCGCCAAATGCCGAGGTCAAACTCGCGGGCAAGCTGGCAAAGGTGCAGCAAAAACTGAGCAAACGCCTCAAAACCGTGGTGCGCCTGCCGGCCTTCGATCAGGTAAAACGCGATCCCGTGCTGTATGCGCATGCGAGCCGGGTGCTACACCTCGAGACCAACCCCGGCAACGCGCGCGCGCTGGTGCAAAACCAGGGCGGGCGCAAAGTCTGGTACAACCCGCCCGCGATCCCGCTCTCGACCGAGGAGATGGACTACGTGTTCGGCTTCGACTATGCGCGCGTGCCCCACCCCGCCTACGGTGATGCGCGCATACCGGCGTATGAAATGATCCGCTTTTCGATCAACATCATGCGCGGCTGTTTCGGTGGCTGCACCTTCTGTTCGATCACCGAACACGAGGGGCGCATCATTCAAAACCGGTCGCAGGAGTCCATCCTGCGCGAAATCGAGCTGATTCGCGACCGTGTGCCCGGCTTCACCGGCGTCATTTCCGATCTCGGCGGGCCGACCGCAAACATGTACCGTATCGCCTGCAGGTCGAAGGCGATAGAGACTGCCTGTCGCCGGCCGTCCTGCGTCTTTCCCGGCATCTGCGAAAACCTGAACACCGACCACTCGGCCTTGATCGAACTCTACCGCGCCGCGCGCGACGTCGATGGCGTCAAGAAGATCCTGATCAGCTCGGGATTGCGTTACGATCTCGCGGTCGAATCGCCGGCCTACGTCGAGGAACTGGTGACCCACCACGTCGGCGGTTACCTGAAGATCGCGCCCGAACATACCGAGACCGGCCCGTTATCGAAAATGATGAAACCCGGCATGGGCAGCTACGATCGATTCAAGGCGCTGTTCGACAGGTTTTCGCGCAAGGCTGGCAAGGAACAGTACCTGATTCCCTATTTCATCGCCGCGCATCCCGGTACCACGGACGAAGACATGATGCAGCTGGCGCTGTGGCTGAAGCGCAACGGGTTTCGCGCGGACCAGGTACAGAACTTTTACCCGTCGCCGATGGCAACCGCAACCGCGATGTACCACAGTGGCAAAAACCCGCTCAAGCGCGTGCGCCGGGACAGCGAGAGCGTGGCCATTCCAAAGGGTGAAAAACAGCGCCGCCTGCACAAGGCTTTTTTACGTTATCACGACCCGGCCAACTGGCCCATGCTGCGCGATGCGCTCAAACGCATGGGGCGTGAAGACCTCATCGGTAACGGCAAGCATCAGCTGATTCCGACGCATCAACCGCGCGGTACGAAGCCGTATCACAGCCCGCGACGCAAGAACAGCGACCGCGGGCGGCTGCGCAAGGGCCGGATCCTGACCCAGCACACGGGGCTTCCGCCACGCGATTAGGTGATCGAAGGGATGCTGGGTGTCAGCGCGGGGTCGAACCGGTGGGGGTTTCGCTCCGCGGCCCCGCGGAACAAGGCATGCCTAGTTGACGGACGATACCGTGTTCGCTGCCGCGGGCAGCTTTTCGATCACGAGCAAGATTTCGCCGACCTCGAAACCCCACTTGGTCATGACCGATTCATTCAGGAGTACACGGTCGGAAACCAGGTACATGCGATCGTCGATCCTAAGGTCGATGGTGTCGCCTTCGTAAGGAATGCGCAGAACGTAGTCGAGGAACATGCTGTTGCCTGCAACCCGCAAACTGCCTTCGCCGATCACGTCACCCGCGGTGCCGATATAGCTGCCGTCTCCGTTCGGCGTCAGTTTCCAGACACGGGTCTGTCTCTCACCGTCATCGAAAACGAAAACTTCGTCCAGCGTGCCGACACCGTTCTCCCACGAGGCGTCGATATCGGCGTTGAAATAACGAATAACCTTGCCGCTACGGTTTTTCACTATCCCGTGCGCGACAAGTTTACCGTCGAAGAACTTTTCCAGCGTCAATGTCGGTCGGTTATCGGCATAGTCCTCGATCGACACCGACGAACAGGATGCCAGCACGAGGCAGGCCCCCGCAACCAGCAGGCGTGCGATTAGCCCCATCAGGACTCCCGGTCAACCGAGTAAGGCACCGGATCGGGCAGATCGGCGTTGTCGGTCAGGGCCTGGCGCGGGATAGCGCAGGCCTGGGCCGGGACGTTGTCGTAATCGTAACGGATATCGACCACCTGGCCGTTACCCTTGCCGTCCCCGATGTTCGACAATCCACGGTAACGGGTCAGGCGACGATCGGTAGCGTCGTAACCGAGCTCGATCGGCGCCGCCAGCATGCGATACAACCAGTTCGACAACTCCAGCCGGAAACACTGATCGGTCTCCGACTCGTAGCTGCAGCCGAAACGGCGAATGCGCAGGTCGACCAGGCTCGAGCGCGCCGCGAACGGGAACGCGAACTCCTTGATCTCGCCGCTTACGAGTTCGTCCCAGTGATTGCGCACGAAATAGTCGAAGCCGGCATCGATTACCACCTGGGTGCCCGGTTCGGGCGCATCGCTGCTGACTTCGACGGCCTCGGGCTGTGCTTCGTCACGCACCGACATCAGTACCCGGCCATCGTCCATCGCCACCTCGATGCGTTCGCGCGAGTAAAAATTTTGCTGCACGAACGACGGGGTAAACTCGCCGCTGCGATAGTCGACGCGCTTGTGCGCGATCAGGTCGCCGGCATCGTTTTGATAAATGACCTCGCGCGCGTCCTCGCTGCCGATCACGCAATGGGTTTCGCGGTACAGCAATTCGTTGCTCTCGAGGTCGAAGGCTTCGCCGACGGTTTGCCCGACTGGTTCCGCCCAGGCGGTAACCGAAGCGGTCAACAAGGTGGCCAATACCAGGCCCGAGGTCGTCTTTTTCATGATTTCAGTCTTCCCGCATAATAGATGCCACAGGGGAACAGCAGGGCCCAGCCTGCCGCCATTACCAGCAGCGAAGTCAACACCGGCAGCCCGAGCTGCACATCGGTCAGGCTGGCTCCGAGCCAGTAGGTGGCGGGACCGGCAACGCCGGCAAAGATTACCGCCAGCCACAGGTTACGGCTGAGCCAGAACAGGCCGTGCATGAACGTGGTCGCAAACAGCAGCCACAGGCACACGAGCCACAGCGGTATGCCGATCGGCGAGCTGCCGGCAAACTGGATAGTGCCGCTGTAGGCCATCGCGATATCCCACAGGCAGCCGATACCAGCCACCAGCGCGATCAGTTTCCACTCGGACTTCTGCGTCACCAGCACGAAGTGGTGCAGCAGCAGCGCCGCGGCGGTGTAAGGCACGGCGTAATAGTCGCCGCCCAGTACGCACATCAGCCAGCCGACCTGGAACACCGCCAGGTTGAGGATGATTTTCTTCATCGCGCCATTCATCTGTTCAGCCGCGAGCCGCCTGACGCCAGTTCGGCTTGGCAAACAGGATTTGCGAGGTGCCGATGATGCGCTCCTCGAAACCGCCCTGGCAGTAACACAGATAATAGTTCCACATGCGAATAAATGTGTCGTCGAAGCCGAGTTCGCGTACCTGCTCGAGCCTGGCCTGGAAGCGCTCGCGCCAGTGCTGCAGCGTGCGCGCATAGTCTTCGCCAATTTCCTGCATACCGACCATCAGCATGTCGGTATGCTGCTTGACCGTCGACAGGATGACCTCGTGGCTCGGCAGCGAACCGCCCGGGAAAATGTAGCGCTGGATAAAGTCGACCGAGCGCTGGGCGTATTCGAAGCGCTGATCCGGCACGGTGATCGCCTGCAGCAGCATCAGGCCGTCGTCCTTGAGCAGCGAGGCGCAGCCGCTGAAATACTGGCGGTAGTATGCGTGGCCGACCGCTTCGATCATCTCCACCGACACAAGCTTGTCGTAACGACCGGTCAGGTTCCGATAGTCCTGCAGCAGCACCTCGATGCGGTCTTCGAGCCCCTGCTCGCGCACTCGCTGGCAAGCAGCCTCGTATTGCTCGCGAGAAATCGTAGTGGTGGTTACGCGGCAGCCGAAGTTCTGCGCCGCGTGGATGGCGAGGCCGCCCCAGCCGGTGCCGATTTCGAGCAGGTGGTCCGAGGGACGCAGGTCGAGCTTGCGGCAGATTACGTCGAGCTTGTGGATCGCGGCTTCGTCCAGATCGGCGTCCTGCCGCGGATAGATCGCCGAGGAATACATCATGCGCGGATCGAGAAACAGGCCGAAGAAATCGTTGCTCAGGTCGTAGTGCCGCGAGATGTTTTCGCGCGCCTGTTTCTCGGTATTGCGGTTGAGCCAGTGCGCGAGCTTGTCGGCAATCCGCTGGGTCCAGGCACGGTTGTCGTCGATATCGTTGAGGAAATCGATGTTGATCGACATCAGGCGCACGACGTCCACCAGGTTGGGCGTGGTCCACTGCCCCAGCATGTAGGCCTCGGCGCCGCCGATCGAGCCGCCGAACGCGAATGCGCGAAAGGCAGTGCGATTTTCGACTACGATCGTGGCGCGCACGCCACTGTCGCAGTCCGCATCGCCGAATTCGAAGCGCTCCTCGCCGTCTTCGATTATCAGGTACCCCCTGGGAATTCCGCGCAGGCGCTTCAGCACCTGGTTGCGGGCAAAATTTTCGATCAGGCCGCCCCTGGCCGTCGTTTCAACTCGGGATTGATTGGCGTAGTTCATTTTATGTGCTCTTCAGTCCTGTAACGATGGTTTACTGTCGACCACATTGGTCGCGCTTGATTTTGGATGATCGTAAAACGGGTTGCGCTTGATCCACAGCTTGAGCGCTTCCCAGTAGATAGCCCCGGCCACCTTGGCGGTCATCCACGGATGCCGCAGCAACACGCCATTCAGGCTGGCGGCGTCGATTTCCCGCCGCCTGAGTGCCAGCGTCGCGTCCATTTCCGATTGCCCGTCGCGCAGCGTCTCGAGATTCAGGCTCAGGATTTTTGCCGGGTCGTTGCTGCACCAGCGATAGGTCATGTCCATCGGATTGAACGGCGACACGTGCATGAGCTTCTGAAACTGGATACGCTGGAAACGTTGCTTCGGGTCACAATCGAGCACGTAGGGCTGTCGTTCGTTCCACGGCGTGTTGGTGACCTCGACCACGATATTGCGCAGTTTCTCGTCACGATCGAAGCAGTAATAACAGGTGATCGGATTCATGACAAAACCCCAGTAGCGCAGGTTGGCGAGCATGCGTATCGGCCCGTCATGCTCGCGCCCGGTAGCTTCGCGAATGCGCGCAATCACGGCGTCTTTCAACGGCATCTCGGCGGGGCCGAGAAAATCCTCGCGCCGGAAGCGTGCCGGTCGCCAGCGACGCTCGGACCACAGCGGCGTCTTCGCCATGACATCGGGCAGCTCGTCGAGGTCCAGGTACATCATGAACACCGCGTAGGTGAAGCGATGCGCATGCGGCGTGAATCGACGGTGACGCAGGTGGCCCTCGTAGATCGCGCTATGCATAAGCGACCGCGCGGGTTATCGGCTCTTCCGGCAGCATGATCTGCGCTTCCGGCAGGCGGTTGATCGCCTCGGCCACGCGGCGGCCGCTCAACACACCATCCTCGTGGAAACCGTTACCCATCCAGGCGCCGGCAAACCAGGTGCGGTTGAGACCGTTGAAGGACTCGATCCGCTTCACCGCGGCCACGGATTCGAGGGAGAACATGGGGTGGCTGTAGTTGAAAACATCGATGATTTTGGCCTCGTCGATGGTCTCGGTCGCGTTAAGAGTAACGCAAAAGGTCGTGTCGGCGCTAATTCCCTGCAGGATATTCATGTCGTAGGTCAGCACGGCACGCTCCTGGTAGCGCTCACGCAACCAGTAGTTCCAGCTGGCCCAGGCACGCCGACGGCGCGGTAACAGGCTTTCGTCGGTATGCAGCACAACTTCGTTGGACTGGTAGGGAACGGCCTCGAGCGCCGAGCGCTCGGCCAGCGTGGCATCACCGAGCAGTGCCAGCGCCTGGTCGCTGTGGCAGCCGAATACGACCTGGTCGAAGATCTCGCTGCGGCCGTCGCCGAACAGGATCTCGACGGCGTCGCGCCGGCGACGCACCGCGGCGATGTCGGCATTGACGCGAATCGCGTCGCGGAAATCGCGCGTCAGCGGTTCGAGGTAAGAGCGTGAGCCGCCCCGGATCACGTGCCACTGCGGCCGGTCGTTGACGCTGAGCAAACCGTGGTTCTTGAAGAAGCGGGTGAAGAACAACAGCGGAAAGTCGAACATCGAGCGCGTCGAGGCAGACCAGATCGCGCAACCCATCGGCACCAGGTACTGATGAATGAAGGTATCGCCGTAGCCGCCGCGATGCAGGTACTCACCGAGCGTCGTTGCGGCGTCGATTGCACCGGATTCGAGGTCGTTGATCGCCTCGCGATTGAAGCGCAGGATGTCCCGCAGCATGCCGTAAAAAGCCGGACGCAGCAGGTTGCGGCGTTGGGCGAACAGCGTGTTCAGGTTGCTGCCGCTGTACTCGAGCGCGCTGTTGTCGCAGCGCACGCTGAAGCTCATCTCGGTTGGCTGTGTCTCGACACCGAGCTCGTCGATCAGCTCGATGAAGTTCGGGTAAGTCCAGTCGTTGTAAACGATGAAGCCGGTATCGATCGCGTATTCACGGCCGTCGTGCGTGACGTCGACCGTCGCGGTGTGGCCGCCGATGCGATTCTCGGATTCGAATACGGTGATGTCGTGTTTTTGCCGCAGGTAATACGCGGCCGTGAGGCCGGTGATGCCGGCCCCGATTATTGCTATTTTCATTGCCCGGCCTCCCGGCTGGATTGCGCTTGTTGACGTTCGGCACCCGGCGCCATGAGCTTGCGCCAGAGACCGGGTAAAACCCGGGAAAGGCTCAGCAGGGCGGATAGCCGAAACGGGAAACTGTAACTGGACGGCCGCGCGGCAATTCGGCGCACGATACGATCGGCGGCATCGTCGGCCGCCATCAGGAACGGCATGTCGAAGTCGTTCTTGCGTGTCAGCGGCGTATCGACGAAGCCGGGATTGACCACCGTGACGTCGATACCCTCGGCCGCGAGGTCGATGCGCAGGCTGTCGCAGAAGTACTGCAGCGCGGCCTTCGACGCACCGTAGGCCTCGGCCCGGGGAAACGGGGCATTGGTTACCTGTGACGCCACGACCACTACGTGCCCGTCCCTGTTCGCAGCTCTGCGTAACAGCGGCAGGGCCTGTTCGAGGCAGTTCACGGTGCCGAAGTAGTTGACCGTCATGACTCGCTTGACGGAGCCCCAGTCGGGGTTGGGAAAGTCCAGGTACTCGCAGTTGCCCGCGTTCAGGATGACCTGGTCGAGATGCGGCGTAATACGCTCGAGTTCGGCACCCGCCGCCGCCATCGCCGTGTCGCTGGTGATGTCGCAGGGCAAGGCGGTGACGTTATCGAACTGCTCTGCCAGCTCGGCCAGTGCTTCGGCGTTGCGCGCCGAGACTATGAGCCGGTGGCCCTCACGGGCGAGCTTCTCGGCAATGCTGCGGCCGAGACCGGTGCTTGCACCGGTCAGCCAGATGGTTTTTTCGCGCCTGGATGTCATGGCTCAGCTCGCGAGTCGCAGGCGCAGCCAGCGCGTGACATTACCGAGCACCGGGAGCTGCTCGTACAACATGGCACCCATGTCGTAGAAGTCTTCGTGATACTCGATCCTGTGCTCACCCTTGAGGTGGCTGACGCCGCGGACGCTGATGGGGCGATTGCCGAGTTTCGGATGCTTGAAGTGCATGACCCACTTGACGTAGGCGGAATCACCCACGATAGCCTCGTCGAGGTACTCGAAGCGGCAATCGGTCAAATCGGCACACATGCCGGTGAAATAGTCTTCCAGTTCGACCAGGCCACGAATTTCGTGTACCGGATCCTTGAAGACGACGTTATCGGCGTAGATCTCGCGTAACCGGCTCAAATCCGCGTTGTGCAGAACGCGAAAGAACTCCTTGAAACGCTCAATCGAATGAGGTTCGCTGTTCATTTGGGGTTGCTTCTCGTTACCTGAATTTGCCCTTGTATACGCGGGGTTATTTGTTTTGGATCAGGGTGATCCAGCCCCGCCGGCGGGCCGTATTTATTGGCGACCGCAACGATTTGCTGTTTAATATGAAAACCATGTGCAAGAACGAGGCTCACAGCGACAAGCTCGCCGCGCTGAGTCGCTGTATGACCCAGGTGGCCGAGCAACGCGACAAGAAAGCTTTCGCGACGTTGTTCGATCACTATGCGCCGCAGATTCGCGCCTACAGCCTGGCGCGCGAACCGGGCGCCGACCTGGTAGCCGATGAGCTGGTACAGGAAGTCATGACGCGCGTCTGGCTCAAGGCCGACAAGTACAACGGCCGGCTCGCCAATCTCAATACGTGGATTTTTACCCTGGCGCGGAACTGTCGCATCGACTATCTGCGTCGCAACAGCCGTTTCGTCACCGAAATCGACCCGACCGGTATCTTCGAGGAGATCGAAGACGAGACCCCGGGTCCGTTTCAACGCGTCCATCAGAGTCGTATGGGCGAGAGCATAAGAGCGGGGCTTGAAGCCTTGCCGAGAGAACAGGCAGAAATTTTGACCAAAGTATACCTGGAGGGCAAAAGTCACCAGCAGGCCAGCGACGAGCTCAAGCTGCCGCTCGGAACCGTAAAGTCCCGAGTCCGGCTCGCCTTGAAAAAGCTCGAAGTCCTGGTCGAGCGGTAATCTGTATCGAGAGGCAATCTGTATCATGGAAAAAACCCACAATCACCCCACCGACGAATTATTGGCTGCTTACTCGGCCGGCAGTCTGCCGCTGAGCCAGGCGCTGTGTGTCTCGGCTCACCTCGAGCACTGCCCGGCCTGTGTGCGCAAGCTGCAGCGCCTTAACCGGGTCGGCAGCGAGTTGATGACGCAGCTCAAACCCGCCGCGGCTTCCGCCGCGCTCAAGGAGAGCCTGATGGCCAAGCTCGACATGCTCGACGAAGAGACCGTCGAGCCGGCCCCCAGCGTCACTGACCCGTCGATTCCGCGCTGCCTGCACCAGTTCATCGAGCGCGGATACGAGGACCTGCCGTGGAAACGAGTTTCGGCCGACATTCAAACCGTCGAACTGTGTCGCGACAGCAACGGCGCACGTGTCGAATTGCTCAAGATCCGCCCGGGCGGCTCGGCGACCACGCACACGCACCTCGGCGACGAATACACCGTCATTCTCGAAGGCAGCTTTTCCGACGAGAGCGGGGTCTATGCCCGCGGCGACTTCATGGTGAAGGACGCATCCGACAAGCACACCCCGGTAGCAACCCAGGATCGCGAATGCATCTGTCTCGCGGTAACCGAAGGCCCGATCCAGCTCACCGGCTTTTTCAATCGCCTGTTCAATCCGTTGCTGCGCCGCGGCTACGCCTGATCGGGGACAGCGGAGCGCGGTGGTCGAAGAGCACGAGAGGATACTGGTCGGCGTAAGCAGTTGCCTGCTCGGCGAAAAAGTTCGTTTCGACGGCGGGCACAAGCAGAATCGGTACATCATCGATACGCTCGGCCAGTATTTCCGTTTTCGGCCGTTTTGCCCTGAGATGGCCATCGGCCTCGGCGTCCCGCGTCAGACCATTCATCTCGCCGGCGACGGCGAAATCATCAGCGCGGTCGGCGTCAAGGATCCGGGCCTTGACGTCACCCGCGAGCTAATCGACAGCGCCCACGCGCAACGCGACTGGCACGCGCAAACCTTCGGTTATATCGTCAAGAAAGACTCCCCCAGCTGCGGCATGGAGCGCGTGCGGGTTTACCGCAACGGCCAGGCGCAGCGCCAGGGCGTCGGCCTGTACACGCGCACCCTGATGGAAAACTTCCCCAACCTGCCGGTCGAGGAGGAAGGACGGCTCGGCGACCCGGTCCTGCGCGAAAGCTTCGTCAAGCGCGTCTATATCTACAAACGCTGGCATGACATGGTCGAGGCCGGCCTGTCGTGGAAAGCGCTGACCGAATTCCACGCGCGCCACAAGCTGATCCTGTTCAGCCACAACCAGGACCGCGCGCGCAAACTAGGCCGCGAGTTGTCCGAGGCACACCAGGGTTCGCTCGAGGATTATGCCGGGCGTTACCTCGAAGCATTGATGCAAATCCTGAAAATCAATGCCAAGCGCTCCAACCACGTCAATGTACTGGAGCACATCCGCGGTTACCTCAAGCATGATCTCGACCGCGATGACAAGCAGGAGCTGAGCGACACCATCGAACGCTACCGACGAGGACAGCTGCCGCTGATCGTACCGATCACGCTGCTACGCCATCACTTCCGCAAGAGTCCCGATCCCTATATCGATCGCTCCTATTACATGCGGCCGCATCCGGACGAGCTGATGCTGCTGAACTCCCTCTGAGCTGTACATGAGCAACGATATCGCCATCGCCTGGTTCCGCCAGGACCTGCGCCTTGTCGACAACCCGGCGCTGCGCGCCGCGGCGGAGCACGCGCGGGTACTGCCGATTTACATACTCGACGACGCCGGTGCGGGCGACTGGGCCCGCGGTGCAGCCAGCCGCGCCTGGCTGCACCGCTCGCTGTCGAGCCTGGACCGGTCGCTCGACGCTGGCCTGCGCTGCTTCGCCGGTGACGCCGGTGACGTGCTGGCAAAACTGACGCGCGACTTGCCGGTAACGGCGGTTTACTGGAATCGGTGTTACGAGCCCTGGCGGCGAGAACGCGACACGCGCATCAAGCAGACGCTGATCGACGCCGGGCTGGATTGCCGCAGCTTCAACGCGTCGCTGCTGTGGGAACCCTGGGAAATCGAGAAGGAAAGCGGTGGCCCCTACCGGGTTTTTACCCCGTTCTGGAAAAAGGGCTGCCTGCGCGCGGCACCACCGCCGGCACCACTGCCGGCTCCGGAACGGCTCGAGCTCTACCGCGACGCGCTGAGCGCCGCCGGCACGGTCGATGACCTCGACCTGCTCTCCAGCGTGGACTGGCACACGCCGATGCTGGCGCACTGGCAGCCAGGCGAAGCCGGCGCCGCGGCCAGGCTGGAGGAATTTTGCGTAGCCATGGTCGGCGACTACCAGCAGCTGCGGGACTTCCCGGCACAACCGGGCACCTCCCGCCTTTCGCCGCATTTACATTTTGGCGAACTGTCGCCGCGGCAGGCATGGCAGCGCGCCGACCAGGCGCGCTTCGAAGCCAACGACGACGGTGTCGACGGCTTTCTGCGCGAACTCGGCTGGCGCGAGTTTTCCTATCACCTGCTGTATCACTTCCCGCAGCTACCGGAAGCGAATTTCAACAATCGCTTCGACGCCTTTGCCTGGGAGTCCGACGCCGAGGGGCTGCGCGCCTGGCAGCGTGGGCAGACCGGTTACCCGATCGTCGACGCCGGCATGCGCGAACTCTGGCAGACCGGCTACATGCACAATCGCGTACGCATGATCGTGGCTTCGTTCCTGGTCAAAAACCTGCTGCTGCACTGGCGCGAGGGTGAACGCTGGTTCTGGGACTGCCTGGTCGATGCCGATCTTGCCAGTAATTCCGCGAGCTGGCAGTGGTGCGCGGGCTCCGGTGCCGATGCCGCGCCCTACTTCCGGATCTTCAATCCCCTGCTGCAGAGCGAAAAGTTCGATCGTGACGGCGAATACATTGCGCGCTACTGCCCCGAGCTCGCCGGTCTGCCACCGCGCTGGCGACACAAGCCCTGGCAAGCCGATGCCGCCACGCTGGCGGCAGCCAACCTGCGCCTGGGCGAAGACTACCCGCGACCGATACTCGATCTGAAGATGACCCGCGAACGCGCGCTGGCGCGCTTCAAGGCGCTTGGCTGAATTGCGGCAGGCAGCGGCGGGCGCCCGCTCAGGCAGCTTCCATTTCCCTGATATGTTCCTGGCAGCGCAGCATGGCCGCGGCCATTTGCTTGCCGCCCTGGTAACGTTCGGCGGCTTCTTTCTGCAGCGACTTGTTGATGATGTTGGTGACGCAGTTCGGCAGGTCGGAGCGGAAGCGACGGATATCCGGATGTTTTTCATTGGCGATGTTGTACATCAGGTTGGCGATGGAATCGCCCTTGAAGGGCAGTTCGCCGCTCAACATCTGGTAGAGCGTAACGCCAAGCGAAAACAGGTCGGCCCGGCCGTCGACCTTTTTGCCGGCGAGCTGCTCGGGTGACATGTAATAGGGACTGCCGAGCACGGTACCGGTCTTGGTCTTGCTGGCATCGGTCAGGCAGGCAACGCCGAAATCGGTGATCTTGGCGAGACGTTTTTCGCGATCGTAGATGATATTGGCCGGCTTGATGTCGCGATGCACGACGTGCTGCTGGTGCGCATAGTCCAGCGCCTTGGCCATGTTGCTGATGATGTGGAACACCTCGCTGACCGGCAGCAGGCCCTTGGGTGTGCAGTAGCTCGTCAGGTTTTTACCCTTGAGGAAATCCATCGCGATATAGGCCAGGTCCTGCTCCTCGCCGACATCGTACACGGTCACGATATTGGGGTGGTCGAGACGCCCGGCGGCTTCCGCCTCGCGAAAGAAGCGGTTGCGCACTTCGTCACGCATGTCATCGTCGATGTCGTCACCCAGCATCATCGTCTTGATCGCCACGGTACGGCCGATCTTGTCGTCGTGGCCGAGATAGACCATGCCCATCGCACCCTTGCCGATCTCGGCGTCGATCTGGTAGCGACCGAGCTTGGGCTTCTGGATGCCTTCCTTGCTCGATATCAGCGTAGGCCCGGGCCCGTTGGTATCGCGCCCCGACAGCACCACGGTATTCGCAGCCTGTTCGTTTTGCTCGATGCGCTGGGGTACGTCCCCGTACTTGGGATCGTGATCGTTGATGAAGTTGAAGACCTTGGCCGCCTTGTTGAACTGGCGCTTGCGCTCGTAGTCCAGGCCCAGGTTGTAAACCTGTCCCAGCAGGGAGGCATCCGGCAGACAGCTGCGAAAGCGGTCGAACGCCTGGTCGAGTTTGCCCTGCGAATGCAGCGACTCGCCAAGCTGACGATTGGCCGCGGACAGATCCTGCTGCACCAGTTGCAGGCGCGCATTGAAGTAATGCCGGGTGCCCAGCAACAGGTGCCCGAAAATAATCATGACCACCGCGGTCATCATCGGCAACCACAGCGCCTGCGAGCTCATCAGGATGAAGTGCGCATTGAAAATCATGACCACGAGGAACAGGCTGAGGAACATCGCGGTATTGGTACGGAAACGGCCCAGCACGAACATCAGGTAGAGGCCGATCACGGCAATGATCCCGCGCAGGGCCCAGTCAGCCCATTCGGGCAGCTGGTAAAGATCGCCGTTGAGCAGGCTGGATACGCTGTGCGCGGCAGCGAGTGTCGGCGATATCAGGTTGCCGGCCGGGGTGACGCGCGGCTGCGCGAGGCGTGGCGAGGTCAGGCCGACCAGGATGATCTTGTCGCGAAACTGACCCAGGCCGACGCTGCCGTCGAGCACGTCGATCAACGAGTAAACCCGGAACGCGGATTTACCAGCGCGATCGTCGTAAAAACGCGGGTAGATGCGAAAGTCGATGTCGGCGCCGAGATCCTTGCCGCCGAGCATCGGGCTGATACTGGTGCGTGATTCGATGTGCTGCATCGACAAGCCCTTGCTGCGGGTCACGACCATCAACGGGAAGGACGGCAGAAACTCGTTGCCGTACTGCACGATCAACGGCTCGCTGTTGAAGTGCTCGGCGAAGCTGACCACGCCCACGCCCCCAACCTGTCTTGCGAGCTTGTCGATCGGCGGGAAGATCGCATCGGCCCGGGTTACCTGCGGGGAACGATCGCCGAATTCATGGCCACCGTTGATACGCACGTTGGCCAGCGAAAACCTTTGTATGTGTTTTGGCAGCGACGCGGTCAGGCCGGGTGCAGGACTGGTCGCGGGGATATACGGCATCGCCAGCACGATGCGGCCGCCTTTTTTGAAACTGGAAGCGAGATTGTCGTCACCGAACAGGGCTGACTCGGTGCGCCGCAGCGCGCGGTTGACGTTGCGGCTCAGTTTCTTTTCCTTGCGCAAGGTGGTGCGCAGCTGCGCCAGGGATTCCAGACCGATCTCGTACTGGGGGCTGTCGAGCGGCATGTTGTAGCCGATTACGCTCGGTTTGGCCTTGCTCAGCAGCTTGGTGGTTTCAGCAAGCACGTCGCGCGACCAGGGCCAGGCGCCGAGTGCCTGGATCGATTTATCGTCGATGGCGATGACGACCACGTCCTCGTGCGGTTCGCGCGCGCTGGAAAACTTGACCCCGAGATTGTAGGCGCCGCGATCCAACGTACTGAAGACGCCGAGTTCCGCGAAAGCGAGGAACAGCATCGTCAGGACCAGTCCGATGAACCAGTCGCGTGTGATCCAGGGTTTGTTAAAACGCATTCAAGCCTAGCTATAGAAACCGTGCAGCCAATGGATTCTATATAGCTTATTCAGGCCAGATTGCTTGTGGTTTTGGCGCCTCGTGGTCGTAGCGTGAACCGGGTCTCGCGATTCACGCAACCAGCTGCATGGCCGCGGCTTTGGCGACGCCAGAACAGGGCATTTTGCCGGCCTGGCTCAGTCGTGCGTCAAAGGTTTGTCGGTAAACAGGAAATCCTTCAATTCGGCGCTGAAAGTCGGGTCTCGGCGGCGAATCCACTCGAGCACCATGGCCGCATGCTCCTTTTCCTCGTCGCGATTGTGTTCGAGGATCGCCTTGAGGGTTTCGTCCTTGCAGGCATCGACCCGCTGGTTATACCAGTCCACCGCTTCCAGCTCTTCCATCAGCGAGGTAATCGCCCGGTGCATGTCGCGGGTTTCGTCACTCAGTTCTTCGATCGGTTCGTGGTAGCCTTCGTTCGCCATGACGCTCTCCGGTTCAGGTTCTGTTCGACGGGGCCGACGCCGCGGAGCGCAGGCGGTGGCGAAAACATTGTAGGAACAATTGCGCACCGAGTCACATTCTTTTAGCCTGCCGCCATGGCCGACTCGTTCGCACTACTCGGGACTCGACGATTCCGTCCGTTTTTCCTGACGCAGTTACTGGGCGCATTCAACGACAATCTTTATCGCAACGGATTTGCGACCTTCGTCGTGTTCGTCGCGCCGAACGTATCGCGCGCCGATAGCAACATGCTGGTCAACATCGCCGGCGGCCTGTTCATCCTGCCGTTCTTCCTGTTTTCGCCGATCGCGGGCCAGCTCGCCGACAAGCTCGAAAAATCGATGCTGATCAGGCGGGTCAAGCTGCTCGAGGTCGGTATCATGCTGCTCGGTGCAGTCGCATTCCTGCTGCAAAGTCCGATCATGCTGGTGTCGATCCTGTTCCTGATGGGTCTGCAGTCGGCACTGTTCGGCCCGGTCAAGTACAGCCTGCTGCCGCAGGCACTGGACAGCCGGGAGTTGATAGGCGGTAACGCGATGGTCGAAGCCGGCACCTTCCTGGCGATCCTGATGGGACTGGTCCTGGGCACGACGCTGGTATCTGATTTGGGTACCGTCGCGATCGGCGCCGCGGTCGTGGGCACCGCGCTGCTCGGATACTGGGCGAGCCTGGGCGTGCCGCGGCTCGAAGCCGGCGATCCGGAACTCAGGATCAGTTACAACATCCCTGTCCAGATCGTCCAGATCATGCGCGACGCGCGCGAAGACACGACCGTGTTTTACGCCATCATGGGGATTTCGTGGTTCTGGTTCAGCGGGTTTACCTACACCACGCAATTGCCAAACTACGTTCGTTTCGAGCTGGGCGGCGGGTCCGACGTCTATATCTTGCTGCTGGCGCTGTTTTCGATCGGCATCGGCGCAGGCTCCTTTCTTTGCGAAAGGCTTTCGGGACGAACGGTCGAAATCGGGCTGGTGCCTCTCGGCGCGCTCGGACTGACGGTTTTCGGTATCGATATCTACTTCAGCCAGGACCTCGCCGTGGGCGACGTACTGATAGGCGTTGCTGATTTCCTCGCGCGCGGCTCGAGCCTGCGCGTGTGTTTCGACATCGTCATGCTCGGTGTATCAGGCGGCATGTACATCGTGCCACTCTACGCGCTGATACAGCAGCGCAGCGAGGTGCGCAAACGTTCGCGGATCATAGCGGCCACCAACGTACTCAATGCGCTTTTCATGGTGGCGGCGGCAGCCTATGGCCTGTTCGCCCTGGGTACCGGCGTTACGATCCCGATGCTGTTCCTGATAATGGCGCTGATGAACATTGCCGTGGTTGCGTTTATTTTCATGCTGGTGCCCGAGTTCATTATGCGCCTGCTGGTATGGCTGCTGGTGCACACCCTGTACCGGGTGAAGAAATCGGCCCTTGGCCGGATTCCCGAGACCGGGCCGGCAGTGCTGGTCTGCAACCATGTCAGCTTCATCGATGCACTGGTACTCGCGGGCTGTGTACGTCGACCGATTCGGTTCGTCATGTATTACCAGATTTTTCGCCTGCCGGTGCTGTCGTTCATTTTCAAAACGGCCGGCGCGATTCCGATCGCCGGTGCACGCGAGGATCCGGAGATGATGGAACGGGCCTTCGACCAGGTCGCGGCAGCACTGGATGACGGTGAAATAGTCGCCATTTTTCCCGAGGGACAATTGACCGAGGACGGCGAACTGCAAAACTTTCGCCCCGGCATCACGCGAATCCTCGAACGCAACCCGGTACCGGTCGTGCCGTTGGCATTACGCGGCCTGTGGGGCAGCTTTTTCAGCCGCGCCTATGGCCGGGCGATGACGCGCTGGTTCCCGCGCGGCCTGTTCAGCCGTATCGAGCTCGCGGCCGGCACCCCGATCGAGGCCGCCGATGCAACGCCGGAAAAACTGCAGCAACAGGTCCTCGAACTGCGCGGCGACTTACGCTAGCCGCGCGCGGCGCCATCCTGTGCGCCCATCATCAGGGCGGGATTGCGGCCGAGAATTCGGGTCAGGAATTTACACACCGCATCGACGCGGGCCACCGCTCGCAGATCCTCGTGCACCACCAGCCAGTAGGCACGCTCGACCGACACCTCCTGCGGCAGAATGACCTGCAGCCGCGGTTCGGCCTGCGCCATGAAACAGTGGACGAGACCGAGGCCGATACCGTCCAGGATCGCGTTGTACTGCGCGCTGACATTGGTGCTGCGAAACACCACGCGCGCATTTTTGACGGTCGCATCGAAAAAACGCAGCTCCGGCATTTCGATTAGATCATCGATGTAGGTCACGAAACCGTGATCCGCGAGGTCGTCGATCGATTCGATCGCGGGATAGCCCGCGAGATAGTCACGTGCGCCGTAAAGCCGCAGCCGGTAGTCGCACAGTTTCCACGCCACCAGGCGCCCGCTCTCGGGCCGCGAGAAGCTGATCGCAATGTCGGCTTCGCGCTTCGACAGGCTCATGCGGCGGGTTTCCGCTACCAGCTCGATTTCGATACCGGGGTGCTCGCGGCGAAAGCCGGTGACGTGGCGCGCGATAACCTGCGAACCCAGGGCCTCGGGCGCGGCCACGCGCACGGTGCCGCCGAGGCGGGTGTCCTTGCCCGCGATATCCTGGTAAAGCCGGTTCGATTCGGTCTCGATCCGCTCCGCCAGCGGCAACAGTCTAAGACCTGCGTCGGTCAGCTGGTAACCGCGCGGTGACTTATCGAACAGACGCACGTCGAGCTCCTTTTCGAGCGCGCCGATTCGACGACTGACGGTGGTGTGATCGACCTGCAGGCGCGCCGCCGCGCGCACCAGCTTGCCCTGCCGCGACAGCTCCAGGAAATACCTCAGGTCATTCCAGTCGTACATACCAATAATCCGTCATTTCTGCACGGCAGAAATGACTCCTCAAAACGTCATCCCCGCGCAAGCGGGGATCTCTCAATAACGCCTCGACCCGTCACTCTGGCGCCCGATCCACATTCCGGCGCGGCGTGACCTTGTAGATCGCCTTCCGCCAAAGATTCCCGCCGGGCCGCGCAGGCTTGCGCGGGAATGACGGGTGCAACCTATGTGTATTTTTGCAGATTGGATGTGAAATTCCATCTGTTTCTTTGCAGAAATATCTTGCTTATACTGCCCGTCTTTCCATTATTCACGCGCATGCGCAGGAGACCCCGATGAGCCAGCCGGCCGCAGCCGTTAACCCTGAAGTGACCCAATTGACCCATTTTGTCGGCGGTGAGCATGTCGCCGGCACCAGCGGGCGATTCGGCGACGTGTTCAATCCCAGCCTTGGACGCAAATCCGGCGCAGCGCCGCTGGCCTCGAAAAGCGAAATCGAGAACGCGATATCGGTGGCCGAACAGGCATTTCCGGCCTGGGGCGCAACCTCGGTACTGCAGCGTTCGCGCATCATGGCACGTTACGTGCAGCTGCTCTACCAGCACCAGGAGGAACTGGCCGAGCTGGTATCAAAAGAACACGGCAAGGTGTTCGAGGACGCGATGGGCGAAGTCCTGCGCGGCATCGAGGTCTGCGAGTTCGCCTGTGCCGCGCCGCACGCGCAAAAAGGTGAATTCTCCGACAACGTTGCGCGCGGCATCGATATCTACTCGATGCGCAAGCCGCTCGGTGTCGTCGCCGGCATCACGCCGTTCAACTTCCCGGCGATGATTCCGCTGTGGATGGCCGGCATGGCGCTGATCACCGGCAATGCCGTGGTGATGAAGCCGTCGGAGAAGGATCCGACCTGCCCGCTGCGCCTGGCCGAGCTGTTCATCGAGGCCGGCGGTCCGCCGGGTGTTTTCAACATCGTCAACGGTGACAAGGAAGCGGTCGATACGCTGCTCGAGGATCCACGCATCAAGGCCGTGAGCTTCGTCGGCTCGACGCCGATCGCGAAGTACGTCTACGCTACCGCCACCGCCAACGGCAAACGCTGCCAGGCGATGGGCGGCGCCAAGAACCACATGCTGATCCTGCCCGACGCCGATCTTGACGACGTCGCCAACGCGTTGATGGGTGCCGCCTACGGATCCGCCGGCGAGCGCTGCATGGCGATTTCGGTCGGCGTCTGCGTCGGCGACGAAGTTGCCGACAGGCTGATCGATAAACTGAAGCCACGGGTCGAGGCGCTGCGCATCGGCCCGAGCCTGGACCGCGGACTCGAGATGGGTCCGCTGGTAACGAAGGAACATCGCGAAAAGGTCATGAACTACATCCAGATGGCCGCGGACGAGGGTTCACGTCTCGTCGTCGACGGGCGCGACTTCGTCCTCGATGGCCACGAGGAAGGTTATTTCCTTGGTGGTTCGCTGGTCGATGACGTCAAGCCCGACATGCAGTCCTACCAGGAAGAGATTTTCGGCCCGGTACTGCAGATCATGCGGGTCGGTTCCTTCGAGGAGGGTGCGGCCCTGGCGACCGACCATCCCTACGGCAACGGCACCTCGATCTTCACCAGGAACGGCGCCGCCGCGCGCACCTTCGCCGACAAGGTCGAGGTCGGCATGGTCGGCATCAACGTGCCGATCCCGGTACCGCTCGCCTTCCACAGTTTCGGCGGCTGGAAAAACTCCGCGTTCGGCGACCACAACCAGTACGGCATGGAAGGGCTGCGATTTTACACCCGGGTCAAGACCGTTACCTCGCGCTGGCTCGATGACGGTGTCGACGCCGAGTTCACGATGCCGGTGCTGAAGTAAGAAACGACACTGGTCCTGCCCCTGTTCGCCAGTCCCGCTTGCCGGGGGTGGCGCTCGAGCCGACGCCGGCCAGGGTGGCTGGAACGCAGGTCAGTTATTGAAGGAGTAGTCGTATTCCATGTTGCCGGACTGGTTGAAGACCTGGGCATGGAAAGAGACGATTACGCGATCCTTGTCGCCGTTGTATGGAAACGGCATGTGCTTCAGGTGGGACGGGAACACGCACAGCTTGCCGTCCTGGGGGTACGAATCCCAGTTGCTGTCGTGCAGGTAAAAATTTCCGTAGTCGCCGAAGCCGCCGGCCATGTGCTCGACGTGTGGCCCGTAAAACCGCGTGATACCGTTCGGCTGGCGACCGCGGTGGGCATCGGGCGAAGTATCGCAGTCGCCGGCCTGCACGTAGTACACGCCCGACCATGAACAGTTGCCGTGCACGTGCATCTCGTGAAACGAGTGGCCGTTGGAAATCTGGAACCACAGGCCGGTGAGGTTGGTGCTGATCTTTTCACCCTGGCGCCAGACCCCGCGGTTGGCTTCCTGCGCGACCTCGACTATCCCCTGGCTTATGAAACGGGCAAGCTCGCCCAGCGCTTCGTTCATCGGGTACTGTTCCAGCAGGTCGTCCCTGCTGGCATAAGCCTGCTGCGGATTATCGCGCTGTTCCCGGTCCCGATGCGCGTAAAACAGCTCGAGCAAGGCCGGGTTCACGCGCTGGTAATGCGAAAAGCGCTTGACCAGCAGCGTGGTAGGCCACAGCTGCACGATATTGGGATTACCGTCGGAACGGGGTTTCTTGGCCATGAATCACACTCGACAGGATAGCGCTCAGTCCCGCGATTCCTGGTGATAACGCGCGCACTTGTCGGTATATCCCCGGGTGCTGAGCGGCATCGGAACGCGGGCACTCGCAATGTAGCTGATCAGGCGGCGACCTTCCTGGATCAGGTCCCGGCCGTAAGCGATGCGCATGCGGTTGATCTGCGATGCATCGGCCGCAACCTCCGGGCGGAAGGCATCGAGCTGTTCGCCAAGCGCAACGAAGTTTGGCCAGACCTCGAATATCACGGGATCCTTTTTCATGGTTTCGGCAATCTGGCGTGCGGCCGCGGCGTAATCGACGATCAGGCCGCGCAACCTGGCGAACGCATCGAGTCCGCAGAACACCTCGATCATGTTATCCGCGATACTATCGATATCACGCATGCTTTGTGCAATCTTGACGAAGCGCGATTCGTAGAAATCCGCGACCGGCATGGTAAAGGCCTTGAACGGTTCTCCCCAGACTTCATCGATCCCCTCGCAGCCACTGTGATGCTTGACCTGCTGGCCGAGCGCCAGCGCTTCCTGGAAACAGTCACTGCACTCGCGCATCAGTTCGTTGTTTTCGCTGACCTGTACACCAAGCTCTTCCAGGTCCACGATCGACGTAAACAGGTCTGTCGCGCGGTTGAACAGCGCGCCCGCCAGCATCGCCGCGTTGACGCGTTTACGCGCCGGATCGGTCTCGCGTTCGAAGGCCGCGCGCGCGGTATCGAGGCTCTTGCCGGGCGTGTTGATTCCGGCTTCGGTATGATGAAAAGCCCGCCGGGTCAAGCTGTCGATCAGGCGTTTGCGGTTGGCCAGCGTGTCACCGATAGGAGCGTAGTAGCGAATCCAGTAGCCGTCGTAATAAACGTATTCGTTACCACCGGTCAGGCGTCGATCCCCGTTGGCGGGGGCCGGGCGATTGGTTTCGGGGGCGATTTCCATGCAGTCCGCGTCGAATTAATACTCGGAAATTCAGCAATCTTAATCGTTGTTTCGGTCAATGGTATGAATTCTGCCGGGGTAATCAATTAAATTTTCGAATGCCGACGGGCGATATCCCCCCAACCGGCTCATGCGATGAGCCGGCCGCATCGTATAATGTGCGCCTCTGTTATCGCCAGGCCCGCGCATGGGATTGACCATCGTCAGCTCTAATCGAGTGGAAACGCTGCAGGCGCGGCTCGCGCGCCGACTCGGCGATTCGCCGCTGGCCGATCCTTTTGCAACCGAGATCGTGGTCGTGCCGACCTGGGCGATGGGCCGCTGGCTCAACCTGCGGCTGGCACGACAACAGGGTATCGCCGCCAATATCGATTACCCTTTACCCGCCCCCTGGATCTGGCGGCTTGCAACCACGCTCGTGCGCAACGGCGCAGGCGGTGACCTCTGGTCGGCGCAGCGGCTGACATGGTGGATCTACGATCGCCTGCCCGCGTTGTTAACACAGCCCGACTTCGCGATACTGGCATCCTACCTGGAAAGTGATGCCACCGCGCTGCGCCGCTGGCAGCTGGCGCAACGTATAGCGGAAGCCTTTGACCGCTACCAGACTTATCGGCCGCGGCAGATTGCCGCCTGGGACGCGGGCGAGGACAATTCCTGGCAGGCGCAGCTGTGGCGCGCACTGACCCGCGCGATCGATTCGCCGCACCGGGTCGCGGCGATCGCGCGCCTGGCCAACGACCTGCAGCGGCAGCAACCGGAGGCAACCCTGCCCGCGCGCATCAGCCTGTTCGCGCTGCCGACACTACCGCCGCTATACCTCGAAATCGTGCAGCAGCTGGCGAAGCACTGCGAAGTCGACCTGTACCTGCACAGCCCGACCGAACATTACTGGGCTGATATTGAAACCGCGCGCCGCCGCGCCCGTCAGCGACTGGCCAACCCGGACGCGATTGCCGGCGCCGTCGACGAGCACGAACTGCTCGGTTCCTGGGGAAAAATGGGCCAGCATTTCCAGGACCTTTTGCTCGACCAGGAGTCTCTGTCGGGGATCGACATCGACCGCTTCGACCCGCCTTCAGGGTCACATTTGCTCAGCCGGATCCAGCAGTCGATCTTTAACCTCGAGCAGGGCAGCCAGACGCTTGCCGCCGACGATTCAGTGGCCATTCATATCTGTCACAGCGCCATGCGGGAATGCGAGGTGCTGGTCGATCAACTCCTCGCCATGCTCGAGGCCAACCCGGGCCTTGCGCCGGAAGACATCCTCGTCATGGTGCCCGATATCGCCGCTTATGCACCTTTTCTCGAGGCGGTTTTCGAGGCTTCGCCGCTGGCCTGCAATGTGTCCGACATCTCGCTCGCGGACGAGCACCCGATGCTGGCGTCTTTCCTGCGCCTGCTGCAACTGCCGCAGAGCCGCTTCACGCGCTCCGATATACTCGCCCTGCTGGATGACGAAGCCGTGGCGCAACGTTTCGATCTGGCGGGACTGGATCTCGATCGGGTGCTGCGGCTGGTGGACGAGGCGCATACGCGCTGGGGGCTCGATGCCGCGCACAAGGCAGACTTCGATTTGCCCGCTACGGCCGGCAACACCTGGGCACAGGCGCGCGCCCGTTTTTTCGCCGGCTTTGCTTTCGCCGACGACGCTCTCTGGCAGGGTATCGCCCCCCTGCCGGATCGCGACGACGATGAAGCCGGCACCCTCGGCCGCTTCTGGCAGTTCATCGACCGGCTCGACAGCTGGCGCCAGCGGCTGGCACGGCCGCGGCCGGCGGGGGAGTGGCACCGCCTGCTGGCACGCCTGCTCGACGAGTTTTTCATCGAGACGGATCCGCGCGAGTCGCGCCTGCAACAGATCCGCGATGCGCTGGACGAGCTCCTGATCCTGCCCGACAGCGAGGTCTCGCCAGAGCTGTTGCAGCGACTGATGGCAAGCTGGCTGCGCGGCCGGGACAACCAGGGCCGGCTCTACTCCGGCGGCGTTACCGTTTGTGGCATGCGCCCGCTGCGCGCGATCCCGTTCCAGGCCATTTGCCTGCTGGGCATGAACGATCGTGATTTCCCGCGACGTGACCCACCGGACGAACTCGACCTGGCCCGCGGCGCGCGGGAATTCGAACCGGGACGGCGTGACGAAGATCGCTACCTGATGCTTGAAACCCTGCTGAGCGCGCGACGCTGCCTTTATATCAGCTACACCGGCCGCAGCCTGCACGACGACGGCCTGGCCAGGCCGTCGTCGCTGGTACAGGAACTGCTCGATTTCATCACTGAACGTTTCCATGCCGAGGACGGCGAATCGCTGGTGGATAGCCTCCAGCAGGTACATCCCATGCAGGCATTTTCACCGCGGAACTTTGCGCCGCCGCGCCCGGGATACCGCGCCGACTGGTGTCAGGTTGCGCGCGCGCTGGGTGGCCGCAACGATCTCGAAACGCACGGCTGGCCACGGCACACACTTGCGACAGGGCAAATGACCAGCGCCAGACTGTCCCAGCTGCACGCGTTTGTCAGTCATCCCGTGCAGTTCTTTTTTCGCCAGCGCCTTGCGCTCTACCTCGAGCGCGAGACGGAGCAGGACGACGACGAGGCATTTTCCCTCGGCCCCCTGCAGCGCTGGCAGTTGATGCATCGCCTGGCCGAAGACCTGCTGCTGGATCGGGCCGACTCGAGCGAGCGACTGCTGGCGGGAGGCCTGCTCGCGCACGGCGAAGCAGGCCGTGTGCAAATCGACAGCGCGCGCGCGGAGCAACAGAAATGGTTCGAGGCGCTGCAGCGCTTCGCTACCGGCGAAAGACGTCGCCTGCCGCTGGATCTGCGCCTGCCCAACGATCTCACACTGGTCGGCAGCATCGACGGTTACTACCCCGGGCGCGGCCTGATGGCCCACCACGCCGGCAAACTGCGCGGCAAACACCGCCTGCGCGCATGGATCGACCACCTCGCGCTGTGCGCGTCGGATGGCTTCGCTGACGGCGAAGCGACCTACCTGCTCGCAACCGACGCGCAGCGCCGCTACGCGCCCCTGCCAGGCGCGGCCGCGCGCGAACTGCTGGTGGATCTCTGTGACCTGCTGCAGGAAGGCTGCAGCCGGCCCCTGCCGGTATTGCCGGAGACCAGCTTTGCCTGGGCTTCCGCCGACAGCCCCGAACGTGCCGCTGCGAGTGCCTGGCGCTGCTGGGCGAACCAGTACGGGCGCGACCGCGATGATCCTTACCTGGCACTGGTGCTGCGGGCCGGAGTGAGCGTACCGATCGACGAGCCCGAGTTCGCCGACTGCGCCGCACGCCTGTACCGCGCCCTGCTGCAGCACGAGGTCGATGCATGAGCACGGTCCTCGACGGGCGCGCAAGCCTGGAGTTCGATCCGCGCGGTATTCACCTGATCGAGGCCAGCGCCGGCACCGGCAAAACCTATACCATTGCCAACCTCTACCTGCGCCACGTACTCGACGGGCGCCTGCCGGCTGACATCCTGGTCGTCACCTATACCAACGCGGCGACCGCCGAGCTCAAGGAGCGTATCCACGCCAGGCTTTACCGGGCCCTTCACTGTCTGCGTACCGGCGAAGACGACGGCGACGAGTTCCTGCGCCAGCTGGCACAACAAGACCAGGGCCTCGAAGCCGCTGAACGCGAATTGCGGCAACGCCGGCTGGCCCACGCCCTGCGCTACATGGACGAAGCCGCCATATCGACGATCCACGGTTTTTGCCAGGCGGCACTGATCGATCACGCTTTTCTCAGTAACCGTGAATTCGATGCCGAGGTAATCGGTGCCGACGAAGCGCTGTGGGAGCAAGCGCTGAAAGACTGGTGGCGCCTCGCCACCTACGAGCTCGATGCGACGGCATGGCAACGCCTGGCGGACGCGGTCGGTAATATCGACAGGCTCGCCGGCTGGTTGCGCGAACTGCGACGTCATCCCGGCGGGCGCCTGCTGCCCGCGCCGACCGCTTCGTTACGTGAACTGCTCGATGCACCGGCGACCGACGCCGACGAGACGCGCAACTTGCGTGCCGCCGCGCTGCATGAATTGCGCGATTTCTGTGGGCAGCAGGTCCGCGCGAGCAAGCGCCAACGCGGCCAGCTCGCCTACCAGGATCTGCTCGACGACCTGGCTGCCGCGCTTCACGGCGTTAGCGGCGAGCGGCTGGCAAACCGCCTGCGACAGCGTTTCCCGGTGGCGCTGATCGACGAGTTCCAGGATACCGACCCGGTACAGTTCGGTATCTTCCATCGACTGTACCATGGGCAGCTTGATTCATGCCTCACGCTGATCGGCGATCCGAAGCAGTCTATCTACGGCTTTCGCGGCGGTGACATCTTCACCTACATCGACGCGCGCGGCGATCCGGCGACCCGCATTCATTCCCTGCGCACCAACTGGCGCTCGGCGCCGGAACTGGTGGATGCGGTCAATCACCTGTTCACCCGGCGCCCCGACCCGTTCGTGTTTTCCGCCTCGATTCCGTTCGAGCCTGCCGAGGCCGCAGCGGTGAATGCCGGCCAGGTCCTGCTGACAGACAACGAGGCGCCCGCGCCGCTGACCCTGTGGAAAATCCCGCTGCGGGATAACGGCAGGACCTGGGGAGTCGGCGACATGCGCGCGCGGATATGTCGCGCCGTCTGCGCTGAAATCGTCGACCTGCTGGGCCCCTCCGGTAACGCTCGAATCGGTGCGAGCGCACTCGCAAGCCGCGACATCGCGATCCTGGTGCGGGATCATAACGAGGGTGAGGAAATGCGCGCCGCACTGGCACAGGCCGGCATCCGCGCGGTAATCAGCAGCCGCGCCCGGGTTTTCGACAGCGACGAGGCGCGCGGCCTGTTCGATCTGCTCGCGGGGATTGCGCATCCGCGGGATGGCGACAATCTTCGGCGCGCCTGCGCGAGCAACCTGTTCGCGCGCAGCTACAGCGAGCTGGCACAAGTGTTCGACGACGACGATGCCTGGCAGGCATGGAGCGAGCAGTTGCTGGCGTTAAACCGGCGCTGGCAGCAGTCCGGCTTCGTCGCGATGTACCAGCAGATGCTGCGTTTACTGGATATAACCGCCCGCATGGCAAATCGTGCCGGGGCCGAGCGTCGCCTGACCAACCTGGGCCACCTGGCCGAACTGCTGCAACAGCAGTCACTCGCCACACCCGGTGCCGACCTGCTGTTGGCCTGGTACCGCGCGCAGCTGGACGGCGACGCCGACGAAGCCTCCGAGCTGCGCCTCGAGAGCGAGGCCGACCTGGTGCGCATCGTTACCTGGCACAAGAGCAAGGGCCTGGAGTATCCGGTCGTCTTTGTGCCATTCCCGTGGCGCTGCCGACTGGTTAGCAAACGCGCGGAACTGCTGCGTTTTCACGACCGCGACTATACGGCCTGTTTCGACATCGGCAGCGCCGATTTCGATGACAATGCCCTGTTGCTCGAACGCGAACGTCTTGCCGAGGATCTGCGCCTGCTCTATGTTGCGCTGACCCGCGCGCGCTCCAAGCTCTATGTCGCCTGGGGTGACGTGGGCGACGGCAGGTCAGCCGGGCAACCGAAGCATTCGGCGCTGGCGTGGCTGTTGCACTCGACGCAGACACCCTCGGACCTGGCCACTTCGCTGCCGGACGGTATTCCCGATCGTAAACTCATGTTCGAACAGATCGACGACCTGGCGCGCGACTGCCGCGCCATTGCGGTCGAGGACCTGCCGGATGTCGATATCCCTCGCACCAGTCGGCAGCAGGCTGCCGCCAGGGAAGATCTCGAAGCGGCCCGGTTCGAGCGCGATCTCGGCCTGGCCTGGCGCATCGGCAGTTTCAGCAGCCTGACGCGGGATGTTCACCAGGCGCCGCTGGCGGGTGACGACCGCAGCCGTGGTGATCCGATTCTCGACTTTCCCGCGGGTAGTCACGTCGGCCTGCTGCTGCACGAACTACTCGAACACCTCGATTTCACCGCGGCGGTCGAGCCGCAGCTCGGCGCGCGCATCGCGCAATGCCTGTCCACGCACGGCCTGCCGGCCGGCGAGCATGAAAGCACGCTGCTCGGCTGGATCGAACAGGTTGTCAGCAGCGAAATCGGCCCGGCCGGGCTTTGCCTGCAGCGCTTGTCACCAAACCGGCGCTTGAATGAACTCAAGTTCGACCTGGCGCTGGACCATTTCGATGCCGATGCGATCAATCGGCTGCTGCAGCAGGACGTCGATCATTCACTGCAGCCGATCGAGGCCGCTGCTTTTCGGGGTCTGCTCACCGGTGTCATAGACCTCGTGTTCGAACACGACGGTCGCTTTTACCTCGCTGATTACAAGAGTAACTACCTCGGGTCGCAACTGGAGGATTACGCGCCCCCGGCACTGGCGCGTGCGATGCTCGAACGACGCTACGACCTGCAGGCAATCATATATACGCTGGCGCTCGACCGCTATCTTGCAACCCGGGTGCGCGACTATGACTACGATCGCCATTTCGGCGGTTGCTACTATCTTTTCCTGCGCGCGATGCGCACATCGACGGGCGCGCGCTACGGCGTACATTTCGAGCGCCCGGCACGAGGACGCCTGATCGCGCTGCAAAGCCTGTTCGGCTTCCGGCCCGAGGAGGCCGGAACAGTATGATCGGCAAGCTGCGCCAGCTCGCCCGCCAGGGTGGCCTCGAATGGCTGAGTTTTCATTTTGCCGAGTTTGTTGCGCAACGCTCTCCAGCAGTTGCCGAACCCCTGTTGATCCTGAGCGCGGCGCTGGTGTGCGAGGCAAACCAGCGCGGCAGTGCCTGCATTCACCTGGCCGAGCTTGCCGGTGGTTTTGCCTTCGCCAGCGAAGATGCTGATCTTGCCCTGCCGTCGACCGCGGAATGGCTCGACTGCCTGCAGCGCAGTCCGCTGGTTGGCACGGCCGGAGAGCGCTGCCCGCTGACGCTCGATCATGAACGTTTGTACCTGCATCGCAACTGGTGGTACGAGTGCCGCGTTGCCGAGCGAATCCAGGCGCGACTGGTGCCCTCTGGCCTGCCCGCGCCACGCATCGAGCAGGTCGACGCAGGCCTTTCCGAGGGAACTCCGCTCGACGACGACCAGCGCCAGTCGATCCTGCGCGCGGCGAGTAGCCAGTTCAGCGTAATTTCCGGCGGGCCGGGCAGCGGCAAGACATCCACCGTCGTTCGGATGCTGTCGGTGCTGCTGCAACTGGACCCTACGACTCGCGTTGCGCTGGCGGCACCCACCGGAAAGGCCGCGGCGCGTATGCTCGATTCGATCGAGCGCCAGCTGGACGCGGACAGCCCGCTGCGCGCGCAACTACCGGACGAGGCCACAACGCTGCATCGCCTGCTAGGCTATCGCCAGCACCGATTCGGCTTCGATGCCCGCCAGAACCTGCCTTTCGATTGTATCGTGATCGACGAAGCATCGATGATCGACCTCCAGCTGATGCATCACCTGCTCGAGGCGCTGGCGCCCGACACGCGCCTGATCCTGCTCGGCGATCGGGATCAGCTGGCGTCGGTGGCTGCCGGTAATGTACTCGGCGACATAACCGGTCACGGGCTTGCAGCCAGCGGCAACGAGCCACCGATAGCAAATGCACTTTCCTTACTGCGGCACAACTATCGTTTCGCCAGCGACAGCGCTATCGCCCTGCTGGCGGCGCGAGTCAACCAGGGAGATGCGCCAATGGCCGAGCAGCTGATGGCTGCGGGCTCAGGCCTTACCTGGCACCGCGAACAGGACGCGGCGCCTGGTGCCGGGGTAATCGGCCCGTGGCTGGCAGACTGCGAGGCGGTTTTCGCCAGCACCGATCCCGCCGCTGCGCTGGCGGCATTCGATCGCTCGCAAATCCTGTGTGCGGTCAATTTTGGCCCACGAGGTGTTTTCGCGTTGAACAAGGCGATCTCGGACAAACTGCTCAGGCGCAACGGCATGGCCCCGGACGACTACTTCCATGGCTTGCCCCTCATGATTCAGCGCAACGATTACGAGCTGGGCCTGTTCAACGGCGATACCGGAATTCTGTGGGACGAAGGCGACGGTCTGCGTGCCTGGTTCCGCGACAGCACGGGCAGTCTGCGCGATGTTGCGCTCAATCGCCTGCCGGAACACTTGCCTGCCTGGGCGATCAGCGTACACAAGTCGCAGGGCTCCGAGTTCGACCGGGTACTGCTGCTCTTGCCCGACGACGTCGGCGCCGAAGTCCTGACACGTGAACTGCTATACACCGCCATCACGCGCGCACGGCACGAGTTTGGCTTACTGGCGTCACCGGAGGTGTTGCGGCACACTGTCGCCAGGCTGACCCGGCGCCATTCCGGTCTCGCGGTTCGACTCGGATGGCCCGAGTCCGCGCCACAGCCTTCGGCTTGAATAAGCCCGGGTTATTGACTACACAGAACAGAACCGCATCGCATCGTCGCACGGTTTCGGCCAGGAGCTTCGCCCTCACCCATGCAGTACCTTTTCACCCTGCATCCGTTTAATTCGCCAGGTCGCGGCGTAACCCTGCGCCGGCCACTCGGCGGGCGGTTGACAGTATGAGTAGCGCGGGTCCAGGCAAGGCGCTGATCGTCGATGACGAGAAAACCAATCGCCTGATACTGCGCTCCCTGCTGAACAAGCAGGGCTACGAAACCATCGAGGCGCTCAACGGCCGAGAAGCCATCGACCTGTTTCACAGCGAGGCCCCCGACATCATTTTCATGGACGTGATGATGCCGTTGATCGACGGATACGAGGCTACCCGCCAGATCAAGGCCGCATCGGCCAACCGTTTTGTACCGGTAATTTTTCTGACCGCGATGACCGACGAAGAAGCGCTGGCGCAGTGTATCGAAGCGGGCGGCGACGATTTCCTGGTCAAGCCCTACGACAAGCTGATCCTGCAAAGCAAGATTCACTCGATGCAGCGTATTGCCGCACTGAATCACGAGGTGCAGGGCATGTACAGCATGATCCACCGGGAACAGGAAATCGCCGAGTCGGTTTTTATCAACGCGATTCAGAGCAGCAACATTCAAAACCACCACTTACGCCAGGTGGTTCGCCCGGCCGGGATATTCAGCGGTGACATGGTGCTGTCGGCCTATTCGCCGTCTCGCGACCTGTTTTTCCTGTGCGGGGACTTTACCGGTCACGGCCTGCTGGCGGCACTCGGCGCAATGCCGGTATCGGAGGTTTTTCGCGCGATGACTACCAAGGGCTTCAGCCCGGAAGACATCCTGAACGGAATCAACAAGAAACTGAAAGCCATGCTGCCGGTGGGCATGTTCTTCGGCGCACAGCTGGTCGTCGTCAACCACGACCTGGAGCACGTGCGCGTTTTCAACGCCGGAATGCCCGACGTATTGATCATCGATGGCGAGAGCGGGCGCATAAAACACCGGCTCAGGTCTACCGAGCTGCCGCTGGGAGTGCAGGCCTCGATCGATCCGAAGGAAATGCTGCAGTACGCACCGATAAGCTACAACGACAAGATACTGATGCACAGCGATGGCCTCACCGAGGCACGCGACGCGGACGATCGGGAGTTCGGCAACGACCGACTGTTCAGGGCGATCGAGCATGCGCCACGCGACGGCATTTTCGATAACGTACTCGAAGAGCTGGACGACTTCTGTGGCGCGCATACCACGCAGGCCGACGACGTAACCCTGGTCGAAATCTCGTGCGTGCACGACATGCTGCCCGAAATCGAGATACACGATTACATCAAGCCGACGCCGCTTACCGTCGGCGATCGCGGCGAATGGAAACTCTCGCTGCGTTTCAATGGCCCACGCCTGCGCGAGACCAACCCGGTGCCGATCCTGGTCAACTACCTGATGGAAATGGAAGCGCTGGAAGAGGAGCGGCAGTCGCTGTTTACGGTTATCACCGAGCTTTACGTCAACGCGCTCGATCACGGTGTGCTGGGCCTCGATTCGAACCTCAAGGCGGATCCGGCCGGTTTCGGCCAGTACTTCCAGGCACGCGAGCAGCGCCTGGCCGGCCTGGATTCGGGCTACGTGATCTTCAACCTGTCGGTCGAACAGGAATCGACGCGGCGCAGCATCCTGTTGCGCATCGAGGACAGCGGCAAGGGATTCGACTTTGCCAACCACGCGCCGACCACGGATGACGAAACCGCGTTCAGCGGCCGCGGTATCCTGTTGATTCGCGACCTCTGCGAATCACTCGAGTATCACGGCAAAGGCAATATCGCGATCGCGCGCTTTAGCTGGAGTACCGGCCAGTCCTGATATCGGCGCGGCGGCCGCTGCCCGGTTACTGCGCGAGTTCCTTGCTCACGAGGTGGTTCATGATCTGGATCATGCGCTCGTTGCTGCCAGCAAGGGTGGCCGATACCAGGTACTTGCCGTTGACGATGACGGCGGGCACCCCGCGATGACCGTAGCGCTTTTCTTTCTGCACGTTGCGGCGGATCTGGGTTTCGACCGGGAAAGAAAAGTAGTGCTTGCGGAACGCCGCTTCATCGAATCCCTGCGCGGCTACGAATTCAGCAATCGTATCGAGACTCAAAAGTCGCTGACGCTCGACGTGCAGGGCATCGAAGAAGGCCTTGTGCAGCTTGTCATGCGCGCCCATGAGCTGGAACGAGTAAAAAGCACGTGCGTGTTCCGTCCAGCGCGGGTTCAGAGCCGAGGGCAGCTGCTCGAATATCACGCCGTCAGGCAGGTTAGCCGACCAGCGCTCGACGTAGGGTTCGAAACGGAAACAGTGCGGACAGCCGTACCAGAACACCTCGGTGACCAGGACCTGGTCGGGCTGACCCGTGTCTACCGGCGGATCGATCAGCTGATAATCGCTGCCGGCAACGAACGCGGATTGCGCGAACGCGCCGTTGGCAACGAGACCGAGCATGAAACAGGCGATAAGCCAACGCTTGATCATAGTAATCTCCACAAAAAGGGCTTCGACCGGAGCGAACGGGATAAGTTTTACCCCGGCGCGATTAATCGCCGCTTAACGGCTCCGGGCGAGCTAACGAATGCCGGCCAGGTAGGCGGCGACCGCTTCCATTTCATCGTCGAGCATACGCTTGGCCGAGTTACGCATCATTCGGCCGCTGTCGTTGGCGCGCATTTCGGCCCTGAAGGCCTGGAGCTGGGCGACAATATACTCGGGATGCTGGTTCACGAGCGAAGGCCAGCCTGCGGGACCATTACCCTTACCGTTCGGTGCGTGGCAAGCCATGCAGGCAGCAACACCGGTTTCGGTAATCCCGCCGCGGTAAATATTTTCGCCCTTTTCAATGAGGTCGGCGTTGAAATCCACCGGCTTCGATTCCAGGCTTTCATAGTAAGCCGCGAGGTTTTTCATATCGTCGTCGTTCAGGATCGCGACCATTCCCGCCATCGACGCATTGACGCGGCGACCGGCCTTGTAATCGGTGAGCTGCTTGTAAATGTAGGACGCGTGCTGGCCAGCGAGCGACGGCCAGATCGGATTGTTACTATTTCCATCCGCTCCGTGACAGGCCGCGCAAACGGCGCTTTTCGCCTTGCCGGCCTCGATATCGGCTGCCCACGCGGTAACAGGCAACAGGGAGGCGGCAGCCACCAGCAGGGCTCCGAAATGGCTCAGTTTCATTACTACTCCAGGGGAAATCGGTACGGAAATTCAGGGCGCAAATGTATATCATACACCGGCCACGCGTTCAACAATAAGGCAGCCCTGCGCCATGCCCCTGTCGTTCAAGCAGGCTCGCTTCGCCACCAGTGCGTTCGAGCTGTCACAACTGCCGCCGGACCACGGGCGCGAGGTTGCTTTCGCCGGTCGCTCCAACGCCGGCAAGTCGAGCGCGATAAATTGCCTGGTGCGCCAAAAAAACCTGTGCAAGACCAGCAAGACGCCGGGGCGCACCCAGTTGATCAACTTCTTCGAACTGGATGAAGAAAGACGCCTGGTGGATCTGCCGGGCTACGGCTTCGCCAGGGTCTCGCGCAGCATGCGCAATCACTGGGACCAGGTACTGACCCGTTTTCTGCTCGAACGCCGGGCATTGCAGGGCCTGGTCATCGTGGTCGACATTCGCCGCGGCATCAGCGATCTCGACCAGGCCCTCATCGACATGACGCAAGATCAGCTTGCGCTTCACGTTCTTCTTACGAAGTCCGACAAGCTCTCCCGGGCAGGCACAAGACGCGCGGTGGACGAGGCACGGCAACACCTCGCCAACGCGGCACACACGGTATCTACCCTGTCGGTGATCAACCGTTCGGGCCTGGATGACCTCGAGCGAATTTGCCGCTTGTGGCTTGATTTCGGTGAGATCGGCGCGTATAAAACCTGAACGCGCCGAATAAAAACAAAAAACCCTGGCAGCGAGCTGCCAGGGAAAAATGAACGATCCGGATGGGGTTCCCGGATCCTTGTCCGCTCATAGGAGGGAGAACGGACATAGCGCTGGGCTAAAGCGCTACTGGGTAGACCAGGGGTCAGGGCTGAAGTTCCCGGGTCTGAAACTGATACGTCGGGAGATAGGGTCCGGATCACCGAAAATCAAGGGGCGCTGCAAAAGGTAACGGCTTTTCGAGCGGGCATACCGCGTACGCTGGTTGCCACCGCCTGGTGACAGGTCGCAACTAACTCCACGCCGGGCCCGGACTCAGTGGGCCTCGTTCCAGTTGGCGCCGACGCCTGCGTCAACTTCCAGCCGCACGGATAAATCGGCGGCGCCGGTCATCAGTGCCGCGATCCCGTCCTGGCACTCCTCGACTTCTCCCTCGGCCACCTCGAATACGAGCTCATCGTGCACCTGCATGATCATGCGGCAGTCCGGCCGGTTGCCATCGAGCCAGCCCTGAACGCGAATCATCGCGCGCTTGATGATATCGGCGGCAGTGCCCTGCATCGGCGCGTTGATCGCGGTGCGTTCAGCATACTGGCGAACATTGGCGTTGCGCGCATGGATATCGGGCAGGTGCAGGCGCCTGCCGAACACGGTTTCGACGAATCCCTGGTCACGGGCGCGTTGCTTGGTTTCTTCCATGTAACGACGCACGCCCGGGTAGCGCTCGAAGTAGGTGTCGACATACTGCTGCGCCTCGTTGCGGCCGATGTTTAGCTGGCGGCCGAGGCCAAACGCAGACATACCGTAAATCAGGCCAAAATTGATCGCCTTGGCCGCCCGACGCTGGTCGTCAGTGACCGTGTCGAGACCGCTGCCGAACACTTCTGCCGCCGTTGCACGATGCACGTCCAGGCCCTGGTCGAAAGCGCGCAGCAGGTTATCGTCCGCCGACAGGTGCGCCATGATACGCAGCTCGATCTGGGAGTAATCGAGCGCGAGAATGCGATACCCGGGCGGGGCAATGAAAGCCTCGCGTATACGCCGGCCTTCAGCGGTACGAATCGGAATGTTCTGCAGGTTCGGGCTGGTGGACGAAAGTCTCCCGGTAGATGCCACCGCCTGCTGGTAAGACGTGTGCACGCGGCCGGTGCGGGGCGAGATTTCCTGCGGAAGCTTGTCGATATAGGTTGATAGCAGCTTGTGCAGCCCGCGATGTTCGAGAATCAGCGAGGGGATTTCATAGTCGCGGGCCAGTTCCTCGAGTACATCCTCGGCGGTGGACGGTTGTCCCTTGGGTGTTTTGCGCAGAACCGGCAGCTCTAGCTTTTCGAACAGTATTTCCTGGATCTGCTTGGGCGAACTCAGGTTGAATACCTGTCCCGCCTCGGCGTATATCGCCTGCTCGATCCCCTGCATCTGCTTGTCGACTTCCCGGCTTTGCTGCTGCAGTAACTGCTCGTCGATCAACACACCGTTCTGTTCGACCTCCAGCAACACATCGACCAGCGGCATCTCGATTTCACGGTAAACGCGCTCCAGGCTTTCGCACTCGGCCAGGCGCGAGCGCAGCGCTTCGTGCAGGCGCATCGTTACATCGGCGTCTTCAGCAGCATAATCGGCAGCGGGCTCGATTTCGACCTGGTCGAAGGTTTTTTGCCTGGCACCCTTGCCGGCAATATCCTCGTAATGCACGGTCTCGTAACCAAGGTAGTGCTGCGCAAGCGCATCCATGTTGTGCCGGCTGGCGGTCGAGTTGAGCACGTAGGACTCGAGCATGGTGTCGTGAGCCATGCCTCGCAGGCGAATACCCTCCCCGCAGAATATATGAGCATCGTACTTGATGTTCTGCCCGATCTTGGCGACAGCCGGATCCTCGAGCAGGGGCTTGAGCGCCGCCAGCACTTCCGCCTTGTCCAGTTGCGACGGCGCTCCCTCGTATGCGTGCGCGACCGGAATGTAACAGGCCCGCCCACTCTCGACACACAGCGAAATACCGACGAGCTCGGCGCGCATGTAATCGATACTGGTGGTCTCGGTGTCGACCGCGAAACTACCGGCCTCGCGCAGGCGTTCGAGCCATGCGTCGAAATCTTCACGCGTCAGCACGCAGCTGTATTCCCCCCGTTCCTGCGCCGCTTGCTGCTGTTCGTTGGCGCCGGGTGCGTCCAGCTCGTCGAGCCAGCGAGTAAATCCATACTGCCGGTAAAGCTGCGCCAGCTTTTCGGTATCCGCGGCAGCGGCCGCGAGCTCGTCGATAGTAACGCCGGTATCGCAATCGAGGCGAATCGTCGCCAGGTCGTATGACATGGGCAGGAAGTCGAGCGACGCACGCAGATTTTCTCCGATCTTGCCGCCGATATCTTCGGCATGCTGCATCACGTTATCCAGGCTGCCATACTCGGCGATCCACTTTGCCGCTGTCTTTGGCCCCACTTTTGGTACCCCGGGTATGTTATCGGAACTGTCCCCCATCAGGGCGAGGTAATCGATGATCCGGTCCGGGCGGACCTGGAACTTTTCCTCGACCCCTGCCTCGTCGAGGAACTGGTTGTTCATCGTGTTGACCAGCCGCACACGGGTATTGACCAGCTGCGCCATGTCCTTGTCACCGGTAGATATCAAAACGGCGTAATCCTGCTCGGCGGCTTCGCGGCTCAGCGTGCCAATGACATCGTCCGCCTCGACGCCCGCGATCGACAGCAGCGGCAGGCCCATGGCCCGGATGATTTCGTGCAGCGGCTCGATCTGCATGCGCAGTTCGTCCGGCATCGGCGGTCGATTCGCCTTGTATTCGGGATAAATATCGTTACGGAACGTTTTGCCCTTGGCGTCGAACACCACCGCCACGCGGTCCGGGGCCTCGTCCTTGAGCAGTTTGCGCAGCATGTTGACGACGATAAAAATCGCCTGGGTGGGGAAACCGTCGGGCGCGCTCAGGTTGCTGTTGATGCGCGCATGAAATGCCCGGAAAAGGTATGAACTGCCGTCCACCAGCACCAGTTTTTTTTGTTTCTCTTGATTCATAGCGTCCGCTAAAATGACGAGACAGTTGCGCTCGATCATAACACAGCCGCGGCGGCATTCTCGCGCGGTATCAATGCTTTGTGGGGCCGTCCGATGTCAGTTTTCACCCGGGTCGACAGTGCCGAACTGGCGGATTTTCTCGAGAGCTACGATATCGGCGAAGCGCGCTTGCTCGAACCGATAGCGGCGGGCGTCACCAACTCGAATTATCGACTCGATACTGCCGCGGGTGACTTTATCCTTACCCTCTACGAGCATCACGCGCCGCGGGATCTCGCTTATATTCTCGGACTGCAGCGCCACCTCGCGGGTAATGGTGTCCGCTGCGCGAGGCCGGTAATCGATCGACAGGGCCGGCTTTTTAAGGTTTTGAATCAACGGCCCGCCGCGATCATCGAACGCCTGCCCGGCGCAGTGGCAGCGAATCCCGATCTCGGGCAGTGTGCCGCGATCGGCGCGGAGCTGGCCCGTTTTCATCTCGCCGGCGCGGGTTACTCTGCGCGACGCATCAATCCCCGCGGACAACAGTGGATACTGTCGATGCGCGAAATGTTACGCAAACAAATGGACGATAGCGGTCGGAGCCTGATCGACGACGTGCTTGGCCGGGTTTCAGCAATCGATCCGGCTACCCTGCCCGCCGGCGCGATACATGCAGACCTGTTTCACGACAATGCCATGTTTATGAACGGTGAACTGGGGGGTATTTTCGATTTCGACTACGCCTGTCATGACAACTTCTGCTTCGATATCGCGGTACTGCTCAACGACTGGTGTATCGACGGCGTCGGCGAATTGATCCCGGCAAGAGTGAATGCCACGCTGGCTGCATATCGCGCGCAACGCGCGCTGTTGCCGACCGAGATGCGTGCCCTGCCGGCGATGCTGGCCTTTACCGCGCTGCGATTCTGGCTTTCACGCCTGCACGACCTGGCCTTCCCGCTGACCGGCGACCTGGTCCTGGTCAAGCCGCCCGAGGAGTATCGCAACATAGCGGAGTTGCGGCTGGCCGCCCGGCTGGATTTATTTACCGATGCAAAATCGGGCGAAGATCCTGCCGAGTAGATCGTCGCTGGTGAATTCACCGGTAATCTCGTTCAGCTGCTGCTGCGCCTGCCGCAGGTCCTCCGCCATGAGTTCACCGCCAGCCCCCTCGGCAAAACTCGCGCCGGCGGCAAGCACGGCATCACGCGCCAGCCGCAGGGCATCGACGTGCCGGCGTCGCGCAAGAAAGACCTGGTGGTCCTGGTTGAAGTCGACACTGTGATCGGTGATGGCTTCTATCAGTTCTTCGATGCCGTCCCCGTCGCGCGCCGAGATATACATGGCATCCGGGTTCCTGGCCGAATCCTCCTCGAGCAGATCTGCCTTGTTATACACGAGACGCGTTCGGTCCGCGGGTAATTTATGCAGGATCTCGCGATCGGCATTGCTGATTCCGCGCTGCGCATCAACCAGGTAAACGACGATATCCGCGCTTTCGATTTCTGCCCAGGCGCGCCGAATACCTTCCGCTTCTACCGGGTTTTGCGCGTCGCGCAGGCCGGCAGTATCGTTGATCCTGACCGGGATGCCCTTCAACGACATGTGCTCGCGCAGTACGTCACGAGTAGTGCCTTCGATATCGGTCACGATCGCGGCATCGTACCCCGCGAGGGTATTGAGCAGGCTCGACTTGCCCGCGTTGGGCAGGCCGGCGAGCGACACGCTCAGACCTTCCCGCAGTGTGCGTCCCTGCTCAGACATCGCCAGCAACTCGTCGAGATGTTGGCGGCAGTTATCGAGGCGCTCGCCTATTTGTCGATTGTCGAGAAAATCGATTTCCTCCTCGGCAAAATCGAGCGCAGCCTCTATAAACGCCCGCAGGTCGATTACTTCATCGACCAATACATGTACCCGTTCGGAAAAACGTCCTTCCAGCGAGCGCATCGCGGCGCGGCTGGCCGCACGGCTGCCGGATTCGATCAGGTCGGCAATCGCCTCGGCCTGGGCCAGGTCGATACGACCGTTGAGGAATGCACGCTCGGAAAACTCGCCGGCGCGCGCGAGTCGGGCACCGAGTTCACAGACGCGCTCGAGCAACATGTCGAGCACCACGGGACCGCCGTGGGCCTGGATCTCGATACAGTCTTCGCCGGTGAAACTGTGCGGTCCCCTGAAGTACAGGCAAAGACCATGGTCGAGCGTATCGCCGTCGGCGGCGATAAATCGGCGAAACTGTATTGCACCCGCGTCGATTGCCTTTTGACATAACGAAGTACCGACCTGGTATGCCGCCGGACCGGATACCCGGATAACGCCGATACCGCCGATACCCGGGGGAGTTGCTATCGCGGCGATGGTTTCATCCGCGAACATCGGGCAAGCCGGGGTATGCGAAAAGAGGAAGCGGCTAGTTGCCGCCCGCCTCGATACGTTTGGTGATGACCCATTGCTGGGCTATCGACAACACGTTGTTGACGACCCAGTACAACACCAGCCCGGCCGGGAAGAATGCGAAAAACACGGTGAACACGAACGGCAGCGCCATCATGATCTTGGCCTGGATCGGGTCTGGCGGCGGCGGGTTGAGACGCTGCTGGATAACCATGCTGATACCCATCAGGATCGGCAGTACGAAGTAGGGATCCATCACCGAGAGGTCTTCGATCCAGAGGACGAAAGGCGCCTGGCGCAGCTCGACGCTTTCGAGCAGGGCCCAGTAGAGGGCAATAAAGACGGGGATCTGGATCAGGATCGGCAGGCAGCCGCCGAGCGGATTGATCTTCTCCTCCTTGTACATCTTCATCATTTCCTGGTTCATGCGCTGGCGATCGTCACCGTAACGTTCCTTTAACGTTTGCAGCCGCGGGCTGACCTTGCGCATTTTTGCCATCGAGCGGTAGCTGGTCTCGGACAGCTTGTAGAACACTGCCTTGACCGTAAACACCAGTAAAATAATCGCCAAACCCCAGTTGCCGACAAAACCGTGATACCAGGAAAGCAGCCAGTAGAGCGGCTTCGACAGAAAAGTCAGCACACCATAGTCAACGGTCAATTCGAGACCGGGAGAAATCTCTTCCAGTCGCTGCGTCAGCTTGGGCCCGACGAACAGCTGGCTCAGGAATTCCGTATTGCCCCCCGCGGGCACGACGCGGTTCTGCGAGCGCAGGCCGATGGTGTAGCTGGCGGGCTGACGGCGCGTGTTGGCAATACTGTAGACCAGGTTGCTCTCATCCTGCGCCGGGATCCAGGAAGACAGGAAGTAATGCTGGATCATCGCAATCCACCCGCCGTCGGCCTCGAACTTCAGCTGGCTGTCTTCCATGTCGTCGAAATCGATTTTCTCGTACTTGTCGATTTCGTTGTAATACACCGCACCGGTGTAGGTGTAGAGGATTCGCGATGTCTCGAGTGGACGTGCACGCGTGATCTGGCGGTACTGGCTGCCCTGCCATTCGTTATCACTGTTGTTGGCGACCCTGTGAATGACGTCGACAAGGTAGTCGCCGCGGCGAAATCGATATTCCTTGCTGACCTGGATACCGTCCTTCTCCCAGGTCATGGGCACGACGAGTTCATCCTCGCCTTCGGCCAGGCGGAACTCCGTTTGCGCGACGCTGAACATGCTGTGGTGAGTAGGCGCCAGCTCTTCCTTGTTGCGCAGTCCGCTTTGCAGTACGTGCAGCGTATCGGTTTCGCTATGCACCAGCTCCAGCCAGTCATCGGGTTGTTCGAGCGAGGTCGGGTAGTTTTTCAGCTTCAGCGAGCGCACGACGCCGCCACGAGTATCGATTTGCGCTTCGATCACGTCGGTATCGACAAGGACCAGGCGTGCTGGTGGGAGCGCAGCCTGACCGGTCTCGGTCGATGTTCCCGCGGTACTTACCTCGTCGGAAAGCTCCGGCAGATCATCGGTAATCGGCAGATCACCAGACTCGGCTCCCGATGATGTATCGCCGGCGCTGACTTGTGCCGGTGGCTCCGCTTGCGGGCCGTAATCGATCTGCCACTGTTGCCACAGCAGCATGCCTACGAAAACCAGCGCGGCAAACAGGAACAGCCGGGTATTATCCATGATGATGGTCCTGCCGCGTATCGGGAACCGGGTCGTAGCCACTGGAGCCCCATGGGTGGCAACTGCCGAGTCGCTTCAGCGCCAGCCAGCTACCGCGCAAGGCGCCATGCCGGGCTATCGCCTGCTGCGCGTATTCCGAGCAGGTCGGCGTATAACGGCAGCTCGGGCCGAGCAGGGGGCTTAGCAGGTAGCGGTATAGGCGAATCAGGCCAATCAGGATTTGTCGCATGACTCGATGATGCTGTTCCAGTGTTGATCCAGTCGGGCTCTTATTCGGTCCCGGTCGAGCGCCAGAATATCGCGCTTCACCATAATTACCATGTCCCGCGACGGCAACCTTGTACGGTTCCTGCGAAAGCTCTCGCGAAAAAGCCGTTTGAGTGCGTTTCTCTGCACGGCCTTCGGTATTTGTTTGCGCGCGATGGCAAACCCGAGGCGGGGACGTTCACCCAGGCAGCGACCGACCAGTATGGTCATGCAACTGTCGCTGCGTCGGGTATTGTCTTTGAAAACCTGCCGATACTCGTCCGCCCGGGTTAACCTCAGGCGTCGGGAGAACGATTCGCCGGCGCCGCCAGCCACGTTACGGGGTGAGACGCGCCCTGCCGCGAGCTCGTCGGGCGCGGATTACGTTGCGACCCCCACGGGTGCGCATGCGGGCGCGAAAGCCGTGCGTTCTGGCGCGCTTCAGATTACTCGGTTGAAAAGTACGTTTCATGTCTGACGTCTCGGCGTTTCTGGTTCGTCGAATTCAGCAAAGGCGCGACAATTTACTTGCCAAGGCGCGCCACGTCAATCTTTATATTGGCTTTGCGGCATCAATCGCGAAAGGTATCGTGGGTAAGGTTCGGCGAATATCCTGGCAGCGACTGCGAATTTTGATTTTGCCTCTTTGCTCGGGCTGTGGATAAGTATAATATTGCAGCCTGTCGGTCGAGCAACGGGATCGGCCCGCCAAGGCGGGAATTGCGGCCGAAAATTCTAAAAACAGGGTCTTTTTCCCGCTCTCCGCGACGAGTAGAGATCGGGAACAGGCTTCGATTCGCGCCGCCACACGGCGTTTTCGACACAACGAATGGTGAACCGGTTTGAATTCGATCTGGCAACAGTGCGTGGCCTGCCTCGAGGGGGAAATAAGCGAACAGCAGTTGAACACCTGGATCCTGCCCCTGCAGGCGGAACAGGAAATGAACACATTGCGCTTGCTGGCGCCGAACCGGTTCGTCATGGACTGGGTGCGCAAGCACTTCCTCGACCGCATTCGCGAGCTGGTCACCAGCCTCGACGACACCAAGTCCATCTCGGTAAGCCTCGCGATCGGATCGCAAAGCCGCCCGGAGCCTGAAGAAGCAGGGGTCAACGCCCCGCCACCGCGTGCCTATCGATCATCGGGTCTGAACGATGCGCAACGTTTTCGCAACTTCGTCGAGGGTAAGTCGAACCAGCTGGCGCGAGCCGCATCGATCCAGGTCGGCAACAATCCAGGCTCGGAGTACAACCCCCTGTACATTTACGGTGGCGTAGGTCTCGGCAAAACCCACCTGATGCACGCCATTGGCAACCAGATCAGGGAGAGCAATCCCGAGGCGAATATTCTCTACGTCAATTGCGAGCGTTTCGTGTCCGACATGGTCAAGGCCTTGCAGCACAGCCGCATGAACGATTTCAAGAATTCCTACCGCAGCCTGGATGCACTGCTGATCGATGATATCCAGTTCCTGGCCGACAAAAGCCGCTCGCAGGAAGAGTTTTTCCACACTTTCAACTCGCTGTACGAAGCCCATGCACAAATGGTGATCACCTGCGACCGTTTTCCGAAGGAGATCGAAGGCCTCGAGGACCGCATCCGCTCACGTCTTGGCTGGGGGCTCGCGGTCGATATAAAACCGCCCGACCTCGAAACCCGCGTGGCCATTCTCAATAGCAAGGCCGAACAGGCCGACGCCGATGTGCCGGATGACGTCGCTTTTTTTATCGCCGAGCGATTCAAGTCCAACATCAGGGAGCTGGAGGGCGCTTTGAAACGAGTGGTGGCACATGCCCGGTTTACCGGTGAACCGATTACACAGGATTTTGCCCGCCAGGCACTCAAGGAGCTGCTGGCGGTACAGGACAAGCCAATCACTATCGATAACATCCAGAAACTGGTCGCGGAATACTTCAAGATCCGCGTGGCCGATTTGTTGTCGAGCCGGCGAAATCGCTCGATCACGCGGCCACGGCAAATAGCCATGGCACTGTGCAAGGCACTGACGAGACACAGTTTGCCCGAAATCGGCAGTGCCTTCGGCGGCAGGGACCATACAACGGTGCTTCATGCCTGCCGCAAGGTAGACGAGTTACGCCAGGAGGATCGCAGAATCGACGAGGATTTCGAAATCCTCGCACGGATGCTGAGTAATTGACGCGAAAAGCGTAACATTCGCTGGACGACCTGTGGATAAGCATTTGATAATTCAGGCAGACATATTTATCCCGCTGTTATCCACAGGTTGGAAAACGGTTTCGGACAGTTTTCTAGCCGGCTATTGGGAAATAAGTCGTTGAAAGTAAAAGACTTATTTTAGTTATACAGTGTTAAAGCCATTGTTAAAAACAGTAACCTTATATAGATAAATGAAGACAACTATTAAAAGAGAAGATCTTCTTGCGCCCTTGCAACAGGTAATCGGAGCCGTGGAACGGCGGCAGACCTTGCCGATACTGGGCAATGTCCTACTGAAGTCTACGGGTGGTGACTTACGTTTGACCGCAACGGACCTTGAAATCGAAATGGTTGCTGCATTAACCGCGGATACGGCGGAAGATTTCGATACTACTATTCCAGCGCGAAAGCTGCTCGATATCTCGAAGGCACTTCCGGAAGGCGCGAGTATCAATCTCGCGATCGCGGACAACAAGGTATCGCTCACTTCGGGCCGCAGTCGTTTTACCCTCGCGTCCCTGCCCGCCAGCGATTTCCCGGGCCTCGATGAGATTGACGCCCAACACAGTTTTGGCGTACCGCGGAAAAGGTTCAAGAACCTGTTCGAAAAAACCGGTTTCGCGATGGCCCAGCAGGACGTGCGCTACTACCTGAACGGTATCTTGATGGAGATTTCATCCGACTGCCTTCGGCTCGTCGCTACGGATGGTCATCGGCTCGCCATGAGCGAGGTAGCCATGGATACGGGCATTGGTGAAGAGCGCCAGGTGATCATTCCGCGTAAAGCCGTACTCGAGCTGTCGCGGTTACTCGACGGGAGCGAAGAGGAAGCGCGGATAGTGCTGAGCCCGAATCACCTGCGGGTCGAGTTGGGATCGCTCGTGTTCACGACCAAGCTGATTGACGGCAAGTTCCCCGATTACCAGCGAGTTATTCCGCTAGACGGCAATCGTATGCTCGAGGTCGAGCGCGATGTACTGAAACAGTCCATGAGTCGAATCTCGATCTTGTCGAACGAAAAGTACCGCGGTATTCGCCTGGTACTGTCACCGGGCAACCTGTCTATCCAGGCAAACAATCCGGACCAGGAAGAAGCGGAAGAGGAACTTCCGGTCAGTTACGACGAGGCCGACATGGAGATTGGTTTCAACGTAACCTACCTGATCGACGTACTCAACGTACTCGAGTCAGACAAGGTCAAGATCAAGCTCAAGGATGCCAACAGCAGTTGCGTGATCAACGACAGCGAGGACGAATCCAGCCTGTACGTGGTCATGCCGATGCGGTTGTAATTCCGTACGGGGATTCGATGACAATCAGGCAACTGAGCCTGACTGATTTCCGTAACCTTGCCAGTACCACGCTTGATTTTCACCCGCGGTTAAACCTGGTCTACGGAGAAAACGGTTCCGGCAAGACCAGCCTGCTGGAAGCGATCCACGTGACCTGCCAGGCGAGGTCGTTCCGTAGCCATCAGTTGCGCCCCTGTGTACGGCATGATCAACCGGGTTTCCTGCTGTTCGCTCGTTTCGGGCAATTCAAGGCAGGAATCGGCAACGTCGGTAAAAAACTGCAAATAAGAATTGACGGGGAGAACGTAGCGCGTCGCTCCGAACTGGTCCGGCTGGCGCCGATCAACCTGGTCAATGCGGATACGTTCCGGCTTATCGATGGCTCACCGCAGCAACGTCGGCGTTTTCTCGACTGGTGTTTGTTTCACGTGGAACATGAATACACCGAGCACTGGATCAAGTATCAGCATGCACTCAGGCAGCGCAACAGGTTGCTCAAATCGCGGCGTGATCTTCAGCTGCTGGACTACTGGGACCAGCATCTCTCTCAGCCAGCGGAAATCATTGCCGGCATGCGGCGCAAGTATTGCGATCGAATCGTAGAATTGCTGCAGGGAGAGCTGGCACACCTGGTTGATGATTTGTGCATAGAGTTGTCTTACCAGGGCAGCTGGGATCCGGGGCAGGGGCTGGCCGCCCGGCTCGAAGCCCTGCGGCAAAAGGATATCAAGCTCGGATATACCAGTGCAGGGCTGCATCGGGACGATATTCACCTGACTACCAACGGCAGGAACTGCGCCGAGATGCTGTCGCGAGGACAGTCCAAGCGTCTTTGTGTTGCGCTGGTTGTAGCGGTGCTGGATATCGTGGGGCGCTGCGGCTCGGAGCCTATAATCCTGCTGATCGATGACCTGGGTTCAGAGCTCGATCAGAGCGCTCAAAACCGCGTTTACAAAATCCTCGCGGAGATGAATTTACAGTTATTTATCAGTAACATAAGCGACACTGTGCCGGGGGTGTTCGAGACGAAAGAATTTAAATTGTTTCACGTGGAACATGGTATAATCAGGCCTCGATTTTCCAGTTAAATCTTTAATGTCGAATTACGATTCTTCTAGCATCCAGGTGCTAAAGGGCCTGGATGCAGTACGCAAGCGCCCGGGTATGTATATCGGGGATACCGATGACGGTACCGGCCTTCACCACATGGTTTTCGAGGCCGTCGATAACTCGATCGACGAAGCGCTTGCCGGACACTGTAACGAGATCAGGGTAACCATTCATAGCGACGGTTCGGTGTCGGTCAAGGATGACGGACGAGGAATCCCGGTCGATATTCACGAAGAAGAAGGGCGCTCGGCCGCGGAGGTCATACTCACGGTTCTGCATGCCGGCGGAAAGTTTGACGACAATTCCTACAAGGTCTCGGGTGGACTGCATGGCGTCGGTATATCCGTTGTCAACGCCCTGTCGGAAACCCTGTCCCTGCGGATCAAGCGCGACGGCAAGCTATACACCCAGGAATACCGTCTCGGGGTCCCGCAAGGTGATCTCGAGGCAATCAAGGATACCGATCAGACTGGAACCGAGTTGCGATTTTCGCCGAGCCCGCAAATATTCAGCGATGTCGAGTTTCACTACGACATACTGGCCAAGCGCCTGCGTGAATTATCTTTCCTGAATTCCGGTGTCCGCATACACCTGGTCGACGAGCGCAGCAACAAGGAAGATATCTTCGAGTACGAGGGCGGGATCAGGGCGTTCGTGGAGCACCTGAATCGGAACAAGACGCCGATCCACGCCAGGGTTATCGACATCAAGATGGAGATGGAAGAAGTTGGCGTCGAGGTGTCGATGCAGTGGAACGACTCTTACCAGGAAAATATATTCTGCTACACCAACAATATTCCGCAACGAGACGGCGGCACTCATCTGTCCGGGTTTCGCACCGCGCTGACGCGCACCCTGAACCAGTACATGGAAAACAATCAGGTCAAAAAGGAAAAGTTTGCGACCAGCGGTGACGATGCCCGTGAAGGGCTGACCGCGGTGCTATCGGTAAAGGTACCGGATCCCAAGTTTTCGTCGCAGACCAAGGACAAGCTCGTATCGTCGGAAATCAAGGGTATCGTCGAATCCGTGGTCGGCGAGCACCTCAAGGATTACCTCGAAGAAAACCCGGCCGATGCCAAGGCGATTACGGGCAAGATACTCGAAGCGGCCCGTGCGCGCGAAGCGGCGCGCAAGGCGAGAGAAATGACGCGCCGCAAGGGTGCGCTGGATATCGCCGGACTACCCGGCAAGCTGGCGGATTGCCAGGAGAAAGACCCCGCGTTGTCAGAAATTTACCTGGTGGAGGGTGATTCTGCGGGAGGCTCGGCAAAGCAGGGGCGTAATCGTAAAACCCAGGCGATTCTGCCGCTGAAGGGCAAGATCCTGAATGTCGAAAAAGCACGTTTTGACAAGATGCTGCAATCCGCCGAGGTCGGTACGCTGATCACTGCACTCGGATGCGGAATAGGGCGCGAGGAATTCGATATCGACAAGTTGCGCTATCACCACATCATCGTCATGACCGATGCCGATGTCGACGGGTCGCATATCCGCACGCTGCTGTTGACCTTTTTCTATCGGCAAATGCCCGAGCTGGTCGAGCGCGGGCACGTCTACATCGCCCAGCCACCGCTGTACAAGGTCAAGAAGGGCAAGCAGGAGCGTTACGTCAAGGATGACAAGGAGCTGGATGCCTACCTGCTGCAACTGGCTATCGAAGGAGCCCAGCTGCATCTGTCCGAAGATACTCCACCGATCTCTGACGTAGCGCTGGAAAATCTCGCGCGTCAATACCTGACGGTACTGGCGATCTTCGATCGCCTGGAACAGCATACGCCGCGTGAAATACTCGAGGAGCTGGTCGATTTGCCGCCGGTGAGCGCGACCGATCTTCTCAGCGAGGAGGCCATGGGTCGATGGGGTCATTTGCTGGTCGAGGCACTCAACGGCAAAAGCGAGAGCGCGGTGTCTTACACTGTGTCAGTGGCGGCCGAGGAGGACAGTAACCAGTTCGGTCTCAGGGTCGAAAAGAAACTGCATGGCATTATTACCGCGAGCGATCTCAGCGGGGAGTTTTTCGCCAGCGCCGATTACCAGCCGATAGCACGATTTGTCGAGCAGGTCGCCGACCTGTTCGGGGAAGAATCACAGGTAACGCGAGGCGACCGACGCCAGGCCGTCACTCGTTTCGGTGATGTACACGCCTGGCTGATGCGTGAAGCGCGCAAGGGACTCCATATTCAGCGCTACAAGGGACTGGGTGAAATGAATCCGGACCAGCTCTGGGAAACCACGATGGACCCCGAGAACCGACGCCTGCTGAAGGTTCGGATCGAGGATGCAATCGCGGCAGACGAGGTGTTCACAACCCTGATGGGAGACCAGGTCGAGCCGAGAAGAGATTTCATCGAGAGCAACGCACTCAACGTCAGTAACCTCGACGTCTGACAAGAAAAACGCAAATCCTTGATTTTATTGAAAATATCTCTATATAGAGTTCAATATTATAAAGGAGAGCGGGCTGATGGATATCGGCAGCATCATTTTCTGGGCAGCTATCGTCATCATCGCAATTTACGCGGTCAGTATTTATAACCACCTCGTCAGGCTAAAGCACAACGTTTCCAAGGCATGGTCGAATATCGACGTCCTGCTGAAACAGCGTCACGACGAAATACCGAAGCTGGTCGAGACCTGCAAGCAGTACATGCAGTTCGAACAGGAAACACTCGAGAAAGTCATGCAGGCACGCGCACAGGTGTCGCAGGCACGCGAGAGCCAGGACGTTGCCGGACTCGGTATTGCCGAGGGTGCCTTGCGTATGGGACTGGGCCAGCTGTTTGCGCTGGCAGAGGACTATCCCGAATTGCGCGCTAACGAAAATTTTCAGCATTTACAGACTCGAATCAGCACGCTCGAGAACACCATTGCTGATCGCCGCGAGTTTTACAACGAGTCCGTCAACATCAATAACATCGGCATCGAGCAGTTTCCCGATATCATCGTAGCCCGCCTGCTCGGGTTCGGGCCGCGCGATTTGCTGGAATTCTCTGCCGGTGAAATTGCCGACGTCAACGTCAGGCAACTCTTCAATACCTGATTCGAAGCATTGCGGTGTTTCCCTGGCTCGAGCAACAGGTCGGAGGGATGTCGGCGCAGGACTACGTTGCGCTCAATGGAGTCCTCCTGTTTGTTTTATTGGCCCTGGTGGTGTTCGCCTACGGTACCTACAAGCGCTATCGTTCGATGGATGCCACGGCAACCTCGAGGATTCGTTCAGCGGCCCAGGGTTACGTCGAACTGAAAGGCCTGGCCGAGTTCCTGCCGAACGATGTCATCGTCTCGCCTTTCAGCAACAGCCGTTGCGTCTGGTATCACTGCACCATCGATCGCCAGCAGCGTTCCGGTAAAAGAACCAGCTGGAGCAATATCCTCGATCTTTGCAGCGAACACCTGTTCCGCATAGTCGACGAAACCGGTGAATGCGTGGTCGATCCGGACTTCGCGCATGTCGTGCCGGAAACGCGCAAGACCTGGTACGGGCACGATACCGACGCCAAGAGCCGTCCTCCCGCCAAAACGGTGCACGTGTCGTTCGGTAATCATAAATACCGTTTCCGCGAACTACTGATACGCCCGGCGACAGAGATCTATGCGCTTGGATGGTTCCGCACCGTGTACAGTAATCCGGCCGAGGAATATATCGACAAGCGAGTCGAGCAACGCGTCGCCGACTGGCGCCTCCAGCCACAGAAGCACCTGGGAAGGTTCGATGTCGACGGCGACGGCACGATTCGCAAGGATGAATGGCAGAACATCTATGCCGCGGCACGTCGCGAGGTACAGCGGGAGATTCATGACGAGGCCAAACCGCAACACGTGCTGGCCAGCGCGGAGGACAAGAACAGTCCGTTTATCCTGTCAGCCATTCCCGAGGAAAGCCTCGTTCGGCGCAAGAAATGGATGTCTCACGGCGCCGTGCTCGCGGCATTCTTGATTTTCACCGCGCTGATACTCATCTATTCGGCTCGACCCTGGATATAAATCGTTAACCCGGGCGCCCGTAAGCCTGCAAAGACCCGACGCCATGCCTGATACCGACACCAATCCCTTGCTCGAACAAAACGATTTACCGCCGTTCGAGCAAATACTTCCCGAACATGTACAGCCGGCGATCAGTGCACTGATCGCCGAGAACAGGGCCACGATCGCGTCGCTGGTCGCCGCGGGCAAGTCGGACTGGGACAGCCTGATCAAACCGCTCGAACTGGTTAGCGACCGGCTAGACCGCGCCTGGTCTCCCGTGCGCCACCTGAACTCGGTCAAAAGCAGCGACGAACTGCGCGATGCCTATAATAGCTGCCTGCCGCTGTTGAGCGACCTGAGCACCGAGATCAGCCAGAATCGCGACCTCTATACTGCCTATCGCACGATTGCCGACTCGGCCGACTTCGAGCATCTCGATGAAGCCCGGCAAAAAACCGTCAAGGATGCGCTGTTGCACTTTCACCTCGGTGGCGTGGATCTCGAAGGCGCCGATCGGGAAACTTACCAGCAGCTGCAAAAAGACTTGTCCGAACTGCAGTCCCGTTTCGAAAACAACCTGCTCGATTCGACCCAGGCCTGGCAATACCTGGTCGAGGACGAACGGGAACTGGCCGGTCTGCCCGAATACGCGCGGGCCATGCTGCGGCAACTGGCCGAGCAGAAGGGTTTACCGGGTTATCGCATCACGCTCGATATACCCTGTTATCTCGCCGTCATTACCCATGCTGACGACAGAACATTGCGCCAGCGCATCTACGAGGCCTACGTGAGCCGTGCATCGGATGCCGGTGTTACCGATAAAAAATGGGATAATGCGGCGATCATGCGGGAAATTGTGGTTAAAAGGCGTGAAAAAGCCAAATTACTCGGGTTCGGTAACTACGCCGAGTATTCTCTCGCAAGCAAGATGGCCGAATCTGTCGAGCAGGTCGTCGAATTTCTGCGCGACCTTGCCAGGCGTTCACGCCAGGCAGCCCAGGACGAGGTTGCCGAACGCCAGGCGTTTGCCGAGTCACTCGGTTTCGAAGGCGAGCTCGAAGCCTGGGATTACCCCTACTACAGCGAAAAACTCAAACAGCAGCGCTACAGCATCACCGACGAAGACCTCAAACCCTATTTTTCCGATACCCGGGTGGTTGCCGGCCTGTTCGAAGTGGTGAAGCGTCTCTACGGTGTGCAGATCTCGGAAGCGGGTGACGGTATCGAGCGCTGGGACCCCGCGGTCGGCTTCTATCGAATCGACGACGTCGAAGGCAATGCCATGGGTTATTTTTTCCTCGATCTTTATGCCCGCGAGCACAAGCGTGGCGGCGCATGGATGGACGAGTGCATCAATCGCTACCGGATCGACGGCAAGACCCAGCTGCCGGTTGCCTACCTGACCTGCAACCTGACGCCGCCGATCGGTGACGAACCGGCATTGTTTACCCACGATGAAGTACTCACCCTGTTCCATGAATTCGGCCATGGACTGCATCACATGCTGACGCGTATCGACGTGCCCGAAGTGGCGGGTATCAACGGCGTCGAATGGGACGCGGTCGAATTACCCAGCCAGTTCATGGAGAACTACTGCTGGGAGCGGGAGGCACTGGACCTGTTCGCGACGCACTACCAGACCGGTGAACGCCTGCCGGAGGATCTTTACCAGCGCATGCTGGCGGCGAAGAACTTCCAGAGCGCATTGCAGATGTTGCGCCAGATCGAGTTCGCGCTGTTCGACCTGCAGTTGCACATGCGCGACGATGTTGCCAGTGCCGACGATATCCAGTCCATCCTGGACGCGGTACGCGACGAGGTCAGCGTGGTCAGGACACCCCGCATCAACCGCTTTCAAAATGGTTTTTCACATATTTTTGCAGGGGGTTATGCCGCGGGTTATTATAGCTACAAGTGGGCCGAGGTATTATCTGCCGATGCTTTTTCGGCGTTCGAAGAAGAAGGAATATTCAATCCGGACACCGGCCGTAGATTTCTGCAATGCGTGCTCGAAAAGGGCGGCTCACGTCCCGCGATGGATTCCTTTCGTTGCTTTCGCGGACGGGAACCCGAAATCGATGCACTGTTGCGCCACAGCGGAATTCAGTAATTAATGTGCAGAAAACTTGTAATTGCGTTGCTTCTGATGCTGCAAGCGTGGTCCGCCGCCGCGCAGGAAGAAACCAGCCAGGACCGCGATCGTCAGTACGTCACCGACCAGTTACGCCTGTCGCTATATGCCAATCCCAACGGCACCGGGCAGATACAGTTGTTGCGATCGGGCGATTTGCTCGAAATCGAGCAGGTGCAGGGCAATTATGCACTGGTGGTGACTCCCGAAGGCAAACGCGGCTGGGTCAAACGAGGATTCCTGGTCAGTAAGCCGACCTCAAATCTGCTGCTGGCCGAGGAACAGCGCAAGACGGAAGCACTGCAGGCAGAGATAGACAAACTGGGCAACAGCAAGGTTGTCATCGATCAGTACGAACAGGACATGAATGCTCTGGCGGAGCAGATGCAGGAACTCGAGGAAGCCCGCACCGAGGCCGATGAAAAGATACTCGAACTCGAGGCCGAGGTCGAAGCGAAGCAGCTCGAGCTCGAACGCCGGGAGAGCGATGGCATGCCCATGCTGGAAGTGCTGACGGACACTTTCCTGCGTTTCTGGACGGTCATCGTGCCGTTTCTGCTCGTCATCGTCGCTGTCAGCTTTTACGTCAGCAAGCAAATTGTCGAATCCCGCATCAAGGCCAGGTTCCACGGTATCAAGATCTGGTAAATGGAATACCGGGACCTGCGAGACTTCATCGACCAGCTGGAGAAGGACGGTGATCTGAAGCGTATCACCGCGCGCGTCGACCCTGACCTCGAAGTGACCGAGATATCACATCGCGTGTTGCTCGCCGGTGGCCCCGCGTTGCTGTTCGAGAACGCCGGCGATACCGGCGTCCCCCTGCTGGCGAACCTCTTCGGTACCGAACGTCGAGTGGCCCGCGCGATGGGCGAGGAACAGGTCACGGCATTGCGCGAAATAGGCCGCCTGCTCGCGTTCCTGAAGGAACCGGCGCCACCGAAAGGATTCAAGGAAGCGCTGCAGACGCTGCCGATCTACAAGAAAGTGCTCGACATGTCACCGAAAACGGTGAAAAAACCGCCGTGCCAGCAAATTCGATTCAGCGGTGACGAGGTCGATCTCGGCCGCTTGCCGATCCAGACCTGCTGGCCCGGCGACGCGGGACCGCTGATCACCTGGGGCCTGGTCACCACCCGGGGACCGGATGGCGGGCGCCAGAATCTCGGTATTTATCGCCAGCAGGTGATCGCGCGTAACCGGGTCATCATGCGCTGGCTGGCACATCGTGGGGGTGCGCTCGACTTCCAGGCCTGGCGCAAGCAACGCGGTGACGAGCCCTTTCCGCTGGCCGTTGTCCTCGGCTGCGACCCCGCGACCATCCTCGGGGCGGTGACGCCGGTGCCGGATGCGCTGTCCGAATACGCTTTCGCGGGCCTGCTGCGCGGGCGTAAAACCGAGGTCGCGAAAACCCTGTTGTCCGATCTCGACATTCCGGCGCGTGCCGAAATCGTACTCGAAGGCTACATCTATCCGAATGACGAAGCCGATGAGGGTCCGTTCGGCGATCACACCGGCTATTACAACGAGGTCGAGCGTTTCCCGGTGTTCACGATCGAAACCATGACCATGCGGCCCGATCCGATTTATCACAGCACCTATACCGGGCGCCCGCCGGATGAACCGGCCATCCTCGGCCTCGCCCTGAACGAGGTTTTCATACCGTTACTGCAGAAACAGTTTCCCGAGATCGTTGACTTCTACCTGCCGGCCGAAGGCTGTTCTTACCGGGTTGCCGTGGTCAGTATGCGCAAGCAGTATCCCGGTCACGCCAAGCGGATCATGATGGGGGTGTGGTCGTTCCTGCGCCAGTTCATGTACACCAAGTTCGTCATCGTGGTCGACGATGATATCGACGCGCGCAGCTGGGAAGACGTAATCTGGGCAATCTCGACGCGCACGGATCCCGCGCGCGATATCACGCTGATCGAAAACACCCCGATCGATTACCTCGATTTTGCGTCCCCGGTATCGGGCCTTGGCTCGAAGATGGGCCTCGATGCGACCAACAAGATTGGCGGAGAGACGGAACGCGAGTGGGGTGAACCGATTCGCATGAGCGATGACGTTTGCGCGAGGGTCGATGCACTCTGGTCCGAGCTGGGTCTCGACTGAGGCTTTTTGCACGACGTGCCGAATTCGACGATAATCGGCGCCAACAGGGCAAGCAAGCACGGAGAATAGGCATGCGCAAGATCATGGTTCTCAACGCCAAGGGCGGCTCCGGCAAGAGCACCGTTGCGACCAATATCGCGAGCTACTATGCAACCCAGGGCAAACGGGTGACACTGGTCGATCTCGATCCCCAGGGCTCCAGCCTCGACTGGCTCGATGCGCGACCGGCAGGGCGCAGCACGATCAACGGCATCGATGGCTCGGGCGGCGGTGTGCGCGTACCGCGCAGTACCGATTTCGTGGTTTTCGATACCCCCGCGGCGGTGCACGGGCGCGAGCTCGCCAATCTTCTGCGGCAGGCGCAAAGTATCATCATCCCGGTGTTGCCTTCGCCGATCGATATGCGCGCGGCCACGCCGTTTATCCAGAAAGTGCTGGACAATAACCGGGTAGCGCGCAAGGAAGCCCGCGTTGCGCTGATCGCCAACCGCTGTCGCGAAAACTACAATATTTACCACGAGCTCGACGCCTTTCTGCGCAAGGTGCGCAAGGCGCCGTTCATCAGCGTACTGCGCGAAACCCAGAACTACGTGCGTGCGGCCGAGCGCGGCCTCGGGATTTTCGAGCTGGCACCCTACTCGGTGCGCCGCGATATCGAGCAGTGGGATCCGATCGTCCGCTGGCTCAACAGCAAGCGCAGCTATTCGGCCTGACCATAAGCGCCCGGCCCTGGCAAGTTACGCTGCTGCCCGGCGGCGAAGTGTTCGAATGCGCCCCGGACCGGTCGCTGCTCGATGCGGCACATGGCGCTAACCTGCTGTTTCCCTACAGCTGTCGTGGTGGCCGCTGCGGAACCTGTCGCGGTCGGCTTGTCAGTGGCAATGTGGTCTATCCCGCGGGTCCGCCCGATGCGCTCGATGAGGAGCAGCGCGTGTCCGGCTACGTGTTGTTTTGCAGCGCTTTCCCGGTTTCCGACCTGACAATAGAACTGGCTACGCCGTCGCTCGATGAACTGCAGGCGATAGCCATGCGGAAATTCGCTTCGAGGACTTGAACGATGATCGGTCAGCGCGGTGCGGTCTCCCCGCCGTGCCGCTCAGCTGTCGGCAAGCGCCAGTTCCACCGCTGCCTCGGCATGGATGGCGGTGGTGTCGTACAGCCGCATCGCGGTGTGTTGCGGTTGCACCAGCATGCCGATTTCGGTACAGCCCAGAATGACACCGTCGATCTGCTCCCGGGCCATGCGCTCGATAACCGCCAGGTATACTTCACGCGAATCGTCGTCCACCTTGCCGGCACACAGCTCCTGGTAAATGATGTCGTGCACGATCTGCCGGTCGTGCAGCTCGGGCACGACGACATCGATTCCGAACTGGTCGATCAGCCGTTGGCGATAAAAATCAAGTTCCATGGTAAACGCGGTGCCAAGCAGCCCGATGCGCTTCACGCCATCGTTTTGCAGTACTCGCGCGGTAGCATCGGCGATATGCAGCAGCGGAATGTCGACCGCGGCGCCGGCCGCGTCGGCGACCTGGTGCATGGTGTTGGTACCGATCAGGAAAAAATCCGCGCCCCCTGCCTGCAGGCGGCGCGCTGCATCCGCCAGCACCTCGGCGGCGCCGTCCCAGTCGCCGGCGTGCTGCAGGGACTCGATCGGCTGGAAATCAACGCTGTAGAGCAGGATCTGCGCCGAATGCAGGCCACCGAGACGGCGCTCGATACCCTCGTTCAGCATGCGGTAGTAGAGCACGCTGCTCTGCCAGCTCATGCCCCCGATCAGGCCGATGGTTTTCATGTTCTGTTCCCGAAGACCCGGATCTGCACTATAACAGTTATCGCGATGACGGCTTACGAATTCAGCCTGGCACTTTCTGCAAGCGAAACCGAGCGGATATACCGCGGCGACGGTCGCTACATCCTGGTCGAGACCGATGCGGGCCTGAGCCTGCGCCTGCCGGCGGGCAACTTCCGTCCCTTTGTCGATTGCAACGGCATCCAGGGACGATTCCGCGTCCGGATCGACGACTCCAACCGCCTGCAAAAACTCGAGCGCGTCTAGCCGGCAGCCTTGTCGCGCTGGGCCTGGCGTGCCCGGTACTTGTCCGACTTGCGTACCGCCGCGGTTGCCGCCACGTCACCGCCGATATGCGTTTCGCCGCGCGCGCGCGCAAGGCGCACCTGCTTTTCGCGTTCGCGGTAACGCGCGCGCTCGGCCTCGTCTTTCTCGGCGAAACAGGTAGGACAGCTCACCCCTGCGCGGTAGCGGGAATCCCGCTTGTCTGCCTCGGTGATCGGCCGCCGGCAGGCATGACATTGATCGTAGCTGCCTTTTTCCAGCGCGTGATTGACGCTGACGCGATTATCGAACACGAAGCACTCGCCCTGCCACAGCGATTCTTCCTCGGGAACCTGCGCGAGGTAATTGAGGATGCCGCCCTTGAGATGATAGACCTCGTCGAAACCCTGCTGCCGGAGATAAGCGGTCGATTTTTCGCAACGTATCCCGCCGGTACAGAACATCGCGATCTTGCGCTGGCGCGCCGGATCGAGGTGCTCGCGCGCGTAGTCCGGAAATTCACGGAACGACGTGGTCGCGGGGTGGATCGCGCCCTTGAAACTGCCGATGCCGCTCTCGTAGTCGTTGCGGGTATCGATCAGGGTAACGTCCGGGTCGCTGATCAAGGCATTCCAGTCGCGCGGTTCGACGTAAGTTCCTGCCATCGAAGGATCGAGATCTGCCACCCCCATGGTGACGATCTCGCGCTTGAGCTTGACGCGCGAGCGATTGAACGGCAGCTCGCGATCGTAGGACAACTTGCAGTCGAAGTCGGCCAGTCTTGGATCCGCGCGCAGGCGTGCCAGCAACGCATCGATACCGGCTTGTGTTCCGGCCACGGTGCCGTTGATACCCTCGGCGGCGAGCAGCAGCGTGCCGCGAACCGCATGGTCGAGCATGGTTTGCAGTAATGGTTGACGCAACTCGACGTAATCGTCGAGGCGCACGAAGCGGTACAGCGCCGCTATCACGACGGGTTCTGACATAAAGCCTCCTGGAGCGTAAATCCAGAGCCATGTTTTCGGGAGCGGCGTATTTTAACCGGGCACGCCAGTGCCGTCACCCGTCTTCACGCCGGATGCGCGGGCAGCGCGCGCCTAGTCGTCGGCCTTGCCGATGACCTCGATGTGATGATCGATAAAATCGATCTGGTCGCCGGGCCGGATTTTCTTGCGCTTGCGCGTTTCGACTTCGCCGTTGACCTGCACGCGACCCTGCGCGATTGCCTGCTTGGCTTCACCGCCGCTTTCGGACAGGCCTTCGAACTTGAGGATCTTGTACAACTCGACGAATTCGGACTCGAGCTCGGCAATGATGTTTTCGGAATCGTCCACGATTATTCGTCCAGGTCGATGTGCACGTCGTCCGGGAAGGGGTGGCCCGTGCCGGTCTCGATGCAGGACTTGATACTCATCATGAATATCGCCCACTTGGTGCTGCAGTGTGCCAGAAATTCACCCGCTTCGCGCCAGTTGTAGTGGCTGAAGTTGACAAAGGTCTGCTTGCCCTCGGGCTGGAGCTCGAACAGGATTTCCGTGTCTTGCCACGCGGGTGGCATATGGCCGCGATGCCGCCAGCGGACCAGGCGATCGGGTAGCAACTCGATCACCTCGAAATCCGGCCCATCGCCGCCGAAGCGAAACCGGATCACGGAGCCGACCTCGCCGCTGCCGCGGATATCGCGCGTCCACCAGCGCGACAGGCCGGCATCCGTGGTCAGCAGGAAATAGATGTCCGCGGCGCTACCTCGAATTCCGACGCGATGCCTGATTTCCGCCATGGCGCTAGTTTAACCGTTTTGCCTCACCAGAAAAGGCTCAAATTCGGCCGCTGCAGGCGATTTTTGCACCCAAACTGAGATAGGATTCAAATATTCGAACAATCCCCCGGCGATCGCGACTGTTGGCCGTTGTGTGTCCGGTATTTTCGGTAACTGCAGATGATCCAGTGGTTCCCAGGCCACATGTACAAGGCGAGCAAGGAATTCCGCAAGATCCTGCCGCAGGTCGACCTCGTCATCGAGGTGCTCGATGCGCGCCTGCCGGGATCGAGCGAAAATCCGATGCTGCAGCAGCTGCGTCGCGACAAGCCCGCGATCAAGCTGCTGAACAAGGGAGACCTGTCGGATTCGGAAAGGCTGCAGGCCTGGCTGGACCTGTTCGAATCCAGGGAGCAAACCCGCACGCTGGTGACCAGCCTGGACGATAACCGTATCGCCGAACTGCCGGATCTTTGCCGCGCGCTGGTACCGCGCCGGCCGAACCGTTCCAGCATGATTTATGCGCTGATTGCCGGAATTCCCAACGTTGGCAAGTCCACCCTGATCAACCGCCTGGCGAGCCGTAGGATCGCGAAAACCGGTAACGAGGCCGCCCTGACCCGTATGCAGCAGCGTATCGAGGTATCGCCCGAACTTACCCTGATCGACACGCCGGGCATGCTTTGGCCCGATATCGAAAACGAGGCCAGCGGCTATCGTTTGGCGGCAACCGGCGCCATTCGGGATACCGCGCTCGAACTGCAGGATGTCGCTGCTTTCGTCGCCGAGTTTATGCTCGAAAGCTATCCCGCAAGACTAATTCAGCGCTATGATATCGATCCACTGCCGGACGACGAGATCGAACTGCTCGAAGCCATCGCGCGCAAACGCGGCAGTATCGTTGCGGGCGGGCGCGTCGATTTCGAAAAGGTTTCGCGCCTGTTGATCAGCGAATTGCGTGCAGGCGAGCTGGGTGGCCTGTGCCTGGAAACGCCGACGGAATTTGCCGACGAACAGGAGCGGGCACGGCAGCGCAAGGCCGACCGAGCAGCGGCAAAAAAAGCGCGGCGAAAAAGGCGCGCGGCAAAGTAAGACGAGGCATAACCACGATGATTATCCGCAAGGCGCTGGCGCAGGACGCAGCCGAACTCGCCGACTTCAACATTCGCATGGCGCGCGAAACCGAGAGCACCGAACTTGTACCCGAGGTTATTCGTGCCGGCGTCGATACCATGATTGCCAACCCTGCCTGGGGATTCTATCTCGTGGTCGAGCTCGATAACGGTATCCAGGCGTCGCTGATGATCACCACCGAATGGAGCGACTGGCGCAATGGTATGTTCTGGTGGATCCAGAGCGTCTACGTGCGCCCCGAGTACCGCCGCCAGGGGCTGTACCGCGAGCTTTACGCGCGCATCAAGGAACTCGCCGAACAGGAACCCGAGGTTTGTGGTTTCCGGCTATACGTGGAGCGCACCAACGTCACGGCACAGCAGGCCTATGCCGCGCTCGGTATGCGTGAGACGCCCTATCGCCTGTTCGAGGAACTTTGCGAGGGCCACGTCTTCCACCGTTGATTTCGCCAGGGTTATCGGGATCCCGGGCAACCATGGTTCCCATAAGCGGGGTTAGCCAGGTTTGTAAATCGGGGCGATTAAACCGGCCCGATTCCGCTCACAAGGCTGAAATGTGACCCGGATTCAACGGGTTTCTCCTGGCTCCCGGTCCGCCCGGATAACCGCTTTACCCGCACCTGCTTTTGCGGCTCGGCGAGACTGATGCGCCGTAACACGGTTGCGGATTGCTGGCGAAGATAATATATTTCGTGGCTCCTCTACGGGGTGCTCGCACGAGCTGAGAGGCCATGGCCAACCCGATGAACCTGATCCAGTTAATACTGGCGTAGGGATGTGAGCGAATCCTGCGTATTCCCCCATCTCTCCGTTTGAATCTGTACCTGAATGGAGACGCTTCATGTTCAGTTTTACGCGCTTTTTTGCCGTCGCCCTGGCCTGCCTGTTCGCCGGAGTCGTCTCGGCCGCGCAACCGACGCTCGTCGTCTACACCTACGACTCGTTTACCAGCGAGTGGGGGCCAGGCCCGCAGGTCGAGGCCGCGTTCGAAAAATCCTGCAACTGCGACCTGCAGCTGCTGGGTCTCGAGGACGGCGTATCGATTCTCAATCGGCTGCGGCTCGAGGGTGACGCCAGCAAGGCCGACGTGCTGCTCGGTATCGACACCAACCTGACCGCCGAAGCGCGCGCGACCGGACTGTTCGCGGAGCACGGGCTGCGGATGAATTCGTCGGCATTGCCGGAATCCTGGCAGGATGATCTCTTCCTGCCCTATGACTATGGATATTTTGCTTTCGTTTATAATCGCGAGAGGCTCCCCGACCCGCCGCTGAGCCTGCGCCAGCTGGTCGAAGCCGGGGACGGGCCGACCCTGTTGATCCAGGATCCGCGCACGTCGACCCCGGGCCTTGGCCTGCTGCTGTGGATGAAGAATGTTTTCGGCGATGATGCGGCCACGGCCTGGGCGCAACTCGCGCCGAGAATCGTGACGGTCAGCAAGGGCTGGAGCGAAGCTTATGGCCTGTTTCTCGATGGTGAAGCCGACATGGTGTTGAGTTACTCCACGTCACCGGCCTACCACATGATCGCCGAACAGGATCGGCGCTTTGCCGCGGCGCGCTTCAGCGAGGGCCATTACCAACAGATCGAGGTTGCCGGCATGTTGAAGAGCAGCAAGCAAAAACCGCTGGCGCGAGAGTTTCTGCAGTTCATGCTCGGCAGCGAGTTCCAGCGCATCATTCCGACGACCAACTGGATGTACCCCGCCGCGCTGCCGGCGACGGAACTGCCGCCGGAATTCAGCGACCTGATCGACCCGTCACCGGCACTGCTGTTCGACGATCAGCAGGTTGCGCGCGAACGCCGCGGCTGGATCGACGAGTGGCTCGAGGCGGTAACCCGCTGAGCCGGCAGGCAGCGTGATCCGCGGCCCGGTATCGGCCTACCCCGTGCTGGCGCTGCTGGCGCTGGTAACGCTGGCGCCGCTGGCCGGGTTGCTCGGCGGCGGCCGCCTGGAAACCGCCGACCTCGCGTTCTGGAACAGTGCCTATGTCTGGCGCGCGCTGCGCTTCAGCCTGTGGCAGGCGACCCTGTCGACCGCCTTGAGCCTCGCGCCGGCTATCCTGGTCGCGCGCGCGCTGGCGCATGCCGGCGATTTCACCGGACGCGCTTTCGTGCTGCGCCTGTTCGCGGTGCCGCTGGTGGTGCCCGCGGTCGTCGCGGTCATGGGCGTGGTGGGTGTTTACGGCAGCCAGGGCTGGCTGCCGCTGGGGCGCTCGCTGTATGGCCTCAACGGTATCCTGCTCGCGCACGTGTTTTTCAACCTGCCGCTGGCGGTACGCCTGCTGTTACCGCTGTGGCAGTCCATCCCGGCGCATCACTGGCAGCTCGGCGAGCAGCTCGGATTCGACGTCCGCCAGCGCTGGCGGCATCTCGAATGGCCGGCGCTGCGCGAGGGACTACCCGGTGTAGCGCTGCTGGTGTTCATGTTGTGCCTGACCAGTTTTGCCGTGGTGCTGACGCTCGGCGGCGGTCCGCGCAGCACCACGCTCGAGGTTGCGATCTACCAGTCCCTGCGGTTCGATTTCGATCCGCCGCGCGCGGTGATTCTCGCGCTGCTGCAGCTCGGTCTGTGTGTACTGGTGGCGCTGGCAACACTGCGCTGGCAGCGCCTGCCAGAGGTCGAAATCGATACCGCGCCGATACTCGCCGGGCAGCATCGTCGTTCTCGTGCCGCGCTGCCGCTGATCATGATCGCGGCGTTGTTTGTCGCCTTGCCACTGGCGGCGCTGACCCTGGATGCGCTGCGTGGACCGGCGCTGGAAATGCTGGGCCGTCCTCGACTGTGGCGCGCGGCCGGGATCTCGCTCGCGATCGGTTTCTGCGCGGCATTCGTTGCGACCCTCGCCGGTTGGTTACTGTTGCGCACCAGTGCCGACCTGGCGCGCCGGGGACGGGCCGAACGCGCCGGCTGGATCGAGACCGGGGCCTCGGTGGTCTACGTCGTGCCGCCGCTGGTGCTCGGGACCGGTTACTTCGTGCTGTTGTCGCCATACGTCAGTCCGTTCGACTGGGTACTGCCACTGGTTATCGGGGTAAATGCACTGATGGGCCTGCCGTTCGTGATTCGCTGCCTCGGTCCCGCGCTGCGCCAGCACCAGGCGCGTCACGAATGGTTGTGCCAGAGCCTCGGCCTGCGCGGCTGGGCTCGCTGGCGCTGGATCGACTGGCCAGTGCTGCGGCGCGCGTTCGGCCTGTCGGCGGCCATGGTCTGCGTGCTCGCGATGGGTGACCTCGGCGTGATCGCGCTGTTCGGCTCGTCCGACAGCACGACCCTGCCGCTGCTGCTCTACCAGCAGCTCGGCGCCTACCGCACCGACGAAGCCGCGGTCAGCGCGGGCCTGCTGCTATTGCTGTGCCTGGCGCTGTTCTGGCTGATCGAACGTGTGATCGGAGGTCGCGATGCTTGAAATCGATTCGCTCGCGTTTCGTTATGCCACGAGCACAACCCCGTCGATGTCGTTCAGCCTGACCGTCGAAGCCGGTGAACTGGTATGCCTGATCGGGCCCAGCGGCGCCGGTAAATCGACCCTGCTGCACCTGCTGGCCGGGTTCCTGCAGCCCGGTGCCGGCCGCATCCGCGTCGACGGCAGCCCGATCGAGCTTCTGCCGGTGGCAGAAAGACCCATCACAATCGTGTTTCAACAGCACAACCTGTTCCCGCATCTCGATCTCTACGCCAACGTTGCGCTTGGCATCGCGCCATCCCTGTCACTCGATTCGGACCAGCGCGACGCGGTCGATGCGGCCTTTGCCCGGGTCGATCTCGATGGTCTGCAGCGACGCAAGCCGGGCGAAGTTTCCGGCGGGCAGCGCCAGCGCGCGGCGCTCGCGCGCGCACTGGTGCGTGCGCGCCCCGTGCTGTTGCTCGACGAAGCCTTTGGCGCGCTCGGACCCGCGCAACGCAGGGAGCTGATCTTGCTGGTCAAAACGCTGGTCACCGAACGGCGGATGGCCGCGCTGATGGTATCGCATCAACCGCGTGACGCACGTATCGCCGCCGAGCGCACCGCGTTCGTACTCGACGGCCGGATCGCGGCCATCGATTCGACCGGGGCCCTGCTCGACACCCCCGAGCTGCCGGCCGTGCGCGATTACCTCGGTGAGCTATGAATACTGACCGACTCGCGTCCTTGTTCAGGCGAATCGAACCGCTTGCCGATTACGCGCCCGCCGACTTCGAGATAACGCCACTGCCGGGCTACACCAACGAGAACTATCATCTCAGGAATCAACACCAGGACTGGGTCTTGCGGATCCCGCGCGCACGAACCAATCCGCATATCGATCGCCTGGCGGAGGCCGACAACCAGCGCATGGCGGCGGGGCTCGGGATCGCGTCGACGCCGGCCTGGCGCGATGATGACGGCGTGTCGCTGACGGCGACGATTCGGCCGGGTAAAACCCTGGTTGCGGACGACCTGCGTGATCCAGGCCGGCGCGCGCAAGTCATCGAGCCGCTGCGTCGTCTGCATCGCAGCGGGCTGCGGTTTCGTGGCCGGGCCGAACCCGGCCCGCTGATCGACCGCTACCAGGCATTGCTGCCGCGGTCGCGCCGGGCCGAGTTCGCGGCCCGCGTACGCGCGGCCGGGCTACTGTGGCCACAGGTGCAGGACCGTGACGGTGACTATGTGCCATCGCACAACGACCCGGTGCTGGCTAACCTGCTGCGCGGACATGATCGAGTCTGGCTGATCGACTGGGAGTTTTCCGCCATGGCGTCACCCTGCTGGGATCTCGCGACCCTGTGTAATGCCGCGCGACTCGATTACGCCGACAGCCGCGCGCTGCTCGCAGACTATTGCGCCGACGGGGCGCAGGTGGAAGAATCCCTGCTGTTCGACTACCGCAACCTGCTGCAGCTGCTGGCCGACTGCTGGATGGCCGCGCTGGTCGAATCCCGATAACGGAAAACGACTCTTGTACACCCACTCGGTCAGTCTCTACCTGGCCGCGGTGCTGATCTGGGGCTCCACCTGGTTCGCGATCAGGTTCCAGCTCGGTATCGTCGCCGAGGAGGTATCGCTGGTTTACCGCTTTGCGCTGGCGGCGGTAATCCTGCTGCTGTTTTGCCTGCTGACCGGGCGCCCGTTGAAGTATTCCCGGGTGCAACACGGCTACATGGCGCTGCTGGGACTGTTCCTGTTTTCCACCAATTACCTCGTGTTCTACTGGGCGACCGGGTTGTTGACCTCGGGCATCATCGCGCTGTTGTTTTCTACCGTGATCCTGCTCAATATCGTCAACGGCGCGCTGTTCCTCGGCAGCCGGGTCAGTGCCCGTGTCGTTATCGGCGCGGCGATCGGGATCGGCGGTATTGCAACGGTTTTCTGGTCGGAAGTCAGCGCGGTGGATGCCAGCGCCGACACCTGGCGGGGCCTGTGGATGTGTCTCGGCGCCACCTGGCTCGCGTCGGTCGGCAACATCATCTCCGCGCGCAACCAGCGCGCCGGCATGCCGGTGATCCAGACCAACGCCTGGGGAATGAGTTATGGCGCCGCGATCATGTTCGTGTACGCGCTGTTCAGCGGGGTACCGTTCAATTTTGATCCGGCGCCGGCATACACCGTATCGCTGCTCTACCTCGCCCTGTTCGGATCGATCCTCGCCTTTGGCTCGTACCTGACGCTGGTCGGGCGTATCGGCGCCGACCGCGCGGCTTACGCCGCGGTCCTGTTTCCGGTGATTGCGCTGGGATTGTCGACCCTGTTCGAGGATTACCAGTGGACCCCGCGCGCCGGGTTTGGTTTTCTGCTCGTGCTGCTCGGCAACTACGTCGTTCTCGGCAAGTCGAGATAACCCGGGCCGAAATAGCGGAGGCATCCAAAACCGCCGCTTACCCGGCTATCGCCGTCGCAAACCGGTTTTCAAGTCCGGCCGGACAAAGCCGATACAGACAGTGAGATCACCTGTCATGCCGAAGGTGATGGTGTGTATACGGAATGCGGATATGCAAGACAGCAGCAAACAGCTCGACCATTCGGTCTTCAGGCGTATCAGGGACCTGGTCCTGTTCAGCGACGAACAGCTGGATATGCTCGCCAACAGGCTCGATACCGAGGTTGCGGAGCCGAGGCAGCGCATCATAGCCCGGGGCGATACGGGCGATTACAGCCTGTACTTTTTGCAGGGTGAAGCCATTTGCCGCGACGGCGACGGCACCGAGCGCCCTGTGCCGGTGGAAAATGACGGCAATCTCGAGCCCGTGGCAAAGATTCGCCCGAGCCTGTATGACGTCGAAGCTGTTTCGCCTGTCGAATATCTCCGGATTCCCCATGACCTGTTGACCGAGCTCTCGCTGGTCGACGAGGCGACCAACGGACAAATGGATGTCGAGCTGATCGAGCAGTCCGAAGAAGCCAATCGACTCACCATCAGCCTGTGCATGGATATCAGCAATGGCAGCATCACGCTGCCGATCATGCCCGACGTGGTGCACAAGATCCAGCAGCTGTTTGCCGATGATGATTACGACATGGCGCAGGTTTCCGGGCTGATCCAGTCCGATCCCGCAATATCGGCCAAGCTGCTCAAGACCGCGAACAGCGCCCTGTACCGCGGAAATGCGCAAATCGAAACCCTGCAGCAGGCCATAGTGCGCATGGGCATGGACGTCATTCGAAAACAGATCATGATTTACGCGGCCACGCAACTGTTCCGGTCGAAATCGAGCGCCATGCAAAAACGCATGCAGCTGCTGTGGAAAAACAGCCGCAGGATCTCGGCATTCAGTCGCGTGCTTGCCGCGCGCTCCGGCAAATTCGACCCGGAAATGGCGCAGATGGCGGGCCTGTTAAGCGACCTCGGTATCATCGCCATCCTGAACTATGCGCAGGAGCACAGCGATCTCTACGGCGACGATGCCGCGCTCGATCAAACCATTCGTGATCTGCATGCCCAGATCAATGGGATGTTGCTCTTCCGGTGGAACCTGGGTGAAGAAATCGTCACGGTTGGCGAAGAATCACGCAACTGGTTTCGCAACCATCGCGACCAGGCCGACCTGTGCGACCTGGTGCTGGTTGCCCGCTACTACAGCCTTTTGGGCACATCGGCCACGAAACGTCTGCCGGCGCTTTCGAAGATGCCCGCGTTCCTGAAACTGCAGCTTGGATTCACCGCCCGCGACAGCATCAGTTTTATCGAGGAATCCAGGTCCGAAATCGCTGCTGTCGAGGAAATGCTCGGATCTGTCTAGCCGGCCTGAACTCGGCCCGGGGCAGGCATCGGGACAGGGACTATAATCCAGCAAGAAGCAAATCTGTTTTTGCCCCCGGAGTATCACGCCCATGATCGACAGGTCGCGCTCCGGTAGTAATCAGGAGGCCGCTGCTTTCGTGAACCTGCAGCCAGCAAAAAAAGTGTCCGGGTTGCCTGTATCCCGCGAACTGAGTCGCAGCTTTAAGGGGTCGTCGACAGTTGCCCTGGCGGCTGTTTATTCAATGCTGCTTGTGCTGTCGTTGTCAGCGGATGTCATGGCGGCAACCTACAAGTGCATCGATGAAAATGGCGACGTCACGTACTCCCAGCAACCGTGTAGAAAAAACGAGAAAACCGACAAGCTGCTGAAGAACGGCAAAAAACCGGTGCAGATGGAAGACTGCAAGTTTGCCGGCGCGTTTTCGCAGGTGATTTTCGGACACATGCGTTCCGGCCTCGACACTCAGCAGCTGTTCGATCGCTATGGCGGCGCCAGTTCCATTTCGCGAAGTACCCTCGGAGTAATCAACTACGTCTACTCGTTCAAACACTCGGAAACCATGCAACCCGACAGGCTTGCACAGCTCACCGTTGCCAGGTGCAACGCGCAGGCTTTCGGCACGGTTTCATGTGAGGATTTTCCGCGAGAATTCCAGCAAATGATCTTTAGTTGCGATGATGAACAACGAAAAGAGGCGATGCGACTGCAGCAGCTGTTCGACCAGGGCGCAGCACGACAGTACCCGATCGATAATTCGGGCAACGCGGCTGGCTATGGCTTGCAAGGCGACGACGCGGGAAACCAGGAGCGGGACCAGGCGCGCGAACGAAAGAAGAACGAAAAAGAGCAGGCACGAATCGAGCGCTGCAGGGAAAACTACCAGGCCGAAATCGAAAGCATCGATGACCGCATGAGCCGGGGTTACACGGCGTCATTGGGTGAAGAGCTCAGAGACCGGCGCAGGATGCTGGTAAAGAAGCTGGTAACCGAGTGCCGCTAAATCACAGAAGCCCGGGAAATCGATGCGATTATTGGTTGTCAGTGACTGGCAAAACAGGCGGCTGAAAAAATAGTGCCCGACAGGGTGTCGCCGGTTGCAGAAACCCGGGACACGCCGTCTACCGGGCCGACACTCGTACGAGGCTGGCGGACACCCGGCCGATAGATAAATCACGATAGATAAATCAATCGATATCGATCCCCCCTGATTATGCGGGCTTGCATGTCACTCGACCGGGCGTCATGCTGGTCGAGACTGGCGGGGTGTACGAGGGGATATCGGAATGGCGCAAGTTTCTTTCATCGGGTTGGGTGCCATGGGGTTTGCCCTGGCTGATACCGCGGCGAAATTCGGTCGCGAAATCGTTGTCTGGAACCGCACCAGCGACAAGGCGCTGCCGCTCGCTGTCGGCAATGTCACCGTTGCAGCAACGCCGGCCGAAGCAATATCCGCGAGCCCCATGGTCGTTGTTTGCGTAAGTGATTACGCAACAACGGCGTCGTTACTGGCTACCCCGGAGTGCATGGCTGCGCTAAAGGGGCGGATACTGATCCAGCTTTCCAGTGGTTCACCCACGCTGTCCCGATCAGCCAGTGACTGGGCAAAACGGGCCGGTGCCGCCTACCTGGATGGTGAGATAGTGGCCTATCCAAACCAGATAGGTGGTGATGAATTTCCCTTGCTGCTGGCCGGCGATAAAGCCGCCTACGATGCGGCTGAACCGTTGCTCAAGGAATATACACCGCAGGCCAGGTACCTGGGATCCGATCCCGCAAAATCGTCTGCTCTGAACCTGGCGGCCTTATCTGGATCGCTCGGTATGACCATCGGCATCATGAATGGCGCAGCACTCTGTGAGGCAGCGGGCATATCGTTGCAGGAGCTGGTGCGAGACTTGCCGACAAATACCGCCTATGACGCGCAAGCGCTGATGGGGAGTCTCCGCAAAATCGAAAACGGTGGCCTCGATTCATCGGATGCGCCGATCGGGGTATGGGTCCAGATTGCGGACCTGATGATCGAGTTCCAGCAGGAAACTGGATACCGCACCGATGTGTCCGCGTTTGCCCGGCAACTCTTCGGCAGGGCGGTAGATCTCGGGTTGGCAACAAATGACGTCGGATCTCTGCTCGAGATGCTGAGACCGAACAGGCCCTAGTCTACGCCCGGGCAGGTCCGCAGCGCGATGGCCAGGTGTCGCGAGAGGATGCGCCCAAGGTTCATTAGCAGGCGAGACGCCAGTCTCGGATGGGAGGGAGCCAGGTGTTCGAGGAAATGGCGCTCCAGTACCATGACGCGTCCGGCTGTCAACGAGCGGACCGTGACCACACGTTCGCCCGGATTATCGAAAAACGACATCTCTCCCAGCACGTCACCCACGCCCAGCACCCCGAGCACCCTGTTTCCTATGCGAACTTCGTATTCGCCGCGTAAAACCAGGTAGAGCTCCCGTTCCACCAGGCCCTCTCTTATGACCACCTTGTCGGCGGGGATCTCCATGATAAAGCCGCAGTGGCAAAGCACCTCGGTATCGCTGGCCGAGATCCCCTCCAGCAAGGGAGAGCGGTTCCCGGGACCAGGTTGAAGCTGGTCTCGCACTTCCTGCCAGACCCGCGCCGCACGGGTTTCGTAGTGGTATGGCTGATCGCTCATTGCCTGCAGGAAAACAGACCTGACAGGAGGCGCGGTGTCGGCGGAAAGGTGGCGTGCCATGAGCGGTGCCAGCGGTGAGCCGACAGCATCGAGATGCTCGAGGTCGGTTAACACTACGAACATGGGTAGCCGAATCCCGTCCTCGTTCGGTATCACGTAGCCCGGGTAAGGCTGAAAGCCGAGACGCATAAAGGTACGCACAAGACCTGGCGAACAGTACAGGAAACAGACGAAGACACCGTGGTTGACCACTGCATGCTCGCACGCGGCGAGGGCGAGCGAGTCCAGCAGACGCCCGCCGCGCATGCCCGGTCTTACAACCAGTCGTGCCGCCTCGCTCACCTTGTACGCCTCGATACCGGGGAACAGGTGCAGTGAGAAACGTTGCACGATGTCGTCCGGAATCCGGCCAGGATCCCAGACCTGCAGCCGCAGCGAGCCGGTCATGTCCTCTTCGGTCCCGGTGTAGAAGATGCTGACGTCCTGTTGTTCGTCCTCCGCATCCCGAACCCTGCAGTGCTCGTGATCCACATCGCCCAGGAACCCCTTTCTGAGCTCGCGCATGTACACGTCGTATCTAAGTCGATACACCGCCTCGCGCTGCGTCGACGTGCGGGCGAGTGATACCGGCTCCGGTGCATCGGGCGCCACCGCAGTCACTGTTTGACACCATATGCGGCTATCACGCAGGTGACGCCATACCAGTCCTGGCTGCTGAAGAAGTCCTTCACTTTTTCGACCAGGCGCTTGTTGTCGGCGCCGGTAAGTTGTTCGATCCGGTGCAGACGAAATGACCATGCCAGGTCGAACAGGGCGTGACGGCCGAGCTGGCGACTCGTGAAAGGCAAAATGTCGAAGCCGACATCGGTGAAGCCTGCCGCGGTAAGTAATGCGGGTAACTTTCGTCCAACCCGGCGATCCCCGCCCGCCTCGGCCTGGAGTTTGTCCGAAAGCCGCATGACCTCGAGTAGCTCCGGCAGCTCGGGATACACCAGGGTCAGGCCGTCGTCCACGTCCGCCAGCACAACCTGACCAGCGGGCTTGAGGAGTCGAAAAATATGTGCCATTTCAGCCTGCGGAGACCCGAAGTGTTGCGCTACGAACCGCGCATAAGCGAGATCGAAATAACTCTCCTGGAGATGGTTATGTGCCAGGCTGCCCTGGTGCAGCGACAGTCCCGGGATAGCGTCGAAGCGCTTGCCAGCGAGGTGCGCAAGTTCGGGATCCGGCTCGAGACCGACGGTCACCCCGGCAGGATTCAGCCGTGCGAGCTTCTCGCTGACGAACCCCGGCCCGCAGCCGATATCGAGCACATGCATCCCGTCCGCCAGGCCCCGATTCTTTAGCCAGGCCTCCTCCATCGGCCACGCGGCCAGCGCCTGGTGGCGCAGGCGGTCCAGCTCACGCGCACGGTCAGGATTTTGGCTGAAGGCGTAGCTACCCCCCGGTGGATCAGAAATGTTGCCCATTCCGCTGTCCTCGGCCCCTGAAATTCACGTGCCGGCGGATACAGCCGGTCCAGTTAATCATACGCCCGTTGGAGGAGTGATGTTGAGGAAAAAGATGGCCTCTAAAGTCTTTGGATCTCGCCAGATACCTGGCAAGCAAACAGACACAATTTGGCCACTGTCAACGGCGGTATTGCCTGCTGTCACATGATTCCATGAATAAAGAAGGGATTTGCCGGTTGCCCGCTATGGAACTGCTGCTTTGGCTTCGAGTAACGCCTGATAGACAAACTGCTGAAAAAAATGCACGTGGTGCTCGGAGAAATCAGGTCGTGAGCGATCGACAATCAGCTTGCCCTGTCGGTAACCACGCGACCGCAGTCCTCTCTGCACCGATTCGCACAAAGTCACGTCCTCGGGTACCAGTACCTTGTCTATATAATCAACAAAATCCTGTTCCTGGCTGCTCATCCCTGTATCGAGAAAATAAAAATCATGCCGTGCGATACTGCTTTCAGGGCCATTCGGTATCACCTGAAACAAGACCGCGCTTGGGGAGCCCGGGAACCACAGCGGGATCAGTGTTGGCCAAATGAAGCCAAATAGTGAGTCCTGCCTGAGTTCGTCGGGATTTAGCGCATAAGCTGGATTGTCGAGTTGTTTGCGCTTGACCTCGTGACTAAAGGTAATGCCGTCATCACTCCAGACCGCCTGGCTTTCGTAGTCGACAAGCTGCATCAACGACTTGTGATTGAAGGCGCAGTGATAGCACTCGTGGTTGTTATCGATCAGGGTTTTCCAGTTGGCGCCGACTTCACGCTCGATACGCTGCACGCGAACCAGCTCGTCCAATCGTGGACAGCAGCGATACATGTCATCGATGAACTTTCCGGCCTGTTGCCTTAGCGGCAACGCAGCGGGATCCAGGTTCACAAACACGAAACCAGCATAAGTTTCGATAGATATGGCTCGCTGATTGGTAAGATTTATGGCATGCAGGCCATGGTCTTGCTCATGCCAGATGACAATGGGTTGACCTGCCACATTGCCGTAACAACGATCGCCCGGACTGGCTACATCCCCCTTATGGCACTGGTAACACCACGTCTTGCTGAATATGCGGCTTTGTTCAAGGGCGTAGATTTGTTCATCGAAATACCACGTTGACGGAAGTGTCCAGGACGATTCGGCGCACTTCGGATCAAACCTGCCCACGTCTAATAGTGCCGCCGGTGCTGGTGTTGCCTGTTCGTTCATAGTGCCGTCGATTTGACGCCCCGGTCTAATGATTGTCAATCTCGGCGTTAATGCCCGGCCGGGGGCGCGATTCTGAGTGCCAGGTCCGGGACTGGGGCCCGCTTTCAGGCGAACGCCCCTGGTGTGAGTGTTCCCGGAGACCGCTTCGGGCACAGAACCTGTTTTGGTCCCTCGTGCGTTCGGCTGGCAACCTGGCGGCGAGCCCGGTGAATTACCGACAGAAAACTGTCTTCGAGCTTTCAGCCGCGCGAGAGCGGGTCACCCAGCAGGTTGGACACGTTCGGCACCTGTTCCAGCGCCCAGCTCAGCTGGTCGCGCATGGCCGAGTTGAGGCTGTTCGGCGCGACCCGGTTCGACAGCGGTATGCCGGCTTCCAGATCGAGCAGCTGCTGTTCCAGGATGGCGTGGAATATGATCCGGTGGGCCTCGCCCAGGTTCTCCAGCGTGGTCTCCATCTTGCCGAGCTCGCGGCCGACGGCGGCGAGGCGCTCCGGGGTCGACTGTGCGCGAATACCATGGGTAATGGCCAGCGTACGCGCGGTCGAAAACAGCGGCATGATGCCGCCCATCTTCAAATCCATGCGGCCGTTGTCGAGTTTGAAGCGGCCGAACAGGCCGAGCGGTGGCCCGTTCTTGCAGGCGTTGATCGACATCAGCTTGATGAACAGGCCGGAGCTGCCGCCGATTTCGAACGCCCTGTCGAGCAGCTTGTTGGCGAGTTTGAAGTCGCCGTGCACCGGTACCGCGTCGAAAAAGATATCGCAGTTGAGAATGTCTTCCGGCGACTTGCGCTTGATCCATTGCTTGACCGTTTTTTTCCAGGCTTTGAGCGACATGCGCCACTCCGCGTTGCTGGCCATGATGCCGCCCTTGCAGTAGGGAACGCCGGCCTCGTCGAGTATGTCCGCGACGTGTTTGCCGAAAGCTTCGAACCACTCGTCGGCAGCGTCGTCTTCCTCGGCATCGGCATAGACCACGGCGTTGTCCTGGTCCATTGCCAGCAGGCTCTCGCCGCGGCCGCCGGAACCGAGTACCAGCAGCGCGTACTTGCGCGGCGGCGGGCTCGGCATCATGTGCTCGGCAATTACGCAGGCCTGGCGGGTCAGCGCGCAAAGCTCGCGCGAGATCACCGCGGCGATATCGCGCGCGTCGACGTCCTCGGCCACCAGGCTTTTCGCGACCAGGGTAATCTTGCCCCACACCGCGGCCATCTGCCCCGCGGTCTTGGCGGCCATGATGTCGTCGCCGAGCTGGATCGCGTCGTCGGCGCGCTGGCGCAAGAGATCGCGTGCCGACAGCGCGCCGATGATGCGGCCGCGATAATCGTGTACGCCGAGATGGCGCACGTGCATGCGTTTCATGCGCGCGATGGCGCGGTAGACGAAGGCCTCCGCCGGCAGGCTCGCGAGCGGAAAAACCGCGACCTCGCGCACGCGCAGCGCAAACGCTTCCTCGCCATCCTGGCGGAACCGCCGCAGGATATCGCGCTCGGTCAGGATGCCGGTATCACCGCCTTGCTCGAGCGGCTTGACGTACAGCGAGCTGACCTCGTGATCGATCATCTCCGCCAGCGCTTCGCGCAGCGACATGGATCCGGGCACCAGGATTGGCGGACTGTTCATCAGGTCCCGCAGGCGGTGGCGGTAGGGAAAACTGTCGATACGCGCCATGACCGTGCGCGAACGGCGCGCCTCGTTGAGGTCGTGCCAGCCGATCTGGGTCTCGCGCATGCTGGATTCGCTGAAACGGTCGCAGGCGCGTTCGACCTCGGCCAGCGTGCGGATGCCGGCCTCGCGCAGGCGCGGGATCAGCGCGACGAAAATCTCGGCGGTAGCGATCGCGTCGCCGAGCGCGCTGTGGCGGCCCTTGATGTCGACCCCGGACCAGCTGGCGATGGTGTCGAGCGAAAAATCGGGCAGGTTGGGCGCCAGCAGGTTGACCAGGAAACGCACGTCGAGGCAGCGCGGCGCCTGCCACTCGAGGCCGGCGAGGTCGCGCTCGCGCTTGAGCATCGCCAGGTCGAAACCGCTGGCATAGCCGATCAGCACGGAATTACCGCGCCAGGCGTCGAATTCGGCGGCGACGTCGGCGAAGCCGCGCGCATCGGCGACATCGCTGTCGCTGATGCCGTGAATCGCCTGGCTTTCCGCCGGGATCGGCACGCCGGGGTTGATCAATTCCTGGAAATTGGCGTCCACCACTACCTCGCCGTGCACGATGCGCACCGCGCCGAGCTGGATCATGCGCGCCTTGGACGTATCGAGGCCGGTGGTTTCCGAATCGAACGCGATCGCGTCGAGCGAGAGCAGTGGAATGGAGCCGGGATCGTGCGACATGTTCAACGGCCGCCGGACACGTCGATGAAGCTCGCGGTCGTGTAGGCCGCGGCATCGGACAATAGCCAGATAATTGCCTCGGCCACCTCCGACGGCAGGCCGCCGCGTTGCATCGGTACATTGACCTTGAGCCGGTCGACCCGGCCGGCTTCGCCGCTGTCCGCGTGTATGTCGGTGTAGATCAGTCCGGGCTTGACCGCGTTCACGCGGATACCCTGTGCGCCGACTTCCTTGGCGAGGCCGATCGTCATCGCGTCGACCGCACCCTTGGACGCCGCGTAGTCGACGTACTCGTGCGGTGCGCCGAGATCGGCCGCGCGTGACGACAGGTTCACGATCGCCCCCCCCTTGCCGCCGTGAAGGGTCGACATGCGGCGCACCGCCGCGCGCGAGCACAGGAAGGTCCCGAGCACGTTGACCTCGTAAACCCGGCGCCAGCGCTCGACGCTCATGTCGACCAGGTCGCTCTGGGTTTCGAGTATGCCGGCGTTATTGACCAGCGCGCTGATCGGCCCGAGCTGGCTGTCGATGGTTGCGAACAGGCGCGCGACCTCTGCCTCGTCGGCCACGTCGGCCTGGCAGGTAATGGCCTGTGCGCCCTCGGCCGCGCAGGCCGCGCGGATTTCCTCGGCGGCGTCGGCGCGCGAGCGGTAATTGAGGCACAGCGCGTAACCGCGCGCGGCGGCCTGCCGGGCCGTTTCGGCACCGATACCGCGACTCGCGCCGGTAATCAGCATGACTTTGGACATGGCGTCGGAATTGTCGATGGGCGGGAACCGCCCCGCCGGTTACTGGTAAACGAGTTCCACGGTCTCGCGTTCGCCGGCAACGCGGCGATGGGCATACAGGCCGAGAACTCCCTTGGTATCCTGCTCGATTTCGATGTAAACCCGGTCCGGCTTCGCGTCCAGCGAATCGACCAGCGACATCGCGTCGGCCTGCTGATTGTAAACGATTATCGCATCCGGGTTGGCATCCAGTCTGGCGCGCAGTTGATCCGGATCAAGACCGGTTTCGCAGTCGTCGGCATCGGTTTGCAGCAGGCCCACCAGCGCGCGGCCCTCGAACTCCAGTGCCCGCGTGATGATGCGGTAACTTGCCGCGCGCCTGATAGTCAGCCGATTCAAGCTTTCAGCTTGTCCCGCAGCAGGGCGTTGACCTGGCCCGGGTTGGCCTTGCCCTGCGACTGCTTCATGACCTGGCCGACGAAAAATCCGAGCACCTTTTCCTTGCCGGCGCGAAACTGTTCGACCTGCTCGGGATTGTCGGCGATGACGGCATCGATCAGCGCCTCGATCGCGCCGCTGTCGGTGATCTGCTTGAGTCCGCGCGCTTCGATGATCGCGTCGGCGTCACCCTCGCCCTGCCAGATAGCTTCGAATACCTCTTTCGCGATCTTGCCGGAGATGGTGTCGTCGGCAATGCGCGCGACCAGGCCGGCGAGCCGGGCCGGCGAAATCGGGCTGTCGCCGATTTCGATCCCCGCCTTGTTGAGCGCGCCGGCGAGATCGCCGAGTACCCAGTTCGCGATCGGCGCCGCCAGTTCCGGCTGCGCCTCGAGCGCGGCTTCGAAGTAGAGCGCGGTATCGCGGTTGGCGGTCAAGACCTCGGCATTGTCCGCCGACAGGCCGAGCGTATCGACGAAGCGCGTCTTTTTCTGCTCCGGCAGTTCGGGCAGGCTGGCGCGAACGCGCTCGATGTCGTCGTCGGTTATCGCCACCGGCAACAGGTCGGGATCGGGGAAGTAACGGTAGTCGTTGGCTTCTTCCTTGCTGCGCATCGAGCGGGTTTCGTCGCGATCGGCATCGTACAGGCGGGTTTCCTGCACTACCGCGCCGCCGTCTTCCAGCAGGTCGATCTGGCGCTCGATCTCGTGGTTGATGGCGCGCTCGAGGAAGCGAAACGAGTTGATATTCTTGAGTTCCGTGCGCGTGCCGAGCTCGCTTTCACCGCGCCGCCGTATCGACACGTTGGCGTCGCAGCGGAATGAGCCTTCCTGCATGTTGCCGTCGCAGATCTCGAGGTAGCGCACCAGCGAATGGATCTTGCGCGCGTAAGCCACGGCCTGTTTCGCGCTGCGCATGTCGGGCTCGGACACGATTTCGAGCAGCGGCGTGCCGGCGCGGTTGAGGTCGATACCGCTTTGCTCGGCGAAACGGTCGTGCACCGATTTGCCCGCGTCTTCCTCCAGGTGCGCGCGTGTCACGCCGATCTCCATAGTCGCGCCGTCATCGAGCGTGATGCTGACGTGGCCGCGGCCGACGATCGGGTGCTCGTACTGCGAGATCTGGTAACCCTTCGGCAGGTCCGGGTAGAAGTAATTCTTGCGCGCGAAAATCGACCGGTGATCGATATCGGCATCGATCGCAACGCCGAAGCGGATCGCCATTTCGACCACGCCGCGGTTGAGCACCGGCAGCACGCCGGGCAGGCCGAGATCGACCGCGCAGGCCTGGGTATTGGGTTCGGCGCCGAACGCGGTCGACGCGCCGGAAAAAATCTTGCTCGTGGTGGCCAGCTGCGCATGGATCTCGAGCCCGATGACGCTTTCCCACTCGCTCATGACCCGGGCTCCCGCAGGTGCCAGTCGGTAACCTGCTGGTAGGCATGCGCGGCGGCCAGCAGCCCGGACTCGTCGAAGTAGTTGCCGATCAGCTGCATACCGACCGGCAGGCCGTCGACGAAGCCGGCCGGCAGCGAGATGCCGGGCAGGCCGGCGAGGTTGAGCGAGATAGTGTAGATATCCTGCAGGTACATGCTGACCGGGTCATTGGCCTTGGCGCCGATCTCGAACGCGGTCTCCGGGGTCACCGGTGCCAGGATGTAGTCGACACGGGTAAAGGCCTGCTGGAAATCCTGCTTGATCAGCCGGCGAAGCTGCTGCGCCTTGAGATAGTAGGCGTCGTAGTAGCCGGCCGACAGGGCATAAGTGCCGATCATGATGCGGCGCTTGACCTCGGCACCGAAGCCCTCCCAGCGCGAGCGCTTGTACAGGTCTTCCAGGTCGGCCGGGTCGTCGCAGCGATGACCGAAGCGTACGCCGTCGTAGCGCGACAGGTTGGACGAGGCCTCCGCCATCGCGATCACGTAATAAACGGGGATCGACAGGTCGATGTTGGCGAGCGAGATCTCGACCAGCTCCGCGCCCATTTGCTGCAATTCATCGATCGCCTGCTGGATCACGTCGCCGAGGCGCGCATCCAGTCCCTCGGCGAAGTATTCTTTCGGCAACCCGATCCTGCGACCGGCCAGGCCGCCGTCGAGGCCGGCGCTGAAATCGGGCAGCGCGGTGTCGGCCGAGGTCGAGTCGCGCTGGTCGAAACCGGCCATGGTCTGCAGCAGGCGAGCGCAGTCAGCCGCGCTGTGCGCGAGCGGGCCACCCTGGTCGAGGCTGGATGCAAACGCAACCATGCCGTAGCGCGATACGCGGCCGTAGGTTGGCTTGATGCCGGTCACGCCGCACAGCGCGGCCGGCTGGCGAATCGAGCCGCCGGTGTCGGTGCCGGTTGCGGCCGGTGTCAGCCCGGCAGCCACCGCCGCCGCGGAACCGCCGGACGAGCCGCCGGGCACGCGCGCCGGGTCCCAGGGATTGGCGACCGGGCCGTAGTAGGAATTCTCGTTCGACGAGCCCATCGCGAACTCGTCCATGTTGGTCTTGCCCAGCATGACCGCGCCGTCACGCTTGCACTGTGCGATCACGGTGGCATCGTAGGGTGCGATGAAATTGTCGAGCATGCGCGAACCACAGGAGGTACGTACGCCGTCGGTGCAGAACAGGTCCTTGTGGGCCAGCGGCACGCCGCATAACGGCCCGGCCTCGCCCGCGGCGCGGGCCGCGTCGGCGGCACGCGCCTGCTCGAGCGCGATCTCGCCGGTCACGCTGATGAAGCAGTTCAGGGACGGATTCAGGCGTTCGATGCGCTCGAGGTAGTCCTGCGTGATTTCGACGCTGGAAAACTCGCCGCTTTCGAGTCCCTGCAGGATATCGCCGACACCGCGCGCCATTATTCTATGACCTTCGGTACGCGGTAGAGCCCGTCGGCGACGTCGGGCGCGATCGCCTGGAACTTGTCGCGCTCGTCGCTCTCGCTGACGCTGTCGTCGCGCAGGCGCTGGGTCGCGTCGAGCGGATTGGACAGCGGCGCGACGTCACTGGTGTCGACCCGGTTCATCTGCTCTACCAGTTCCAGGATGCTCGAAAGATCGGCGGCGTATTCGTCGATTACGGCCTCGTCGATATGCAATCGCGCGAGCTGCGCGATGTTACGCACGTCGTCCGGTTTCAGGCTCATTTGAGGAATTTTCCTGCGCGCTATGGAAAAGCCCGCAAACTTACCACAATTTCGCGGCTTGTATAAGCAAAAGACTGATTTGCAAGGTTTTTCGGCTTGTGAAAATTGTTTTCCGTGCTAGAGTACGCCACGTTGCGGGATTATTTTGCACAAGCGTCGGGAAAACCGGTTCCTAACCCCGCAAAACGACTACGACGGGTTAATCAAAAAGCATGTTTGCAGCCATCCGCGGCCTGTTATCCAACGATCTTTCCATCGACCTGGGTACGGCCAATACGCTTATTTATTCCAGGGGTCAGGGCATCGTGCTCAACGAACCCTCGGTGGTCGCGATTCGCCAGGACCGGGGCCCGGGCGGCCCGAAGTCGATCGAGGCGGTCGGCACCGACGCCAAGAAGATGCTCGGTCGTACGCCGGAAAACATCACCGCGGTGCGGCCGATGAAGGACGGCGTAATCGCCGACTTCACCTACACCGAGAAAATGCTGCAGCACTTCATTCGCAAGGTGCACGAAAACCAGTTCATGCGGCCGAGCCCGCGAGTATTGATCTGCGTACCCTGCGGCGCCACCCAGGTCGAGCGGCGCGCGATCCGCGAATCGGCGCTCGGCGCCGGCGCGCGCAAGGTTTACCTGATCGAGGAGCCGATGGCGGCCGCGATCGGCGCCGGCATGCCGGTCGACGAAGCGCAGGGCTCGATGGTGCTCGATATCGGCGGCGGTACCTCGGAAGTTGCGGTCATGTCGCTGAACGGCATCGTCTACTCGGCATCGGTACGCATCGGCGGCGATAAATTCGACGACTCGATTATCAATTACGTGCGCCGCAACTACGGCATCCTGATCGGCGAAGCCACCGCGGAAAAGATCAAGGTGCAGATTGCCGCCGCCTATCCCGGCAAGGACCTGCTCGAGATGGAGGTCAAGGGCCGCAACCTGTCCGAGGGTGTGCCGCGCAGTTTCACGCTCAACAGCAACGAGATCCTCGAATCGCTGCAGGACCCGTTGTACGGAATTATTTCCGCGGTCAAGAACGCGCTCGAGCAAACGCCGCCCGAGCTCGGCTCCGATATCGCCGAGCGCGGTATCGTCCTGACCGGCGGTGGCGCCCTGTTGCGCGATCTCGATCGGCTGATCATGGAAGAAACCGGTCTGCCGGTCATCATCGCCGAGGATCCACTAACCTGTGTCGCCCGCGGCGGCGGCCGGGTACTCGAAATGATCGACGAACACGGGCTGGATTTCCTGGCCGTGGAATAGTCCCGCGCTGCCACCGCCTAAATGAAAAACCTACTTCAGGCACGTGGCGCATTCCTGCAGGCGCTGTTCCTCATCGTGATCTGCATCGCGATGATGATCTTCGACCATCGCTTCCAGCACCTCGAAGTGGTCCGCTCCAATATTTCGTTTGCGCTGGCGCCGCTACGTTACGCGGTCAGCCTGCCGGCAATTGCGGGTAACTGGGCCGGGGAGTGGTTCACGTCGCACAAGGCGCTGCTCGAGGAAAACGAGGCGCTGCGCACCGAGGGCAGAATTCTCAACGCGCGCCTGCAGAAGCTGCAGGTACTGGCCGAGGAAAACGCGCGCCTGCGCAACCTGCTCGGTTCGGCCGCGCGGATCAACGACGAGGTCATCATCGCCGAGCTGCTGTCGGTGGATCAGAATCCCTATCGCCAGCTCATCGAAATCAACAAGGGCAGTGACGATGGCGTCGAGATCGGGCACGCGATCATCGACGACTTCGGCGTCATGGGCCAGGTCATCCACGTCAATCCGCGCTCGGCGACGACCATCCTGATTTCCGACGCGGAACACGCGACCCCGGTGCAGTTCATCCGCAGCGGTACCCGCTCGGTAGCCTTCGGTCGCGGCACCACCGACAGCCTCGAGCTGCGCTACCTGCCGGCGACGGCTGATATCATGATCGGCGACGAACTGGTGACCTCGGGTCTCGGCGGCCGCTTTCCGCCGGATTACCCGGTGGCCGAGGTGATCGAGATTCGCGAAGACCAGGTGCGCGGATTCGTGTCGGCGCTGGCCGCACCGAGGGCTCGCCTCGATTCCAGCCGGCAGGTACTCGTTATCCAGCCGCGTCAGCAATAAGGTCGACGCGTGCGCTACCTGGTGATATACCTCAGCTTGCTGCTAGCGCTGGTGCTGATGATTCTGCCGCTGCCCGAATGGGTCGAAATCTATCGCCCGAACTGGGTTGCGCTGGTACTCATTTACTGGAGCATGGCCCTGCCCAAGCGCGTCGGGCTGTGGTTTGCCTTTCTGACCGGAATCGTCGTCGACGTGTCGCAGGGTACGCTGTTCGGTCAGCATACGCTTGCGCTGGTCGTGATCATTTTCATCAACATGAACTTTTACCAGCGCATCCGCGTGCTGACGATGCCGCAACAGGCGATCTACGTGTTTGCCCTGCTGCTGATCAACCAGGTGCTGGTCGCCTGGGTGGAAGGTATCATGGGCCGTCCGACGCCGATCCTGACGTTCTTCGGCGCGCCGTTCATCGGCACGCTGATCTGGCCCTGGGTGTTCGTGCTACTGCGCGATATCCGGCGCAAGGCAATGCTGCGATGAACACGAAACCAGAGCGCGATTTCTCCTATGTGGACAGTTCCAGCGGGCTCGACGCCTTGTGCGAACGACTCGACGCGGCCGAGGTCTGTGCCATCGATACCGAGTTCGTGCGCGAGAGTACCTATTATCCGGTACTGGCGCTGATCCAGGTCGCGACCGAAAGCGAGGCTGCCTGCGTCGATCCGCTGGCGATCGACGACCTGTCGCCGCTGGCGGAACAATTGCTGCGTCCCGGGCTGCTCAAGGTTTTCCACTCACCGTCGCAGGACCTTGAAATTCTCTACCAGAAGTTCGGCCAGGTGCCGGCGCCGCTATTCGATACCCAGCTGGCGGCCGCGGTGCTTGGCTTCAACCACCAGATTTCCTATGCCGACCTGGTGGCGCAGTTGACCGGGGTCGTACTCGAGAAGAAACACACGCGCGCGGACTGGACCCGGCGCCCGCTGGCGCCGGGCGAACTCGACTACGCGATGGACGACGTGCGCTACCTGCTGCCGGTATACCGCGAGCTCTTGTCCCGGCTGGAAAGCGACGCACGCCTCGGCTGGATCGAAAAAGACCTCGCGGCGATGAGTGATCCAAAAAGCTACGAGGTAGACGAGGCTTCGCTGTGGCAGCGTCTGCGCGGCGTACAGAAGCTCAGGGGCGAGCGCCTGCAGATCGCCAGCGAGCTGTGCCGCTGGCGCGAGCAGGTAGCGCGCGAACGCAACCGGCCGCGGCGCTGGATTGTCAAGGACGATGCGCTGATCGAGATTGCGCGGCGCAAGCCGGACAGCATCGACGAGCTCGCCGCGATTCCCGAACTCGGCGGCAAACTGGCCGAACGGCACGGCAAAAAACTGTTGCGTATCGTTGCCGATGCCGGGCGCAGCGATCCGTCGAACTGGCCAAGGCACGAGAAAACCCGCAGTCTCGATACCTGGCAAACCGCTCTCGGCGACTGCCTGATGGCGATATGCCGCGTCGCGGCCGAGGAAAACTCGATCGCACTGGCGACGTTGGCGACGCGCAAGGACATCGACAACCTGATCCTGTCGCAGAAGAGTAGCCGGCTGATGCAGGGCTGGCGCTTCGCGATGGTCGGCGAACGCCTGTTGAAGTTCGTGCACGGGCAGTCCTGCCTGCGCGTCGAAGACAATCATCTTTCCCTCGACGACTGACGCCTGCCCCGCCGAACTCGTTTAAAACGGGGACGTACCCCTTTTTTGCCCCTTTTTAGCCGACTTCGATGCTGGTCGACCCGGCCTTCAAACGATGATCTGCCTCCGGGTTGCCCGGAGAAATATGCTGCACCCGGTTTACTCCGGATATGTCACCCCGCGACTTGATCGCGGGGTCCAGAACAAATGGCAATAAACTGGATACCGCGGCTCAACAAAACGGGGACGTACCCCGTTTTTTCAGAAGCCGCGTTGTGGCCCATGCGTCGCTAATCACGCGGCGCGAATACGGGGGAGCAGTATGTTTCAGAACTGCTGCTGGAAGCGCAGTCGCAGGTAGTCGCCCACGCGGTTGATCTTGACGTCGAACCTGCTGCGCCCGGTACGCACCAGCTGCGTCCAGTCACGGTCCTGGAAGCGCACCTCTACGTCGCCGTGCTTGTTGAGTCGCACCCGGTCGGTCGCTGCGCCCTTCAGGTTGAGGTCGATGCGATTGGTGCGCAGCTTGACAGAGGCCGACAGCTCGTCAGGTTTGCGGGGAGTCATGCGGATCCAGATTTCGTCGCCCTCGGCCGGATCGAAATCGAGAATTTCGTCCGTTTCGGTCGCGTCGAAATCGAATACGAAACGGTCGGCGCCGTCCCCGCCAAAAATCCGGTCCACGCCGGAACCGCCGTAAATGGTATCTTTGCCGTCCCCGCCGCGCAGCAGGTCGTCGCCGTCACTGCCGATCAGGGTAAACTTCGGCAGCCCGCCGTCATCGTCGTCGGGCAATGTATTGCCGAGCGCGACGCCCGGCAGCAGCGCGATTAGCGCAAGGCAGCGGTGGAAGCGAAGGAGCGACAAGAAAGACCATATCCAGGGAAAACAGGTTGGCCATTATAGCCGGATACGGGGCAGCGGCGCGCAACGCCGCTGCCGTGGGGGACACTACTGCACCAGGATATTGGAGAACAGGACCTCGGCAACCTCGCCGTTGCCGGACAGGTCCGTGACCAGGCGCTTGACGTTGGCGGTCGCTACCTGGCGAATCTCTTCACGTTTGGCGGGCGACTTGATGTCGGCGGCTTTTTGTTCGCTCAGCAGCATGATCAGGCTATGGCGAATGGCCGGCACGTGTATCTTGACCGCTTCCTCGGTATCCGAATCGCGCACCAGTACGTCGGCGCTGATTTGCAGGAAAGTCAGCTTGCGCTTGCCGCTCAGGTTCAGCACCATCGGGTCGCCGAGCGATATGTAGGCCGACTTGCCCGTCGCGGGCTGCTCTTCGTCGGCTGCCTGTACCGCCGCGATACCGAACGCAAGCACCAGCAGCGATAAAAGTATTTTTTGCATGGTTATTCCCATTGCCTCTTGTACTATAGTGCGAGTCATTGTCGTGCTCCGTCTCCTGTTATGTCACCGGAAAAAATCCAGCAGTTAATCTCACAACGCATGCCCGATGCCGAAGTCGAGGTCAGTGGCGGCGAGGGCAAGTACGTTGCCAACGTTACCAGTGACGCCTTCGAAGGCCTGACGTCGATCAAGCGTCACAAGCTGGTGTATGCCTGCGTCAACGATCAAATCGCCTCCGGTGAGCTGCACGCGCTGACCATCGTCGCCAAAACGCCCGCCGAGATCGCCTGATTCCATTACCGTTCGCATCGCTGACCTAGTCGGCGATGAACTGGCAATTGCGCCCGGAATGCTTGGCGCGGTAGAGCGCGTTGTCGGCGCGCTCGTAGATCGATTCGAAATTATCGTCGGGCCGGGTCTCGGTAATGCCCGCCGACAGGGTCAGGTTGGCCGGTTCACCCTTGAAGTGAATTGCGCTGGAAGCGATACCGGCACGCAGCTTCTCGATCATGCCGGCCGCATCCGCGGCGGGCGTGTTGGTCAGCAGCAGGACAAATTCCTCGCCACCGATGCGGAACACGTAATCCGACTGGCGCACGTATTGCAGCATCATCTGCGCGACGATCTTGAGCGCCTTGTCACCGGCATTGTGGCCGAAGCTGTCGTTGATGTGCTTGAAGTGATCGATGTCGAGAATCGCGTAGCTGAACGGAGTCTGGTAGCGATCCCAGCGCGCAAGCTCCTGGACGATACGCTCGTCATAAGCCATGCGGCTGTGCACCCCGGTCAGCGAGTCGTAGAGCAGCTTTTCGCGGTTTTCGTTCAGCATGACCTGCAGTTCCTGCGTCTCCTGCTCCATTTTCGACAGTTGCTCGGTCAGCCGCAGGTTGCGCTCCTCGGTCGCTTCGTGGCGCTCGTGGAAACGTTCGACGAAGGTCTCGACCCCGTCGCGAATCTGGGTGATGTTGTCCGCGATCGATGCCTTCAGCTCGTGCAGGTCCGAGGCCGACTGGAAATTCTTCTGGATCAGCGCCATGCCGTCCTCGACGAAGTTGTGCAGCGACTGGGCATCCTCGTGATCGGAACAGTGGTCGCGATGACCGTCGGCGACCGACTCGGTGATTTCGCCGAGCTGGGTCGTGACGTGCACGATGAAAGCTTCGAGTTCCTTTTTTTCGCTGTCGAGCCGCTTGAGCGATGCGGATACCGAGTTGACGATGTCGTTCAGCGTGTCGGCCCAGTTCTCTTCGCCATTTTCGTGAATACGCGTCTGAATCGCCTGCGCGCTGCCGTCGTTACCCTGCACGATAGCCAGCCGCTCGAGCAGCGTGGTCATGACTTCGTCGATCGACGAGTCGTCGGGTTTGCCGACGAGCTGCAGGTTCAGCATGCGGGCGAGATTTTGCAGCTCTGCCTCCTCGAAGTTTTCGAGGTGGGCGAATTTCTCCTGTACCTGCAGGCTGCAGGCAGGTTCCAGCTCGAGCAGGTCGAGCAGGCGCATGACTACCGCAACCGACCGGTCCTGGTCGACATTGTCGAAGTTCTCGTTGATCAGCGCTGCAAGCTGCTGGACGTAGGTACTGATCTTTTCGCGATCGTGTCCGCCCGCTACCGATTTAAGCAGTTCGGAGCAGATTTCACGCAGGTGGGCGCGCTGGTCGATATTGAAATGGATGCCCTGCAGCAGTTCGAGCATCAGCATGATCGGGTCCGAGCGGCGTGATTTGCCGCCGGGTTTCGGATCGTCGAGCGCGGTGATGATTTCCGACAGGCGAGCCAGCGCCTCGGCCAGCTTTTCATCGCGTTTTTCGCGCGACAGTTCCTGGATTTCGAGCAGTTGTCGATCGAGGCGCTGATCGAGCCCGCGACCGGCAATGGCCAGGCGCCCGATCGTCTTGCGCAGCAGCTCCTCGATCGCTCGCCATTCGCGTTCGCGCGCCTCGAGTTCGCCGAGAGCGTCTTGATATCTGGACTTCCAGTCGCTAGTTTGTTCCAGTTGACTGAGCATCAACGCAATTCCTCGTCCGTTATCCCTACCGGCACGCGGACATTTCTTACCGATACCGATACGGGACAGTTATCGGCTGCAAGGCGGGTTTCATAAGCAAAAAATGGGCGCAACAACGCAGATTTGCCGCCTCGGGGAATTATCCGACCCCGGGTCGCGCGGATTCTCGGTGCAACATCGGGGCCGGCGCGTCGACGGTTTCGTAGTGCAGCGTGATGGCGAGCTGTTCGCCTACCGCAACAGCTGCCCGCATACCGGCTCTCCGCTGGACTGGGTCGAGCACCAGTTTCTCGACCTGGACGGGGCCTTGATCCAGTGCGCCACGCACGATGCGCGCTTCCTGATCGATACCGGGGAATGTGTCTTCGGGCCTTGCCCGGGAACCAGCCTGGAGCCGCTGGCGATTGGCCTCGACGGCGACCTCGTTTACCTCGTCGGCGAGCCGTAGAGGTCGTATTCGTCGGCGCCGGTGATTTCTACCTCGCAGAAGTCGCCGATGGCAAGTGCCCGGGTGGCTGCGACGTGCACCAGGCCGTCGATCTCGGGGGCATCGGCATAAGACCGGGCGACGTATCCCGATTCGTCACCCGCCTCCACCAGCACCTGCAATCGCTGGCCAACTCGCCTGGCAAGGCGCGCCGTGCTGATGGCTTGCTGGGTGCGCATGAAACGGTCGAAACGTTCCTGTTTGACCGCCTCGGGAACCGCGTCCGGCAGCGCGTTGGCGGCGGCGCCGTCGACCGCGGAATAGGCAAAACAGCCGACGCGATCGAGCTGCGCCTGCTCGAGAAAGTCGAGCAGCATTTCGAAATCCTGCTCGGTTTCGCCAGGAAAGCCGACGATGAAGGTGCTGCGAATGGCGAGTTGCGGGCAGATTTCGCGCCAGGCCGCGATACGCTCGAGCACCCGTTCGCGATTGCCGGGTCGCTTCATCAACTTGAGAATGCGCGGGCTCGCATGCTGAAACGGGATATCGAGATACGGCAGGATAGCGCCGTCGGCCATCAATGGAATGACGTCGTCTACGTGGGGATAGGGATAGACGTAGTGTAACCGCACCCAGGCGCCGAGCTGACCGAGCGCGCGTGCGAGGTCGACGAAGCGAGTCCTGAGTGGCTGGCCGCGCCAGAAGCGGGTCGGATAGCGCAGATCGACGCCGTAGGCGCTCGTATCCTGCGATATCACCAGGATTTCCCGGGTGCCGGCATCGACCAGGGTCTGCGCTTCCTGCATGACTTCGTCGATCGGCCGGCTCACCAGGTCACCGCGAAGTGACGGTATGATGCAGAAGCTGCAGCGATGATTGCAGCCCTCGGAGATCTTGAGATAGGCGTAATGCCGCGGCGTCAGGCGCACGCCCTGCGGCGGCACCAGGTCGACGAAGGGGTCGTGCGGCGCCGGCAGGTGTCGATGTACCGCGCTCATGACTTCGTCGCGTGCGTGCGGCCCGGTTACCGCCAGCAGTTCGGGGAAACGCTCGCGAATCATGTCGGCACGGGTTCCGAGGCAGCCGGTAACGACGACGCGGCCGTTCTCGCGCATGGCCTCGTCGATACTGTCGAGGGACTCTTCCACCGCGGCGTCGATAAATCCGCAGGTGTTGATGATGATCATGTCGGCATCGTAGTCGGGCACGATATCGTAACCCTCGGCGCGCAGCTGGGTGATTACCTGTTCCGAGTCGACCGTGGCCTTGGGGCAGCCGAGACTGACGAAGCCGATGCGGTGGGTGTTGTTACTCATGGTTGGCGCCCGGCCCCGGGTGCCGGTGCAGCGAGTAGCGTTGCGCTTATCGCGCTGGCGACGAGGTGGAACGAAAGCGGGCTCACGGCGGAGTCGGGCGCAAAACAGACGCGCTATTATCGGTGAATTTGTGATGCAGCGCAAAACAGAACTGCTATCTTCAGTGGCAGACTGAGACAATCCGTGATTTAATCCAGAAACTCAGCAGATACCGGTAAGGTTATGAAATCATTAAAATTGCTGCTGCCCCTGCTCCTGGCTACCTGTCTTTTGCCCGGCGCCCGCGCGGAACTTCAGGACCAGGGACTCAACTCGATCATGCTGATCATCGACAAGGCGATCGAAGAACTCGGCGAACCGGCTGCCGGCGACGATGGCGCAGCGGATCCCGCCGCGACCGAAACCGCGGTGGCCGCGATCGTGAACCTGTCGCGCACGCTCGGTACCCTGAGTTACTCCCGCCTGCAGTGCGGTGAAGCCGGCGTGCTGGCTGAATTCACCCGGCGGGTCCAGCTGATGCCGGACGAAAATCGTGACGCCATGCGCGATGCCTTCCAGGAGGGTTTCGACAAGAGCAAGGAAGAAACGCCGCTGCTCTCGCAGGACGAATGCGAGCGCCTGACGCGCTCGCGCAACCGCGGCGAAACCGAGGCCGAGGCCAACGTCAAGCAGGAGCAGACGCGCACGGCGGATGCACCGCAGGCAGCACCCGAACCGGAGCGGGAAGCCGCGCCAGCGGAAGAACCGAAGCAGCGCCACATGCGCATTGCCGAGATGTCCGGTCAGCTCGCCTACAAGCGGCGCTTCTGCGAGGACGAGGCGGTGTTCAACCGCGACTACAACGAATACCTCGAGTCGGTGCCGGAAGATTTTCGCGAGGAAGCGAAACAGGCCTACTGGAAGGGCTACAAGCACGGCGAGCGCCTCAACAAGTTCCTTACCAGGGAGCAATGCCCCAACAGCTGAAAAGGGTCATGGTCTCTCGATATTTACCACGATCTATCCGGCACCAGACAACCGCTTCCCCGGCCGCTTGCCGCGTCACTGCGAGACCCGCAGGTTCGAAGCAGTCTCCCGCTGGCTAACGGTTTTCCGGGGAGCTCGTCTCGCTGCCCGTGTCCAGGGACGGTAATGACGCGGGCGTCAGTCGTCGAGATAACTGCTGGCCAGCAGGTAAAAGCCGGGGATGAACAGCACCGCGCTGAACAGCGGCACCAGCCAGCGGCCATCGCCGACCATGACCGGTGCCAGCCCGTCGAGGCCGAGCACGATACTGGCGCTTACGACGAAACCCGAGCCGATGATGGCGCGCACGTTACGCCGGTTGGCGCGGCGGATTTCGCGGCGTAATTCGTCGACCTGCCGGGGTCGCAAGGCGACGTGCAGCTCACCCTTCGCGATGTTGGTGATGGCCCGGACCGCAAGCTGCGGCAGATCCGGCAGATGCTCGGCGAGGTACGGCAGGTTCTTTTTGAATCCCTCTACCAGCGCGCGCGCGCCCAGCTGCTCCGACAGCCAGCGCTCGATGAAAGGCTTGGCCGTGGTCCACAGGTCGAGCTGCGGGTAAAGCTGGCGCCCGATGCCCTCGATGTGGAGGAAGGTTTTTTCCAGCAGGAGCAGTTGCGGCTGGATTTCCATGTTGAACTTGCGCGCGGTCTGGAACAGGCGCAACAGGAGCTGGCCGAAGGATATCTCCGCCAGCGGACGCTGAAACATCGGTTCGCAAACGCTGCGCACCGCGGCCTCGAATTCGTCGATGCGCGTATCCGCGTCGACCCAGCCGGAATCGACGTGCAGCTCGGCCACGCGGCGGTAGTCACGGTTGAAAAAGGCGGCGAAATTTTCCGCGAGATAACGCTGATCGCTGGTCGACAGCGATCCCATGATGCCGAAATCGACCGCGATATATTGCGGATCCGCGGGATTGCCCGGGTCGACGAAGATGTTGCCGGGATGCATGTCGGCATGGAAATAATTGTTGCGAAAAACCTGGGTGAAGAAAATTTCCACGCCCTTGCGCGCAAGCACCTCGAGGTCGATATTGGCCGCCCTGAGCGACTCGATGTCGGTTACCGGAATACCGCGGATTCGCTCCATGACCATCACGCGGGGTTTGCAGTAGTCGAAGTAGACACGCGGCACGTACAGGTCGGCTGAATCCTCGAAGTTGCGGCGCAATTCGCTTGCGTTAGCGGCCTCGCGCACGAGGTCGAGTTCGTTCAGGGTGGTGCTTTCGAACTCGCGCACGACCTGCAGTGGCTTGACTCGCGGCGCCTCGTCCCAGTAACGCTCGGCAAGGCGAGCCAGCTGCATCAACAGTCCGATGTCCTTGCGAATCCGACGCTCGATTCCCGGGCGTACGATCTTGACCACGACCTCTTCGCCGCCGATCAGCCGGGCCGCGTAAACCTGCGCAATCGATGCCGACGCGATTTCCTGGCGGTCGAAGCTCTCGAATATGCTATCCAGCGGCGCGCCGAGCTGGCTTTCGAGAATCGCGTGCGCCTCCGCCCAGCTGAACGGCGGTACCTGGTCGAGCAGTTTCTCCAGTTCATCCGTGATCTCGTCGCCGAACAGGTCGCGCCGGGTAGACAACGCCTGGCCGAACTTGATGAATATCGGTCCCAGCGCCTCGATACACAGCCGCAGACGCACCGCCTGCGACTGGCTGCGGTCGCGAAACCAGTTGAACGGATTCACCAGGCCGAGCAGGTACAGCGGGCGGAAAAAGTGAATCGACAGCACGATCTCGTCGAGCCCGAAACGCGCCGCGGTGAAGTTGATTGCGATCAGCCGAAACAGGTTGCGCATTGTGTTCAGGCGTCGTCGAGGCGATCGAGCAGCGCCTGCAGGCGCGCCTCGCTGCGGGCGACGTCGTGCTTGGTGCGGGTCACGCCGGCCGAGAACTGGTCGAATTCGGTCTGGGTCGGTGACAGGCGCGCCTCCTCGCGCAGGTACTCGCTACTGGTCATCAGGACCGAATCGAGATTTTTTCGTACCCGGTCGCCGAGGCGGCGCAGGCTCCGGTGCAGTTGAAACGCGACCCGGTCGCCGGTGTAGTCGGCGAGAATTTCTTCCCAGTCGATATCGAGCGCGGCCATTATCCGCTGCAGTTTCTGCGCCACCGCGACATCGCCGTCGAAGCGCACGCGCTCGCGCATCGAGGTTGCGGCCTGGTCGTCGCTGGTCACCAGCTCGACCAGTGCCGCGAGCCGACCTGAAATGCGCGCGTCCGCAGCGCGCGCCGGCGGATTGCGCGACAGCCTGATGCCCCAGCCGCCTGGATGACAGTAGGTCTCGAACTCGAGGTCGGTAATTTCGAGCGCGATGACGCGGCCCTGCAGCGCCTGGCAGCCGGCCAGCGCCTCGGCGTCGTAGCCGAGCAGCCGGTTGGCGCTGATTTCGGCCAGGGTCAGCATGCCGTCTTGCAACGAATCGAACAGGCTGGCACCGGAGCGCTCCGCGGTGATCATCGCTGGTTAGTACTTGAACGCGCGGTGCAGCGCGACGATGCCGCCGCTGAGGTTGTGCACCTCCACTTCGTCGAAGCCGCCCTGCTCGGCGATCATTTGCCGCAGCGTTTCCTGGTCCGGGTGACGGCGGATCGACTCGGCCAGGTAGCGGTAACTGTCGCGGTCCCGCGCGATCAGTTCTCCGAGTCGCGGCAGCACCTGGAACGAGTAGAAGTCGTAGATTTTTTCCAGCGGCTCGCACAGCGGGCGCGAGAACTCCAGCACGCACAGGCGTCCACCGGGCTTGAGCACCCGCTGCATCGAGGCCAGTGCGGCGGCCTTGTCGGTGACGTTGCGCAGGCCGAAAGCAATCGTCACCAGGTCGAAGCTGGCGTCGGCAAACGGCAGTGATTCGGCGTTACACAACACGCTGTCGACACTGGCGACCAGGCCGGCGTCGATCATCCGGTCACGACCGCGAACCAGCATCTCGGCGTTGATGTCGGCCAGCACGACCCGCCCCGTGGGCCCTACCCGGCGCGCCTGCTGCAAGGCGAGATCGCCGGTACCGCCGGCCAGGTCGAGCACATGCTGTCCCGGTCGCAGGCCGCAGAGTTCGAGCGTATAGCGTTTCCACAGGCGATGGATGCCGAACGACATGACGTCGTTCATGAGGTCGTAACGATCGGCCACGGAATCGAAAACCGCGCCGACCCGGCCCTGCTTTTCGTCGGCCGGTATGTCTTCGTAACCGAAATCGGTGGTCGTGTCTTTTTGCATGGCGGCAAAGATACCACGAGCCGCCCCACCCGTCATTCAAACGCCGTGACCGCCTGCGTGACTCGTCACTGCGGACCCGAAGAGCCCGGCACCGAAGTGAGGTAATTGTGCTGTCGCGACGAGGTGCGAAGATGGCTTCGACGCCGCGGGTTGCGCAACGATCGTGTTATCCGGCGTCCGCTTTACGCTTGTGGCCGGCGTCCTCGAGTCGTTGCAGGTAGTTTTGCCAGCGGTCTTCGTAGGTGCTGCCGAGTTCGTGCAGGTAAGACCAGCTGTAGATACCGGAGTCGTGGTTATCGTCGAACACCAGCTTGATCGCGTAGTGCCCGATCGGTTCGATATTTTCGATCGCGACGTCTTCCTTGCCGACCTGCAGCACTTCCTGCCCCGGCGCGTGGCCCTGGACTTCGGCCGACGGCGAGTAAACCCGCAGGTACTCGGCCGGCAGGCGGAAATGGGCACCGTCGTCGAAGGTCAGTTCGAGTACGCGCGAGATCTTGTGCAGGTTGATCGTGGTTGGTTTCATCAGAGTATGTATTGCGACAGGTCTTCGTCCAGCGACAGTTCGCCGAGATGTTCGTTGACGTAAGCGGCGTCGATCGTCACGCTTTCCTCGACCATGTCGGTGGCCTCGAAGCTGACTTTTTCGAGCAACCGCTCCATGACGGTATGCAGCCGGCGCGCGCCGATGTTTTCCTGTTTCTCGTTGACCTGGAAGGCCACCTGCGCAATGCGCGCGAGTCCGTCGTCGGTGAACTCGAGGCTGACGCCCTCGGTTTCCATCAGCGCGGTGTACTGTTCGGTCAGCGAAGCGTTGGGTTCACGCAGGATGCGCACGAAATCTTCAACGGTCAGCGCCGACAGCTCGACCCGGATCGGCAGGCGGCCCTGCAGTTCCGGGATCAGGTCGGAGGGCTTGGACACGTGGAACGCGCCCGAGGCGATGAACAGGATGTGGTCGGTCTTGATCATGCCGGCCTTGGTCGACACGGTGCAGCCCTCGACCAGCGGCAGCAGATCGCGCTGCACGCCTTCACGCGACACGTCGGCACCGCTGGTTTCCTGGCGCCGCGCGACCTTGTCGATTTCGTCGATGAAAACGATGCCGTTCTGCTCGGCGTTTTCCAGCGCGGTGAGCTTGAGTTCTTCCTCGTTGATCAGCTTGGCGGCTTCTTCGTCGGTCAGCATTTTGAGCGCGTCCTCGACGCGCAGCTTGCGGGTGCGGCTCTTGCCACCGCCGAAGTTCTGAAAAAGCCCCTGCAGCTGGTTGGTCATCTCTTCCATGCCCGGCGGCGCCATGATCTCGACGCCGACGTTGGGCATCTGCAGGTCGACCTCGATTTCACGGTCGTCGAGTTTGCCCTCGCGCAGCATCTTGCGGAATTTCTGCCGCGTACCCTCGCCCTGGCCGCTGTCGGCTTCCGCGGCGAATTCGTTGGGCCGCGGTAACAGCGCGTCGAGCACCTTTTCCTCGGCGGCGTCCTCGGCGCGATGGCGCACGCGCGCAACCTCCGCTTCACGCATTTGCTTGACCGATACGTCCACCAGGTCGCGAATGATCGATTCGACATCGCGGCCGACGTAACCGACCTCGGTGAACTTGGTAGCCTCGACCTTGATGAACGGCGCGTTGGCGAGGCGTGCGAGCCGGCGGGCGATCTCGGTTTTACCGACGCCGGTCGGTCCCATCATCAGGATATTCTTGGGCGTGATTTCGTTGCGCAGCTCTTCGGCGACCTGCTGGCGACGCCAGCGATTGCGCAGCGCAATCGCGACCGAGCGCTTGGCGTCGTCCTGGCCAATGATGTGATTGTCGAGTTCCTGCGTAATCTCACGCGGGGTCATCGGCGACTGGTTGATCAACTTGCTGTCCACTAGTAGCTAATTTCTTCGAAAGTGTGGTTCTGGTTGGTGTAAACGCAGATGCTGCCGGCGATTTGCAGGCCACGTTCGACGATCTCGCGCGCGTCGAGTTCGGTGGTATCCAGCATCGCGCGGGCCGCGGCCTGCGCGTAGGCGCCGCCCGAACCCACCGCCATCAGGCTGTCCTCGGGTTCGATCACGTCGCCGTTACCGGAGATGATCAACGACGCCGTGGCATCGGCCACGCACAGCAGGGCCTCGAGGCGGCGCAGCGCACGATCCGAGCGCCACTCCTTTGCCAGCTCGACCGCGGCACGGGTCATCTGGCCGTTATGCTGTTCGAGCTTGCCCTCGAACAGTTCGAACAGCAGGAACGCGTCGGCCGTGCCGCCGGCAAAACCGGCAATGACCCGGTCCTTGTAGAGCCTGCGTACCTTGCGCGCATTGCCCTTCATGATCGTGTTGCCGAGGCTGACCTGGCCGTCACCACCGATGACGACACGGTTGCCGCGGCGCACGGAGAGAATCGTCGTGCCGTCGAACTGTTGCAAGCTATAGCCCCGGGTTGTCTGCCTTTGGCGGAAAGATATATAGCCGCGACCCTCAAATGCAAGCACTTCGGGTCGTCGCGGTCGATATTCGTCGTCCGGGTCTGAGCGCGAGCCACGGGGCGGGAGAATGCTTCGCCGCGCTCTAGTGCCCTCCGGGTACTCGTGCACTTCGGGTAGCTGGGTCCTTCGGGTAGCTGGGTCCTTCGGGTCCGCAATGACGCCGGCTTCCCGGCTTTGCCGAAGCCTATTCCTGGGAATCCGGGGGCTTCTGTCGCCGGGCGCGCGGATGTGCGCCGTCGTAGACCTGTGCGAGGTGCTGGAAGTCGAGGTGGGTATACACCTGCGTGGTCGCGATATTGGCGTGGCCGAGCAGCTCCTGTACCGCGCGCAGGTCGGCGCTCGACTCGAGCATGTGGGTAGCGAAGGAATGGCGCAGCATGTGCGGCGACAGGTGCTGGCCGAGGCCGCGCCGGCGAATCAGTTCGAGTAGCCGGCGCTGCACGTTGCGGGTCGAAATACGCTCGCCCCGCCGGCTCAGGAACAGCGCGCGCTGCTGCGGGTCGCGACAGAATTCCGGGCGATGCCGCAACCAGCGTTCGAGCGCCGCGATAGCCTTGGCGCCAACCGGCAGCTGGCGGGTCTTGTTACCCTTGCCGGTAACCCTGAGCGTGCTCGCGGCGAGATCGAGTTGATCGATATCGGCGTTGACCAGTTCGGCCAGCCGCAGGCCCGACGAGTAGATCAGCTCGAAGATCGCGAGGTCGCGCAGCAGTAACGGATCGTCGCCAGGCCCCGGCTGCAGCAGGCGGTCCAGGGTTTCGGCGTCGCATGTTTTCGGTAAGGGCTTGTCCGCGCGCGGCGCGCCGACGTCGCGTGCCGGGTTGCGCTGCGCGCGCTGCTGGCGAATCAGGAACTGGTAGAAGCTGCGGATCGCGGATAGCTCGCGCTGGATCGTGCGACTCTTGCGACCCTGGCGGTGGCGCCCGGCCGCGTAGGCGGCGACATCGTTGTGCTGCACCCGGGACCAGGCGTCGATTTCGCGGGCATCGACAAACTCGAGAAATCGTTCGAGGTCGCGACGATAGTTTGCGCAGGTGTGGGGGGAGTAGTATTTCTCGGCGCGCAGCATCTGGATGTAGTCGTCCAGATCATCCCGCACGGCCGTTACTCCGCCTGCAGCAAGTTCTTCAGGCGGTTGCTGACCAGGTCGCCGAGTTGCTGCAGGAAAATAGTACCCATGGCCAGGCCGAATCGCTCGCTGCTGCCGCTGCCGAGACAAAGCAGGCCGAGGTCGCTGGTGTGATAGAGCGGTATCAGCGCGCTCGAACCGACGCGAATGTCGGCGCCGAAAAGTTCGCGGTTGATCTTGTCGTCCTGGCGGCCGCAGACCGGCCGACGGGCTTCGATCCAGGGTTTGACGCTGTCGACGATGCCGCTTCTGGCGTCGAGGTAGAGGCCGTCCAGCAGGCTGTTATCGCCACCGACACCCGGCAGGAAGCGAAAGCAGACGAAGTCGGTATAAAAGAAGGTTTGCACCTGGTCCTGCACCATCGCCAGCACGTCGTGCAGCTGGTCGGTGTGCATCAGTTCGAGCGCGAGCCGGTGAAAGCGCTGGTTCAGGTCCTCGTTTTCGCGCGCGATGCCGACCAGTTCCTCGATCTTGGACTTGAGTGCGGCGTTCTCGTCGCGCAGCATTTTGAGCTGGCGTTCGACCAGCGAGGTAGCGCCGCCGGTCAGGTGGGGAATGGTCAGCTGCGAGAAAATCTCGGGGTGCTGCATCATGACCTCGGGATTTTGCTGCAAATAGCGGATGACGCGGGCTTCTTCCTCGTCTCCGTCCTTGGCCTGCGATTCCGCCGACACTTCAGTCATATTCGATTTCACCCCGGTAAACCATTGCCGTATCGCCGGTCATCATAACGGGCTTTGACTCGCCTTGCCATTCCAGAATGAGTTCACCGCCGGTCAACTGGCCGCAGGCGCGCTCGTGCAGCAGACCCAGCTGAACGCCGGCCACCATCGCCGCGCAGGCGCCGCTGCCGCAGGCCCGGGTTTCGCCGACGCCGCGCTCGAATACCCGCAGGCGAAAGTGTTCGGGGTCCAGCACCTGCATAAAGCCGATATTGGCCCGCTCGGGAAACATCGGGTGGCCTTCGAAATAAGCACCGATTTTTTCGACCTCGGCGGTATCGACATCATCGACCGGGATCACCATGTGCGGGTTACCCACCGACAGTGCGCTGAAACTGATCTCGCGCCCGTCGTATTCGGTGATATAGAGGTCGCGTCGCCGGTCTTCGCGCAACGGTATCTCGGCCGGCTCGAAGCGCGGCTGTCCCATGTCGACCCGCACGCGGGCCTGGTCGACGAGCTCGAGGCGCAACAGGCCGGTATTGGTCTCGACCGGGATCACGTCGCTGTCGCTGAGGCCTTGCTCGCGCACGAAGCGCGCGAAGCAGCGGGCGCCGTTACCGCATTGCGCCACCTCGCCGCCATCGGCGTTGAAGATGCGGTAACGAAACTCGGCCTCGTCGCCGCGCGGCGTTTCGATCAGCAGCAGCTGGTCGAAACCGACGCCGGCGAAGCGGTCGGCCCAGCGACGCACCAGCTCGGGGCGCGGCGCGAAGGACTGGCGCACCGCGTCGATCACCATGAAATCGTTACCGAGGCCGTGCATCTTGGCGAAACGCAGCTTCACGGCAGCAGGTTTTCTCCGCGCACCAGGTCATCGAAGCGTTCGCGTTCCCGCACGCAGTAGTGCCGATCGCCGTCCACCAGCACCTCGGCGGCACGCGGGCGGGTATTGTAGTTCGACGCCATGCCGAAGGCGTAAGCCCCGCTCGACCGCACCGCCAGCAGGTCGTCCGCGGCAAGACGCAGCTCGCGGTCCTTGCCGAGAAAATCGCTCGATTCGCAGATAGCGCCGACCACGTCGTAAATCCCCTCCTCGGCATCGCTATCGGCGTCGACCCGGATGATTTCCTGCCAGGCGCCGTACAGCGACGGCCGGATCAGGTCGTTCATCGCGGCGTCGACCACGGCGAAGTTCTTGTCCGGCGAGTGCTTGAGGTAGTTGACACGGGTGACCAGGATGCCGGCATTGCCGGCGATCGCGCGCCCGGGTTCGATCAGCACGGTGCCGTCGAAACGCTCGAGGTGCGCCTGCAGGGTGCTGGCCCACTCGGCCGGCAGCGGCGGCTGCTCGTCGCGGTAGCGAATGCCGAGCCCGCCACCGAGATCGAGGTGGCTGATCAGGATGCCGTGATCGCGCAGGCGCTCGATCAGTTCGAGCAGGCGATCGAGCGCGTCGATATACGGTGACATCTCGGTCAGCTGCGAGCCGATGTGGCAATCCATACCGATGACATCGATGTGTTCGAGCTGGGTCGCCCTTCGATAGACGGCCTCGGCCTCGGCAAAGGCGACACCGAACTTGTTCTCGCGCAGGCCGGTGGATATGTAGGGATGCGTCTTGGCGTCGACATCGGGATTGACGCGGAACGACACCGGCGCGCGCACGCCGTGCCGACCTGCAATCGCATCGATGCGTTCGAGCTCGGCCGAAGACTCCACGTTGAAACAGAGAATGCCGGCCTCGAGCGCGGCCTCGATTTCGTCGGCCAGCTTGCCGACACCGGAGAAGACGATGCGCGCGGGATCGCCGCCGGCGCGCAACACGCGCTGCAGCTCACCGCCGGAGACGATATCGAAGCCGGAGCCGAGGCGCGCCAGCAGGTTCAGGATTGCCAGGTTCGAGTTGGCCTTGACGGCGTAGCAGACGAGGTGGTCGTGCCCGGCCAGGGCCTGGTCGAACGCGTGCCAGTGGCGTTCGAGGGTCGCGCGCGAGTAAACGAACAACGGCGTGCCGTAATGCTCCGCCAGCGTCCTGATCGGCACTTGCTCGCAGCGGAGTTCGCCGTCCTGGTATTCGAAGTGGTCCACGTCAGTTAGCGCCGCGCGCGCGTTTTTCGGTTTCTTCTTGCGGCAGTTCCAGTGGCCCCTTGTTGCCGCAGCCGGCGAGCGCGGCCAGCAGGCACAGGCACGTGAGCAAGGCGAAACTGCGCTTCGTCATGCCTGTTCCACTACCCGGCGAGCGCTGAGCGCCCAGGCGCCCGCGCCGCACAGCAGTCCGCCACCAAGCAGGCCGTAGGCCTGCTGCGCGCGGCGCGTGCGCAGGAAGCGGCGAATGGTGGCCGCGAACAGCGCGTAGCTGGTTGCGCCGATCGTCGCCAGGACGACGAAGGTGATGCCGAGGATCCACAGCTGCGGCGTCACCGGGTGGCCGGCGGCGATGAACTGCGGCAGCAGCGCGATGAAGAATACGATGCTCTTGGGATTGAGCGCGGTAACGATGAATGCATTGCCGAAAAGCTTGCGTGGCGTCGACGCTTTGCCCGCCTCGGCCTCGAGCTGCATCGGCTTGCGCACTCCGCGCAGCAGCGCGATACCGAGGTAAATCAGGTAGAGCCCGCCGATCCACTTGATCACGGTAAACCAGAAGGCCGACGCCGCGAGCAGCGTGCCGAGGCCGATCAGCGATAGCGTAATCGCGACCGCATCACCGAGGGCAACGCCGGCTACCAGCGGCAGCGTGGCCTGGCGGCCGTGCGCGATCGAGTAGCTCAGCACCAGCAGGATCGTCGGTCCCGGGATCGCCAGCACCACCGCGCTGGTGGCGACGTAGGCAAGCCAGATTTCAAGCGGCATGTTCAACTCCCGCCGAGCAGCCGGCGGCCACGCGCGGCAAAGGCCGCGAACAGGTGCGCCGGGTCGGCGCCGAGATGGTCGCGGGCGGAGTCGATGTAGGCGCGCAGCGCCGGATCGATGTCATCGGGCAATTCCTCTTCATCCAGCACCCGGCATCGCAGGTCGGGTGTCAGCAGCACGTCGACACAAAGGTCGCGCCAGGCGATCCGGTCTTCGTGGATACGGGTCTTATCGCAGATATTGAAGTATAACGCGAGCGTATCGGCGTTGTCGTCCACCCACTGGTACAGGTTGAACGGTTTCTGCTGCCAGAAGTAGCCGAGGCTGACCGTGCCGGCCGGCAGCAGGAGATCCTCGACCTCTACCTCCGCGGGCAGGCGGTAGATCACCACGCATTCGCGCGGCGGAGCGAGCGACAGCAGTTCGCAGTCGAAACGTTTTTCACGGCCGTCGAGGGTGGTCTTGATCTCGGTAATTGATCTCGGCGGTGCGGTGCTCGGCGTCATGCGGGTCGGGTGGCGTAACGCTCGCCGAGAAAATCGACGAAAACGCGGGTTTTCTGCGGCAGGTAGGAGCGCGAAGGGTACAGGATCCAGACCGCGCTGTCGAAATCGGTGGCGCTGACCTCGTAGTCGGCGAACAGTGCCTGCAGCCGACCGGTTGCCAGTGCGTCGCGCAGCAGCCAGTCCGGCAGCAGGGCGAGACCCATGCCCGCGATGGCGCAGCTGAGGATCGCGGCCGAGTTGGCGATCTGGATACGGCCCTCGATACGAACCTTTTCGACCTCGCCCCCGCTGTCGCGGAACAGCCAGTCCAGGTCGTAGCCGACGCGCGGAAACAACAGGCAGTCGTGAGCGGCAATGTCGGCGGGCACTTGCGGTACGCCGCGGCGGCGCAGGTAGTCAGGGCTCGCGCATACCTGGAAAGACATTTGCGCAAGTCGCCGGGCGACGAGGTTCGAGTCCGGCAGCGAGCCGAGGCGAATCGCGACGTCTATGCGCTCCTCCAGCAGGTCGACGAAACGATCCGAAATCTCCAGGTCGAGACCCAGTTGCGGATAGAGCGCGGCGAATTCCGGCAACAGCGGCACGATGGCGCTGTTGGCGAACGCCGCCGGTGCCGACACGCGCAGAGTACCGCTGACTTCGCGCTGCAGGTCGCCGGCGGCCGCGCGCGCAGATTCGATTTCACGCAGTGCCGGCTGCAGGCGATGGTAAAAAACCGCTGCGGCCTCGGTGGGCGTGAGCCGCCGGGTGCTGCGCTGGAACAGGCGTGCCCCGAGATCGCGCTCGAGTGCGGCGATGCTGCGCGATACCGACGATGGCGCGACCCCGTGGGCCCGGGCGACATCGGCAAAGTTGCCATAACGCATGACTTCGACGAAAAGCTGCAGGGATTCGAGCTGCATTCGTGCATTATACGCACTAATAAAGTGTTTGATCCCCTGTTTATTGCGTAATTTATGGATGCAAACATAGCGATACGCTAAATTGATGAGCTCGACATGACCCAGGTTACTTTTCTCGGCACCGGTGCGATGGGTGCCCGCATGATCACCAACCTGCTGCGCGCGGGATTCGACGTTACCGTGTGGAATCGCAGCGAGGCGCGCCTGTCGACGCTGGTCGAGGCCGGTGCCAGGCCGGCGTCGACACCCGCGGCGGCGGCGTCGGCCGCGGATATCGTGATTTCGATGCTGACCGACGATGACGCGTCGCGCCGGGTCTGGCTGGAGCACGAAGCGGCAGCAGTCGACGGTTTGCGCGACGATGCCACGGCGATCGAGTGCAGCTCGATATCACCCGCCTGGAGCCGGCAGCTGGCAGGCGCGCTGCGGGCGCGCGGCGCGGCCTATGTCGAGGCGCCGGTCGTCGGTTCGCGACCGCAGGCCGAGGCCGCGCAACTCGTGCACCTGGTCGGCGCCCTCGCCGCAGATCTCGAGCGCGTGCGGCCGGTGCTGGAGGCCAGCGCGGCAGTGATTCGTCACGTCGGGTCCGTCGGCACGGGGATGGCGGCGAAGCTCGCGGTCAACGCATTGTTTGCGATCCAGGTCAGCGCTTTCGCCGAAGTCGTGCAGGCGCTGCGCCAGGCCGGCCTGTCGACCCCCGAGGTTGCGGACCTGTTCGCCGGCCTGCCGGTTACGAGCCCGGCACTGGCGGGGATTGGCAGCCTGGTCGCGGCACGGGACGACGAACCCCGTTTTCCTATCGATCTCGTGGCCAAGGACCTGCGGTATTTTGGCGAAATGTCGGCTGCCTCGGCCGGGTGGCAGGTGGCTGCCGCCGCGCGCGCCAGTTTCGATGCCGCCGTGGCGGCCGGGCTTGGTGAACGCAACATCAACGCGGTGGTGCGGCTGCCAGCCTGAGCCGGCGACGGCGACGCGAGGTACGGGGCGGCACCGCCAGGTCGGGTATGCTACGCTCGCGCGACTGGCTGACCGCTTCCGACCCCGATGTCAATGCAGCAAACACCGCCGATAGTCGATATGTCCCGCTGGAGCGACGGCGCCCCGGCCGCGCGCCGCCGGCTGGCGCGGGAAGTCGGCGAGATCTGCCATGGCGTCGGTTTCTTTTACCTCGTCAATCACCCGGTGCCGGCACGCGTCAGCCGGGATTACATTGCCATGGCGCGTGAATTCTTTGCCCTGCCGCTGGCGGTGCGCGAGGCAATCGACAAGCGTGCTTCGCCGCAGTTTCGCGGCTGGGAGCGCCTTGGCTCGGAACTGACCGGCAATCGCGTCGACTATCGCGAACAGATCGACATCGGTGTCGAACGCGAAGCGCTGGTCGAGCCCGATCCCTGGTACCGGGCCCTGATCGGTCCGAACCAGTGGCCACCGGAGTCGGCACTGCCGGGTTTTCGCGCCTGCGTCGAGGATTACTTTGCACGCCTGTCGGATCTCGCGCGCGAGCTGCTGCGCATCATGTCGCTTGCGCTTGGGCTCGACGAGGAATACATCGAACGTTGCTTCGGCGCGGAGCCGTCTCCCTACCTGAAGCTGATCCGTTATCCGCCGACGCAGGACGGCGGCCAGGGTGTCGGCATCCACAAGGACTCGGGCTTTCTGACCCTGCTGCTACAGGACGAAACCCCGGGGCTCGAGGCGCAGGCCAACGACGACACCTGGTACCGGGTCGATCCGCTAGCGGGTAGTTTTGTCGTCAATACCGGCGAGCTGCTACAACTGATCACGTCGAATTATTTCATTGCCACGCCGCACCGCGTGATCAACGACACGCGCCACGAGCGACTCTCGTCGGCATTCTTTTACAGTCCCGACCTCGATACCCGGCTGGATCCGCTGCCCGTGGCGCCGGAACTGCTGGCGAGGGTCGAAGCCAGCGCGCGACATCGAGACGAGGGCCTGATGGCTTCGCGGGCGCAAATGGCCGCCGGTACCGCGAACATGGCGAGCCGTGATCGACCACTGGTGTTCGGCGAAAAATACTGGCAGCGCTGGATCCGCAGCTACCCGGAAATCGCGCGGCGCTACTACCCCGATCGGATGGAGTAGCCGCGCCGCGCCCGGGCCGGATCAGAACTGGTAGACGAGACCGACCTGCAGGGTGGTGGTTTCGTAATCGAGATCCTCCATTTCACCCGGATCGCCGGACTCGCCGTCGAGATCTATGCCGGTGATACTGCCGTAACGCAGTTCGCCCTGCAGGCTCCAGTCCGGGTTGATCCGGTAGTCGACGCCCGCGAACAGCTGGTAACCGACGTCGCCATCGCCGGAGTAGGACAATTCCTCGCCGCTGCGTTCGAGGTCTATGTCGATTTCCTCGACCCAGGTCAGCCCGCCGCCAACATAGGGTCGCCAGTCGCCGTTCGGCGCGAAGCGGTAGTGGCCATTGAGGTAAAAAATGTTGGACGCGTAGTTGCCGTCGTCGAACTCGGAGCTGCCGGCCAGCACCACCTCGGAATCGTTGGAGCGGTACTCCCAGCCTACCTCGACGCCGAAGTTGTCGCTGTAGTTGTAACCGATGCCGATGCCGCCGGTAAAACCGGTGTCGAGATCGATATCGGCTTTGCCCGACAGGCTGTCGATATTGCTGAAATCGGCGTCGAGATCGGACATCTCGCTCAGCCCGATATAGGGACGTACGAACCAGTTGTCCTCGGCCATGACCGGGGTGGCGGTCAGGATGAGCAGGCCGACGCCCGCGATCAGTTGTTTGTGCTGCATGCTAATCTCCTGGGTTGAGTCACGTTGGGTTTCGCCGGTGATTACGCGATAATTCCGGCCCGAGTTCGCGGGATTAACCGGCTAATGCACGAACAGGCAGTTTTTTGACATGAATGGGCAGATCGAAATCGGTGGAGTGACGCCCTCGCGTTATTTTTTCTCGATCGCGGTGGTGCTCGGCCTGCTGTTTGCGATGATCAGCAGCGATCCGGACCACCCGGCGTGGATAGTCGGTTTGCAGTGGCAACTGCAAACCCTGGTGCCAATGGCGCTGTTGATCGGGGCCCACATGCTGTTGCTGCGCAGCGCTGGTTTCGCTGCCATGAACCGCTGGTTCGCGCTGGGCTTGTCCGGCATTGTCGGCGGTACCCTGTTTACCCCGCTTGCGCTAGCGATCGATATCTGGCTCGATCCCTCGGTACAGCTGCACCAGTTTGCCGCCGAGCTGCCGGCCGAGTGGCTCGCGGTGGTACCGCCGGTGGCGCTGTGCTGGCTGGCGCTGAACGCGCCCTGGCAGCTGGGATATCGCCTGCAGGGCCCGGGGCAGACGGAGGCGCCGGGCCAACCGCCCGCCACGGAGGCGCCGTTACCGGAATTCATCGACCTGCTGCCGCTCGAGCGCCGCGGACGCGTGCTGATGCTTAAATCCGAGCTGCATTACCTGCAGGTTGTTACCGAGCGCGGCAGTGGACTCATCCTGTATAACCTCGGCGACGCGGTCGAGCAGCTGGAAAAGGTACCCGGAATGCTGGTGCACCGCTCCTATTGGGTGGCGTTCGCAGCGATCGAGAAACTGGTGCGCAAGGGTCGGCAGGGTGAGCTGCATCTGCGCGACGGTAACCGCGTGCCCGTCAGCCGCAACCGGCTGGCGGAGCTCGGTAGCCGCCTCGAGGCCGAGTTCGCCTCGGTACAGGCCGTCAACCCGGGCGGATGATGCGCCTGTTTCCCCGTGGAAACCTTTTCAAACCCTGATTTGCGTGACCTCGCCGGTCGCTACCGGCGTGGACGGATCCAGTACCAGCTGGCGACGACCAGCGCGCCGAATGCGGAGTAAGCCACTACGAAAACCATCGCCGGCGCCTCGAAGAACAGCAGGCGGTGCAGCCAGTAGGCGACAAAGCTGCCTTCGTAGGTCATGTCCCCGGCGAGTCCGCGCAACTGCATTTCCCAGAGCGTAAGCGGGCAGATCGCGCCGAGCCAGGATTGCAGCACGACATAGCCGATGGCGACGAGGTGCAGCACACGAAAGCGCAGGCTGTAGATCCAGCGCCATCCCCGCCAGTGGCCGATGAATACGAGTACCAGTCCGCCGACGACAAAGGCGACGAACAGGAAGTGCACTACCAGGATGGTGTCGGCCGCGACCAGGTAGAGCCACTGTTCCACGGTTGCCGACTCACGAGTGCGCGCGTGCCGGGCCCGCGCGTCGGTGACCTGCAGGCCCGGTCTGCCATGTGTGCATCTGCCTGGGGACAGGGCTCACGGGCGATCAGTCTTCACGCCGGTACCCGCGACGAGCCATGCAGATATCGATTTCGCGCCACACCTGGCGGCGCACCTGTTCGTAGTCCTCGCGCGCGACCATCTTCGATGCGTTGCTGGCGGCCTGGCGTAAGTCCTCGTCGCGTTGTTCTTCCGCGCGCTCGAGCCCGGCGAGCTTGGCATCGATGCGGCAGGCCTTGCGAGCTTCCGCCACTGCTTTCTCTTCGCCGCTGGCGCCATCGATCGGGTACCAGTTGACGGTTTTGCAGCCTGCGGCGAACAATCCGAGAGCCAGCAGAATCGATAGCCTGTAAATAAACATGGTTAACTCCGGTTGCGTTCGGGGAAGTCCCGTTGGGGTTAACTTACCGTGCCCGTGGCGGCAAAACCAGTCATTCGAAGCTGACGGTATCGATGAAAGCCGTTAATCCGCTATCGGCGCAGGCTTTGCCCTCGACTGCCGGGTTCGGGCCTGCCGGTCGAATGACGCGGCCGGATCCGCCGCGGGAGCGTCAGCGCGCCGGGTTGACGTATTCGAGGTAATCCCGGACCTGTTCGATGATCTCGTCCATGCGCCGGCGTTGAATCGTGGTATAGCCGCGCGTCAGGCCAACCTCGCGCCCGTCGTCCAGCAGCAGGATCAAGCGGTGCAGGTTTTGCCAGCCCAGCCGATCCGAAGTTTCCAGGGTCTCGCGCCGCGCGCCGATAACCCTCTTGAGTTCGACTTCGCCCTCCTCGCTGCCGAGCAGGTTGCGCCAGCGCCAGCTGAATAAACCGTCCGCCAGCGACAGGCGGAAGTGACCGAACTCGATGAAAAAAAACGCGAAGAAGATCGGCATGGCGATTCCGAGCAACAGGCCGACGAGGTCGCTGCGATCGAGTTCACCCCGCAGCAGTGCCGGGCCAAATTCGTAAAGCAGTAGCGGAATCAGCACCAGCGCCAGGCAAGGCAGCAGGTAGTGGCGCGAGTCGAGGCGCAGTTCGGTATCGGTTTTGGTGACGGTCAGCACGGGCCAGGCGTATCAGAAGCCGTCTTCGCTGCCACCCGGCGAGTGGTAGCTGGTAGCCCGCACACTCGGTCGCACCGTCATGCCCTGCAGCCAGTCGGACAGGCGGGGAAATTCGTTCAGCATCGATTGCCCCTCGGGCGTTTCGACGAAGTAGCGCAGCATCGGGTAGGCGTGCAGGTCGGCCAGTGACAGGCTGCCGGCGAGCAGGAATGGCTGCCCTGCCCCCAGCCTGTCGAGTTCCTGCAGCACTAACCTGATGCGTGGCAGCGCCGCGGCGATCTGCGCTTCGTCGGCGCTGCCGCCACTCGCGGGAATCACGTGGCGCTGGACATAGACGTCCCACACCATCGGTCGATAGGCGTAACTGTCGAGGATACCGATGGCCTGGTTCATGCGCGCGCGTTCCTGCGCCGAGGTCGGCTGCAACGCCGGGCCGCTGAAACCGTCATCGACCCAGCGCGTTATCGCGGCGGTCTCGTACAGGTGGAACTCGCCGTAACACAGGCTCGGGATGGTGCCGAAGGGATTCAGCACGAGGTAATCGGTCGGAGGGCCCGCGTCGGCGAAGATATCGACTTCCTCGAGCGTGTAAGGCACGTTTTTCTCTTCCAGCGCGAGGCGGGCAATGCGCGTGTAGACGCTGATGCGAAGACCGAGTAACTGGATATCAGGCATGTCGTTTGATTGTCGAGCTCCGGCCCGGGGTGCCGGTTACCCGCGCGATTCTACTCATTTTCCCCGGGCCCGCCAGCGACGCATCAGTTCGTCCCGGTCGTCGGGCTCGGTATCGAAGCAGGCGTAGCGAGCGCGGTCGATCTCGATCCAGGGTTGCGCGCTGCGTAACCAGATGTGCGCCACCGGCTCCAGGTCGCCGGTCTGGTCCAGCGTGCCGCCCTTGACGCTGACCGAGTCGTCGGCATCGAGATTGCCGTGGTAAAGCCGCGTGCCGCAACGCGGGCAAAAATGGCAGGGTTTGGCGGACCCGTCGTCAGCGTGCGTTTGCCAGCACCGCAGTTGGTCGGCGCCGCGGGTGAACTCGAGGTCGGCGGACGCGACGATCAGCGACAGGCCGAAGGCGCTGGCCGACTGTTTCTGGCAGTCGCTGCAGTGACAGGCGTAGAGCATCAGCGGTTCGGCCCGCAGCCGGTAGCGTATATCGCCGCACTGGCAGCCTCCTGTTCGACCGGCAAGTATGCTCACCCCGCGCTACCAGAGTTCCGCCAGCAGCTCGTCGCTGCCGCGCAGCCGGCAGAATTCACCATCGAGGCTGACCAGGTTGTTGCGATGGATTTCGTCGCCGGAGTAAAAACGGCCGTCGAAACCGGTGCGACCGAAGGCGGCACAGGCGTCGCGCACGAGGGTGACGTCGAAGCCGAGATCGGCGGCCGAACGAACCGTGGCCGACACGCAATGATCGGTGGTCAGGCCCGCGACCACCAGCTGTTCGATACCGCGTGAACGCAGCAGCTGCTCCAGGCCCGTATCGACGAACGCGCTGTTGGTCCGTTTGCGGATCACGGTCTCACCCGGCAGCGGCCTCGCCTCGGGCTTGATCGCATTGCCAGGCAGTTCCGGGCGCAGCTTCGACTCGGCCTCGACCGAATCGTGCTGTACGTGCACGATCGGCCGTTCGTGCCGTCGCCAGGCGGCCAGCAGCGCGGCAATGTTGCGCTCCGCCGAGGGATTGTTGCGTTCACCCTGTGCCGGGTCGTCGAGACCGACCTGGACGTCGATTATCATCAGTAGCGGCTGCGCCATCTTCGTTCAGCGAAGTTCCGGGGCGAGGTCGCGCAGGCGCCTGCTGAGCCCGTCGATATCCGCGCGCTTACGATTGGCGTGCACGCGCCGGGTCGATGCCGGGTGATGCCCCAGTCCGACACCGGGGCGATATTCGCCGCGCGGTCGAATCGGCCGCGGCGTGAAGCCGCCGCCGCAATTGGGGCAGACGTTGTGCAGGACCTGTTCGACACAGTCGGCGCAAAACGTGCATTCGTAGCTGCAGATCCGCGCGGCGGTGGAAGCCGGCGGCAATTCACGGTCGCAGAATTCACAGTTGGGTCTGAGTTCGAGCATGTCGTCGTTCGCCTGGTCTGGTCGCGGCAATAATCGCCGGCGGGTATTATCGCACGATGGGATTTAACGAAGCACTGGTTTTGAGCGGCGCCTTCGTCGGCGGCTTCGTTTCCGGCCTGACCGGTTTTGGCACCGGTCTGTCGGCCTTGCCCCTGTGGTTGCTGGTACTGGCACCGGTACGGGCCGTACCACTGGTCGTGGTGTGCTCGCTGGTTGCCCAGCTGGCCACGTTGCCGGCGATCTGGCGCCATATCGAATGGCGCGTGGTCGCGCCTTTTCTCGTCGGTGGCCTGCTGGGTGTGCCGCTTGGAACCTGGCTGCTCGGCTATGTGCCGACGACGTCGCTGCATGCGGGTTTCGGCTGGTTCCTGATCGCTTACTGCACGTTGATGCTGGCGCTGCGCGGATTACCGGGGCTGCAAGCTGGTGGGCGCCTCGCCGATGCCGGGATCGGGCTCGGCGGCGGCGTGCTTGGCGGACTCGGCGGGTTGTCGGGTGCGTTACCGACGCTATGGGCCGGTCTGCGCGGCTGGGGCAAGCAGCGCCAGCGCGGTATGTTCCAGGCGTTCAACACCGCGATCCTCGGGTTTGCGCTGGTAACCCAGGGATTCAGCGGTTATCTCGACGGGCAGTTCGCTGTTCTCCTGTGCTATGCCCTGCCCGGCACCCTTGCCGGCGCCTGGCTCGGCCGGCGCATTTACACCCGGCTCGGCGATCGTCGTTTCAACCAGGTGGTGCTGGGAGTGCTGTTGTGCGGGGGTATTGCGACCGTGGCCCTGGCGGGTTAGCCGCGACCCGCTTGCGTGTCAGCGGTCGCCAGCGCCGCTGGCAGTTCGGCCGGGCGTTCGCACAGCGTGGCCGCCCCGGCCCCGCGCAACTCGTCGGCCGAACCGTAACCCCAGAGTACGCCGATCGCGCGCATACCGTGATTTCGTGCGCCGATCATGTCGAACTTGCGATCACCGATCATGACGGTGTCGGCCGCTGCGAGTCCCTCGTGCTGTCGAATCCACGCCAGCAGTTCGGTCTTGTCGCCGCGGCGGCCGTCGAGTTCGCTGCCGTAGACCCGCAGGAAAAACTCGCCGAGGCCGAAATGTGCGATGATGCGATCGGCGAACACGGTCGGCTTGGAGGTTGCCACGAAGCAGCGGTGACCACGCGACCCGAGCAGCGCGAGACTTTCCGCGATGCCGTCGTAAACCCGGTTTTCGCGCCAGCCGATACCGTCGAAACGTTCGCGGTAGTGCCGCACCGCGGGTTCGATCTGCGCGGGATCCGGAAGCAGGCCCGCGAGCGCATCGCGCAGCGGCGGGCCGATACAGTTTTCCAGCGCCCGGTCGTCGGCAACATCGATCGACAGTTGCGCGAGCGCGTGGCGCAACGAGGCCAGGATACCCTCGCGCGGGTCGGTCAGGGTGCCGTCGAGGTCGAACAGCAGGTTCAAGCTATCACCTGTCGCCGATGTGCGGGTATCACCGTGATCCGCTCGCGGTTGTCCGAATCACTTGCCCGCCGCCTCGAGCGCCGTCAGCACGGGCGCGTAACCGCTGGCGGGATCGAAAGCGCTGGTTTCGATCCCTGGAGCCCGTGCCGCGGAAACTTTCTTGCCGCGATCGTCGCTGAAAATCAGGTCTTCAGGGGCGAAAATGGCGCTATCTAACAGAATCTGGTAAATATCGGGACCGGACTTGCGAATCCCGACACCACCGCTGATCACGGCGCCGGCAAGGCGACAATCGAGGTCATCGCCGGTGTATTCGTCGTAGTCGACTCGTTGCCGGTCCACGGCGGCGCGGCTAGAGCGTTATCACCTGGTCCGGCATGTTGCCCGCGAGACCCTCGTACAGGTTGGGGAAACAGCCGATGGTGGCGCCCTCGACCAGCTTGCCGTCGATTTCGCGCTCCCAGCAGCACTGGTCGCAGCCCATTAGCATGATGCCCTGCTCTTGCGCAACCTTCGCCAGCCGCTCGCCGATCGGGTCGCCCTTGACCAGTACGTAGTTGTTGTCCTCGAAAAAGAACATGCCGACAACCTCGGGGCCATGGGTGCCTTCCTCGAGCTGCGGCAGGATCATCTTGCCGAGTTTGTAGGAGACGGTATGACCCTGGCTGGAAAAAATGTAAGCGACTTTCATGAGTTTCCTCGTAGTTATATGAATTGAATGCAACAGGTACGTGTTACCTTGTTACATGCGAACTGTGAGTAGTGTACAGGTTCCGATGGCGAGAAAAACCAACCAGGAGAAGTGTTTTCCGCGCGAGCCAGCTAGTGCCACCAGCGCGTGCAGCAGGAAAACGATGCCGACGATGTTGCCTAGGATGCTGCGCTCGAGGGTTGGCTGTGCCAACGCGACCAGCACGGCGGCAAATCCCCACCAGGCGAGCGTGGTCAGGTGCCAGGCGAAGCGCAGTGTATTGCGCGTGAACCCGGTGCCGCCGAACAGCGGCGGCAGTCCACCGCGGCGAAACAGGCGCTGCAGGATGTAGCGTTCACCGAGCAGCGAATGCGCGAGCCCGATCGCAACCGCCATCAGCGCCGCTGCGTACAGCAGGCTGGTCATCCTGCCTCGCCATAATCGTGGCCCAGGTTGGTCAGCAGGGTGGTCACGGTTTGCAGCGCGTAGGTGTAGGCGCGTGCCTCGCCGCTCGCGCGCGGGCCGGCGAAATTGACGACCCGCGCGCCGGTATCGGCGCAGAACTCGGCAATACGTCGGGCCGCCTGCGGCGGCGCTATTTCACCGGCATCGAGCAGCAGGTGCGGCTTTTCCAGCTGCAGGCAGCATTGCAGGGTCAGCTCGGTGCCGCCACGCGGCCGGTCGAAATAGATGATGACGGTGGCATCGGCGTCGACGACGTTTTGCCGCGTGCGTACCGCGTAGTTTTCGCTGCCGCTTTCCGCGAGCGGATAACGTGACGGGATAGGGCCGTCCTCGGCGCGCCGACCGCGCGGGCACCAGCCGCCGCAGTCTACGTCGGCATCAAGCGCGGCATCGAGCGCGGCACGGTCGACACCGGTCTGTCCGCCCGACACGATCTTGATCCTGTGCGGGGTGCTGGCGTCGGTTTGCATCACGCTGTTTTCATTGCCGCGGGTCATCGAGCGCAGGGGGAACGATCGGTGGTGGCTGACCGTTCACGAGATCGTCGTTGCGCCCGGCGGGATTGACGACAGTGGGCGCATCAGAGCGTAATGGGAAAACCCATTTTCTGCACCATCGCGATCCAGGGTTTGCGCCAGCCACCCTTTTCGTCGACCGTATCGAGCGCGTACATGGTCACCTGTGCGCCGATCCAGCGGAAAGGTTCGGGCGGAATATAGTTGGGCAGGGTTTGCGCGAACTGCATGCGCGTCTCGGGGATATCCTGCCGGTCGAGGATCGCGAGCCCGATGCGCGCACCGAAGCGCGACGCGGTCACGCCGAAGCCGGAGTAGCCGCCGGCGAACACCATGTCGCCGTCATGGTACTTCTGGTAGTGCACCGCCATGCGCGTGGTCAGTCCGATCGGGCCGCTCCAGGCATGCGAAAAGCGGATCTCGTCCGCCAGCTGCGGAAAAGTGCGATAAAACGACTGCACCAGGCGAATATAGGGCTCCGCTGTCCTGTCCTGCGCGGGATCCGTGTTATTGCCGAAGAAATATCCCAGCCTGCCGCCGAACAGGATGCGGTCATCGGGTGTCAGGCGCATGTAATTCAGCTGGGTGCGCGTATCGTAGATCCCCTGGCGGTTGTGCCAGCCGATTTTTTGCCGCTGGTCCGGCGTCAGCGGCTCGGTAACCAGGATACGGTCGCGAATCGCGGCCACGCGGCGGCTGATATGCGGGTGACCGGTGGCCCAGGCGTTGGTGGCGAGCAGCACGCGCCGCGCGGTGATGTTGGCCAGCGGAGTTTCGACGACGATGCCGCCGGCCTGTTTGCGGTTACGCAGCATCGGCGTGTTTTCGAACACGCGCACGCCGAGTTCGAGCGCAACCCGTTTGAGTTCGCGCACCAGCTTGCCGGGATGCACCGTGCCGCTGCGCTGGCGTGACCAGGTACCGCCGAAAAACAGCGGCGAGTTGACCTCGGCCTGCATGGCCTGGCGGTCGAGGCGCACCGCGTCGTGCCCGTACTTGAGGTAGAGCGCGTGATCTTCGTCGACGGTCGGAATACCCTCCTCGCCGATCCCGACCTTCATCTCGCCGCCCCACTCGACGTCACAGTCGATCCGGTAACGATCGATCGCCGCACGAAACTCGTCCATGTTTTGCTGGCCGAGACGTTCGAGTTCGACGACGTCGTCCGGAAACAGGCGCTCGGTGTTGTCGATGCCGTGCATGACCGAGGTCGACATGATCGCCGCCGGGCGGCCGCTGGCACCGTTGGCGACGCTCTTCGCCTCGATCAGCGCAACGTCGCGCGCCGGATCCTGTTCCTTGGCCTGGATCGCGGCCCACAGGCCGCAGAATCCGCCGCCAACCACCAGCAGGTCGCAAAAACCGTGCTCGCGCAGCGGCGCCTGGTCCGCGACGGGTTCGAGGCTGTCCAGCCAGAAGGTCGTGTAGCGCGTGCCGGCCAGCGCTTGCAGCGCCTGGCCCGTGGTATCGGTCATGATTTCCACCTCGCGGGCGGTACCTCGTGTTTTTGTCGGGCTAGTCTAGCGCAAAGCGGCTATCGATGACCAAGACGCAGGCGACGCCGAGGGTGGATTTTTCGCCGGGCCATCAGCCCGGGTGCATCGATGTCCCGGGCCAGTCGATTGCGGGCAGCCATTGCTGCCAGCTGTCGCGCAGGCTTCCGTTTGCGTGCAGGGTCTGCAGCGCGCTGTCCAGCGCCCGCTTCAGTCGCGTATTGTCGAGTCGCAGGGCCGCGCCCCAGCGGTTACCGGTTGCGACGGTAAACGCGAGGCGCAGTTCGGGATCCGCCAGCAGTCCGCCGAAAGCCGGTTCGTCGTCGACCACGGGATCGATATCACCGTTGCGCAGCGCCGCGATCATCTCGGCGAAAACGTCGTCCGAGGTGCCGTCGAAGCCGATGCGTTCACAACCGGGCCAGGTTTCGGCCAGCACCATGTTGGTACTGCCGGCGATCGCGCCGACTCGCCGACCGCGCAGGTCTTCCGGTTGCGTGATCGGGTCACTGGCGCGCACCAGCACCGATTCGTCGAACACCGCGTAAGGCCGGCTAAACAGCATCTCGCGTTCGCGTGCCGGCGTGATTGCGGCACCACACCAGATCGCGTCGGCGTCGCCCGCCTGCAGGCAGGGGACAAAGTCGGACCAGCGCAGGAATTTCCACCGCAGTGCCAGCCCGAGTTCGGCCGCTACCGCGCTGGCCACCGCTGGTTCGTAACCGTGGCGCTCACCGTCGGCGTCGGTCCAGAACAGCGGCCTCGCGTCCAGGTCGGCACAGATCAGCGTCAGCCGACCGGCTTCGACGGTGGGGGTCGACACGATTCAGCGACCGTCGAGATAGTCCGTGATCTGCGGGGTGCGATAACCGTCCTTGCGCCACAGGACCGGGAAGTAGTTTTCGTCGAGCCGGTTGTCGCCGAGCCGCTTGTAACGGCTATAGATCGGGCCGATGCCCTGCGCGAATTGCGCCGGGTCGTATTCGACGTCGCTGCGCATCGCGTGCAGCACCAGCGCGCGGCGCGGGTTCGGGCTCAGGTTTTCGCCCGAGCCGTGCCAGGTCCAGCCGTGGTGGAAAGAGCCGCCACCGGCAGGAACCTCGACATAGGTGATACCGGGTTCAGTGCCTTCGCGTGCGGCCGCATCGCGCATCGGTGCGCGGTAGTCTTCGGGCGCGTGGAACTCGCCCTCCGGCTCACTGTGCGCCCAGCGATGCGAACCGGGGACAAACTCGATCGTGCCGCCGTCGGCGCGGGTGGCGTCGAGCGCGATCCAGCAGGTGCACAGGTCGGAGGGTGTAAACCACGACAGGTAGGCGCTGTCCTGGTGGAATCCGAGCGATTTGGTTGCAGGCGGTTTCCACAGCACGTTGTCGATCATGATGCGCGCGCCGGGCCAGCCCGCCAACTCGGCGATGGCGCGGCCGATGCCTTCGTCGAGTACCACTCGCGCAATTTCACGGTTGGCTTTCCAGCCGTTGCAGATCTGGCGTGTACGGCTCGGGTCGCCGTCCGCCACCTGCCAGTTGACCTCGTCGGGGCGCACGCCGGTTTCGAAACGACCGTGGAACAGGTCATCGAAGGCCTGGTGCAGCACCGGGATGTGTGCCGGATCGATCAGGTCGTCGACGACCAGGTAGCCGTCCTCGGCAAAATGCTCGCGATCGGCCGTGGTTATCTCGTGCAGCATCATCTCAGATTCGTCAGTTATGCAAAAAATCAGTATAATTAACAATTAACTGACATATCAAACGAATAATTTACGGCTATTAGGCAGTTAAATGGAACTGGACCGAACAGATTTCGAACTTTTGCGGCTTTTACAGAACGATGCGCGGTTATCCAACAAGCAGCTTGCCGCCGCCGTGGGCCTGGCGCAGTCGACCTGTCACGAACGGGTGCGGCGACTCTGGTCATCCGGTGCGATTACCGGGTCGCGTATCAATATCGATGCCGGGCGTCTCGGTTTCGGTATCGCCGCGCTGTTCATGATCGGGATTTCGCGTCACGAGCAGCCCACCATCGATGCCCTGCTGGACGAACTGCTCGCGGTCGACGAAGTGCAGTCGGCTTACCTGATCACCGGCCACTACGATCTCGTGGTCAACGTCATCGCGCGCGACATGGATCACCTGCGTGATCTCGCCTACGAGCATTTCACCGGTCGCGAGCTGATCGCGCGTTTCGAAACCTCGATCGTCTACGAGGGGCGCGAGCGTCCGGGCATACCGCTGCCGGCAAACTGAAGCGGGCAGGGCTGCTTCAGGCCGGCCAGTCTTCGCCGTCGGTGTAACGCGTGCCCTGGTGCCCGCGCTTCGGTACCGGGGTCGCGAGACGCACGCCCGGCGCCTCGACGTAAATCAGGATGCGCGGTTTGCCGGACGACGGGTTGGTTGCGCCGGTCACGAAGCGCTTGATCCGCAGGCGGCCATGTAGCTGGTGGTTGAAAATCGTGTAGACCCAGTCGCCGACCTTGAGGCGCTTGGGCTCGACGCCGGCCATGTGAAATTCGTACTCGTCGATGCTGCCGTCGTAGAGCGAGTCGAGCGTTTCGATGCCGGCCGCGGCCGGGATAGTCTTGGTGATGCCGAAATTCATCCACCTATTGTCGAGCAGGGGGATCGAGAATTCCAGCTCTAAATGAGAATGCAATTGACAATCATTCTCATTTGCATATACTCGCGTACAAGATTATCCGCAGGGCGTTAGTTCGATGTATGTTTGCCTGTGTAATGGCGTTACCGATAAGCAGATCCGGCAGGCGATTGGCCAAGGTGCTCGCTGTATCGGCTGTTTGCGAAGCGGACTCGGCGTTGCGACACAGTGTGGCAAGTGCGCCAAGATGGCCAAGCAAATGCTGCGCGAACACTCCGGTACCAACGAATCACGGTCACCCGAAGCCGTTTACGCCTGAGCCTGGATGTTCCTGGTTGGCAGTCGCGGGCCTTTTTTCCAGGTCGGTTTAGATTTCCGGCTGATATAATGCGCGGCTTTCGCAATCATGTAACACGAGGAGCCTCTTATGAAGGGTGATCCCAAGGTCATCGCGATACTGAACAAGGTACTGGCGAACGAACTCGTCGCTATCAACCAGTATTTCCTGCATGCCCGCATGTTCGGCGACTGGGGCCTCAAGGAACTCGAAGATCACGAGTACCATGAATCAATCGACGAAATGAAACACGCGGACGCGCTGGTGCAGCGGATCCTGTTCCTGCAGGGCCTGCCGAATCTGCAGGACCTGGGCAAACTGCGCATCGGCGAAGATACGACCGAGATATTCAACTGCGACCTGGCGCTCGAGATGGATGCGATCCCCGATCTCAGGGACGGCGTCGAGTATTGCGAAAAAGTCCGCGATTATGCCAGCCGCGATCTGCTCGCGGACATTCTTTCCAGCGAGGAAGAGCATGTCGACTGGCTCGAAACCCAGCTCGGGCTGATCGACAAGATGGGCCTCGAGAACTACCTCGCCGAAAAGATGCACGGGGGCGGTAACTGATCGTCAACCGCTTTGGCGGGACAGGGGTTGTCGGATGAACCTGTTATCGAGGCTAGCCTGATCGGTTTTTTTGATTTCTGCACTCTCCTCGCCAGGCGGGAGATTTTTCGGGGAAGACCTCCTGGTCTTCCCTTTTTTATTGTTTAAAACGCTATCCGATTTAACACTGACATGAGCAAAAGCGTTTCCGGGTAATAGCCGTGGAATCGGGTGTCACGCATGTTGCCAGCCAGCGAATTTGACGCAGATCAAGTAAAATGCAAATAAGAATGATTGGCATTTGCATTCCCATCACGGGTTTGCTAATTTGCGCATCCTCAGTTTTCTAAGTACAGGAGATTCACTCATGTTCGCGCTTCGTTTGCGACGATGGTCGCGCAGCTTATGCCTGGCGGCGCTGCTGTCCGGTATTGGTTTTACCCCGGCATATGCCGCGGATTCCGAGGTAAACGTCTACTCGGCTCGTAAAGAGGCCCTGATCCTGCCGCTGCTGCAGCGTTTCGAGAAGGAGACCGGCATCGAGGTCAACCTCGTGACGGGCAAGGCCGATGCGCTGCTCAAGCGCCTCGAGTCGGAAGGTCGCTCGACGCCGGCCGACGTGTTCATCACCGTCGATGCCGGGCGCCTGCAGCGCGCCAAGGAAGCTGGGGTTCTGCGTACGCTCGACAATACCCTGTTGCAACAGCGCGTGCCCGCAGCGATGCGTGATGCCGACAACCAGTGGTTTGGCATGTCGCAACGCGCGCGCGTCATTTTTTACGTCAAGGACAAGGTCGACCCGGCGGAGCTTTCGACTTACGAAGCGCTGACCGACGACCAGTGGAAGGGCCGTATTTGTATTCGTTCCTCCGGCAATATTTACAACCAGTCGCTGGTGGCGTCGATGATCGAGTCGCGCGGCGTGGACAAGACCGAAGCCTGGGCGCGCGGAATGGTCGCCAACTTCGCACGCAAGCCGGCCGGTGGCGATACCGACCAGCTGCGTGCGGCCGCGGCCGGCCAGTGCGATATCGCGATTGCAAATACCTACTACTTCGGACGCCTGGTCAACAGCGACAAGCCCGAGGACCAGAAGGTCGCGAAGGCGCTGGGCGTGTTCTGGCCCAACCAGGCTGATCGCGGCACCCACGTCAACGTCAGCGGCGCGGGCATCACGAAGCACGCCAAGAACCCGGCTGCCGCGGAGCGCCTGCTCGAATACCTCGTCAGCGCCGAATCGCAGGCCTGGTATGCCGAGGTCAATAACGAGTACCCGGTAGTTGCCGATGCCAGAATCTCGGATACGCTGAAGGCATTCGGCAGTTTCAAGGCCGACAGCCTGAACCTGACGAAGCTCGGCGAAAACAACCGCGCCGCGGTCGAGTTGATGGATCGCGCCGGCTGGCGCTAGCGCGCACTCGAAGCTTTCACCTCCCGATCCTGGCCGGGGCTTCCCCGGCCGGGATTTCCGGGTACCATGGCCGGCGATATGGACCGGCAGCAAGATACAGCATCCCTGGCGACGGCACCCGTGCGCGTGCGACCGCGGCACTACGTGCTGCTGTTGCTCATGGGTGTGCTCTGGGGCCTGGCGCTGTCGCTCGCCAAGATCGGTGTCGAGGCCGGCGGTCACCCGGTCGGCATGGGCCTGTGGCAGGTCGTGACCAGTTCGACACTGATGCTGGTGTTGATGCTGCTGCGAGGCCGGCGCCTGCCGTTGCGCGGCGACATCGCGCGTTTCGGCCTGGTTTGCGGCGGCGCCGGGGTAGCCTTTCCGGCGATCGCGCTGTTCTGGTGTGCGCTCTACCTGCCGGCCGGCGTGGTGGCCATCGCGTTCGCCAGCATGCCACTGTTTACTTACCTGTTATCGGCCATGCTCGGCATCGAACCCGCCCATCGGCGACGCCTGCTCGGCGTGGGTATCGGCCTGGCGGCGATGGCCCTGCTGGTGTTGCCCGACAGCGCCCTGCCGGAGCCCGGGCTCGCGCCCTGGGTGCTGCTGGCGTTGGTCGCAAGTGTCAGCATGTCGGTGGAAAACACTTATGCCGGTGGCTTCCGTCCGCCCGGGACTGGTTCCATGGAACTGAGCTTCGTGCGCCAGGCCACCGCCGCGTTGATGCTGGCGCCGCTGGCGTTTGCAACCGGCACCACGGTCACGGCATTCGAGTCCTGGGGCGTGGCGCAGTATGCCGCTACCGGCAACGGACTGTTGAGCGGCACCGCTTTCACGATCCTGCTGTATGTCATCCGCACCGCGGGCCCGGTGTTCGCCAGCCAGACCGCGTACGTGATCACCCTCGCGGGCGTGGCCTGGGGCATGATCCTGTTCGGCGAAACGCATTCGGTCTACATCTGGTCGGCGCTGCTTTTGACCCTGCTCGGCATCAGCCTGGTACGCCCAGAGGCGCCGCGCAGCCGGATCGCGGTCAGCGAACCTGGCTGAATCGTCAGAAGTAGCGTCGGATCCGGTTGACCCGGTTGCGGAATGCGCGCGTATTGCTGCGCGGATTGTTCAGCACCGGTGACGGCAGCGTTGCGGCAAGCTCGATCGATTCGCGCGGGGTCAAATAAGCGACCGGCACGTTCCAGTAATACTCGGCGGCAGCGCCGACGCCGTAGATACCGCGGCCGAACTCGGCAACGTTCAGGTACAGTTCGAGAATCCGGCGCTTGGACAGGTTGCGCTCCATGCCGAGTGTCAGCACCAGTTCATGCCACTTGCGCAGCGGGTTGCGCGATGGGCTCAGGAACAGGTTCTTGACCGTTTGCTGTGACAGGGTACTGCCGCCGTAGGCAAAACGCTTCTGTGACAGGTTGGTTTCCATCGCATCCTTCAGTGCCTCGAGGTCAACGCCGTCGTGTTCATAGAAGCGCGCGTCCTCGGCCACGATCACCGCGCGTACCAGGTGGCGCGGGATGCGGTTGATCGACACGGGTTGCCAGCGTAGCGGTGGCCAGTCGGCGCGCTGTTCGCGTTCGGCCTCGTAGCGGCGCATGAAGCTGGAGGCGGGAATCGATCCCGCGCGGTATTGCTGCCAGTCCGGCCAGATCGTGAACAGGTAAACGGCATCCACCGCGGCGGCGGCCAGCAGGATTGTGAATGTCCACCTGAACAGCCGCCGCAACGGGTTGCTGCGTTTCGACGCTGTTGATTTCCGACGACGACGAGAAAACATGGGTACTAATGTTATTCCAGTCTGCGTCTTCGGAAGCTAAAAAATCAGCGGTTTTCGAGCCGGGCAGGGTGCCGGAGCGGGAATTCAGGCCAGCAGTTCGCGAATCGCCGAATCGAGGAATGTTTCGAATGCCGGGTCGTTGCCCGGCGATGCGACGCAGTGACCCCAGGGCGACTCGTACACCCGCAGTTCGGCATTGGCGATATGCGGCACCTCGAGTGCGTTGTCGGCCGGCTGAAAGTAGAGGTCGTTGTTGCAGGCGATGACGATAGTCCTGGCACGGATTGCGTTCAGCGCGGCGACGAAGTCGCCGCCGTAAGCCGGTTGCGCACTGATATCGCCGCGCTGCCAGGTCCACAGCTTGCACAGCAGGTCGTTGGCGTCCCAGTCGAGGTGATCCTGTTCCCAGTCCTGCAGCAGGCCTTCGGCGGTATCGAAGCCTTTGAGTTTATACATTTGCTCGCGGTAGAAGGTCTGCGAAAAGGCCCAGCCTGCGTACACGCGGCCGAAAGCCTTCAGGCCGCGGGTCGGGGGTTCACTGTAATTGCCGCCATCGTAAGTGCCGTCGGCGGTCAGCGCGGCCTTGACGCCCTCGAGGAAAACGATGTTGTGTTCCGAGGTCTTCGCCGAGCCGCAGAACGGCAGGATCGCATCGACCATGTCCGGGTACTGCGCGCCCCACTGGAAACTCTGGCAGCCGGCCATCGACCAGCCGGTCACCAGCGCGATGCGCCGAACGCCGAGGCCCTCGGTGAGCAGCGCGTGCTGCGCGCGCACGTTGTCGTAAAAGGTAATGTCGGGAAAACCTGCGGCGTCGAACGGTGGCGGCGTATTGCTTGGCGACGACGATATGCCGTTACCGAACAGGTTGACCGAGACGATGAAGTGTCGCGCCGGATCGATTGCGCGGCCGGGCCCGAAGAAGCCCTCGTTGCGCATGTGATTGCCGGTGTAGAAGGTCGGCAACACGACAACATTGTCGCCGGCGGCGTTCAGCTCGCCGTAGGTTCTGTACGCGAGCTGCGCATCGGGCAGGGTAACGCCGGATTGCAGCTCGAAGTCCCGGAGGCGGAAGATTTCGTGATCCATTTCTACGCTCGATATTTTTGGTTTGTCATACCGCGGTTTAGCCGCGGTATCCAGGATGGACATCTCGAACCTGCTGCCCTGGACCCCGCGGTTGAACCGCGGGGTGACAAGAGCGAACAATCAATACAACCGCAGGTATTCTTGCAGCTCCCAGTCGGTGGTGGTCTGGTGGTAGCGCTCCCACTCGTCGACCTTGTAGGCGATGAACGAAGACAGCATCTGCTCACCCAGCACTTCCTTCGCCAGCGCGCTCTTGCCGAGCTGTTCGGTGGCCTCGAGCAGGTTGCGCGGCAGCGCGGTCAGCTTCTTCTGGCGTTTGCTGTCCATGACGTAAAGATCTTCGTCCGCCGACGGGCCGGGATCGATCTTGTTGACGATGCCGTCGACCGAGGCCGCCAGCGACATGCCGAGACCGAGATACGGGTTCATGCACATGTCGGCGGCGCGGTTCTCGATGCAGAACCGGTTCTGCGGCATGCGCAGCATCGCCGAGCGGTTGTTGTGGCCGTAGGTAATGTGCGTCGGCGCCCAGGTGTAGACGCCACCCTCGAAACCGGCAACCTTCGGAACCAGGCCGTTGTAGGAGTTGACCGTGCTGCAGGCCACCGCGGTGATCGCGGCACCGTGCTTGAGCAGGCCGCCGACCGCGTGGTAGGCGGTCTGGCTGAACTTGCCGCGCGCGCCTTCGTAAATGTTCTTGCCCGGTTGCCTGACCTTGACGATCGACGTGTTCATGTGTGCGCCGGAGCGCCAGTCACCGGTGGTCGGCTTGGGCATGAAGGTTACGAACATGCCGTGCTTCTTGGCGACCTCTTTCAGCAATACGCGCAGGAACACGAGCCGGTCGGCCATGGTCAGCACGTCGGTGTAGTGAAAGTCGAGTTCGAACTGCGAGTAGGCGCCCTCGGCGACCACGTCGTGCAGTCCCCAGCCGAGGCCGTTGAGGATGTCGATCAGTTCGCCGAGAAAACCCATCGCGTCGATCGAGTACTCGACGTCGTAGCCGAAAGCCTGCCGCCGCGGGCGCACGCCCTCGACCGGGTCGTCGTCGTAAGCCTTGACCGGCTGGCCGTTCTCGTCCCACTGCATGGTGATGAATTCGGGCTCGACGCCGGCCATCATCGCGTAACCTTTCTTGCCGGCATCGCGGATCTGGCGCTTGAGCGCCTGGCGCGGGCACATGTTGTAGGGTCTGCCTTCCCACCACAGGTCGGCGAATACCCAGGCGCAGGTCGGATCCCAGGGGCAGATCACCAGCGTGTCGAGATCGGGTACCGGGATCTGGTCAGAGTCGGCCGGACCGAGTTCGGGTACGAAGGAAACGGAGTGCACCGCGAACTGCGGACCCTTGCCGAGACACAGCGGCTCGAAGTCGCACAGCGGCACCGGCTTGGTCTTGGGCACGCCGAGCATGTCGATCCAGCACGACAATATGTATTTCACGCCGGCCGCTTCGAGCTTTTTCTGCTCCTTGCGGATGCGCGCCTTGCTCGGGAACGACTGCTCCATTTTTTCGTAATAGGTGTTGCTCATCGGGGACTCCTCGGTATTTTTTCGGTTGACTTATTGCGCCTGCCTTTTCAGCAGGAACTGGTTCTTGAACATTTCGATGCCGCTCATGACCTCAATCGAATCGATATCGTCGTGGCCGAAGCAGTGCGTTTCGAGAAATTGCTGGAAAGCGCCGCTGGTTTCGCAGACGACTTCGATCAACAGGTCATAGCGGCCCGACACCCACAGCACGTAGACGACTTCGCCGAGCCCGGCGAGGCGGGTGGCGACGTCGCGCGGCGTGGCCGGGGTCGCGACCTTGATGCCGATCATCGCGTCGGCCTTGTAGCGGATCGCCATCGGGTCGGCGAGCGCGACGATCTTGAGCGCGCCGCTCTGTTTCATCGACTGGATGCGGTTGCGGATCGTGCCTTCCGAGACCTTGAGTTCGAGCGCGATGTCCTTGTACGGCAGGCGACCGTCCTGCTGCAGCATGCGGATAATCTCGCGATTCAGGTGATCATCGGCGGAGGCGATGCCGCGGGCTTTGCCGGTTTCGAGCGGGACGGCCGGATCGGTCATGGATTGTCGGAATAGTGATTTGAGGGCCGCATTATTGACGAAAAAGTAAAAACTTGCAAAATCTACTGCTGAAAACGTAATTTTTGGTGCACAAATACTTCGAAACCATAAATTCCTGTGCTACCTTAACCACCTTGCTGCGAGGTGACCAAGATGCCGAGCCGAAACCTGCTGGATGCCTTTGATGCCGAGTCGCCGGTCGCGCACGGGCTGCCGGGCGAGGCCTATATCAGCGCCGAGTTCCTGCGCATCGAGCAGGCCAGCCTGTTTCGCGACAACTGGGTGTTCGTCGCTTACGCGCACCAGCTGGCGAAGCCGGGTGACGTGCAACCGATCCGGGTCGCCGGCCTGCCGCTGTTCCTGGTGCGTGACGAGAGCGGCAGGATCGCCGCGTTCCACAATATCTGTCGCCATCGCAACCTGGCCCTGGTCGACGCTCCCGGCAATTGCGGCAAACTGATTCGCTGTCCCTATCACAGCTGGAGCTACGATCTCTGCGGCGCGCTCAAAAACGCGCCTTATTTCGGCGGCGGCCTGCGCGACCTGCCCGAGGGATTCGACTACGCCGATTACGGCTTGTTGCCAGTGAGCTGCGAAACCTGGCACGACTGGGTGTTCGTCAATCTCGCGGATGCACCGCTGCCGTTCGAGGACTTCCTCGCACCGATCCGGCGTCAGCTCGGCGATGTCGACGTGCATGATTACGTGCCGGTGGCGAGGCTCGAGTTCGGTGAAGTCGAATGCAACTGGAAGCTGTTGATGGAAAACTTCATCGAGCCTTACCACGTGCAGTTCGTGCATCAAAAAACGACCGAGCAGCCACTGGAGGATCATCGCACCGTGATCGACGAGCACTGCGTCGGCAGCGCGGTCGAACTCAGCGAGGAACAGGTGGCCAAGGCGAAGGCGGGCGCCCTCGGGGTGACCTCGCACTACCTGACGCTGTTTCCGATGTTCATCATGGGAACGTATCAGCCCGACCAGATGGGCGTGTACCTGCACGAGCCGCTGGCGCCCGACCGTACGCGCCAGACGCGGGTCATTTACACCCATCGCGATTCCGCCTACAGTGCCGAACAGATCCGCGGGCTCGAGACCCTGTGGCACGACGTGCATCTCGAGGATCACGCGATGTGCCGGCGCATGCAGCAGGGCAGGCAGTCGCCGTTGGCGGCAGACGGCGGCGTGTTGTCGCCGCACTGGGAAAACAGCGTGCGCCGATTCCAGGAAATGATCGCGGACTCGGTCCGTACCGAATTGACAGAATAGAGGTTAACAATGAGCCAGGAAAAACCCGACTTTCGTCTCGATCACACGATGATCCGCGTGTTCGACCAGGACAAGACGCTGGATTTTTACACCCGTATTCTCGGCATGAAAATCCTGCGCCAGAACGAGTACCCCGAGGGCCGCTTCACCAACACCTTCGTCGGCTACCAGGGCGAGGACGACGGCACCACCATCGAGATGACCTACAACTGGGACCAGCAGGAACCCTACGACATGGGCAACGCCTGGGGACACTTTGCGCTCAAGGTCTCGGATGTTTACAAGACCGCCGAGTACCTCAAGTCCGAAGGCGTCGAATTTGTACGTGAACCCGGCCCGATGAACGCCGGCACGCGTATCATCGCCTTCTTCAAGGATCCGAACGGCTACGTCATCGAACTCAATGAACCCCTCGGGAACTCGTAGGCACGCGCTTTTTCCGCGATAGCGGCGTCAGCTCCGTGACGGCATGCCGCCCACTCGAATCCTCATGTATTGGCTACGTCATCGAACTCAACGAACCCCTCGGCAAACAGGCCTGAAGTCAGCCTCCCGCGGGCTGCTAATGGCATGTCATCCCGCGGCTTGTCCGCGGGATCCAGCGGGCGGGGCGAAAATGGACCCCGCGGTTTTAGGCCCTTTGGGTCCAAGCCGCGGGGAGACGTGTTTAAAAAAATCGCTTATAGCTGAGCGTAAGCGGGGGCGGGTACTCTGATCGTGACTAAAACATCGGTCTGGCAGCTAGACTCCCATGGCTAAAACCTGTGGCGAGGCGCTGGTCGAGTTACTGCGGGCCTACGGCGTGTCGACCGTGTTCGGCATTCCCGGCGAGCACACGCTGGAGCTCTACCGCGGTATCGAACGCGGCGGCCTGCGCGCGATCACGCCACGCAACGAGCAGGGCGCCAGCTTCATGGCCGACGGTTACGCGCGGGTAACCGGCGAGCCGGGCGTCTGCATGCTGATTACCGGGCCCGGTGTCACCAATGCCGCCACCGGCATCGGCCAGGCCTACGCCGATTCGGTGCCGATGCTGGTGATATCCAGCGCCAACGATACGCCCTCGCTCGGCAAGGGCTGGGGACGCCTGCACGAGACCCGCGACCTGTGCGCCATTACCGCGCCGATCACCGCGTTCAGCGTAATGGTGACCGATCCCGCCGAGCTGCCGGCGCTGCTGGCGCGCGCATGGGCCGTGTTCAAGTCCGGCCGGCCGCGCCCGGTTCATATCGCGATTCCGATCGACCTGCTCGATGTAACGGTCGACGCTACCTGGCAGGCGGTAACGCCGCCGCCTCGAAGCCACGCCGATGCCGCTTCGATCGCCGCCGCCGCGGATCTGATCGAGCACGCCGAACGTCCGCTGATGGTCGTCGGTGGCGGCGCGCAGGATGCCGGGCCGGTGGTAACCGAGCTGGCCGAGCTGCTCGACGCGGCGGTCGTATCATCCAACGCCGGCAAGGGTGTCGTGCCCGATTCCAGCCCGCTGTCGTTGACCGGCGGCGTGATTTCGCCACCGGTGCAGGCCTACCTGTCGCGTGCCGACGTCGTGCTCGCGATCGGCACCGAGCTCGGCGAAGCGGACAGCTTCATCTACGACCTGCCGGTGAATGGGAAGGTGGTCCGGATCGACATCGATCCCGACCGTTTCGACGACGCTTTTCCGGCAAGCGTCCCGGTCCTCGGCGATGCGGGAGGCGCCTGTCGTGACCTGCTGCAGGAACTGCGCCGCCGCGACTACCGCGCACGCAATCGCAATGCGGCTGCCGAGGTCGAGGCTGTCAGGACCGAGCAGGTGAACACCTATACGCCGTTGCAGCAACAGCACGTCATGCTGCTATTGTTGTTGCGGGAGTGCCTGCCCGAAGACGCGATCATCATGGGCGACATTGCCATGCTGGTTTATACCGGTACCGAGTTCATGCCGATGGAGCATCCGCGCTGCTGGTTCTACCCGGCCGGTTTCGGTACGCTCGGATGTGCCATGCCGGGCGCGGTCGGCGCCAAGCTCGCCGTGCCAGAACGCGCGGTCGTGGCGCTCGCCGGCGACGGTGGCCTGATGTTCACCGTCAACGAACTGATGACCGCGGTCGAAGAACAGCTGTCGATCCCGGTCATCGTCTGGCACAACCACAGCTTCGCCATGATTCGTGACGGCATGGTCAAGCGCGGCATTGGCGAGATCGGCGTCAATCCGCGCGCCCCCGATTTCGTCGCGCTCGCCGAGGCCTTCGGTTGTCCGGGCGCGGTGGTTGGTAATGCCGCAGAATTCCGCGCGCGCCTGGCCGCCGCGCTGGAGCACCCGGGGCCCAGCCTGGTCATCGTCAACGAAAACGATCCCTGGCTAGTCGCGGACGAACAGGTCGTCCACGCGAGCTGACCCGGTTCGCGGGGAGGCTATGGGTTTGACCGATTGACTCTGGCCCCATTAGCTGGGAGTCAGCATTTCATTTTGCGCATCGCGGGATCGTATAGCGGTCCCGGGTGCCATTCGCAGGCGACGCGTTCACCCGCCACTTCGAGTTCGTAACGACCGCTCTCGAGATACGCCCGGTCGACACCGCCGGCATTGCGCACGTAGCCGAAGCCGATGTTGGCAGCCACCGTGTAGCCCCAGCCGGCGCTCGACAGCCAGCCCACGCGTTCACCGTCCCGGTAGATGGTTTCACGACCGAGCAACACGACCTCGGGGTCCGGCTGGGTAAAGCAGGCCAGCGACTTGGTCAACGGTTGTTCGAGCTGTTGCAGGATGGCTGCGCGGCCGATGAAATCCTTGCCGCTTTTGAGGTCGACCGCCCAGCCGAGCCCGGCTTCCAGCGGCGTGTGGTCCGGCCCGATGTCGGCGCCCCAGGCGCGGTAGCCTTTTTCCAGGCGCAGGGATTCGATCGCGCGGTAGCCCGCGTCGGCGATGCCGTGATCGGCCCCGGCAGCCATCAGCGCCTGGTATATCGTCAGGGCCGATTCTACCGGCACGTGCAGCTCCCAGCCCAGCTCGCCGACATAGCTGACGCGCAGCGCGCGCAGGGTCGCGCCCGCGACCGCGAGCTCGCGCAGGCGCGCGAACGGGAACGCGTCGTCGGACAGGTCGTCGCGCACCAGCGATTGCAGCACCTCGCGCGATTTCGGCCCCATCAACGACAGCACCGCCCAGGCCGGGGTAACGTCGTCGACGCGAACGTCGCCATCCGGCGGCAGCTGGCGCCGGATCCAGTCCAGGTCGTGGGTGGCGAAACCGGTCCCGGTTACGAGGTAGTATTCGTCGGCCGCAATCCGGGTTACGGTCAGGTCGCACTCGATACCGCCTTGCGGGTTGAGCATCTGGGTGTAGACCGCGCCGCCGTCTTCGCGCGGGACCCGGTTGGCGCAGATCCGCGACAGCGCGCGCTCCGCGTCGCGTCCGCTGACGCGATACTTGGCGAACGACGTCTGGTCGAACAGCACGACGCGTTCGCGCGCCGCCCGGTGTTCGCGGCCGACCGCGTCGAACCAGTTCTGGCGGCCGAAACCGTATTCGTCCCGCGCCGATGCGGGATCCTCGGCAAACCAGTTCGGCCGTTCCCAGCCGAGTTTTTCACCGAAACAGGCGCCGCGTGCCCGCAGGGTCTCGTACAACGGTGATCGGCGGCTGGGCCGGCAGGAGCGGTTCTCCTCGAATGGCCAGGCCATCGTGTAATGCCGGCCATAGGCTTCCAGCGTGCGCCGCCGCACCCACTCGATATCGCGGTGCGGTTGACCGAAGCGCCGGATGTCGACCGGCCACAGGTCGAAGGGCGGGGCGCCATTATGGACCCATTCCGCCAGCGCCATGCCGGCGCCGCCACCCGATGCAATACCGAAAGCGTTGAACCCGGCGCCGACGAACACGCCGCTGCGCTCGGGCGCTTCGCCGAGAATAAAATTGCCGTCCGGGGTAAAGCTTTCCGGGCCGTTGTACATCTGCCGCACGCCGGCGTCGGCCAGTGCCGGTACGCGCGCGATCGCCTGTTGCATCAGCGGCTCGAAGTGATCCCAGTTGTTGTCCAGCAGGGTGAAGTTGAAGCCCGCCGGTATTCCGTCCTCGGCCCACGGGATCGGGTTGGGTTCGTAACCGCCCATCACCAGGCCGCCGACATCTTCCTTGAAATAGGTCAGGCGATCCGGGTCGCGCAGCGTCGGCAGGTCGGGCGCGACGCCGTCGATCGCCTCGGTAACCAGGTACTGGTGCTGCACCGACACCAGCGGCACGTTGATTCCGGCCAGCCTGCCGAGTTCCTGCGACCACTGGCCGGCGCAGATCACCACGCGTTCGCAGCTGATGCGCCCGGCGTCGGTTGTTACCGCGCGGATGTTATCGCCGTCGAACTCGAAACCGGTGACCTCGACTTCCTCGCAGATCATTACGCCATCCCGGCGGGCGCCGCTGGCGAGCGATTGGGTGATATCCGACGGGTTGGCCTGGCCGTCGGTGGGCAGGTAAGCCGCGCCCACGAGGTCGTCGATTTCCATGATCGGCCACAGCTCGCGCGCTTCCGCGGGGGTCAGCAAATGCATTTCGAGACCGAAGGAGTGTGCCGTGGTTGCCTGGCGCCTGACTTCCACCCAGCGATCCGGGCTGCAGGCGAGGCGCAGTCCGCCATTCATCTTCCAGCCGGTCGCGAGCCCGGTCTCCTGCTCGAGCTTCTGGTACAGCTCCACCGAGTACCCGAGCAGCTGGGTGATGTTGGCGTTGGTGCGTAACTGGCCGACCAGCCCGGCGGCATGAAAGGTCGAGCCCGAGGTCAGCCTGTGTTTTTCCAGCAGGACCACTTCGCTGCAGCCCAGCTTCGCCAGGTGGTAAGCGGTCGAGCAGCCGATGATGCCGCCGCCGATGACGACGATCCGTGCCTCGGACGGCAGGTCTGTCCCTGGGGTCATGTCGGTCGAGCTCCGGTTTTCGTGGATACCACTTGGTTCAGGCTTTGAATATCCGGCCGGGGATGCGGCTAATCAAGCCGATAATAGTGCCGGCACAGCCGCGTCGATCGCGACTGGCCGCCGAACAGCGGATCGTTCGCGTCTATCGCCCACGCCAGCTGCAGCTGGCGTCATCGCGCCCGTGCCGGCGCGGGATCCGCCGGATATCCTAGCCTGCAGCCAACTCGTCGAGACAGCCGGCAAGAATATCGAAACCCTCGTTGACCAGGTCGTCGCTGATATTGAGTGCCGGCAGGAAGCGAATGACGTTGCCGCGCATGCCGCAGGACAGCAGCGCGAGCCCGTTCTCGTAGGCCTTGCCGACCAGCGCCCTGGTCAGCTCCGGATTCGGCTGCGCGGCGTCACCGTTGGTGACCAGCTCCATCGCCATCATCGCGCCGTGATCGGTGCGCAGCTGGCCGATGATTTGCGGGTGCTTTTGCTGCAGCGCCTGCAGGTGCGCGGAGAAGACCTCGGCGACGTGGAGCGCGGCCGCGTTCAGGTTTTCTTCCTCGATAACTTCGATCATCGCCAGCGCCGCGGCGCAGGCCACCGGCGAACCGGCATAGGTGCCGCCGAGTCCACCGGGCAGCGGCGCGTCCATGATCTCCGCCTTGCCGGTCACCGCGGCGATCGGGTAGCCGTTGGCGACGCCCTTGGCGATCGTGACCAGGTCGGCCTCGATGCCGGCGCGCTCGTGGCAGAACCACTTGCCGGTGCGCGCGAAGCCGCTCTGGATCTCATCGACGATCAGCACGATGCCGTGGTCGTCGCACAGCTTGCGCAGGGCCTGCAGAAACTCGACCGGCGCCGGGTAAAAACCGCCTTCGCCCTGCACCGGCTCGATCACGATCGCGGCGCAGTCCGATGGCGCGAGGTCGACCTTGAACATTTCCTCGAGCGCCAGCATCGAATGCTGCCAGCTCAGGCCGTGGTACTCGATCGGAAACGGGACGTGGTAAATCTCGGCCGGGAACGGGCCGAACAGGTTCTTGTACGGCGTAACCTTGCCGGTCAGCCCCATGGCCAGCATGGTGCGGCCGTGAAAACCGCCGTTGAACGCAACCACGCCGCGGCGACCGGTATGGGCGCGCGCGATCTTGACCGCGTTTTCGACCGCCTCGGCGCCGGTGGTGACGAAGATCGACTTTTTCTTCGACGGGCCCGGGACCAGCTCGTTGAGTTTCTCGGCGAGTCGTACCGACGTGTCGTAGGGCGTGACCATGACGCAGGTGTGGCTGAAGTTCTGCACCTGCCCGGTCACCGCGGCGGTGATTTTCGGGTGACAGTGGCCGGCCGAGACCACCGCGATGCCGGTGCCGAAGTCGATGTAGCGTTTACCCTCGACATCCCACAGTTCGGAGCCCTGCGCGCGCGCGATGTAAACCGGGGCGATGTTGCCCTGGCCGCGCGCAACCGCGTCTTCCTTGCGCGCCTGCCAGTCGGCGTTGGTCAGCGATTCGGTTTGACTGCTGGACAGTTCTGCAACGCTCATTGATCGATACCTCCCATCAGCATGTACTTGATCTCGACGTAGTCGTCGAGGCCGTACTTGGAACCTTCGCGCCCCTGGCCGGATTCCTTGACCCCGCCGAACGGCGCCATCTCGTTGGAAATGATGCCTTCGTTGATGCCGACGATGCCGTACTCGAGACCTTCGGCCACGCGCCAGACGCGGCCCAGGTCGCGCGCGTAGAAATAACAGGCGAGGCCGAACTCGGTGTCGTTGGCCATCTGGATCGCCTCTGCCTCGGTGCTGAACTTGAACAGCGGCGCGATCGGGCCGAAGATTTCCTCGCGGAATACGCGCATTTCACCGCTGACGTTGGTCAGCACGGTGGGCTCGAAGAAGTGGCTGCCGAGATCGGAGCGATTGCCGCCGACGACTTTCTGCGCACCCTTGGAAACCGCGTCCGCGACGAAGGCTTCCATGTCGTTGGCCGCCTGCTCGTTGATCAGCGGGCCGACGGTGACGCCGTCCTCGGTGCCGGGACCCATCTTGAGGCCGCCGACCGCGTCGGCGAGCTTGGCGGCGAAGGCGTCGTAAACGCCTTCCTGCACCAGGATGCGGTTGGCGCAGACGCAGGTCTGGCCGGCATTGCGGTACTTGCTGATCAGCGCACCGGCCACCGCGGCGTCGAGATCGGCATCGTCGAACACGATAAACGGCGCGTTACCGCCGAGTTCCATCGACGTGCGCTTGACCGTGGCCGCGCAGGCCGCCATCAGTTGCTTGCCGACCGGGGTCGAGCCGGTGAAGGTCAGCTTGCGCACGGTCGGGTTCGACGTCAGTTCCTCACCGATGGCCGAAGTCTGGCCGGTGACCATGTTGATGACGCCGGGCGGGATGCCGGCGCGCTCGGCCAGCTCGGTGAAGGCGTAAGCCGACAGCGGGGTGGCGTTGGCGGGCTTGCACACCACGGTGCAGCCCGCCGCGAGCGCCGGCGCGATCTTGCGCGTCAGCATCGCGTTGGGGAAGTTCCACGGCGTGATGCAGGCCACCACGCCCACCGGCTGTTTGATACAGACGATGCGCTTGTCGCCCGACGGCGCCGGGATGGTGTCGCCGTAGATGCGCTTGGATTCCTCGGCGAACCACTCGATGTAGTTGGCGCCATAGGCGATTTCACCGCGCGATTCGGCCAGCGGCTTACCCTGCTCGAGGGTCATGATCAGCGCCAGGTCTTCCTGCGCCTCCATCATCAGGTTGAACCACTTGCGCAGCAGGTTGGCGCGTTCCTTGGCCGGGCGTTGGCGCCAGTCGACGAACGCTGCCTCGGCGGCCTCGATCGCGCGGCGGGTTTCGGCGGTGCTGCACTTGGCCACCTCGGCGATAATTTCGCCGGTGGCCGGGTTGTTCACGGGTACGGTCTCGCCGCTGTCGGCATCGACCCACTGGCCGTTGATGTACGCCTGGGTTTTGAGCAGGCCCTGGTCTGAAAGCTGGATACTCATGACTGTCTTCCCGCGTTTGTGATCACAAGGGCGAAGAGCATAACCATTTCGCCCGGCGAGGACAATCACTATCGGCGCTGCACCGGGCTGCAGGCCAGTTGGCAGGAAGCGTGTGGATATGAACTGGAGATGGTGCGGATGCAGGCGCGTCTCTCGGCCCGCATTGTCTACGCGATCAGCAGTCTTCGTAGCGATTCATTTTGCACTTGTTGGCGAGGTAGCGCGCGTGCACGCGGTCGCCGAACGACATCCGCGCCTCGAGCTCGGCCTGGCGTTCGTCGGTACCCACGGCGCCGAGCGAGCCGGCGAGATTCAGCCACTTGTGGGCTTCGACATCGTCGGCGTCGACACCGCGGCCCTCGGCATAGAGCCGGCTGAGTTCCAGCTGGGCGTCGACGAAACCGAGGCGTGCCGCGCGCTGCAGCCAGTCGAAGGCCCTGGCGGGTGCGGGCGGCAGCAGTTCGCCATCGAGATAAATGCGGGCCAGGCGATACTGGGCGAAGGCGACGTCTTCAGCCGCAGCGGCCTCGTAGATCGCAATCGCGCGGTCTATGTCCTGCTCGACGCCGGCGCCGCTGATGTACATGGCCGCCATTTTCATGCGCACCTTGAGATCGGTCCGGTCGGGCGCGCGCTCGGCGCTGGCGTGACCGTCGTTTACGGTGGCCACGGACTCACCCGCAAGCGCTCCAGCAGCGGCGAGCTGCAGGCCGATGGCAATAGCAAGCGTTGTGAATTTCATCTGCTGACCCGGTTAATCGTTGGCAATAGGTACGCTGTCGGCAGGAATCTGGATTGTGGACAAGATCACAGTTTAGCCAATCCGAGCCTGCCGCTGCGGCCAACCGGTTCACTAAATCCGTTACCGGTCGCGCCTGCTGCGGGTATAGCTACCAGTCACGCAGTTCACGCTCGCGCAGCGGCAAACGCTCGCGCGCGCGCAGGTACTCGCGCCGTTGCTGCGCCGGCGTAATGCCGAAATGGCGGCGATAGCTGCTGGTCAGGTGTGCCTGCGAGCTGAAGCCGACCGCGCTCGCAATAGCCGCCATCGGCAGCCGGCTGTTCAGGATCAGCGAGCGCGCGCGCTCGAGCCGGCGTTGCGCCAGGATGGCGGACGGGGTCGTGTTCAGTTCGCCGCGAAACCGGCGCAACAGTTCGCGTCTGCTCAGGCCGACCCGTTGCGCCAGTTCCTCGACACCGAGGGATTCGCCGAAGCCCGAGTCGATCAGGCCGAGGGCATCCTGTACCAGCGGCGACACGCGTTGCCCGAGTTGGCGACGTGTCGGAATGCCGGGCAGCACATCCGGGGCCTCCTGCAGCAACATCTGGCGCGATACGCGCAGTGCAAGCTCGTTGCCGAGGTCCTGGCGCAGAATCTCGATGAACAGGTCCAGGGTTGCCGAACCCCCGGAGCAGGTCAGCCGCCGCCGATCAACCACGAACCGCTGGTAGCGTGCCCTGACCCGCGGGAAATTCAGGTAAAAACTTTCGAAGTCTTCCCAGTGCGTGGTGGCGGCATGCTCGTCGAGCAAACCCTGTTGCGCGAGGATGAAGGCGCCGTTGGAAAGACCGCCGATCGAGCGTCCCGCGCGCGCCTGCGAGCCGAGCCAGGTGCCGAGCTGCGGCAGGTCGAGGTGCCCCGCGTCGAACCCGGCCACGATAAAGGCGACATCCGCGGGATCGGCCTCGTCGATACTCGTGCCCGGATTCCACCAGATGCCGTTGCCGTCCTGCACGGGACGATCGTTTTCGCACAGCAGTGTCCAGCGATAGGTTTTCTCGCCGGCAAAACGGTTGGCGTGGCGCAACACTTCGAGCGCGGAGGCGAGGCAGAACAGCGGCAAGCCGGGACACAGGCAAAAGACGATATGGCGAGACATGTTGCCCAATTCTATAATTAATTGTCTCGAATCTGAAAGAAATGCCCCCGGGTTCCTGCATAATCGAATCTCTAAGCTTATTTCGGAAAGACTCATGGCCAGACCCAGCCGTCGCCGCGGACGCGCCCGGCCCGAAACACCTGCCGCGCTGATTCATCAACTCGATCGCAAGGTCCTGCGCAACCGTTTTCAGCCACTCGCAGCGCTCGACGAAGAGCAGCTCGAGTTCGTGCACGACGTATCGATGCGCATCGTCGAGGAAGAGGGTATCGAAGTGCTCGGCGACATGGCGCTGGACCTGTTTCGCCGGGCAGGGGCCTCGGTCGACGCGCAGGGCGTCGTGCGCATGGACCGCGCGCTGCTGCTCGATACCGTAGCGCAGGCGCCGGAAACCTTCGCGGTGACGCCGCGCAACCCCGAGCAGGTACTCGAGGTCGGCGGTGACGTGATCAACTTCGGCCTGGTGTCGGGCACACCCAACGTACACGATAATATCAACGGCCGGCGTGCCGGAAATTTCGAGGACTACAAGAAACTGATCAGCTTCGGCCAGTATTTCAACGTGCTGACCTTTTATGGCAACCAGGCCACCGCGCCGACCGACATGCCGGCCAATTCGCGTCATCTCGACACGACCTACATCAACCTGACGCTGTCGGACAAACCGTTTTTTGCCACCGGCATCGGCGGTGGTCGTGCGCGCGACGCGATCGAGATGAGCGCGATCGCCCGCGGCCTGACCATGGAGCAGATGAAAGCCAGCCCCAGCGTGATGACCAATATCAACGTCAATTCGCCGCGCAAGCTCGACGACGCGATGGCTTATGGCGCGATGCAGATGGCCATGTTCGGCCAGCCGGTGACCGTGACCCCGTTTACGCTGATGGGTGCGATGACGCCGTCGACCATGGCCGGCGCGCTCGCCCAGCAAAATGCCGAGGCGCTGGTCGGTATCGCGCTGCTGCAGCTGACCAACCCCGGTACGCCGGTGGTCTACGGCGGGTTTACCTCGAACGTCGACATGCGCTCCGGTTCGCCGGCCTTCGGCACGCCGGAAAATGCGTTGGCCAACATTGCCGGTGGACAGCTCGCCCGGCGCTACCGGCTGCCCTACCGCTCCAGCGCCTGTAACGCGTCGAACGCGGTGGATGCACAGGCAACCTACGAAACCCAGATGGCACTGTGGGGTTCGGTGATGGGCTACGGCAACCTGATCTACCATACCGCCGGCTGGCTCGAGGGCGGGCTGGTGGCTTCGTTCGAGAAGCTGATCATCGATGTCGAAATGCTGCAGCACATGAGCCGGATGCTCGAGCCGCTCAAGATCGATCTCGAGGAAACCGGACTCGAAGCGATGCGCGAGGTGGGACCGGGCGGTCACTTCTTCGGCTGCGCGCACACCATGGAACGCTACAAGACCGCGTTCTACGAACCCTTCATCAGTGACTGGCAGAACAGCGAAAACTGGACCCTGGCCGGCGCCAAGGATGCCACCACGCGTGCTACCGAGCTGTGGCCGAAGGTGCTCGAAGATTTCACGCCGCCGCCGGTCGACCCGGCCGTGCGCGAGTCGCTCGAAGCCTACATGGCGCGGCGCAAGGAAACGCTTGGCGGCGACGAACCCCTGCTGGAGCCCACCGACTGAACGAGCGGGCCGGGTTGTTTCACGGCTCGCGATTTACCGGTCGGGAGGCGGCAGGCTTCAGGTGTCGCCCTGTTCCTTTTGCCAGCTGGCCGCCTCGCGGGCGCGCTCGGCCCGCAGTCGCTCGATACGCTGGATGCGGGCATAACCCCAGAAAACGACGAGCGCGATGACGAGCGCCAGCGAACCGTACAACAGCCACGCCGACTTCGCTGTCGCCCATACCACCAGCAGCCCGAGCAAGCCGAGTACACAGAGAAACATGACGATGCGCTCGTCGAGGTAGGCGATGCTGCTTTGTTGACTCCTGGCCAGTCCATCTGCGCCCTGCCGCCGCGCGGCTTCGATCTGGGTCTGGGCGATACCCTGTTCCGGATCCGACATGGTCTTCTCCGTACGTAGTGAGGTCGGACAGTATAGCACGCTGGTCGAACCCGACTTGCGGCGGCTGATGGCATCTCGATCTTGTGCCAAACGGATCACGAAATGCCCGCAGCCGTTTGATTACCATGATCACGTTGTGCGTTCGATGAAACCGGGGATGCCACCATGGTGATCTACGCGGAAGACCGAGGCAGTACCACCCAGTTCGAACTGGGTGAGCTCTACGACCAGCAGGAAGGCGATTTCGAACAGGCCTTCAACTGGTATCGCAAGGCCGCGCGCAAGGGCTCGCGCAAGGCGCAGCACAGGCTCGCCTCGCTATACGCGCGCGGGCAGGGTACACAGCAGGATCTCGCGCGGGCCTATGCCTGGTGCAAGGTTGCCGTCTTCCAGAGTTCGCGCTGCGCGCGCCGTAAACTACCCCTGATCGAATCTCGCCTGGACCTGCAGCAGCTGCGCCGCGGCCGCTGGCTGGCGCAGGAGTATTACGATCGTTACGTCGTCCATCGCCTGCGCATGGGCTGAGCGCGCCCGCGGGTTTACCTCAGCAGGCGCTCCTCGAACGGGTAGCGGGTGAGATTCTCGTAACCGTCCTCGGTGATCAGCACCTGGTCCTCGAGCTTGACGCCCTCGTGGCCGTCCTTTTCACCACAGTAAACCTCGACGCACAGCACCATGCCGGGCTCGACCACGCCATCGTAGCCGTGCGCATCGTAGTCTTCGCGGTAACGGATCGACGGGTACTCGTCGCACAGGCCGACGCCATGCATGACGACCCCGTAACGGTTCGGCACGCAGCTGTCGGGCAGGCGATGGGCCTTTTGCGTGATTTCGCTGAAGGTCACCCCGGGACGCAGCAACTCCATGTTGGTCATGATGTGCTCGTGACTGATCCGGTACAGCCGCTTCTGTTCGGCGGTGGGTTCGACATCGCCGCACAGCCAGGTGCGCGAAATATCGCAACAGATGCCGTAGACGCCAACCATGTCGGTATCCAGTGCCACCAGTTCGCCGTCGCTGATGATGCGCGGCCCGGATTCCTGGAACCAGGGATTGGTGCGCGGGCCCGAGGAAAAAATACGGGTCTCCAGCCATTCGCCGCCGCGCTTGATGTTGCCCGCGTGCAGCACCGACCAGATTTCGTTCTCGCTCTTGCCGGCCTCGATCGCGGCTTCCATCTCGTACATGGCGGCCTCGCAGGCCGCGATCGAGCAGCGCATCGCGCGGATCTCTTCCTCGCCCTTGATCAGGCGCGCGTGTTCGGTAACGGCCTGGCCTTCGAACACCTCGAGGCCGGCCTTTTCCAGCGCGCGCAGACCGGCAATCTCGATCTTGTCCACCGCCAGCCGGCGATTATTGCCGGCATGGGTGCGCATCAGTTCATCGATCTGGGCGGCGAAGTGGCCGGCGTGCTCGTCGCCGCGCGGGCCCGATTCGAAATAAAAGAAGGATGCGCCACCGCGCACCTCGCGCACCAGCGGCAGGTGATCGGAGAGGTGTTCGCAGCTGTGAAAGTCGAACAGTACGACATAGCCGCTGGCGGCAACGAAACAGGCGCGTGCCGGGTTGTGCGTGATCCACAGCTGCATGTTGGTGGTGTCGGTGGCGTAGCGAATATTCAGCGGATCGAACAGCACGATGCCGCCGTAATCCTGCCGCTGCAGTTCGGCAACCAGGCGCTGCAGGCGAAATTCACGCATTGCGTTCAGCTGCGGGCATTCGAGTCCGAGCTCGGCCCACTCGGTAAACGCCAGCGCGGTCGGGCCGATTTCGACGCGATCGTTATCGTCCGGCGTGCCATCGGGTTTGAGCGCGCATTCGGGTCTCCGCGAGGGATCGATCTTGCGTGCTGCAGGATCGATGGAGTAGGGTGATGCGGCCATGCGGTAAATCTCGATGTTCGGAACGAAGCGTTCTGAATGATAGAGTAACGCCGCTAAATTTAAACCCCGTCGGCGATGAAATTTCCCGATTACCTCCAGCGAAAAAACCATGAGCGAACCAGACCGACCCCGGGATCTCGATACCCGACTAGCGCAGGCCTGCCATTTTATCGAGACTGAAACGGGCGGCATCAGTCCCCCGATCCATCCGTCGTCGACTTATGCGCGCGACGCGCAATACCGGCATATCGGCGATTTCAGTTACAGCCGCTCCGGCAACCCCTCCTGGCGGGTGCTGGAGGATGTTTGCGCCGACATCGACGGCGGCGCCGCGGCACTGTGTTTCGCTTCCGGCATGGCAGCGGTCACCTCCGTGCTGGAAACGGTTGCCAGCGGCGAGCGCGTGGTGGCGCCGCGCGTCATGTATCACGGATCGCAGGACTGGCTGCGCCGGATCGCTGACAGGCGTGCGATCGACCTGGCGCTGTTCGATGCGACCGACCCCGGCGCGCTCGCCGCCGCCATTCGCCCGGGAAAAACCTCGCTGGTATGGATCGAGCCGCTGCTTAACCCGACCTGGGACGTGATCGATATCGCTGCAGCCGCCGAGCTCGCGCACGCGGCCGGCGCGCTGCTGGTAGTCGACGCAACGGTCTGTCCGCCGGTGACCACGCGCGCGCTCGAACATGGCGCCGACATCGTGTTCCACTCGGCGACCAAGTATCTCAACGGCCACAGCGACCTGCTCGCGGGAATCCTGGTGAGCGCGCGCCGGGACGAGCGCTGGGCCGAGATCGAGCAGGTTCGCCTGTTGACCGGGGGCGTGCTCGGCCCGTTCGAGGCCTGGCTGCTGCTGCGCGGCATGCGCACGCTGGCGCTGCGTTTCGATCGCGCCTCGGCCAACGCGCTGGCTATCGCGCGCCGTCTCGAGCATCATCCGCTGATCGAGCGCGTACTCTACCCGGGTCTCGAGAGTCATCCCGGGCACGAAATCGCGGCGCGGCAAATGACGCGCGGCTTCGGCGGGATGCTATCATTACTGGTCAGGGGCGGCGGCGAAACGGCGCGGTCGATCGCATCGAGCACGCGCGTACTGGTTCCTGCCACGTCGCTGGGTGGCGTCGAAAGCCTGATCGAACATCGCGCCGCGGTGGAAGGTCCGCACAGCGCGGTACCGCAAAACCTGTTGCGGCTGTCGATCGGAATCGAAAACGCCGACGATTTGCTGGCCGATCTCGAGCAGGCGCTCGAGCAAGTATAAAATGCCTGACAAACAGCCGGGCGAAAACGGGAGGAAAAATGGCACTGGTAAAGACCGCGCTGAAAGCTGCGCGTAAAATCGACGAGGCGCTGGACGGCTACGACCTGTCCGATGCGGAACGTAAAGCAATTCTCAAGATTATCGAGAAATCGATCGTGCAGACGGTCGAGGAAGCGGCCAGCGAGTACCAGGAGACAACCGCGGCCTGCTGTGGCCCCGAGAAGGACCTGGCGCACAAGATTGCCGAGGAAATCGAGCGCAAGCACAAGGCGCTGATCGCAAACCTGTCGGCGATGCGCTGATACCTGACTACCCGAGGGGCGCTCAGCCGCTGGTCGCGATCGAGTAGGTGATGAATCCGTCGGCGCCGCCGGTAACCTTGTCGTACAGGCCGCGGGCGACCGTGTTGTGCGACTGGGTTTGCCAGTAAACCTCGGCCCATCCGCGCGCCTTCGCGATGTCGACGACCGCCGCGATCAGCGCTTCCCCGATCCCCCCGCCGCGAGTTCCCGGATCGACGAACAGGTCGTTGAGGTAACACACGGGTTGCAGGTACCAGGTATGCGGGTGCGGGAAGAAATGCACCAGCCCCAGCAGGCTTCCGTCGGCCGCTGCGGCGACCCGTCCCTCGACGGGCTCGGATTCGTCGAGCAGGCGTCGCCACAGGTTGTCGGTTATCGCGCCATCGAGGCTCGAGCGGTAAAACTCGAGGTAACCCTGCCACAGTATGTGCCATTGATCGAAGTCGTCTTTCCGCGGCGCGCGGAGGCTGAATTCGGCCTGGGTCATTGGCGGTTTCCCGTTACTGCGACGCGGCCGATTATAACTTGCCTCGGGTCGGCGGGTTGCATAAAATTCCGGCCGCCGGCAACGATGGCGTCGTTGCACAACGAGCGAGTATCCCGATCCTGTACGCCCGGATTGATGACCGGGTGCCGCGTCACCCGGAAGCTTTCGGAGTGATGCCATGACCCAACACGACCGTCCCGATTTTTTCGAACTGCACAACGGCGACAAGGCCCCGTTGCCGTTTTCCGACGCCGAGTACGAACGCCGCCTGGCGCAATTGCGCGACCTGATGGCACAGCACGACGTGACCGCCGCGCTGCTGACTTCGATGCACAACATCGCCTACTACTCCGGGTTCCTCTACTGTTCCTTCGGCCGCCCTTACGCCTGCGTGGTAACCGCCGAGCGCTGCGTTACCGTGTCGGCCAACATCGACCTCGGTCAGCCGTGGCGGCGTTGTTACGGCGACAACCTGATCTACACGGACTGGCAACGTAACAATTACTGGCGGGCAGTGAAGTCGCTGGTCCCTGCCGGCGCGCGCGTCGCAGTCGAGGGCGACCACATGACCCTGGCCGCGCGCGAGCTGATGCACGAATTTCTCGGCGGCGCCGAGGCGCTCGACCTGAACCGCGAGATCATGGCGCTGCGCATGATCAAGTCGGCCGAGGAGATCGAACTGATCAAGGGTGGCGCGCGTACCGCCGATATCGGCGGCGAGGCGATTCGCGATGCGATTCGCGTGGGCACGCGCGAGATCGACGTCGCCATGGCCGGTCGCGACGCGATGGAGCTGGAGATCGCGCGCGCTTATCCCGACAGCGAGCTGCGCGACAGCTGGGTCTGGTTCCAGTCCGGGCTCAATACCGACGGGGCGCACAACCCGGTGACCACCCGCGCGCTCGAGGCCGGCGATATCCTGAG
>JASJCI010000034.1 GCA_030066085.1 Gammaproteobacteria bacterium | reverse complement strand
TCATCCCGCGGCTCGACCGCGGGATCCAGAAAACCTTGGCTCATCACTGGACCCCGCGGTCAAGCCGCGGGGTGACAGGTGTTAACAGTGCTGTAAAAAATTATTCCGGACAGCAGTGCGCGCAAGCGGGGATCTCCTGATTCGGTGACACCGTCCCAGGATCCCCGCCGAGCCGCGCAGGCTTGCGCGGCGGTCCGCCGATGCGGGATGACGATGAGCCGGTAGTAGTTATTGTGCGGTCACAACGAGATCCCCGCTTGCGCGGGGATGACGGGGGACGGCTAGAGTTCGCCGGCTTCCTCGAGCACCTTGCGCGCGACGCGGAAACACTCCAGCGACTGCGGCACGCCGCAGTAGATTCCGACGACGTGAATGATCGCGCGGATTTCTTCCTTGCTGACGCCATTATTGAGCGCGCCACGGCAGTGGATCTCCCACTCGTGCATCTTGCCCAGCGCACCGATCATCGCCAGGTTCATCATCGAGCGCGTCTTCGGCTCGATCACGTCGTCACCCCAGCCGAAACCCCAGCACCAGGCGGTCATCGCCTCCTGGAACGGGCGGGTAAACTCATCGGCCGCGGCCAGGTTTTTCTCGACGTACTCGGCGCCGAGCGTGGCCTTGCGCTGCGCCAGCCCTTTTTCAAACAGATCTTGATCCATTTTTTATTCCTCTTGCTTCTCGTCGTCCCCGCGCAAGCGGGGACCTCATGAATGGTGTAGTGCTTGTGGTTCCCGGCCGAGCCGACGGCCCGGTGCGGGGTTTCCGGGATTGTGGCGTGTCTGCAAGGTCCCCGCTTGCGCGGGGACGACGTCAATTGTTCAGGCGCAGGCGGCGTCGCCGATTTCCAGTAACTCGTCGAGTACCTTCAGGCCGTGAAACATGTCTTCCTCGCTGATGTTCAGCGGCGGCGTCAGGCGAATGACGTTGGAGAAGAACGACAGGTAGAGGCCCTTCTCCATGCCGGCTTTCATCATCGCGTTCATCGGCGCGGCGGCGTCACCCTTGGCCGCGAACGGCACCAGCGGCTCGCGGGTTTCGCGATCTTTCACCAGCTCGATACCGTTGAACATGCCCAGGCCGCGCACGTCGCCGAGACAGGGATGACGCTCGGCCATGGTCCACAGCTCGTCGCGCATGGCTTCGCCCAGCCGGGTCGCGTTGCCGAGCGCATCCTCTTCTGCCATCGCGCGGATCGCGGCGATGCCGGACGCGCAGGCCAGCGGGTGGCCGGCGTAGGTGAGCCCGCCCGGCAGCGGGTAATCCACCAGCCAGTCGGCGAGCTCCTGCGATACGCTCATGGTACCGAGCGGCACGTAGCCGGAGTTGATACCCTTGGCCGCGGTAATGATATCGGGCTCGACGCCCCAGTGATCGACCGCGAACCACTTGCCGGTGCGGCCGAAGCCGGCCATGACCTCGTCCACGATCAGCAGGATACCGTGCTTGCGGCAGGTCTCCGCGATCGACTGCAGGTAACCGTCGGGCGGCACGATGATGCCGTTGGTGCCCACCACGGGCTCGAGGATCACCGCCGCCACCGTGTTCGGATTTTCGTACATCAGGATTTCTTCGAGGTGCGGTCCACCCTGGCACACCGGGCAATCGGCCGGATCGCGATGGCCGGTCGGTAATCGGTAGACGTAGGGATCGAGCATGCGCACCACGCCGGGCATGTCGGCGCGCGTCAGGTGGTGGCGCGGGTCGCCGGTCAGGCTCAGGGTACCGCCGGTGGCGCCGTGGTAGCTGCGATAGCGCGCAACGATCTTGCTGCGCCCGGTGAAATGCCGTGCGATGCGGATCGCGGTTTCGTTGGCGGCCGCGCCGCCGGTGGTGAAAAAGGTCGATACGATATTACCCGGCGTGATGTCGGCGATCATGGCCGCCAGCTCGCTGCGCACGTCCGAACCCATCGCGGGACCGATGTAACACAGGCGATCGGCCTGCTGCTTGATCGCCTCGACGATCTTCGGGTGCTGGTGGCCCATGTTCAGGTTCACCAGCTGCGACTCGAAGTCGAGGTAACGCTTGCCGTGGTTGTCCCAGAACCAGCTGCCCTCTCCGCCGGTGATGACGCGCGGCTTGCCACCCTGCTTCGACCAGCTCTGCAGGTACTGGGTCGCGTGCACCTGCGCGACCCATTCGGGATCGTGACTCGGGTAAGACTCTGCCAGTGACATGGTGTTTTCCTGGTTGATGATCGCGGCCATGCTCAGTCCTCGCTGCGCGGCAAAAGATTATCGGGGTCGTAAACGCACTGCTCGACGATCACCGCGCGCCGGGATTCACCCATGACCATGAGCTCGAACTCGTTGCCGACATGGTTCAGCTCGGGCTTGATGTAGGCATAAGCCAGGTAGGCACCGATTGCGTACCCGTAACCGCCCGACGAGATCTGGCCAACGGCTTTGCCGTCACGCCAGACCGACTCGGAGCCGAGCGGGTCGCACTGCACCGCGTCGGCCGCCGGCTCATCGAGCTGCAGGTAGGTCAGTACCCAGCGACTCGCCGGCTCGAGCGACGCCCCGGCGCCCTGGAAGCCGCCGTCACGGGAGAAACGCGCGACGTCCGCCTCGGTGATCGTGACTTCGTTGGTGATCTCGTGTCCGGAACGGTAAGCTTTTTCCATCCGCACCGCGTTTAGCGTCGCCGAACCCACGTGCACCAGCCCGTTGCTGTCAGGCGTGTTGACCAGCGCCTGGTAGACGTCGAGCATGCCGTTGATCGGCACGTGCAGCTCCCAGCCGAGCTCGCCGGTGTAGGTCACGCGCAGCGCGCGCACGGCGTCGACCCCGGCGACGGTGATGTGCTGCGTCGACAGCCAGCGAAAGCTCGCGTTATCGAGCGCGGCGTCGGTGCAGTGCGCGAGGATGCGGCGCGCGGCCGGACCGGCCAGCATGATGACGCCGTAGGCTTCGGAAACGTTTTCGAACACGACGTCTTCGCCAGTGCGGACTTCTTCTTCCATCCAGTTGAGCAGGGCCGCTTCGCGCACCGCGGCATAAACCATGTAGTAGCGGTTATCGTCGAGCTTGATGATGGTGGCCTCGCCCTCGATCCGGCCGTTGTCCAGCATCAGGTAGGTCAGCGTCACGCTGCCGACTTTTTGCGGCACCTTGTTCGACTGCACGCGCTCGAGGAAAGCTTCCGCGCCGGCACCGGAAATCTCGATCTTGGCAAATGCGGTGAGATCGGCAATGCCGGCGTGCGCGCGCATGCCGCGCACCTCGTTGCCGATGACGTCGAACAGCTCGCTGCGGCGGAAGCTCTCGATGTGCTTTTGCTCGACCCCGCCGACCGCGTACCAGTAAGGCCGCTCCCAGCCGTAGACGTCTTCGTAAACCGCACCCTTGTCGAGCAGGGTTTGATACAGCGGCGACAGCTTCGAGTGTGACGGCCGCAGCGCCGGCCGGTCCAGGTGCGGAAACGGGATTTCGTGCCGCAGCAGGTAATCTTCCTTGGCCTTGTCGATACGGTATTCGTCGTCGATGCGCGCGCCGAAACGACGGGGATCGAAACTGCGCATCGACACGTCGGCCGCGCCGTGCACCATCCACTGCGCGAGGTACTTGCCGGCACCCGGCCCCCAGGCGATGCCGACCTGCGAACCGCAGCACAACCAGAAGTTTTTCAGCCCCGACGGCCCCAGCAGCATGTTGCCGTCCGGCGGATGCGTGATCGCGCCGTGCACGACGCTCTTGATACCCTTGTCGGCGAGGATCGGCATGCGCTCCAGCGCGTTGATCAGCCACGGCTCGATACGATCGAAGTCGGGTTCGAACAGTTCGTTCTCGGATTCCCAGGGGGTACCGTCATCCCACACCGAGGCTGCATTGGCTTTCTCGTAGATGCCGATCAGTCCTGACTTCTGCTCCATGCGGATGTAACCGGAAACCTGCGAATCGTCGCGGATGACCGGCAGCTCCTTGTCCAGCGCCTCGAACTCGGGCACGTTCTCGGTAATGAGGTAATGGTGCAGCATGTTGGCGATCGGCAGGTCGAGCCCGACCCACTCGCCGATCTGGCGCGCGTAGGTGCCGCCGGAATTGACCACGATGTCGGCTTCGATATCGCCTTTCTCCGTGTGCACGACAAAACCCTCGCCGGCACGGGTAATGCCCGTGACCCGGTTATGGCGAATCACCGTGCCGCCCATCATGCGCGCACCCTTGGCCATCGCGAAGGCCACGCCGGCCGGGTCGACGTGCCCGTCGTGCGGGGTATACAGCGCGGCCTTGACGCCGTCGAGGTTGTAGAAGGGGTGCAGCTCGGCGATGCGCGCCGGGTCGACAATTTCCATCTCGTGGCCCAGGCCCTTGCCGACCGACAGCGTGTACTTGATCCAGTCGACCTCGTCCTGGGTGTAGGCAATGCGCAGCGAACCGCTGCCGTGCCAGGTACATGACTGACCGGTTTCGTCCTCGAGGCGCGGATACAGCTCGGTGCCGTAGGCCGCCATCTTGGCCAGGCTCCAGTGGCTGACCGAGTGCGTGATCTGGCCGGCCGCATGCCAGGTCGAACCGCTGGTCAGCTCGGCTTTTTCCAGCAGAACGACGTCGCTCTCGCCTTCCTTGCACAGATGATAAGCGAGCGAACAGCCCATTACGCCGCCGCCGATGATGACGATTTTCGCCTTGGATTGCATCGTGATTGACTCCGCAAAAATGTTATTGCGTTTAAACTTCGGCGAATGATACACTTGTACCATTAACTAAATCAAGTGCACAAATGTCTCAAAACGACAAAACTTTGCAGCTTGCGTCACCACCCCTGCCGCGTTCGCAGGAAGAAGTGATCGAGCGCTTGCTGGCCGAGTTCGACGAACTGCCCGGCCAGCTGCAGCTGTGCGCGCGCTACATCATCGACCACCCGCACGAGGTCGGCCTGCAGTCGATGCGTACGCTGGCGCAGGACGCCGACGTGCACCCCAACAGTTTCGTGCGTCTCGCGCGCCAGCTCGGCTTCGACGGCTACGAGGCGATGCGCGAACGTTTTCGCGACTACGTGCGCAGCGGCACCGGGTCGTATCCCGATCGCGTGCACTGGCTCAAGGAAATGCATCGCCAGGGCGGCAGCACGCGCGTGTTCGCCAACATGGCCGAGGCCGGGATCGACAATATCGAGAAGATGTTCGCGCAGCAGTCGATCGAGGACCTGGACCGGGCCGCCGAGTGGATGCTCGAGGCGCGGCGCGTCTACGTGCTCGGCCTGGGGCTCGCCTACCCGCTGGCGTACAACTTCTGGTATGTCGCGCGCATGGGCTTCGACCACTTCGTGCTGACGCCGCCCCACGGCAGCCTGCCGTCGGACGACCTGATCCGCATATCCGCCGACGACTGCCTCGTGGCGATGACTTTTCAGCCCTATCGCCGCGATACGCTGGCGGCGGTGCAGCTGGCCAGGGAGGCGGGTGCGCGGGTCATCGGCGTGACCGACAGCAGCGCCGCATCGCTGTGCCGCGAAGCCGATCTCGGCCTGGTGTCACCGACCCACACGCCACAGTTTTTCCATTCCAACTCGGCGGTCACCGCGCTGCTCGAATGTCTCTGTGCCCTGCTCGTGGCGCGCGGCGGCGACAAGGCGAGCGCGGCCGTCGAGGCGTTCCACTCTGCCCGTTGGGAGGCCAATATCTATGACGAGTCATGATGTTATCCAGGAGCAGGCGCCGGTCATGGGACTCGACGCCCGCTACTTCAACGATCGCGACGTTTTCGAGCGCACCATGGACGAGGTGTTCTACAAGTCGTGGCTGCTCGCCTGCCATTCGAGCCAGGTCAGCAAACCCGGCGATTACCTCACGCTGTCGATCTACGACCAGGACGTCATCGTCGCCAACGACAAGGACGAAGGCATCCGCGCGTTCTACAACGTTTGCCAGCATCGCGGCCACAAGCTGGCCCAGGGCAGCGGCAACCGCAAACTGCTGGTCTGCCCCTACCACGCCTGGTCCTACGACCTGAAAGGCCAGCTCCGTGGCGCGCCGCATGCGAACAAGGTGCCCGGTTTCGATGCTTCGAAGATCTGCCTGACCCGCATCCGCGTGGAAAACTTTCTCGGTTTCATCTTCATCAACCTCGACCCCGAGGCGAAAACGATGGATGAAACCTTCCCCGGCATCCGCGAGGAAATCATGACCCTGTGCCCGGATGTGGAGGAGCGCAAGTACGCCTATCACCATACCGCCGACGAGGGCTGCAACTGGTTCGTCGCGGTCGAGAATTACAACGAGTGTTACCACTGCGGTCACTGTCACCCGTCGTTCGCCAAGGGCGTGATCGATCCGGCGACCTACAACATTGCACCCTACGGCGACCTGCAGGTGCTGCACCATACCTCGCTGCCACCGCAGAACCAGGACAGCTGGTACGACACCAGCGGCGCCGACTACGGCAGCTTTTTCTTCTGGCCGGCGTCGTCGATCCAGTTTTACCCCGGCGGCGTGGTCAACAGCTTTTCCTGGCGACCGCTCGAGGTCGACGACGTGCGCGTGTTTCGGACCTTTTACTCCAACGATGGCGCGGTCGACGAAACCCTGCAAACCGTCATCGACAACGATCGCGATACGACTTTCCAGGAAGACCTCGACATCGTCAAGCAAGTCCAGCGCGGGATCAATTCACGCGGTTACGTGCCGGGTCCGCTGGTGGTCAATCCCGAAGGCGGGATCAACAACGAGCTGCCGGTGATGAAACTGCACGAGTGGCTGCGCGCCGCGGTCGACTAGCCCGCCCGGGTTTACCTCTACCAGTTGCGCCGCCGGACCCGGTTCCGGCGGCACCGGCAATGCCGCAAACCGGTGCATATCCGAGTGCACCGTACTGTTATTCACTAACCGGTTGACGGCGCTTATCGGAAACTTTTATACCCCCATAAATGAGAAGGATTCCCATCGCCCCACATTATGTGGGGGTACTTGCCGCGACTTGATCTAGGTCAATTTTCACATTGACCAATGCCCTAGCCTTGCCGTAACTGTCAGTGTACCCACCGTCTGCGTTGGGGGTAATCGAAGCGCAGACGGCGGAACAATAAAGCCTAATAAGGAACCGACATGAAAACGTGCAGAAATCTCACCGGGGCCCTGATCGCGCTGGCTCTTCTCGTTGTTTCTCCGCTCGCGACCGTCCAGGCCAACACCGGCTGCCTGTCCTGCCACAACGGCATCGAGGACATCCGCGACCAGAAGAGCGGCATGATGGCGCTGATCAACGCGCTGTCGGCGCAACACGGCGACAGCAACGGCTGTATTCTGTGTCACGGCGGCGATCCGACCGCAACCGAGGCCGAGGCGGCACACGCGAGTTCGCCCAAGTCGCTGGTCGACGCCATGGGCCCGCAGACCTTTTACCCGGACCCGGGCGCGATGGACATCAACAAGTTCACCTGCGGCCAGGCAGCCTGCCACAAGGGCTACGAGGAGCGCGTCGAAAAGTCGCTGATGAACACCGAGGCCGGCAAGATCCAGGGCAACCTGCACACCTGGGGTATTCCCGAGGTCATGTACCACAAGGTTCCGTGGGGCAACTACGACGTGGTCGACGGCGACGGCCCGGTCCCCTCGGTCGGCACCGATGCCTACAAGGCCTACATGAAGGACATGATGGCCGCGCACAAGGAACAGTTCCCGAGCAAGCTGGACCAGATCCCGTTGCCGAGCGTCGACGAGATCGAGGCTGATCCCAAGCTGGCCGGCTTCACCTACCAGCGCCAGCAGTGCCAGCGCTGCCACGTGACGGTCAAGGGTCGCGAAAAGCGCGGCGACTACCGCGGCCAGGGCTGCTCGTCCTGCCACATCCCCTACGGCAACGAGGGTATCTACGAGGGCAACGACCCGACTATCGACAAGGCGCAGAAGGGCCACATGCTGACGCACCAGATCCAGGCCACGCGCAAGTCCAAGGTCACCGTCGGCGACACCACTTACTCCGGTATCCCGGTCGAGACCTGTAATTCCTGCCATAACCGCGGCAAGCGCATTGGCGTAACCTACCAGGGCCTGATGGAATTCCCCTACGGTTCGCCGTGGACCCCGACCGGCGGCAAGCAGCCCAAGCTGCACACCAAGAACTACCTGTTCATCTCCGACGACCTGCACCACCAGATCAAGAGCCGGCCGGAGAACCCGCAGGGCGGCCTGCTGTGCCAGGACTGCCATACCACGATCGACATGCACGGTGACGGTAACATCCCCGGCACCACGCTGGCCCAGGTCGAGGTCGAGTGCCAGGATTGCCACGGCACGCCGGAACAGTATCCGTGGGAGCTGCCGCTCGGTCACGGCGAGGAATTCGCCAAGGATATCGGTGACACCCCGCGTGGCCTGGCCGACAACGTACTGCGCGAAACCGCGCAGTTCGCAACCATGTACGACAAGCGCGACGGCTACCTGCTGAGTGCGCGTGGCAACCCGTACGGCAACGTGGTCAAGGATGGCGATACCGTCATCATGCACTCGGCCACCGGCAACGACTTCAAGGTACCGCTGCTGAAGAAACTGGCCGAGGACGACGCCTGGCGCAATTCACAGGCCATGGTCGCGATGGCGAGCGTCAAGAAGCACGCCGAAAGCCTCGAGTGTTACGCCTGCCACGCTTCCTGGGTACCGCAGTGTTACGGCTGCCACGTCGACGTCGACTATGGCCCGGACAAGAACGGCAAGCCCAAGCAGGACACCGACTGGATCGCCTCCGGTACCGCGCGCAACCCCGACGGCTCCACCGCCGAGTCGCCGCTGGGTGTCAAGGGAATCCAGAGCCCGGGCAAGGTCTCCGAAACCCGCTCTTACCTGCGCTGGGAAGAGCCGGTCCTGGGTATCAACGGCGAAGGTCGCGTGACCCCGCTGATGCCGGGTTGCCAGGTCATCTGGACCGTGCGCTCGCGCGACGGCAAGACGCTTGCCGCCAACGAGATCGCGCTGGCCTACGACGAGCAGGAGCAGCTCGGGCAGGAGCGCACGCCGCTCGGCATCGACATGGCGCCGGTGCAGCCACACTCCGCGCAACGCAAGGCGCGCACCTGCGAGAGCTGCCACGACAACCCCAAGGCCCAGGGTTACGGCATCTCCGGCAACGTGTTCCAGCTGCGCTACGTCGAAAACGTGGTCGAGGACCTGATCGACCAGACCACCGGCAAACCGATCCCGGAGAATTACCAGATCCAGATCACGTCGATTCCGAAACTCGACTTCGACCTGTCCACGATCGTGGTAGACGACCAGCAGACCCAGACGGTCGGCAGTCACTGGCCCCTGTCGCGCTCGCTGACCAAGGAGATGCGCGACGCGATGGATCGCACCGGCCTGTGCATGGGCTGCCACCGCGAGATGACCAACGCCGAACTCTGGGCCAAGGTCTCCGAGCCCGGCAGCCTCAACGACGCCGAGCATATCGAGCTCATGAACAAGATGCTCAAGGCTTACGCCAAGCAACAATGATTCGGCGAAACACGCGGGCGCCCGGCGCCTGGATGGCGGCAGGGACGCTGGTCATCATGCTGGCGGCATGCGACAGCGACAAGGTCGCTTCGGTCGAGGACGAGACCGGGCAAAGCGCAAGTATGCAGGCATTCCTGCAGGACCCGCCCCGCTCGGACCTGCGCACGCAGACCGGCGGCGCGCACAGGTCCGGCGATCCGCATGCCAAACTCGACGTCGACCAGCTGGCGCGGGTAGCGCTGCAGCATCTCGACGAATCGCGCGCGCAGCTGGCGGTCGAAACCCTCGATGAAGGCCTGCGCCGCTTCCCCGGTAACGCCATGCTGCTGAGCCTCAGGGCCAGTATCTACCTGCAAAGCGGCCAGACCAGCCTGGCGCTGTCGGACCTTAACCAGGCGATCGACGCCAACCCGCACGACCCGGTGCTGCTGACCAACCGCGCGCAGGCGCTGCGCCAGTTCGGCCGCGACCAGGATGCACGCAAGGACCTCGATGGTGCCATCGAACTCGACGATCGCTTCGTCGCGGCCTACTTCAACCGCGGCAGCCTGTCGTTCGAGGCCGAGGACTACCCGGCCGCGTTGGCCGATTTCAACCGCTGCATCGAGATCGAGCCAGGGGTCGCCGCGGCCTGGTTCAATCGCGCATCGACGCACGAGGCCATGGGCAACCGCGAGCTCGCGATCAAGGATCTCGAGCACTTCCTGGGCCTCGAAACCGAGCCCGGCTGGGTGGAGATGGCGCAGGAACTGCTGAACCAGTGGCAGGAGAGTCATTCATGATCCGCTTCCCCGCCTGGCTGCTGGCCCTGTTGCTGGGCTGCTCGTCGGCGCTGGCGATCGGTCGCGACCTGCCAGCCGCATTCTCCGATCTCCTCGAAGAGTCCAGCCTGAGGCTGGCGACAGCCCCCGGGTTCAGCCCGGTGCCGGCCGGCGATACCGGCGGCATACCCTACGAACACGCGATTCGTCACGCTTCCGGCGCGCTCGAAATCCGCTACATCGTGCGGCCGTTGAGCCGGATCCAGATCGAGTACAACGACCCGCACAATGCCGCGCCCGAACCCAACCACCTGTTCCCGCTGCTGTTCGAATCGCTGACCAATCAGCTCGCCGTGCGCGGCGGCGATACGCCGAGCACTACCATGACCGAGGAAGAAGCCGCGCAGAATTTCAACGCCGACTGGGCCGCGGTATCGGTGTTCGAAATCGATCCGGACTACTCGGCCGATTACAGCAACGCCATCCTGGTCGCGATGCATCGCAACGATGCCGCCGACGCCTACGCACTGCTGCTGTACAACAACCACGCGTTCGCCAAACCGCTGATCGACAGCTCGCTGTCGTTGATGTCGTTCGTACCCGAGGCCGACTGAATCCAGCCATCCGCGCTTCCAGGCCGGCGCCCTTGATCGAAGTCAAACGGGGAACCGGGCATTTCCGCTAAGGTGGGACGACGCCACCGGGAGGGGGTTCGCGTCATGCAGAAAACCAGCGACCTGATCTGGCAGGATACCCAGCACCAGGCTCTTTTCGACCTGATCGATCGCATCAAGGAAACCCCGTTCGATCCCGATGTGCTGGTGCGCCTCAAGCTATACGCCGAACACCACTTCATCCTCGAGGAAACCTACATGCGGCAGCTGGATTATCCCGGCTTCGAGGCCCACCTGGAGGCCCACAATCGTTTCCGCGAAGAGCTCGCGGCGATGATGCAAACCGACCCGACCATGCACCCGGCGCTGCAGGTATCGCTGTCCGATTTTCTCTACAAGTGGCTCAAGCTGCACGTACTCGGCATCGACAAGAAACTCGAGGATTTCATTCTCAAGTCCAGGTCCAAGTGAGTTGCGGCGGCAATCGCGCAAAATACGTAAAGCCGGGCGCCCGGGTAATCATCGGCCGCCGGGATTCGACCACCGGCGAATATCGCACCGCCACGAGATTGGCTATGATAGTGGCACTTTCGAGGATCCGTGAACGCCCGCCCATGCGCACATCAGTGATCGGCTTGATCCTGTTATCCGGCATACTCTGGAGTTCCGCGGCATTTACCGCCGCCAGCGTCACGATTACCGCGCTCGAAGCGCCGGTCTGGGTGCAGCGTGACGGTACCAGGAGCAGGATTTCCGCGGCCGACGCGATTCGTATCGACGACCGGTTGATAACCGGCGATTCCGGCAGGCTTGCCCTGCATCTGGATTCCGGGATTGACCTGCAGCTCGACGCCAACTCGGAAATCGAGTTCACCGGGTCTGCCGAGACCGAAACAGCAATCACCGGGGCGCAAGCAAGCGCCAGGTTCCACGGCGGCAGGACTTGTGTACGGTTTCACGCTCAAGCGGAAGCGGCCAAACAGCTCAATCTGCAGTTCGGGGACGCGATCATTATGATCATCCACGAAAAGGGACATGTCTGTGCCGAGTATTCCACCGATCTATCCCGCATCGTGCTTGTCAGCGGCACCGTGCAAATCACCAATACCATCGAATCCAGCATGGTCGTCCTGGGCGAAGCGGGAAGCGTATACCGTTTCGACAACACCGGTTTTTTCGAGCTGGGCAGAATGCAAGCCGAGATCCGAATCGAGTTCGGTAACGATGCGACTGCCGTGCGCGAAGCAGACACCGACAACGGAACGAGCGGCAGCCAGCCAGAAGCGGTCGCCAGCCCGGAGACCGGGACGGAGCAGGAAGATACTGCGCGGCAGTCTACCCCGGTAACCGGCGACATTTCATCCGCGTTCGTTTACACGGTTTACCTGTTTTCGACCCGCTCCGAAGAAGTCGCCAGCGAAGTGAACCAAAAACTGCGCGACGCGGGTCATCAAACCCTGATTGTTTCGAGTGATGAGCAGGGATCCACGCGCTACCGGATTGCCGTGTCGGGATTTTCATCGCGCCAGGCAGCGCGGGATTACTCCGCGGCAATTGTCGGCAAACACGGCATTGCGGATACCTGGATCGGCAGGAGCAAGGTCACCGAATGAAGCACCGGTCGTTGCCGATATCCGGCGACGAATCAGTTCGCTCGAATCTCCCGCAAGGCCTGGTCCAGTATGTCGATGGCCTGATCGACTTCCTCGCGCGACACGGTGAGTGGCGGTGCGAGCCTCCAGACCGAGTGGACCCCGCCAACGCGATTGATATTCAGACCGAGCTTGAAACAACGCTCGCTGAGTTGCCGGATCAATTCATGCCCTGGCTCACGGTTCTCGCGATCGGTGACGACCTCGACGCCCAGCAGCAGGCCCCGTCCCCGAATATCGCCGATCACCTCGTAGCGACGCTGTAACTCTAGCAGGTGATCCCGCAGGTACTGGCCCATGGACGCGGCACGCTCGACCAGCCCGTCGGCAATAATGGCATCGATGACCGCAAGCCCGACACGGGCCGTCAGGGGATCGGAAGCATGCGAGGTATAATGCGAGAACCCCCTTTCCCTGGCGGCAGTCGCGATAGCTTCCGACGCGACCACGGCCGATAGCGGCAATCCGCCACCCAGCGTTTTCGAAAGCGTCAGGATGTCGGGCACTATGCCTTCTTCGCTCAACCCGAAAAGCGCCCCGGTTCGCCCAAGCCCGGTCTGGGCCTCGTCGAAGACCAGCAAGATCCCGCGCTGGTCGCAGAGTTCCCGCAGGCGGCGGAAATATCCCTTCGGCGGCACGATGATGCCGCCGGCACTCTGAATCGGTTCGGCGATGATCGCGGCCTCTTCGCCGACGGATGTCGCGTCGATCATCTCGAAACCGACCTCGAGGCAGGCCATGCTGCATCGATCGGCACAATGACGAATGGGACAACGGTAACAATTGGGTGCCGGGATCGCGAGCGAGCCGGGCATCACCGGCCCGTACTTCTTGCGCCCGTGAGCATAAGTCGTCGAGGCCGCGCCCGTGGTCGTACCATGCCAGGATCCGGCCATACCGATCACTTCGAAACGGCTGGTTGAAATTTTCGCGAGTCTCAATGCGGCCTCGTTGGCCTCGCCGCCGGTGTTCAGCAGCTGTACCTTGGCGAGCGGTTCGGGCAGCAGTCCGCACAGCCGGGCAGCGAGCTCCACGACTTCGGGCGACAGCATCGTGCTGTCGAGATGAATCACCGTCTCGCCCGCCTGTCGCATGGCCTCGAGAATTTTCGGATGGTTGTGGCCGATCGTGGCGCACATCTGGCCGGAGGAGAAATCGAGGATCGCGCGATTGTTCTCGGTATAGAGATACGAGCCGCTGGCGCGAACAATCAACTCGTCGACGAAGTCTCGCCCATAGTGGATCAGATTGCGGTCAATGGATTTCGACACATCTACCATCCCGAGCAAACACCAGGAGGAAACCAGCCCGCTTTATCCCGGTGCTGCAAAACGGCGTGCTTGATACCGGAATACTATCCCATGGGGCGGGAACGAGCCAATCGATGATCAGGCGGCTTTTTCCGGATTCGTATCCGGAAGTTTCAGCGGCAGCGTGAAATAGAATTTGCTGCCCGCCTGCCTGCCCTGCGATTCGACACGGACACTGCCCTGGTGCGCCTCGACGATGCTTTTGACCAGCGACAGGCCGATACCGGTGCCCTCGTAGGACGGGTCGAGCCGGTTGAACAGGCCGAATATCTGCTCCTGGTATTCGGGATCGATGCCGATGCCGTTATCCGCAACACAACATTCGACGGTATCGCTGGTCCTGCCCGCGCTGATCTCGATTCGGATCGGAACATCGGCGGATGAAAATTTCAGCGCGTTTTGCAGCAGGTTTATGGCAACTTCGTACATCCGCAGCCGGTCCGCGTATACCTCGGGCATATCAGGCTGAATGCTGATTTGCGCACCGGTTTCACTGATAAGGCTATGCAAACTGCTGCAGGCTTCCTCGAACAGGCCGTTCAGGTTCACGCTTTCCATGTGGTCGATCACCTGGCCCACCTGCGACAGCTTGAGCAGGTCCTCGAGCAACTTCGCCATGGTGTCGGTGCCGGCCAGGATATGCTGCAGGTCCTGCTTCACGCCGTCGATGTTACCCTCGGCGAGATCTTTTTCGAGCATCCCGGCAAATCCCCGCACCGTCACCAGCGGGGTTTTGAGATCGTGCGAAACGGTATAGGTAAAACGTTCGAGCTGGGCGTTCTTGCTCGACAGTTCCTCGATGAGAGTCTCCGCTGCCTCGCGCGTTTTTTGCAGGTTGTCGGCCATCTTGTCGAAGGTTGTGCCCAGCTCGCCGACCTCATCCGGTCCACCCACCCCGGTTCTTGCGTTCAGTTCACCCTGCGCAAACCGGTTCGCCGCCGCCGTGACCGTCGCCAGCCGCCTGGTCAGCAACATACCGGCCACCAGACCGACTATCGCAATGATCAGCATGCCGGCGATGGCGATGCCGATGCCGAGATTGCGCGCGTCGGTAATTGCCGTGTTCAGCGCATCGTCGGAAACCTCGATCGCGAGCGTACCGAGCAGGCCGGCACCGTTGCGAATCTCGCGGCTGCGCCAGAAATGCTGGTGCGGCCTGTCGTGCGCGTGTGCCCGGGTTGCGGTTATGTCCGGGGGCGCCTTGCCGACAGCATCGGGGTCGGAGCTCGCGACTACCAGGTTGCGCGCATCGATCACCACCACCTGCTCGATGCGGGAGTTTTGCAGCAGGTTTTCGAGATAGGGCTGCAGGTCGGCGTATTCCTCGGTCAGCAGCGCAACCCGGCTGACGCCACTCATGACCTCGAGCACCACGCTGTCGTTATCGTCGAGCTGCCCGCGCGTTGCGTGCTCGCTGTGCTCGAGGGTCTGCCACAGGACGACGCCCAGCATAATCGCCTCGAGGACAAAGATGATGATCGCGATGCGATATTTGAGCGAAAAAGGCATGACCTGGCTAGCTACCGTTGGAATCGATTTCGCGCAGGTAGGTACGCACAGGGTCGTACTCGGCATCGACGGCGGGCAGGAAACGCCGGGTGATTCCGGTACCCTTACCGGTGTGACCTGCATTTTTTGTCGAACGCCTTGTGCGCGCAGACAACCGTAACAAGTGCGTTCTTGTCGCCGCCACACGAGTAAAAAAGCCGAAGGCGTAACCCTCCCACAGCGGATCGGCTGCAATGGTGGCAGTCGCGGTCCGCAGCCACACAAAAGGCACGACGAATCTCACCTGGGCTCAGCCCCCCTGGTCACGTTTACGGATCAATAGCCGGACACCCCGACAACTTGCAACAGAGTATAGATTGCCGCAACGGCTTTGAAGAGCAAACCGGGCTGTTTTCTTACCGGGCTATAAATTTATCCCTGGCCCCGCTACGGTCGATTACGTCATCCAGCCAGCCACGCTAAAGCCCGCATGCCTCGAGCCGATCCCGACTAGCGCACCGATAACCCGGACTCGCCGCTGGCGCGCTCAGATGTGGTGACTGAACTCGCCGCGTTCGGCCGGTGCCATCAGTTCGTGGAACTGCTCGCCGCTTACCCGCACCAGGCTCTGGTGATCCCCCGCCTCGAAGTAGACTTCGTCCTGGCTACCGAGACTGGACCCGGGATCCCAGATCGTCTTGATGCCGTAGGCCATGCCGACAGGCGGCACCGCGCCCGTTTCGCAGTCGTCGAAAACGTCCGCCAGGGTAGCCTCGTTCACCATCGTCACTTCCTGCTTTAGCATTTTTTGCAGGGTATCCAGCTCGATCTCGTAGTCGGCCGGTAACACCATGAGCAGGTAGCCCGCCTCGTCCACCACCAATACGCCCTTGGCCAGCGCATCGCCGGGCACATGGGCCTTCTCGGCGGTATCCATGCTGTAGCTGCTGTGCGGATGGGTCACCACCTTGTACTTGACGCCAAGGTTCTTCAGATATTTTTCCAGTTTTGCTGCGATTGCCATGATATCCACCTGATTTCGTATCGTTGAATACTACGAACGTCTGTCCGTTCAAGTCTGACTACCAGACTACAGGGTTGTCGCGATTCGGCATTGATTCAGATCAGAGGAGCCCGAACTCGACCAGATCCAGGCCGGCGGGCGCGGGCCCGGGAAGGCATTTCGACCAGCTACCCGCGGCCTGCCTATGCCGTATAATTCATGCACTGCGGCGAGTCGACGGCAAAACAATGGCGGATTTCAACCACGAGGTCGCCAGCAGCCTGCGTGAAATTGCGCGGCTGTTACGGGCGCAAAAGGCCAATCCGTTCCGCGTCAACGCCTATCTCCACGCCGCCGATACCCTCGAAGGCCTGGATCGCAGCGTTGCGGATATCCTGCGCGCCAGGGGCACCAGTGGCCTGGTCGCGCTTCCCGGAATCGGCGAAGGTATCGCACACTCGATCTACGAGTATGTTGCTACCGGCCGCATGTCGCGCCTGGAGAACCTGCGCGGTGCCGCCGACCCGGTGGCGCTGTTTCGCTCGATTCCCACCATCGGCCGCGCGCTGGCCGAACGCATTCACGATCAGCTGCACGTCGACAGCCTCGAGGCGCTCGAAAACGTTGTCCATGCGGGCCGCCTGCACGAGGTCGAGGGTCTCGGCGACAAGCGTCGCGAAGCGATCGAGGCCTGGCTACAGCAGCATCTCGACGAGCAGCGTCGGCAAGGCAGGCCGCAGGCGCACGGGGCCCACGGCGCGCCGTCGATTCAGCTGGTGTTGCGCGTGGATCGCGACTACCGGCAAAAAGCGGCGGACGGCAAGCTGCCGCGGATCTCGCCGAAACGTTTCAATCCCGAAAACAGGGCCTGGTTACCGATCATGCACGCAACCCGCGATCACTGGCATTTTACCGCGCTCTATTCCAATTCAGCGCGCGCGCACCAGCTCGGGCGCACCGCGGACTGGGTTGTTATTTACTTTTACGACGATCACCATCGCGAGGGCCAGCACACCGTGGTTACCGAGACCCATGGCAGGCTGCGGGGACAACGCGTGGTGCGTGGGCGCGAAGCGGAATGCCGGCAGTATTACGCCCGCAAGACCTGAATCGACCGCAGCCGAGGTGACTCGTCAGGTCGACTCGGGTGTCATCAGGATCGCGCCGCAGGGACATTCGGCCGCGCACATGCCGCAGCCCTTGCAGTAGTCGTACTTGAACTCGAAGCGCCGGCCGGGACCGAGCTTGGTGATCGCGTTGTCGGGGCAAATCCCGTAACAGTTATCGCACTCGAAGCAGTTGCCGCAGGACAGGCAGCGGCGCGCCTCGAACAGCGCGTTACTCGCATCGAGCCCGCTCAATACCTCGTCGAAGGTTGTCGTGCGGCGCGCGGCATCGAGCACGGGCTGTACTTTTTGCTCGGCGTCGCTGTAATACCAGGTGTTCAACAGGTCGTATACCGCTATCTCTGGCTTCGGCGGTGGCGTGTAAGTTTCGCCGCGCAGGAAAGCGTCGATGTTGCGCGCGGCTTTTTTACCGTGGCCAACCGCGACCGTCACCGTGCGCTCGGCCGGCACCATGTCGCCACCGGCAAACACGCCCGGGTAAGCCGTGGCCATGTCATTGCCGACCTCGACCACGCCGCTGCTGTTGAGCGCGACCCCGGGCAGGTTGGTCAGTATGCCCTGGTCGACGTTCTGCCCGAGCGCCAGCACCAGGCTGTCCGCCTCGATGGTCTCGAATTCACCCGTCGGCTGCGGCCAGCCGTTCTCGTCCAGCTCCATTTTCTCGATCTTGAAACCCTGTTCGTCGGTCTCGGTAATCGTGCGCAGCCAGTTGACCACCACGCCTTCCTCGAGCGCCTCGTCGATCTCGAAATCATGGGCCGGCGCTTGCTCGCGACCGCGACGGTAGACGATCACCGGCTCCGCGCCGAGCCGCTTCGCGGTGCGCGCGACATCGACCGCGGTGTTGCCACCGCCGTAAACCACGACGCGCCGGCCAAGCTGCAGCGGTGCATCGCCGGTTTCCATGTCGCGCAGGAAGCTGACCGCGTCGACGATACGGGCGGCGTCCCGCCCGGGTATATCGACACGTTTGGCCACGTGCGCGCCGATGGCGACGAAACAGGCGTCGAACCGGCCTGCTTCGAGCAGCGCCGGGATGTCGTCGACGCGGCTGTCGAGATGCAGCTTGACTCCCATGTCGACGATGCGCCGGACTTCGCCGTCGACCACTTCGCGTGGCAAACGGTAGCGGGGTATACCGAAGCGCATCATACCGCCCGGCAGCGGGCCGGCCTCGTGAATTTCGACCGCGTGGCCGAGGCGCGCCAGGTGGTAGGCGGCGGACAGACCGCTCGGCCCCGCGCCGATCACGAGCACCCGTTTGCCGCTGGGTGATCCCGGGATCGGCGCCGGCCACTGTTCGGCGAGCGCCAGGTCGCCGAGAAAACGCTCGACCGCGTGGATGTTGACCGCCTGGTCGAGCTGCGCGCGGTTACAGGCGTCCTGGCAGGGGTGATAGCAGGCGCGCCCCATGATCGCCGGCAGCGGGTTGTTGGCGATCAACGCTTCCCAGGCGGCGCGATAGTCACCTTCCTCGGCGTGATACAGCCAGCCCTGGATATCTTCCCCGGCCGGGCAGGCGTGGTTACACGGCGGCAGGCGGTCGACATAAACCGGGCGTTCGCTGCGCCAGCTGCCGGTCTTGTTGAGCAGGCTGCCGCCGACGTCGAGGGAAACCGCGAACGGTTTGGTCGCGATGTCTTCGCTCATGCCGAATCCTCCGTGTCCGCCACAAGGTCGAAGCGGCGGATGTTGCGCTCGGCAACCTGCCGCAGCGCCTCGAGCTGGTGTTCGTTACCGGGCTGGAACACGTGCGCGAAGCGGCGCTGCAGCTTCAGGTACTCGTCGACCGGGCTGCGGGTGCGTATTTTCGTGGTCGCGGTGATCTCGCCATACTCCGCCTCGAATAGCGGAAACATGCCGCTCTGCGTCGCCAGGCGGGCGACCTTGATCGTGTCAGCGGGCTTCGACCCCCAACCCAGCGGGCAGGGCACGAAAACCTCGAGATAGCGGGCGCCATGAAACTCCATCGCCCTGGCCACCTTGAGTTCGAGGTCGTGCAGATCGTGTACCGACGCGGTCGCGACGTACGGAATACCGTGCGCCATTGCTATCAGGGGCACGCTCTTGCCGGTACCGAGCTCGTTACCGGGTTCGCTGCCGGCCACGGTCGTGGTCGCGGTGCGCGCCGCCGGCGGTGTCTGGCTGGAGCGCTGCACGCCGGTATTCATGTAGGCCTGGTTGTTGTAACAGACGTAGAACACGTCGTCGTTGCGGTCGAACATGCCCGACAGGCAACCCATGCCGATATCGGTGGTACCGCCGTCGCCACCCTGCGCAAGCACGCGCACATCGTCGATGCCACGGGCACGCAGGCCCGCGGCGATACCGGCGCCAACCGCGGGCGCGTTGCCGAACAGTGAATGGATCCAGGGCAGCCGCCAGGCCGACTCCGGGTATGGCGTGGTAAAAACCTCGAGACAGCCGGTGGCATTAGCGGCAACGAGCTTGTCGTCGGCCGCGCGCAGGGCCGCATCGACGACGTAGCGCGCGCCGAGTGCCTCGCCGCAGCCCTGGCAGGCGCGGTGCCCGGAATCGAGCGAGTTGGCGCGCTCGACGCTGGCCTGCACGGTACGCTGCGCGTCGTCGAGCAGGCGGTTGCCGACGGTGAAAGTGCCGGTCTGGTAAAACTTGACCCGCTGTTGTGAATCGGGAGTCCGGCTCATGCTGATTTCCCCGTGGCGCCATGGGCGCCGGCTACGTCGCGCAGTATGCTCTCGGCACTCGGGCCGGGTCGCTGGATGTCGCGCAGCCGCTCGAGTTCGCGATGCACGACGTCGACATCGAGATCGTGGAAATGCGGCTCCTCGAGTTCGTCGGCCACGCCCTTGTCGAGCATGCGGCGCAGGTTCACGCTGGTAATCGGCCGCCCGCCGAGGCCACCGATCACCGAGTAGACCGGGATCGACAGGTTGGCCAGCGCCATGCGCACGTCGGCGGCGAGAATACCGCCCATGCCGACCGCGAGGCTCTTCTCGAACACGACCACCCGCTTCGCCCCGGCCAGCGCATCGCATAGCTGCTGCTTCGGGAACGGGCGATAGCTGCGAATCGACAACAAGCCGATCGAATTGCCGTCGGCGCGCATCTCGGCCAGCACAGACTTCAGCGTACCGACCACCGATCCCATGGTTACCACCACCGTATCCTTGTCCTCCGCCGCGAACGACTTGAGCAGGCCGCCGGAATCGCGGCCGAAGATTTGCCCGAATTCGGCGGCATGCGCCGGGATCAGGTCGAGCGCCTCGAGTTGCTTGTAGTGCGCCAGGAAACGCACCTCGGCAAAGGCTTCCGGCCCGACCATAGCCCCCATGGTAATCGGCGCGGCCGGGTCGAGCACCTGGCGAGGCTCGAACGCGGGCAGGAAACGATCGACGTCGGCCTGTTCCGGCACGTCGACGCGGGTGTAGGCATGCGTCAGGATAAAACCGTCCATACAGACCATGACCGGCAGGCTCACCGCTTCGGCGAGCCGGAAGGCCTGCACGTGCACGTCCGCGGCCTGCTGATTGTTCTCGACGAACAGCTGGATCCAGGCCGCATCGCGCGCCGCCATCGAATCGCTCCAGTCGTTCCAGATATTGATCGGTGGGCCGATTGCCCGGTTACCCACGGTCATCACGATCGGCAGACCCATGCCCGAGGCGTTGTAGACCGCTTCCATCATGAACAGCATGCCCTGGCTCGAGGTCGCGGTGTAAGTACGCGCTCCGGCGGCCGATGAACCGATGCAGACGCTCATCGCACCGAACTCGGATTCGACGTTGAGAAACTCGCAGTTACCGACCTCGCCACGCCTGACCATGTCGCCGAGCCCTTCGACGATATGCGTCTGCGGCGTAATCGGATAGGCCGCGATCACCTGCGGGCGACAGGTCGCCACCGCCTGCGCAACCGCCGCCGAACCCTCGATCTGTTGCAGCATCTGCCTGCCTCCTTGTCAGTCCGCGTGCGCCGCGCCGTGCGCGGCACGCGCCACGGTGACGTTGCGCTCGGCAACCTCACCGGAAAACTTGTCGTTGATCGCGGTGATGACGGACTCCAGCTGCAGTACGCCGGACAAGGCCGTCAATGCCCCCAGCAACGCCGTATTCGGTGTCGCTCGCCCGAGGTGTTTTACCGCGAGTTCGGTTGCGGCAACCGTGTAGACATGGTGATCGGGTAAGCGGCCCAGGGCTTCGTCGATATGCAGCTCGGTTAGCTCACGCGCGGTATTGATCAACAGGAAACCGTCGTCGGCCAGCCCACTGAATACATCGACCGCGTGAAACAGGGTCGGATCCTGGATAATCAGCAAATCGGGGCGCGCTACCGGCTCGGTCAGCTCGATGGGATCGTCGTCGATGCGCACGAACGCCACGACCGGCGCGCCCATGCGTTCCGAGCCGAAGCTCGGGATTGCCTGCGCGTGCTTACCCTCCTCGAAAGCCGCGATCGACAGCATCTCCGCTGCCGTCACCACTCCCTGGCCGCCACGCCCATGTATGCGTACCTGGAACATTAATCCAGTATCCCCCACGAGATTGATGCGTAACTTCCCGCGCCTGCGCGCGGCTCGGCGCGAGAAATTACCGGGTTTTTTCTTGCCTGTTATCTGCCGGGTAACACTGCCATACGCGCAGCCCGGCCCATTTGACGTAAATCAATATCACGGGCACGGCCGCGGCGTATGCACGAATTTGGTGAACAACCCATGTCGGTCGAACGCTCAGCCTGCGCGGCAATGCGCTGCCGGAACTGTTACGCAACAAGGTTCGTCGGGCCTGCCATCCGGTCGATTACATGCCACCCCTGCAAACACGCGACAAATCGGTTGCAGCTCATCTGCTCTATCGAATCAGTTTTGCTGCCAATAAATGATCTTCGAATTGTTGGGGATCAATAAAATGAATCGCAGCGAGGCCTAGGATGAATCCTCTTGCATAACATAGATGGTAAAAGAATGACTCAACCGTCGATCGAAGAATATCTGTCTGCGCATGAATTTTTTGCCGGGCTTGATAAAGATTCCCTGGAGTTCCTGGCGAGTTCCGCCAGCGAACGCAAGGTCGAAAAGGGCGATGTCCTGTTCAAACAGGGTGAACGTGCGGACAGGTTTTTTTTGTTACTGGATGGACAGGTATCAGTCCAGGTGCCGGCACTGATGGGACCCGTGCTCGAAGTCCAGAACCTGGGTAAAGATCAAATCCTCGGGTGGTCCTGGCTGATTCAGCCTTATCGCTGGAGCTTCATGGCCCGGGCGATGGCCGACTCGGAGCTGCTCGAATTTGACGGCACCGCCATACTGGCGCGTTGCGCGGAAGACCCGAAGTTCGGTTACGAGCTGCTGAAACGGTTCGCGGCGCTGATGTCCGAGCGGCTCGATGCCGCGCGTCAGAAAATGATGGACCAGTGGAATCCGCCGGGCTTTGCCTGAGCGTTCGGCTGGTGACCAGTAGCCCTAAGCAGGAATCGACTTACATAAAACGCTCGACCTTCAGCCTGACGTTCAGTTCAGAGTGTTACCCGGTGAGAGCAGTATGGGAACCTATGGCATCTCCGGGGATCGGATCAACCTATGCCGTTTTCGCCGATTTCTTGGCCCCGGCTTGCAGACTGTTCGATTCGAGCAGGTCGGTAATTGCTGCCGCCGAGACCGGCATGCCGTAGAAGTATCCCTGCACCATATCGCAATTCAGGCCACGCAACAGGACATCCTGCTCGGCCGTTTCAACCCCCTCGGCGACCACGACCAGGTCGAGACCATGCGCCATCACGACAATCGCTTCTACCAGGCGACGATCGTTGCTGCTTTCGACTATATCCTGAATAAACGAGCGGTCTATTTTCAACGTGTCTACCGGGAATTCGCGCAAATAACTGAGCGCCGAATATCCGGTTCCAAAATCGTCAACCGCTAACCTGACCCCCAAATCGCGAAAATCGTTCAACGCATCCCTGAAACGCACATCGTCGTCCATCAAGAGCGATTCGGTAATCTCGAGCACCAGATGCTTGCTCGGAAACCCGGTTTCCTCGAAAACAGCGGCCAGGTGCTTTTTGCGAAAACCACCCTTGAACTGGCGTATCGAGACATTGACCGACATGTAAAATTTTTCGTGCAGTTCGTATTGCAGCCAGGGCCGCGCTTCTGCGCATGCCCGGTGTAACACCCAGAGCCCGATTTCATCGATCAGCCCGGTTTCCTCCGCAACGGTGATGAACTCGTCCGGCATGATCAGGCCACGATCGGGATGCTGCCAACGCAACAGCACTTCCGCGCCCATCAACTCCGAACTGGCCAGGTCATAAATCGGTTGAAAGTCGAGCAGGAGCTCATCTTGAGCCATCGCTCTCCTGAGGTCCTTGTCAAGGTCGAGAAACTGCTTGGCGCGCTCGGTCATTTGCGAGGTAAAAAAGCGGAAAGTATTACCACCTTGCTTCTTCGCCTCGTACATTGCCATGTCGGCATTTTTCAACAGGGTATTCGCATCTTCGCCATCCTCCGGGCAAACCGTGATGCCGATACTCGCACCGGTATAGATTTCATGGCCATGCAATACGAACGGCAGGGACAGTTGCGCAATGATATCCTTGGCGATAATGGATGCGTGGATGACATCCGACAGGTCGGTCAGGAGGACGGTAAATTCGTCCCCACCCAGCCGCGCGACCAAATCGGTATCCCGAATCGTATCGCGAATGCGCAAACCCACCTGCTTGATCAGCTCGTCACCGTAGTCATGCCCCAGGGTATCGTTGATCGTTTTAAACCGATCGAGATCGATGAACATCAGCGCTGTCTTGCCGGGACTACGTCGGCCCCGTGTAATCGCTTCGCCGAGATGCTCGACAAAATTCGGCCGGTTCGGCAAGTCTGTCAGCGAATCGTAATTCGCCCGATAGCGTATTTGTTCCTCACTATCCTTCAGCGCAAACACAATTTTTTGCAGGCGAAACCCGAGCAACACCAGGCCAATCGTCATCACGGTAAGCACTATCAGCTTAACGATCATGATGTTTCGAAAGGCCTTAATTCTTTGTGCCTGTTCGGTTAATACGTTGATCGCTGTTTTACCAACCCGTAACAGCAGGATCTCGGCTTCCTGGTGCGCATTCTTGGCCCGCAGTTCCGCCAGTTTCAGGGTATAGTCCGACGTGGGTTCGAAATCATAAAGCCCGTTTGTCAGCCAGGTTTTTATGTCGAAAATAGCGGGATTGAGTTTGGCGTGTATAGCCGAAATCCCCAGTACATCGCTGAATTGGTATGTTTCGCGGATCTTTTCCAGGAGCAGCTCAACTTTATGTGTCTGCCTGAGAATCACGCTGAATTTCTTGTCTGACGGGTCCGAACGGGCGAATTCGATATCCTGGACCAGCCTGCCCATGTCATTGACCAGCACGCGAATGTCACGCTCCTGTTTCGACAGCGTGATCGGCAACGCTTCTTCGATCTCGGACAGCGTTCGCTGCACGTAATAGATAACGCTGAGGGTGCCCACCAGGAGCAATCCGACCAGGGCGAACGGAATCGCCGGTCTTGCCAGAATTTTAGCCGCCAGGGTTTTCATTTCAGGGAAGCGCTGGAATTAAGAGCCGAATCGAGCAAGGCCTGTTATTCCAGGGACAGGCCAATCTCCTTGTAATATCTCTCGGCACCCGGATGCAAGGGCACGGCAATACCGTTCAAAGCGGTTTCCAGCCTGATACTCCGTCCCTTGGCATGGCCCCCGTCGAGCAGTTTTCGAGAGTTCTGGTTCCACAGTGTCCTGGTAATCAGGTAGACCGTTTCGCTATCAACGGACGACGAAACCAGCCACTGTGCCCCCACGCTGATCGTGCTGGTTTCCGCTACCCCTGAATAGACGTCATGCGGAATCTGGTGGTGAGAAAAGAAACCGTGTCGCTCGACCAGTCGATCCGCTTCCGGACCCTCGATGGGAAGCAAGATGATATCGGTATCCTCCGCCAGTTCAGAAACGGCCAGCGCCGGATAACCGGCGACGATAAAGAATGCATCCAGCTTGTTATCCTTGATTCGCTCAATGGCGAGATCCGGTTTCGTGTATTCCACCTCGATATCGGCCTTGGTAATTCCGTACTCCCGCAGCACGATCTCGGCATCTATCAGCGTTCCCGATCCTGGTTCGTCCAGCGATATGCGTCGGCCGATCAAGTCCCTGATGTTTTTGATGCCGGAATCCCTGCGCACCACGATATGGACACTCTCGGGATACAGGTTCGCGATTGCGCGAAGTTTGTGAGTGGGCGGGTTCCCGGCAAAGGTACCTGTACCCGTGTAGGCCCAGTGGGCTACATCGGATTGAACGAATCCCGACTCGAGGCTGCCCCGCTGGATGTCCCTGACATTGGCGACCGAGCCGTTTGCAGACTGGGCAATGACGACCAGGCCCGGCGGCCCGCAACTCCCGCCCTGATCGCAGGGACGCGCACCGGGAGGATTGCTGATCGCGTGGGCTATCATTCCACCGATCGGGTAGTAGGTCCCGCCAACTCCCCCGGTACCAATGCGAAAAAATTTCAGCGAATCGGCCTGAAGCGGGGAAGTGAGATTGAAGGCGGCAAGAAAAAGCCCGAGCGAGACTAATAAATTGCGCATAACGCCTCGTCAACTACAGCATTAGTTATACCTAGTTTAGTTTGTTTCCGGTATTTTTCGTTGACACAGGCTGCTCGATGCCGCCTTCTGCGATGCGTTTCACACTAACGTCGATCGATGACACCCCCAGGGAACATCCGCTACGAGCTCTAGTCGACGTCAAAGCGTGACAGGAAAAATCAAGAATTACCGATCTCGGCCCCGGGCAGACTTCTATTGCTCTACTCGTTTGATCGTCTCCTCAACCATTCATCCACCGCCTCTCCCATCGTCAATCCAACATTACTTTTCATCCAGCCCATAAATTCGCGGTCGAATTTGAAATCCCTGCCGCAGTTCGCTTTGAAGAAGCGTCGTACGTTTTGCGTATTTCTATATTCACGATCGATGGGGGTATTTGTTGTGATGATTCCACGATGCCAGTCGAAGTTTTCCACTACTCCCTCTATCTGACCCATCTTGATCACCCTGATTCCGCCTGGCAGAGCTGGCTCGCTGGCGGCTTTTCCCACGACAGACCTCTGACCACCACTCACAGAAGCGTCGTTTCAACCACGCCTGAAGACGACCATCGTACCATCGGTTTTCGATGTGCAACACGGATGCATAAAAAAAGCCGTCCAGTCGAACAACCGACTGGACGGCTTTTGCTCTCGAACCTCGAATATCAGAATTCGTTCGGATTGCCAGTCACGAGCGTTCCCGAACCGTCTTTTTTGCCATCGACGATCCAGTGCACCTGGTCACCCGTAATTTCGACGGACCAGCAATTCTCGGGGTCTTCGCCATATTTAAAGCACATCTGGTTGTCATTGACACGCCAGCTGCCGGTATATCCGGCCCCGCGAATGGTGCCGTCGGCCGCGTAAAACTCCGTGTAACGACTACCATCAGCCATTGATCCCTGAACCGTATTGCCACCGATCTTTTGCTGGATCTGGTCTCCGGTCAACATGGCATGACCACCAGCCGCGGCACTACCGATACCAAATAAAACAACAGAAGCCAGGAGTAATTTTTTCATCTTTTGAACCTTTGTAGAAAGCAAGACTGACGTCTTGATAAAAATTCCCGTGTCAATTCGCCACAGGGCATAGATTACCTCGGTCGATAAGGGGCAGGGTTACGAGATAAGCAAAGACTACGTTGTAATCGAGCAGATGGATGACTCGGATCGACCCTGGGCGAGCATTCGGTATTCAGCAACTGGACGAATCTGTTGATTCTGCCTTCATGAGTGGCAGTTTTGTGGGTGATGTTCCAATCACCGGACCCACATGCCAGGTTTAAATGATGTTCGACTTCAGGTTCGACTTCAGGTTCGACCCGCAGGATTTACCTACCATGTGTTTGCTGGTCTGCAACAGACCATATTCGAGGTCACATTCGGGCAAGTAATGCTCATTCTTGCTTTACCCGATTAAGTGACCCCTGGCCCGGTTCAGCTATTCGATTTAGCGGATTGCGTGCCAACAACATGTCTCATGCCACGCACCAATAACCACCAGTAATAAATGCTGAAACCCACAAAGCCTGCGTAGGTGACTATTCCAAATGCCCTGTTGGGGTCGCCGAAGGAAAGTGAATAAAAAATCTGTTCCGCGTTGAAATAGAGGACCAGTCCAAATCCGATACTCAGCACGTTGACGCGAATTCCTGCCGGAACAGACAAACAGATTGCTCGCAGAACAAAAGATTTTCCTGAATCTCCACCATTTGCCGCAAAAGCCCTGAGCGTGCCGAACACGGCTATCACGATCAAGACAACCAGCTCAAAATAAAATAACCATGTTCGAGCAACACCCCACCATAGGGAGTAGTAGGTCGCCAGCAGCACGAGAAGTGTAGAAGCCAGAAAATAATGCATACCTTTCCGTTCTGATATGCGATTGTTTGCGAGTTCCTGCGCCAACTGTCTGATATTCCAGAAATACATGTTTCAAGCCTGCTTTTTATCCCTAATTTACGCACTTGCCGTCAAAAATCGAGAATCCGTCTAAGGCCGCGGTTCGCCCCTGGTGAGATTTATAGCAGCCTCCGATATCCGGGTAGATATTGATGATCTTCCGGACTCGAGCCGTTTGAGACGCTCACCCCGGCTGGAAAGTGAGCGGCCTGGACTGACTGCATGCGATTGTGAGTCGATGTCCTGCAATTAATGGTGGGAGACTGTAATTTGTTCAAATTGGAGTTTCTTCTTTCCAGAGTAGGCGTAGGAAATTGATGAGGATCAAACACCAAAAAGTAAAGTGTCAATTTTTTGGTTTCTTCACAAAAGCTTCACGTATAGTTCACCCTATTTCCACATAACTTGTGGTTTTATTTTGCCCCTTCACATACTGGAGCGGAATTTAGATGAAAACGTTTACAGGTTTACTGTTGGCAGTGTTCATACATGCTTTATTCTTTCAAACCGCATTAGCACAAGATGGAAACACGGCTTTGGTGCCTCTACCCTCGATCGGCGACTTCACCAGGGGTAACGATGGCTGGGCATTCGGGCTGGGCCTTGGTGTTGAATACGAGGCTGCGTACGAAGGGTCGGATGAATACGACTTCGAAGTCGATCCTGCCGGTGCGGTTCAATGGCGCAGCGGTGATGATATTTTCTACTGGGCGGGTGAGGCGCTGGGGTGGCGTGGTCTTCGTTCTGATATCTGGCTATTTGACGCCGCCGTGGCCTTCGATGAGGGCCGTGAAGAAGACGATTCCGATGACGATCGTCTGGATGGTCTCGGCGATTAAGATGAGGAATTTGAATTCGCACTGCAGGCACGACGTGCTTTCGATGCTGACTGGCGTTATTGGCTGGACGGTCGAGTAGTCGTAACCGAAGATAACGGCAGTCTTGGTCTTTTGGCAGTGGGGCGCCGCTTTGGCGAGCAGAAGGACGGAACCGGTCATGAAATTGCGGTCGCTGTAGTCTTTCACGATAGCGATCATGCCAATAATGATTTTGGCATAGACGCAGAGCAGTCAGCTAATTCGGGACTGGAGGAGACCGACGTGGATAGCGGATTTCGTTCGGTTGGGTTCAACTACATTTACCGGCATAACATCGACAGGAATTGGCAGATTTTCGGCGAGGCGGTTTATGAGCATTACAGTAGCGACGTTCGGGATAGCCCAATCGCACGCGAGGACTATGAAGCCGAAGTAGGTATCGGATTCATATACGTGTTCTAGATCGCCGACAGCGTGATCATAGAGTTAGTGACTCGAGAATATTTTATCTGATGCCGGGCTCCCGCCGTTGGCCGAAAGTCGCCTGCTGGCCTTTATGCCCGGGCGTCTGCTATCGGAAAAGCTGACGCTTAGACTAGTGAAACAGGCGGCTAAGATCGACCCGAATACGTCTCTCGCGCTACCGATAAAGCATCATTCCGCTTCGGCGGACCGCCGCGAAAGCGGGAATCTGGTAACGCGCCGCCATTGCAAGATCCCCGCGTGCGCGGGGATGACGGCGTTGGGCGGCGGGAAGTGGCCGAAGATCGTCGCCTGTTGATAGTTCATGAGCGCCCGTTATTGGAATTGCCGGCGAGGAACGAGTCGTTCGCAACCGTAAGCATTTGCTATGTGTGTTTTTTCTGAATTCTGTTTTTTTTACTGACTTATAGATTTAACTAGTTGAACAGGCAGTGTTTCGCGAAGTCCTTCGCTTCGTTTGCAGTCCACTCTCCTTTTGGTTTTTGTTTGAGATTCTCACACCACCTTTCACTGCCCACTTCCGCAGAGCAGGCCACCAACTGGATTAGCAGAAGAGCCAGGAACAATTTTCTTTTCACATAAATCCCCATCAATTCGGTGGCGCGGTAACAGACACAAACCAGTCCAGCAAAAATATCTCGCGCCAGGAAACAGATAATAGCAGGCGGGCGCGAAAGTCAGCTTCTTATTCCCGGCCGAAAAAACAGCTTCCATAACCTGAATGTCGATTGACGGCGTACCCCCCCGAATCCGCTTAGAACCAGCGGAGGTATATATCAGTAACTCTCACAGGGTTACGCCAATGCGAGAGGACGCCGGTAACGGTTTAGTATCGCCCAGCATTTATTTCCGGGCGTCTGCACGGGTATCATGGCTAGTGGAGGTATGGACCATGAGCAAATCCCTGAGCGGACACTGTTACTGCGGCGCGATCAGCTTCGAGATCGACGGCACATCGGACTGGGTCGGGCACTGTCACTGCGAGTCCTGTCGCCGCGCGAGCGGCTCGGTGATGACGACCTTCGCCGGTTTCAAACTCGACCAGGTTCGTTTCACCGGTGCGCGGCCTTCTGCCTACGCGACCGACGACGGCGTCACGCGCAGCTTCTGCAATCGCTGCGGATCACCCATCGCTTACCGGAATGCCGATACGCCCGACGATATTCACCTGCAGCTGGGCCTGTTCGACGATCTCGAGGCACTGCCGCCGGCCGATCACAGTTTTCGCAATGAAAAAGCGAGCTGGCTGCGCGCCGACGAACAGCTGCCCGACTCGGGCTGGGTCAAGCCGGACTAAAGCGGGGCCTCAGTCGCTCAGCAGGTTGCCGCTGCGCGATTCGAGGATTTCCTCGCCAACGATCTTGGCGACGTTGGCGTTGCTCCAGACGTACTTGTTGACCGTGCGCGACAGCACCAGCCCCGAGGTACCCGCCAGGATCGGCCGGCGCTCGACGAAGGCACCGTCACCGTCGAGCAGCAGCAGGTCGGCGATACGCTCGCCGCGCTCGACGCGATCGCCGAGCTCGATACAAAATGCAACCAGGCCGGCGCCAGGCGCGCGTACGAACTCGGTGGCGCGCAGGTCTGTCGCGGCCGCCGCGCTGCCCCGGGAACCGATCGGCTGACCGCCGATCAAGCCGCGCTGCTGGAAAAAACCGAACAGGTTGCGCGCGTCGCGCTGGTTGAGCTCGTCGAAGGTATCGATTTGCCCGCGATACTCGAGGGTGCAGGACAGCAACGGCAGCGGCAGCGGACGTTGCGGGTTCTCGCGCGCGAGGCGCAGCCAGACCGCCGGCCAGACCTCGTCGAAGGAGTTGCCACCGCCCTCCTCTGCCAGCAGCGTGGCCGCCGCGCCGGTCCAGTCGGCGAGCTGCTGGATGTCGTCACGCATCTGCGGCAGCGAATAGATATACATCAACGCATCGTCGTCGCAGTGCAGGTCGAACACGTAGTCGGCGTCGCAGGCTTCGCTGATGAGCGTTTTTTGCCATTGCTCGAAGGCGGTATTTTCCGGCAGGGCTGCCGCGCCCAGGCGCAGCGCGGCGCGCACGCGGGCAACATTTTCACCGGCATCGTCAGCGAGCGTGTCGGCGAAGTTCGGCTCCAGCAAATCGTACAGCTCGAGCCAGCCGCGGTTGTAGTTGACGCCGCTGGCGCGGTTGTAACGCCCCTGGTGTTTGCCGAACTCGATGTCACCCATACCGAGCGGATTGACCATCGGCAGCACGACGAACTCGGCCTCGAGTTCACCCGCGCTATCGGCCGCGCGCAGCAGCGCGAGCAGGTGGTGCAGGACCAGGATACCCGGCTGTTCGTCGGCGTGGATCGCGCCCTGCAGGTAAACCTTTTTGCCCGGCGCGTCGGGTCCGACGCGATAATAGTTGAGCTCGGTACTGCGGCCGGGCGCGTCGCCAACCAGCGTTTTGCAGATCCGCTCGAAGCTCATGTCGCCAGCGCACCGCCGTCGACGTCGACGATGGTGCCGGTAACAAATTCATTGGCGAGCACGAAGATACCGGCGCTGGCAACTTCCCCGGCGGTCCCGGCGCGCGGAATCAGGTGCGCGGCAGTCCCGTCGCGGTAATAGTTGTCGCGCGCCTCGCCCTCGAGCGGCGACATCGGCGTATCGATCAGGCCCGGGCACACGCCGTTGATCCGGATCGGGCTGATTTCGTTGGCCACCAGCCGGATGAATGCCTCGACCGCGCCGCCGACCGTACCGATCGCGATGGTCCCGCTGCGCCACTTGCGCGCGGGGTAACCGCTGTAGAGCAGGACGGCCCCGTTAGCGGCCATGTGCGGTGCGCCGAGGCGCACGCTGTTGGTATAACCCCATAGCTTGGCGAAAGAGCCCTGGAAACCGTCGAGATCCATATCGAGAAACGGTCCAATCGCGCGGGGACCGCCGGTCGCGGCATTGACGAGATAGTCGAAGCCGGCGTGTTTTTCGAACAGCACGGCGAGCCCGTCACGGTCGAGCACGTCGACCTGTACACACTCCATGCCGTCGAGCTCGCATTCGCGGCGACTGCCGACGATGACCTCCGCACCGCCGTCGCGCAGCATTTCCGCGGTCGCGAGGCCAATGCCCGATGTCCCGCCCAGTACGATTGCTTTCTTGCCGTCAAAGTCTGTCATCGTTTCCCCTCGTAAAATTCCTGCCCGGACCGGCGAGGCTCATTGCCCCCGGCCCCGGCCTTATCGCCAGCATCCCGGCATGGTAATGGATTCGCGCCTGCGCTGGAATGAGACCGGGATCAAATGATGCGCGCCTCGAGACTCGCCGCCATCAGCATGCCGAGTTCCTCGCACTGCTCCTCGAACTCGTCGCGGTAGTCGCCGTGCAGGATCATCGTCTCCTGCACCGGCTTCCACTTGAGCCCGGTGGTGATCTTGCCGATCGCGATCCGCGTGCCGGTGCCGTCGAGGCCGGCGCGAATCCAGCACGCGAACGGCAGCGCCTCGGTGCGTTCGAGGCAGGGATAATAGATGCGATCGAAAAAGTCTTTCAATGCGCCGCTCATGTAGCCGAAATTTTCGGTGGTGCCGAGGATGATCGCGTCCGCCCACAACACGTCGTCGGACCCTGCCTCCAGCGGCGGCAGGTAGCGCGTGTCGACGCCGGCAATATCTTCGTGGCGCGCACCGCGCAGCGTCGCATCGACGAGTTTCCGCGTGTTCGGTGACGGGTTGTGCGCGACGACCAGCAGGTTTCGGGTTTCGGACATGCGCGGCATTATAGCGACAACGCACCCTTGCGGGGAAAATCCGCTTTACGTGAAGTCGGTAACGCAGGCTTGCCCGGTTTTGGGCTAGAATGCGCTCTCTCGCCGCACGAACCCCTGGAAACCGTATGCAACCGCTGAGCAAAATCGTGATCCCCGTGGCTGGCCTGGGCACCCGGGTGCTACCCGCGAGCAAGGTCATTCCGAAGGAAATGCTGACCGTGGTGGATCGCCCGGTCATCCAGTACGTGGTCGAGGAAGCCGTGGCCGCCGGCTTCACGCATATCATTCTCGTTACCAGCGACGGCAAGTCGGCCATCGAGGATCATTTCGACGCCCACTTCGAGCTCGAGGTCACGCTGGAGCGCAAGGGCAAGTCGCAGCTGATCGACTCGATTCGCGATATCGTGCCGCCCGAAGTCACGATTTCGAGCGTGCGCCAGCATCATCCGCTCGGACTCGGCCACGCGGTATTGTGCGCGGCGCCGTTGATCGGCGCAGAGGCATTTGCGGTCAGCCTGCCGGACGTGCTGCTGCACCATCCCGACGGCGACCACGCGCTCGACCTGAAATCGCTGGTCGCGGCCTACGAGGATGGGTCGGCCCTGTTCATGGTCGAGCCGGTGCCGCGGGAAAACGTCAGCAGCTACGGTATCGTCGACTGCGGCGGCGCCACCGCCGATCCCGGCCAGACCGCCGATATCGTCGGCATGGTCGAGAAACCGAAGATATCCGAAGCGCCGTCCAACCTGTCCATCATCGGCCGCTACATCCTGCCCGCGCGCACGCTCGAACTGTTGCGCGAGACCGAACCCGGTGCCGGCGGCGAAATCCAGCTGACCGACGCGCTGCAGAAGCTGCTGCAGGAGGCGCCGGTCAAGGCCTACAGCCTGAAGGGAAAAACCTACGACTGCGGTGACAAGCTCGGCTTCCTGCGCGCCAACGTCCGTTTCGGCCTGAGCCACCCAGAGCTCGGCACCGCGTTCCGCGAAATCTTCGAGGAATTCGTACACGAAACCAGATAGCGCTGTCGGGGTAAAGTCTGCGGGAACCTAGCCGGGCCATGGATGGCCCGGCGAGAGCGGCACAGGGATGTGCCGACTCGAGCGCAGCGAGAGTCGGAGCGCTTCCCGCGGGCTTTACCGCGACAGCGCGGCCCCGGCACGATTTTGCTCCCTGGGTTTCATTTGAATAAAACTGCGACAATCAGCCGCGCCAGTGCCGCAGCTGTGCCAGCAAACCGGCGGTCGACGCGTCCACGGTCCCATCCGCCGTCTCGCCGCGCACGCGCGGCAGCAGCTGTCCCGCGAGCTGCTTGCCGAGCTCGACGCCCCACTGGTCGTAAGAGCAGACCTGCCAGATGATGCCCTGGCAAAAGATCTTGTGCTCGTAGAGCGCGATCAGCGCTCCCAGCGTACGCGGGTCGAGCGTTTCGACCAGCAGCGTGTTACTGGGCTGGTTGCCGCGGTAGGTGCGATGCGGCAGCAGGCGCTCGATTTCGCTCGCGTCGAGGCCGGCGGCGGCCATTTCCGCGCGCGCTTCGTCGCCGGTTTTACCCGTCATCAGCGCCGCGCTTTGCGCGAGGCAGTTGGCCAGCAACATCTCGTGCTGCGCATCGTTCGGATAGGTACTGTTGGCGGCAACGATGAAGTCCACCGGCACCAGCCGGCTGCCCTGGTGCAGCAGCTGGAAAAACGCGTGCTGGCCGTTGGTCCCGGGTTCACCCCAGATCACCGGGCCGGTGTCCCAGGCGACGAAGTCGCCGTCACGAGTGGCGCTCTTGCCGTTGCTTTCCATGTCGGCCTGCTGCAGGTATGCCGGCAGGCGGTGCAGGTTTTGCGCATAAGGCACCACCGCCTGGCTCTCGGCGCCGAGGAAGTTGACGTGCCAGATACCGAGCAGCGCCAGCGTAACCGGCAGGTTGCCCTCCAGCGGCGCCTCGCGGAAATGCCGGTCCATTGCATGAGCGCCGTCGAGCAGCTCCTCGAATCGATCCATGCCGAGCGCGAGCGCAATCGACAGGCCGATGGCCGACCACAGCGAGTAACGCCCGCCGACCCAGTCCCAGAATTCGAACATGTTGGCGGCATCGATGCCGAAGTCCCCGACCGCCGCGGCATTGGTCGACAGCGCGACGAAGTGACGCGCCACGGCCGCCTCGTCGCCGAGCGTCTGCAGCAGCCATGCACGCGCGGCGCGCGCGTTGGCCATGGTCTCCTGGGTGGTGAAGGTTTTGCTCGCGACGATGAACAGCGTGCGCGCCGGATCGAGCCCGGCCAGCGTCTCGTGCAGGTGCGCGGCGTCCACGTTGGACACGAAATGCACGTTGATGTTCGCCTGCCGGTAAGCCTTCAGCGCCTCGGTAACCATGACCGGCCCGAGATCCGAACCGCCAATGCCGATATTGACGACATCACGTATGCTGGCGCCGGTGAAGCCGGTCCAGTTGCCGTCATGCACGCGCGCGACGAAATCGCGCATCCGCGCCAGCACGCTGTTGACCCCCGGCATCACGTCCTCGCCATCGACCAGGATCGACGTATTGGCGCGGTTACGCAGCGCCACGTGCAGCACTGCCCGCCCCTCGGTCAGGTTGATCGCTTCGCCGGCAAACATGCGCGCGATCCAGCCCTCGAGATCGCAGGCCCCGGCCAACGCCCGCAGTGCCTCCATGGTGGCCGCGTCGACGCGGTTTTTCGAGTAATCCAGCAGGATGTTTTCGTGGCGCAGGGAAAACTGCGCGAAACGATCGGGATCGGCCGCGAACAGCTCGCGCAGATGTTGGCCATCGAGCGCGTCGCGCCGTTGCTCGAGCGCATGCCATTCGGGCAGTTGATTCAGTACCATCGGTTCATCCCCTGCGGATTCGCGCGTATAGTTTGTCGTAGTCCCTGGCCGCGCGGTCCCAGCCGAACTCGCAGCGCATCGCGTTTTGCATCAGCCCGCGCCAGGTCGGTCCGTCGCGATAAACCTCGACCACCCTGCCCAGCACGCGCTTGAGCGCGCGGCTGCTGGCGGTCTCGAACACGAAGCCGGTCGGCTGCTTCGCCTGCGCGCGGTAGCCGGCAACCGTATCGGCGAGGCCGCCGGTGCGGCGCACGATCGGCAGGGTGCCATAACGCAGTCCGTAGAGCTGGGTCAGCCCGCAGGGTTCGAAGCGAGAAGGTACCAGGATCGCATCGGCACCGCCGACGATGCGATGCGCCAGCGACTCGTCGTAGGCCAGGCTGACCGCGCAATTGCCCGCGTGACGCTCGGCCAGCTCGGCGAACGCCTGCTCCAGCTCGCGGTCGCCGCTGCCGAGCAGGGCCAGTTGAATCTGATCGGCAGCCAGCAGGCTTTCGATCGCGCCGGGTACCAGGTCCATGCCCTTTTGCAGGGTCAGGCGGCTGACCACGCCGACCAGCGGTCGAGCGGGCGCGACCGCCAGGCCCATGTCTTGCTGCAGCGCACGCTTGTTGTGCGTCTTGGCCGCCAGCTTGTCGATGCCATAAGTCCGCGCGAGCGCGCGATCGGTTTCCGGGTTCCAGATAGCGTAATCGACGCCGTTCAGAATTCCGCGCAGATCGGCACGGCGATAGTTGAGCACGCCATCGAGCTGCATGCCGAGATCGGGGCGCAGGATTTCGCGCGCATAGGTCGGGCTGACGGTGGTAATCGCGTCGCTGTAGGACAGCGCGGCCTTCATGAAAGACCAGTCGCCGTGGAACTCGAGGCCGTCGAAGCGGTAAAAGGCTTCCGGCAGGCCGGTGAAGGCGTATTCGTAGTAGGCGTAGATACCCTGGAAGGCAAGGTTGTGAATCGTGAAACAGCTCGCGCAGCGGGTACCGTCGGCCCGCAGGTAGGCCGGCGCGAGCCCCGCGTGCCAGTCGTGCGCGTGCAGCAGGTCGATTTGCGGATCCCACAGGCAGAGATCGGCCGCGACGCGGCCGAGCAGCACGAAGCGTTGCAGGTTATCCGGCCAGTCCTGCCCGCTGGCATCGACATAGGGATTGCCGGGACGAGCGTAACGCGCGGCCTGCTCGATGACCAGCAGTTCGACGTCGCCGGCGAGCCGGCCGCGTAACAAGCGGCCGCCGGGTACGGCAAAACCTTCGACCGGCGAGAGTTTACCCGCACCCTCGAGGATCGCCGGGTAACCCGGCACCAGCACCGACACCTCGTGACCCAGCGCGCGCTGCGCCGCCGGTAGCGCACCGACGACGTCGGCCAGCCCGCCGGTCTTGACCAGCGGAAGGACTTCCGCCGCGACGTGCAGGATTTTCATCGTTTCAGGTTATGACGCTCGGTGCGTCGCGACCGGTAAAGTGTTCGATTCTTGCGATTGCCTGCGCCAGCGCGAGCGGTTGCGCCAGCGCCTGCTGCGGATCCTGTTGCTGCCGCGACGGATCGGCCTCGTGGCGCTCGACGTAGAGTCGCAGCGTGGCGCCGCCGGTGCCGGTACCCGACAGGCGCAGCACGATGCGCGCCTCGTCGCCGGTCACGATGCGAATCCCCTGCTGCTCCGCCAGGCTGCCATCGACCGGGTCCGTATAGGTAAAGTCGTCCGCGCCGCTGATATCGATTCCCTGCAGGCTCTGCCCGGCCAGTCCCGGCAGCGCTGCGCGCAGCTGCGTAATCATGTCTTCGGCGGCGCCGGCGTCGACATTTTCGTAATCGTGCCGCGTGTAGTAGGTGCGCCCGAACTCGCGCCAGTGCGCCCGCGCCAGTTCCGCTACGGACTGCCCGCTGGTCGCCAGCAGGTTGAGCCAGAACAGCACCGCCCACAGGCCGTCCTTTTCGCGCACGTGGTTCGAGCTGGTACCGAAACTTTCCTCGCCGCACAGGGTGATGCGGCCGGCGTCGAGCAGGTTGCCGAAAAACTTCCAGCCGGTCGGCGTTTCGTAGCAGGGAATACCGAGACGCGCAGCGACCCGATCGGCGGCACTGCTGGTCGGCATCGAGCGCGCGATACCGGCAAGCCCGTCGGCATAGCCAGGCACCAGCCGCGCATTGGCCGCCAGCAGCGCGAGACTGTCGCTCGGATTGACGAAAAATCCGTGCCCCAGGATCATGTTGCGATCGCCGTCACCGTCGGTGGCAGCGCCGAAGTCCGGCCCGTCTTGGGCAAACAGTTCGTCGACCAGCGCCTGTGCGTGCACCAGGTTCGGATCCGGGTGGCCGCCGCCGAAATCCTCCAGCGGCACGCAGTTCAGCAGGCTGTCGGCGGGCGCGCCGAGCCGGCGCAGGAAAATCTCCTCGGCATAGGGACCGTTGACCGCGTGCATCGCGTCGAAACGCAGGCGCAAACCGCCGCGCAGCATTTCAGCGATGCGCTCGAAATCGAACAGCCGCTCCAGCAGGGCGGCGTAGTCGGCCACCGGGTCGAAGACCTCGACGACCATATCGCCGAGCCGGGTCTCGCCCGCACGGTCGAGATCGAGATCGCTGCTGTCGACGCTGCGGTAGCTGTCTATTGCCAGGCTGCGCGCGTAGATGCGTTCGGTCAGTTCCGCCGGCGCGGGACCGCCGTTGCCAGTGTTGAACTTGATGCCGAAATCGGCCTCGGGGCCACCCGGGTTGTGACTGGCCGACAGGATGATACCGCCGAGGGCAGCGCGCGCACGGATAACGCAGGACGCGGCCGGCGTCGACAGGATACCGCCGCGGCCGAGCAGTACGCGACCGATGCCGTTGGCGGCGGCCAGGCGCAGGATCGCCTGCAGCGCCTCGCGGTTATGGTAGCGCCCGTCACCGCCGAGCACGAGCGTAGCGCCGTTGATATCCGGCAGGACGTCGAAAATCGACTGTACGAAATTTTCGAGGTAATGCGGCTGCTGGAAAACGGCGACCCGCTTGCGCAGGCCGGAGGTTCCGGGGCGTTGATCGGCAAACGGCCGGGTCGCGATCTCACGCGCTTGCATGGCGACCGCTCAGTCCCAGTAGTGCACGTTCTGCTGCAGCATCGTCGGCGTCACCAGCACGATGCCGCCCTCGCTGACGGTAAAACCGGCAGCGCGGTCCTGCTCGCTGTCGAACCCGATCTGCATGCCCTCGGGTACGCGGCAGCCGCGATCGATGATCGCGCGCCGGATGCGCGCGCCGCGGCCGATATCGGCTTCCGGCATGATCACGCTGTCTTCGATTTCGGCGTAGGAGTGCACGTGCACGTTGGAAAACAGCAGCGAGCGATTGAGCCGCGCGCCCGAGATCAGGCAGCCGCCCGAAACCATCGAATCGGTGGCCATGCCGCGCCGGTGTTCATCGTCGAACACGAACTTGGCCGGCGGCAGCTGTGCCTGGGCGGTCAGGATCGGCCAGTCCAGGTCGTAAAGATTGAGTTCCGGCGTGATGCCGAGCAGTTCCATGTTGGCATCCCAAAAAGCATCGAGGTTACCCACGTCGCGCCAGTAGGCGCGCTTGCGCGTGACCGGGTCGCGGAACGGGTAGGCGTACAGCGTGTGCTGGCCGATCAGCGACGGGATGATGTCCTTGCCGAAATCGTGGTGCGAGCCCTCGAGGCTGGCGTCGCGTTTGAGCACGTCGAACAGGAACCTGGTATTGAAGACGTAGTTGCCCATCGATGCCAGGCAGTAATCCGGCTGACCGGGCAGCGGCGCCGGCTCGGCCGGCTTTTCCTCGAATCCCTGGATGCGCAGGCTCTTGTCGACCTGCATGACGCCGAAGGTGTTGGCCGCCTCGGCCACCGGCACTTCGAGACAGGATATCGTCAGGTCGGCGTCACGCTCCACGTGTGCCGCCAGCAACGGGCCGTAATCCATCTTGTAAATGTGGTCGCCGGACAGGATCAGCACGTAGTCGGGCCGGTGGGTGTCGATGATATCGATATTCTGGTACAGCGCGTCGGCGGTGCCCCGGTACCACTCGCCGCCGAGACGCTGGGAAGCCGGCAGGATTTCGAGGAACTCCCCCAGTTCGGGCTTGAAATAACTCCAGCCCTGCATCAGGTGGCGTACCAGCGAGTGCGCCTTGTACTGCGTCAGCACGCCGATGCGCCGGATTCCCGAATTGACGGAGTTCGACAGCGGAAAGTCGATGATGCGAAACTTGCCGCCGAACGGCACCGCCGGCTTGGCGCGCCACTCGGTCAGTTCCTTCAGGCGCGATCCCTGTCCGCCAGCGAGCACGAGCGCGAGCGTCTTGCGTGTGATCTGGCTGATGTGCCGATCGACGGGTCTGGTCATGTCTCCTCCTTTGCGCCGTTCCATGTCGGCGCCTGTGCCGCGCACGCGCCGGTGGCGAGCGACACCCGCCGGACGGCTGCCGACGGGCGTCCCATGTTAACAGAAGCGGGCGCCTTCACCGCGCCCGCGGACGCATCAATTCCTGTCCCAGATCAGGTCGCGGTAATCGCGAATCGAACGATCGCTGGAAAAACGTCCGCTGGCGGCGGTATTGAGTACCGCCATCGTCGCCCAGCGCTCGTGGTCATGCCAGGCCGCGGCGACCCGCTGCTGGGCGTCGACGTAGGCGCGAAAATCGGCCGCGGTCATCCACGGATCGTGCGGACTGCGAATGGCATCCATGATCGGGTCGAAGATACCGTGCTCGAAGCGATTGAAATGGCCGCTCTGCAACAGGCTCATGACGCGGGACAGGGCTTCGTCGGCCTCGATGAACGCCCCCGGATTGTAGTCGCGCGCCTGTTCCGCGACTTCGTCGGCGGTCAGGCCGAAGAGGAAAAAATTATCCGCGCCGACGGCTTCGCGAATCTCGATATTGGCGCCGTCGAGAGTGCCGATGGTAACCGCGCCGTTCATCATGAACTTCATGTTGCCGGTGCCGGAAGCTTCCTTGCCCGCGGTCGAAATCTGCTCCGACAGGTCGGTACCGGGGCAGATGAACTCCATCGCCGATACGCGGTAATCGGGGATGAAGGCCAGCCGCAGCCAGGGCCGCACGCGCTCGTCGGCGTTGATCACCGCGGCGACGTTGTTGATCATCTTGACGATGCGCTTGGCCATGTCGTAGCCGGGCGCGGCCTTGCCGCCGATCAACGCACAGCGCGGCACCAGCCCGTCGGTGTCTCCGTCGCGGATGCGATCGTAGAGGTGAATCAGGTGCAGCACGTTGAGCAGCTGGCGCTTGTATTCATGGATCCGTTTTACCTGCACGTCGAACAGCATGTCGGGATCGAATTCGACCCGGCATTCGCGCTCGACCATGCTCGCCAGGCGCTCCTTGTTGTGCCGCTTGACCCGCATGAAGCGCTCGCGAAAACCGCTGTCTTTGGCGTGTGGGCGCAGCTGTTGCAGCAGGTCGAGGTCGCGAATCCAGCCGTCGCCGATGGTCTCGGTCAACAGCTCGCGCAGACCCGGGTTGCAGTGCGCGAGCCAGCGCCGCGGCGACACGCCGTTGGTGACGTTGTTGAATTTCTCCGGCCAGAGCTCGTAGAAATCGTGGAACAGTCCCTGCTTGAGCAGGCTGGTGTGCAGCGCGGCAACCCCGTTGACCGAGTGACTGCCGACGATGCCGAGGTAAGCCATGCGCACGACCGGGTAATCACCGCCGCTGATGATCGCCATGCGCTCGCGGCGTTGGTGGTCGCCCGGCCAGCGACGTTCGATTTCGGCGCCGAACCAGGCATCGATTTCGCGAATGATTTCCAGCGGGCGTGGCAGCAGTTCACCGAACAGGTGCAGCGGCCAGACCTCGAGCGCCTCGGGCAGCAGCGTGTGGTTGGTGTAGGCCATGGTCGCGGTGGTCATCTCCCAGGCGCGATCCCAGGGTATGTCGTAATCGTCGATCAACAGGCGCATGAGTTCCGCGATCGCCACCGTCGGGTGCGTATCGTTGAGTTGAAAGCCGTTCTTGGCAACGAATTCGTTGAAGTCTCGGCTGTTGCGTTCGACCCATCGATGCAGTACATCCTGCAGGCTGGCCGAAACCAGGAAATACTGCTGGCGCAGGCGCAGCTCCTTGCCCGCCTCGCTGGCGTCGTTGGGATAGAGCACCATCGTGATCTGCTCGGCGCGGTTCTTGGCGGCAACCGCGTCGATGTAACTGCCGGCGTTGAATTCGTCGAGGTCGAATTCATCGGTGGCCTCGGCTTTCCACAACCGCAGCGTGTTGACCGTGTCGTTGCGGTACCCCGGCACCGGCGTATCGTAGGGTATGGCGAGCACGTCGTGGGTATCGACCCAGCGCGCGCGCGGGTGACCGTTACCGGCGTTGTAGTGCTCGGTGCGACCGAAAAAATGAATCCGGCGCGCATTTTCCGGGCTTTCGATTTCCCAGGGATTGCCGTTACGCAGCCAGCTGTCGGGCTGCTCGACCTGGTAACCGTTTTCGATGCGCTGGTGAAACATGCCGTACTGGTAACGGATGCCGTAACCGGTCACCGGGATCTCCAGGCTTGCGCAGCTGTCGAGAAAACAGGCGGCGAGCCGGCCGAGGCCGCCGTTGCCGAGCCCGGCGTCCGGCTCCTCTTCCTCCAGGGTTTCGAGGCCGCAGGCAAACGGAATCAGCGCCGCGCGCACCTGCTCCTCGAGATCGAGGTTGAGCAGGGCATTATTCAGACTGCGCCCGATCAGGAACTCGAGCGACAGGTAGTTGATCCGCCGGGGCTGCTCCCGCTGGTAGCGCTCACGCGTGCCGCGCCAGTGCTCGACCATGCGGTCGCGCAAGGTCAGCACCATCGCCTGGTAGAGGTAATGGTGCGACGAACCCGGCTCGTCGCGGCCCAGCGTCAGCTCGAAGTGACGCTGCAGGTCGACGTCGACCTGTACCCGGGTGCCGCTGGTGGATAGCTTTCGTGACTCCATCGTATGCCCTGTTTTACACGTGATCATCGGGCCGCGATGGCGCGGCGCGGAGAATCTGCAGCGACCGACCCGCCATCTTCAGGCGGGCACCGGCCGCGATTGTTTTCTCGCCCCTGGCGGGGTCGGCGGTATCGATCAGCACGAGCCAGGCCTCTGCCTCGTCGCGCGGCAGGCAAAAGGTCTCGGCCTGCAGCGATGCGTTGAACAATACCAGCAGCTTGCTCGCCTGGCTATCGCCGTTGTCGTCGGTCGTGCTGAGCAGGTAACCCAGGGTCCGGTTGTCGCGTTCGTGCCAGTGCGGGTCGAGCATGGGTTTACCGTCGTTGTTGACCCAGTAGATGCTGTCGTCGTCGAGGTCGCCCGCCTGGTGGCGAAAGCGGTCCGCCCGCAGCACCGGGCTGTCCGCACGCAGCTCGATCAGGCGCCGAGTAAACTCGAGCAATGCGCCACCCTCGCCGTCGAGTGCGTCCCAGTCGATCCAGCCGAGCTCGTTGTCCTGGCAATAGGCATTGTTGTTTCCGCGCTGGCTGCGGCCGAACTCGTCGCCCGCCTGCAGCATTGGCACCCCCTGCGATACCAGCAGCGTGGCGATGAAGTTGCGTTGCTGGCGCCAGCGCAGCGCGTCGATTTCCGGATCGTCGCTGGGGCCCTCGATGCCGTGGTTGCAGCTCAGGTTTTCGCGGTGGCCGTCGTTGTTGTCCTCGCGGTTGGCGCCGTTGTCACGTCGTTCGTAGCTGACCAGGTCGCGCAGGGTAAAACCGTCGTGGCAGGCGAAGTAATTGATGCTGGCCCAGGGCTTGCGACCGTGGTGTTCGAACAGGTCGCCCGAGCCGTGCAGGCGGCGAGCCAGTTCGGGCAACTGGCCCGATTCGCCGCGCCAGAAGCGCCGTACCGTGTCTCGGTAGCGGTCGTTCCATTCGGCGAAGCCGGCCGGAAAACCGCCAAGCTGGTAGCCGCCGGGACCCAGGTCCCAGGGCTCGGCAATCATCTTGCGGGTCGCCAGCAGCGGATCCTGCGCGATTGCCTGGAAAAACGCCGAGCCGGTACCAAACCCGCGCTCGTCGCGGCCGAGCACGGTCGCCAGATCGAAGCGGAAGCCGTCGACGTCGAATTCGCCGGCCCAGTAACGCAGGCTGTCGAGCACCAGCTGCAGCACCCGCGGATGGCGCAGGTTGAGCGTGTTGCCGCAACCGCTGTCGTTGACGTAGTAGCGGGGATCACGCGCCGACAGCTGGTAGTACGCGCTGTTGTCGATACCGCGAAAACCGAGCGTCGGGCCGAGATGATTGCCTTCCGCGGTATGGTTGTAGACCACGTCGAGTATGACCTCGAGCCCGGCATCGTGGTAGCGGGCGACAAACTCGCGAAACGACTCCGGATCGGCGCCACCGAGATAAGCCCGGTGCAGCAGGAAATAACCCAGCGTGTTGTAACCCCAGTAGTTGGTCAGGTTGCGCTCGACCAGGAAGGGCTCGTCGATGAAGGCATGTATCGGCAGCAGCTCGATACTGGTGACGCCCAGGTCGCGCAGGTAATCGATCACGGCGGGATGCGCGAGCCCGGCAAAAGTGCCGCGCTGCACTTCGGGCACCTCCGGATGGCGCATCGTGAAACCGCGCACGTGCAGCTCGTAGATCGTCGTTTCCGGCCAGGCCACGCGCGGCCTGCGCAACGCATTCAGCGGGCGGCCGTCGGGCTTGACCACCGACTTGGGTACAAACTCCGCGTTGTCGCGCTGATCGAACGACAGGTCCTGCGCGCGCGCGCCGCGGTAGTAACCGTAGTGCGCTTCGTTCCACTCGAAATCGCCGGTCAGCTCTCGCGCGTACGGATCGAGCAGCAGCTTGTGCGGGTTGAAACGGTGCCCGGCGTGGACCTGGTAAGGCCCGTGCACGCGATAGCCGTAGGGTGTACCCGCGCCAACCCCGGGCAGGTAACCGTGCCAGATATCGTGGGTCTGGTCGAGATCCACGCGCGCCGTTTCGTGACGGCCGCTCGGATCGTAGAGACACAGCTCGACACGTTCCGCGTGCTGCGAAAACAGCGCGAAGTTGGTGCCGTCCTCGTCGCAAACGGCGCCGAGCCGATGGGCAAAACCTGGTTCGACACGCATAGCGCTGTTACCCGTCGCCATCGAACTCGAACACCAGTGTCGCCAGCGGCGGCAGCGTCAACAGCAGCGAGTACGGCTGCCCGTCGCGACCCTCGGTATCCGCGGCAATCCCGCCCAGGTTGCCCTGGCCGCTGCCGCCGTAGTCGATCGCGTCGGTATTCAGGCGTTCGCGGTAAAAGCCGGCGCGCGGCACCCCCAGGCGATACTCGAAATGGGTCTGCGGCGTCAGGTTGCAGACGACGACGGCAAACGCGCCGACGCCGCGGTCGTAGCGCAGCCAGGCGAATACCGAGTGGCCGTTCTGTCCCAGCTGCAGCCAGCGGAAACCGTCCGGCGAGCTGTCCTGGCGGTAGAACGCGGGCAGGTCCTGGTAGAGACGATTGAGATCGCGCACCAGCGCCTGCATGCCGCGATGGCGGTCGTGATCGAGCAGGTGCCAGTCGAGGCTGCGATCGTGATCCCATTCAGCGACCTGGGCAAATTCGCCACCCATGAACAGCAGCTTCTTGCCGGGGTAGGTCCACATGTAGGCGAGGTAGGCGCGCAGGTTGGCGAAGCCACGCCAGGGGTCGCCCGGCATCTTGCCCAGCAGCGAACCCTTGCCATGTACCACCTCGTCGTGCGACAGCGGCAGGATGAAATTCTCCGACCAGGCGTACATGATGCCGAAGGTCAGTTCGTTGTCGTGGTAGCGCCGGTAGATGGGGTCGCGTTCGATGTAGCGCAGCGTATCGTTCATCCAGCCCATGTTCCACTTGAAGCCGAAACCGAGACCGTCCTGGTCTACCGGTGCCGACACCCGCGGCCAGGAAGTGGACTCTTCCGCGATCATGACGATGCCGGGATGATTGCGGTAGACGCGGGTATTGACCATCCGCAGCAATTCGATCGCGTCGAGGTTCTCGCGCCCGCCGTAACGGTTGGGTATCCATTCACCGTCGTCACGGCTGTAGTCGAGGTAGAGCATCGACGCTACCGCGTCGACGCGCAGGCCGTCGATGTGGAATTCCTCGAACCAGTAGTTGGCGTTACTCAGCAGGAAACTCTGCACTTCGCGCCGGCCGTAGTTGTAGATCAGCGTGTTCCAGTCCGGGTGATAACCCTGGCGCGGATCGGCGTGTTCGTAGAGGAAGCTGCCGTCGAAGCGCCCGAGTCCATGCTCGTCGGTCGGGAAGTGCCCCGGCACCCAGTCGAGCAATACCCCGATACCCTGCTGGTGACAGCGATCGACGAAATGGCGAAACTCGTCGGGGGTACCGTAGCGGATCGTCGGCGCGAACAGGCCGATGGGCTGGTAACCCCAGGAACCGTCGAACGGGTATTCGCTGAGCGGCATCAACTGGATATGGGTAAAGCCCATGTCGAGCACGTAGGAGAGCAGCTCGTCTGCCAGTTCGAGGTAACTGAGATAACGATTGTTTTGTTCCGGCCGCCGCCGCCACGAACCGGCGTGCACCTCGTAGATACTCATCGGTTCGGCCACCGCCGCACGCGCGGCACGCGCCGCCATCCAGTCGCCGTCAGCCCATGCATAGGCCGCACCCGGCACCACGCGCGACGCGGTCTCCGGCGGATGCTGCATCGAGCGCGCGTAGGGATCCGCCTTGAGCGGCAACAGCTTGCCGTCGGCGCCGACGATCTCGTACTTGTACAGCGTCCAGTCGGCGAGCCCGGGAATGAAGATTTCCCAGATGCCGGCCGCGGCATGGCGACGCATCACGTGGTAGCGACCGTCCCAGCCGTTGAAATCGCCGACCACCGAAACGCGCCGCGCGGACGGCGCCCAGACGACGAAGCGCACGCCGGCGACGGCGTCGTTCTCGGCACGGTGCGCACCCATCCAGCGGTAGCAATGTTCGTGGGTGCCCTCGTTGAACAGGTAGAGGTCGTCGTCATTGACCTGGCTCAGGAACCGATAGGGGTCTTCGCTCGGTTCGCCCCCGTCGATCCGCAGCAGGTAGTCGAAGCGGCTATCGCTTGCCGACAGGGCCGCTTCGAACAGGCCGTCGGGATGCACCCGCGCCAGCGCGGCAATGGCCTTGCCGCTGCGATCGAGCACCTCGACCGTCGAGGCGTGCGGCAGGAACACGCGCACGATCAGCCCCGCATCCGCGGGATTTTGCTGGGGCCCCAGCAGCGCGAACACGTCGGCGTGCTCGCCGCGGGCGATGGCATCCATCGCCGCGGTCTCGAGGGTTGGCGCACCAGTCCCTGTCGTTGCGGTCAAGCTAGGTTCCTCGTGGATTACCAAATCAGTGGTCGACCCGGGTCGACAGCCGTTTATTTTTATTCGTTTCGCCGCCGCATGCAATCCCGCGCATTCGATCGCCGACCACAGCCCTGGCCTGCATGCACGGTTGCGCGGCGGCCCGCCCGCAGCCCGGATTGTCATCAACCTGAAACGATTCGAGCGGCACGATTATAGTGCAATACGCGCTCCGGATCGTACCCGGGCATGCCACTCGCAGCGCCCCCGAGGTCCTGAACAGCATATGAACCGCAGGATACCGCCGACGCGGGGTATGTGCCGGCAATACTCAATTGCTACCAATGGCGATCTGTGTTTAGCTGGTGTTTCGGTTCCGCACCGTCTACCCGCCGACAGCGGTTGATTCCTGCGCACGAGCAAGCTTTGAACACGGACCCTGGCGACATGCGATTTCCGCGCAGCTGTGGCTGCCTGCTGCACCCGACCGCACTGCCCGGTCCTTCGGGCTCGGGCGATTTCGGCGTCGACGCCTACCGCTTCGTCGACTGGCTCGAGGCCGCCGGGCAGCGCCTGTGGCAGATCCTGCCACTCGGCGAAATCGGCCGCGGAAACTCGCCTTACATGAGCCCGTCGGCCTTCGCCGGCAACCCGTTGCTGATCGATCTCGTCGAGTTGCGGCGCGAGGGCTGGCTCGATTGCGACGCAATCGAACCCGTTGCCGACGGCAGCGAGCGTTATATCGACTTTGCGCGCATGACCACCTACCGCAAGAGTCGCCTGGCGGCGGCGGCGGCGCGTTTTGCCGCGCGCGCAACACCGGCCGTGCGCCAGGATTACGAGCAGTTTTGCGCCGAGCAGGAGTACTGGCTCGTTGACTATGCGCTGTTTCGCGCGCTGGCGGACCTCTTTCCGGGCCGCGACTGGTGCGACTGGGACGCGGAGCTTGCCGCACGCAAAGCGGGCGCGCTGGCCGCCGCGACACGCCGACTTGCCGACGAGATCGAAGCCTGGAAATTTTACCAGTGGTGTTTTTTTCGCCAGTGGAACAGGTTGCGCGGCTATGCCAACGAACGAGGTATTCGATTGTTCGGCGACGCGCCGATCTTCGTCGCTTACCACAGTGCCGATGTCTGGGCCCGGCGCGAACTGTTCGATCTCGACGACAACGGCAGGATGCGGGTCGTGGCCGGCGTACCACCCGATTATTTCAGCGAGACCGGCCAGTTATGGGGGAATCCCCTGTATCGCTGGGAGCGGCACAAGGCGGACAACTACGCCTGGTGGAGCGCGCGCATTCGCCATGCCTTTGCGCTCTGCGACCTGTTGCGCATCGACCATTTTCTCGGCTTCGTCAACTACTGGGAGGTACCGGCCGAGGCCGAATCCGCGGTCGAGGGTCGCTGGCTGCCGGGTCCGGACGGCGACCTGTTCGAACAGCTTTCGGCCGAACTCGGAAAGTTGCCGATCGTCGCCGAAAACCTCGGCACCATAACGCCCGCGGTCGAGGACCTGCGCACGCGCTTCGGCTATCCCGGCATGGCGGTACTGCAGTTCGCCTGGTCGGGCGACGACGCCAACCCGCACCTGCCGCACAACCAGGTGCCTGACCAGGTGGTTTACAGCGGCACGCACGACAACGACACCACGGCTGGCTGGTGGTCGACCCTGGACGACGCCGTGCGTCACCAGGTCCGTGACTACTTCGGCATCGACGGAACCCGGCCGCACATGGGCCTGGTACGCGCAGCCTATGCCAGCCCGGCGCACACCGCGATCGCACCGCTGCAGGACTACCTCGGACTCGGCAGCGAACATCGTTTCAACGTTCCCGGCGTGGCCAGCGACAACTGGCGCTGGCGCTTTGGCTGGGACGATATACCGGATTCGCTCGCAGACGAGATAGCGGCACTCGCGGCCGCGCACGATCGCATTTAAACTGCGACTATGAATCTTCGTCAGCAAAACCTTGCGCGGCTGCAGGGCCAGGATCTCGACGTATTGATCGTTGGCGGCGGTATCAACGGCAGCGTATCCGCGGCAGCCCTGGCAGCCCGCGGGGCACGGGTCGGCCTGATCGATGCGCGCGATTTTGCCGGCTTTACCAGCCAGCAATCGTCCAACCTGGTCTGGGGCGGGATCAAGTACATGGAGGGTTACGAGTTCGGCCTGGTCAACGGACTGTGCCGGTCACGCAACGAACTGCTGGACAGCTTCCCGTCGACGGTCAAGGAAATCCGTTTCCTGCTGACGATCAACCGCCAGTTCCGTTTTCATCCGTGGATCATCCTCGCGAGTACCTGGCTCTACTGGCTGTTCGGTCGCGGCAAGACCCGCACCCCACGCCTGCTGTCACCGGCGGGTATCCGTGAACTCGAACCGGTGATCGATGCCGCGATCAGCACCGCGGGGGTGGAATACTCCGACGCGTTCCTGCACGACAACGACGCTCGTTTCGTATTCAATTTCGTGCGCAGCGCGATGGACAGCGGCTGCGCCGCGGTCAACTATGTCGAAGCGGTCGACTTTAGCCGCGGCGACCAGGGCCACTGGATCACGCAGGCTCGCGATAGCGTCGACGGTAGCCAGTTCAGCATTCGCAGCCGGGTACTGATCAATGCCGCCGGCGCATTCGTCGACCGCCTGAATACGGCTGCCGACATCGAGACCGTGCATCGCCACCTGTTCTCCAAGGGTATCCACCTGATCGTGCCCCGACTGTCCAGGGGACATCGGGTGCTGGCGTTTTTCGCCGACGACGAACGTCTTTTTTTCGCTATCCCGATGGCCAACCGGACCTGCATCGGCACTACCGATAAACTTGTTGACGATCCGTTGACCACGGTCGATCCGGGCGACCGCGATTTTGTCCTGTCCAATATCAATGCTCGTCTCGACCTGGCGCAGCCGTTGAGCGAACAGGACATCATCGCCGAACGCTGCGGCGTCCGACCGCTGGCAATAAGGCGCGACGACGCAAGCCTCGGCGACTTTCGCAAACTCTCGCGCAAACATATCGTCGAGACCTGCGCAAGCCAGCAACACATCAGCATCTTCGGCGGCAAGCTGACGGACTGTATCAACGTCGGCGACGAAATCTGCGCCGAAGTCGGCAAGCTCGGCGTCGAGCTGCAACCGCCCTGCCGGTGGTTCGGCGAGCCGGCGGCAACCGATCGCCGGGCCTACTTCGAACGCGCGGCGAAACTGGGGCTGGATCGCCAGGCAGCGCAAGACACCGGCGAAACCCTCGACGTACGCCTCTGGCGACGTTACGGCGGACAGGCATCAACCATGCTGGACGCGATCGAAGCGGATCCGGCAATGGCCGAACCCCTGATCGAAAATACCGGCTTTCGGCGCTGCGAGATAGACTATATCGCGCACAATGAAATGATCGTTTACCTCGAGGACTACCTGCGCCGCCGCTCCAAGATCGAACTGTTGATGGCGCGCGACCAGCTGCGCAACTCGACCGGCCTGCGCGAAGCCTGTGAAGTCCTGTTCGGCGACCAGGCACCGCAGAAGTTTACTGAATATTTCAACCACACCTGATCACCAGTTTCGGCGACAGTTTACTTAATTAGCGGCGCGAATTAAGTAAACTGTCCCCGTTCTTGGCCACCAGCGAGAGACATCGATGAGTCAGTACATTCTCAGTATCGACCAGGGCACCACCAGCTCGCGCGCCATGCTGTTCAACGAACAGGGGCATGCGGTGTTTACCGCGCAGCAGGAGTTTACCCAGCATTTTCCGAAAGACGGCTGGGTCGAACACGACGCCGAGGAAATCTGGCAAACGACCCTGCGGGTCGTGCGCGAGGCATTGCAGCAAGCGCAGGCCGACGCCATCGAGGTCGCCGCGATCGGTATTACCAACCAGCGCGAGACCACCGTCATCTGGGACCGCGCCACTGGTCGACCCATCTACCATGCTATCGTCTGGCAGGATCGGCGCACCGCTGAATACTGCGAACGCCTGCGCGCGCTGGGCGCGGAAGCATCGGTCACGGCCAGGACCGGTTTACTGCTCGACCCGTACTTTTCCGGCACCAAGGTCAACTGGTTGCTGGACAACGTCGACGGCGCACGGGAACGCGCCGACCGCGGCGAACTCGCCTTCGGCACGATCGACTGTTTCCTGGTGTGGCGCCTGACCGGCGGCCGCGTACACGCCACCGATGCCACCAACGCGTCACGCACGCTGATGTTCGACATCCACAGGCAGGCCTGGGACGACGAGCTGCTCGGCATGCTCGAGGTGCCGCACACGCTGTTGCCCGATGTGCGCGACTGCGCCGCCGATTACGGCCACAGCGATGCAGCGCTGCTCGGCGCGGAGATACCGATCGCCGGGGTGGCGGGAGACCAGCAGGCGGCGCTGTTCGGCCAGGCCTGTTTCGAGCCCGGCATGATCAAGAGCACCTACGGCACGGGCTGTTTCATGATGCTGAACACCGGCGAGCAGGCACTGCAATCGAATAACAAGCTGCTGACCACGGTCGGTTATCGTCTGCACGGCAAGACGACCTATGCGCTCGAGGGTTCGATTTTCGTCGCCGGCGCGGCGGTGCAGTGGTTGCGCGACGGTATCGGCATCATCGATTCCGCCCACCAGACCGAGGCCATGGCCGCATCGCTCGACTCCAATTCCGGCGTCTACCTGGTACCGGCCTTTACCGGACTGGGTGCGCCGCACTGGGATCCGGATGCCCGCGGCGCCATCTTCGGTATTACCCGCGATACCGGGCCGGCGGAACTGGTGCGGGCAACGCTGGAGTCGGTGTGTTACCAGACTTTCGATCTGCTCGAGGCCAAGCGTCGCGACGGACTCGCACCGACGCGCCTGCGGGTCGACGGCGGCATGGTGCAGAACAACTGGCTGTGCGGCTTTCTCGCCGATGTGCTCGATACGACGGTAGAACGACCGGTCGAAACCGAAACCACCGCGCTCGGCGCGGCTTACCTGGCCGGCCTGCAGGTCGGCATTTTCGACTCGATCGAGGACATCGCCGGCCGCTGGCAACACGAAGCCGAGTTCTCGCCGCGCATGTCTTCACCTGCACGCAACCTGCTGCTCGCCGACTGGCACGAAGCGGTGATCAAGGTTCGCACCGGCAGCGCCTGAGACGATCCTGATACAGGTCAACTCGAACTTCCCACGACGTGCTTAACTGATGTTATCAGGCTTTCACTGTCGGAGGATTCCGTGTCGTTTTACGCTTTTGTCAGCTCCCGCCCGGCGCTCCGGGTACTGCTCGCACTGTTAGCCGCGGCGGCGCTCGCCGGCGGCTGTGCCCAGCTTCGCAAAGCTACCTATCCGCAGGATTTCGTGTACCTCGAACCGAAACAGGTTCGCAGCGAGATGGCGCTGATGTCGCTCTACATGAGCCAGATCGACGATATCCTGGCGGACAGTTCCACCATCAGCAGCGAGCAGCAGGCCCGCCTGGTGCGGATCCTGGTCTCGATCGACGACGTGACCAACCGGCTCGGCGCCGGTGAAGCCCAGACCAGCCACCTGGTGATCGACGACCACATCGACGAGTTCAAGGCCGACGTCAACGACGCCCTGCGCAAGGCCCGCGCCGACCCTCCGAACTACTACAGCCTCGGCAGGCTCGCGGGCAGCTGCGTTGCCTGTCACCGCTACCGCTGAGCGCAGTCAGATGCGTCCGGGCAGGAAACTGGCGGCCCAGGCGGCGCCGAACAACAGTGCCGCAAGCAGCAGGTAAAAAACCTCGAAAGGCGCGAATAGCAGCAGCGTGGAGACCAGCAACGGCGTGAGCAACTGGGCACCGTCGCGCCAGGTCGAGTAGATCATCGTCATTTCGGTCCGCTCGCGCGGCTTGACCAGGCGCATGAACGGGATGTTGGCGAGCACGTCCACGGTCACCCCGCCCAGGGACGCGCTGATCCAGAACACCAGCCCCAGCGGCTGCGGCTCGCCGATGACGTACAGCATCGCCACCGAGCTGCCGATCAGCAGCATCGACACGATGATCATGAAACGCGTGCCGTAACGGCTCGCGAGGCGGCGGATCAGCGGGCTTGCCAGCAGCAGGCCGCTGACGATGGACAGCAGGCCGCCGGCAATCCAGGTCGGCAAATCGGCTTCGACCACGTAGATCGGCCCGTAAATGAAAACCGAAGTCCAGAAGATCGCGCGCGTGAGCGTCACCGAGTATGCGATCCGCAGACCGGGCTGGCTGAAGAAACGGGGAATGATCCGCAGCAGGTTGGCCGCTGGTTGTTTGGCCGGCTGGATGACCTGGCTGTGCCCCAGGCGCAGGTACCAGAAGTAGCCCAGCATGGCGAATCCGGCCGCCAGCGCCAGCAGGAACGGTGCCCGGTGGGAAACCTCGTCCCACAGCCACAGACCCAGCGGCGGCCCGATCATCCACGCGACACCCACGTACAGCAGGCGCCTGGACTCGGTAAATATCAGCTCCTTCTTGCCGACGTAGTCCATGATGTAGAGCGAAATACTGACCGAAAACAACGACGAGGCGGCGGCCGCGAGACCGATCCCGAAAGCCACCGCCATGTTGTCCACGAGCAGGAAAACCAGCACCGCGATCAGGGTGCAGGCGACACCCAGCGAGATCACCCAGCGGCGATGCAGCAGTCGCTCCAGGGTGGCAAAGTTGAGCGTGACCGTCAGTGTCAGCAGGGAAGCGAACAGGTAGGCACGGGTAACGAGTTCCTTCGAACCCAGCACCTCGAGCGCGAGCAGCGGAATGATACCGATGATCAGCGAACGGCCGAAACCCTCGATCGAGCACAGGCGGGCAATCGGCTCGCCAGCATTGCCGCCGAAAGCCTGCAGACCCGTCGGCCGTCGTTCGAACAAGCGATATCCCGGTTGTTACAGTTCCTCGGCATCCTATGCCAATCACCACAGGCCGAACAGGGAAATTATCCGATTACGCTTATCGGCGGATCGAATCGGTCAGCAATCGGGGACGGACCCCGTTTTGCCGTTTTGGGGGTTAGCTGCCGGTGCGGAGGACTATCTTGGGTGCCGGGCAACGACCCGCGAGCAAGTCGGCGAAGGCGGCCGCGCCGTCGGCCAGCGACCGCTGCTCGATCCAGCCGAGATCTCCGAGCGCACCGCTGGCCAGCTTGGCCAGGGTTGCCCGCAGGTCGACCGGCGTGTAAGTGTAGGTACCGACGAAGGTAATTTCGCGCAGGGTCATCGCGCGCACGTCCATGCTGCCCTGGTTATCCATCAGGCCGATATGCACGATCACGCCGCCGGAACGCACCGCCGCGATCGATTGCTGCCGGGTCGGCGCGCCGCCAACCGCGTCGAATACACAGTCGAACGATTGCTCGGCCGGCGCGGTTTCGAGCGGGTCCAGCAGCTGCAGGTCGGTATACCTGGCCACCAGCTCCCGGCGCAGGGGATTGGTGTCGGCGATTACCACTTGCTCGACGCCCTTGTCGCGCAACAGCAGCGCGGTCAGCAGACCCACGGAACCGGCCCCGATCACGAGCGCGTTCGACTCGCTCAGCGGCCGGCTGACGATCCGCTCGGCGAGCAGGACCGCGTGCAGACCGGTAGCGCCGGGCTCGGTCAGCGCCGCGTGTTCCGCCGGCATGCCGTCCGGTACCGGGATCAGGTTGCGCTCCGGAATCGCGATCTGTTCGGCGAAGGCGCCGGCGCGGTACATACCGATCAGGTCGCGCTCGGCGCACAGATTCTGGCGCCCGCCGTGGCAGTGGTCGCAGACGCCGCAGGTGATCAGCGGGTTCAACACGACGCGCTGGCCCGGCTGCGCACCCTCGAGCACGGTGCCTACCGCCTCGTGGCCGAGAATCAGCGGCGGCACCCGGCGCTCGTCATGGCCGAGATAGGCGTGCATGTCGGAACCGCAGATACCGACCGAATCGATCGAGATCAGCGCGTCGCCATCGGCCGCTGACGGCGCGGGCTCTTCGCGATAAGTCATTTCCTCGTTGGCGGTGTATACAAGCGCTTTCATTTGGCGGTAAATCCTCCGTCGACGGCCAGGGTCTGGCCGGTGATATAGCCGCTCGCCGGCGACGCAAAAAAGATGGTCACGCCGCGCAGATCTTCAAGTTCGCCGTTGCGTCCCATGGCGGTCTGCGCGGCGGCCCGGTCGCGGGTGTCGTCATCGCCGAATACGGCCGCGGTCAGTTCGGTCGGGAAAAATCCGGGGGCGATGGCATTCGCACAGATGCCGTAACGCGACCAGGCTTCCGCCATCGCGCGCGTCAGCTGGCACACGCCGCCCTTGGACGCACCGTAGGGCAAACCGTTGGGGAATGCGCGGTACGACTGCAGCGAGGCAATGTTGAGCACGCGCCCGTAGCCGTTGGCTCGCATCGCGGGCACAAATTCGCGGGTGAAGAAAAACGGCGTCGACAGGTTGAGGTTCAGGGTCGCATCCCAGGTTTCGATCGACACTTCTTCCGCCGGCTGACGAGGGTTGAGACCGGCGGCATTGATCACGCCGTCGATATCGCCGCCGGCACATTCACGACAGCGGTCAGCCAGTTCGCCGAGACCTTCCCGGTCGAGCAGATCAGCGGCGACAAATCCGGCGGCATGACCGGCCTGCTCCAGCTCCGCAACGGCTGCGGTCAGTTGATCCTCGCGACGCGCCACCAGCACCACGCAAGCACCGGCCTCGGCGAGAAATCCCGCCATCGCACGACCGATGCCGGAGCTGGCGCCGGTGACGACGAAACGGCGGCCGTCGAGGGCAAATTGATCGAGAGTCGAGTACCTGTCCATGTCCGGATACTACCGCGTCAGCGTGCCCAGGCAAAACCGCGCGCGGTGACAAAAAAGCCGGGGAGCCAACGCTCCCCGGCCGGTTTTTCGAGCTTGCCGAACACCGACAGCCCTGCCGGGTGCGGCGCAGCCACCATCATCAGCTGCCTTGCTGCGGGCGCATATCGTTGGGATCGATGCCGGCCACCGCCACCGGGGCCTTCATCGCGTCGCGACGGAAGGGCTCGCCCAGTTCCTGGTTCAGCACGACTTCGATGTAGGTGGTGACGTTGTTTTCCATCTGCTCTTTTACCGCGGTCGCGAGCGCCTCGGTCAGGCCGTCCATGGTTTCGGCCTTGACGCCCTTGACGCCGCAGGCTTCGGCAATCTTGGCATACTCGACGCCAACGTTGAGCTCGGTACCGACGAAGTTATCGTCGAACCACAGCGTGGTGTTGCGCTTCTCCGCGCCCCACTGGTAGTTGCGGAAGATGATCATCGTGATCGCCGGCCAGTCGTTGCGGCCACAGGCGGTCATTTCGTTCATCGAGATACCGAAGGCGCCGTCGCCGGCAAAACCGATCGCGGGCACGTCAGGACGCGCGATCTTGGCGCCGAGAATGGCCGGCAGGCCGTACCCGCAGGGACCGAACAGGCCCGGTGCCAGGTACTTGCGGCCCTTTTCGAAAGCCGGGTAAGCGTTACCGATGGCGCAGTTGTTACCGATGTCGGATGACATCATCGCGTTGTCGGGCATCGCCTTCATGATCGCCTGCCAGGCCTGGCGCGGTGACATGCGCTCGGGCTCGCGATTGCGTGCGCGCTCGTTCCAGGTAATACCTTCGTCGCTATCTTCCTCGTAAATCATCTCGGCCAGTTCGCGCGACCAGTTGTCCTTGGTCTCGGCAATCAGCGCCTTGCGCGCGTCGCGGCCCTTGTCGCCGGCGTTGTCGGCCAGCTGGGCCAGGATCTGTTCGGCTACCAGTTTGGCGTCGCCCTGGATCGGCACGTCGACCTTCTTGGTGCGGCCGATGCGGCCGCCGTTGATGTCGACCTGGATGATCTTCGCATCCTTCGGCCAGTAATCGATGCCGTAGCCCGGCAGCGTCGAGAACGGGTTCAGACGCGTGCCGAGCGCGAGGATAACGTCGGCCTTCGAGATCAGTTCCATACCGGCCTTGGAGCCGTTGTAACCCAGCGGACCGGCGGACAGCGGGTGCGAGCCGGGGAACGCGTCGTTGTGCTGGTAGTTGCAGCACACCGGCGCGTCGAGGCGTTCGGCGAGCGCGACCGACGCATCGATGCCGCCGCTGAGGATAACGCCGGCGCCGTTCAGGATGACCGGGAACTCGGCTGCCGACAGCATGGCCGCGGCATCGGCGATGGCCCGCGGGCCGCCCGGCGAGCGCTCGATGTCGAGCATCTGCGGCAGCTCGATATCGATGACCTGGGTCCAGTAGTCGCGCGGGATGTTGATCTGCGCCGGCGCCGAGCCGGCCCAGGCATTCTGGATGACGCGGTTCAGGACCTCGGCGATACGCGTCGGGTCACGCACTTCTTCCTGGTAGCAGACGCAGTTTTCGAAAATTTCCATCTGCTTCACTTCCTGGAAACCGCCCTGCTCGATGGTCTTGTTGGCCGCCTGCGGGGTGACCAGCAACAGCGGCGTGTGGTTCCAGTACGCGGTCATGATCGGGGTCACGAAGTTGGTGATGCCCGGGCCGTTTTGCGCGATCGCCATCGACATCTTGCCGCTGGCGCGGGTGTAGCCGTCGGCGCTCATGCCGGCGTTACATTCGTGGGCACAATCCCAGAACTTGATCCCGGCCTGCGGAAACAGGTCCGAAATCGGCATCATGGCCGAGCCGATAATACCGAACGCGTGCTCGATACCGTGCATCTGCAAAACCTTGATGAAGGCTTCTTCGGTGGTCATTTTCATCATGTCTTCTCCTGAACTGTTCAATCTTGCGTTCCGGCGCGCGCTGCCGTTTCAGCAACGCCGCCTGTATTCGAGCGCTCAGCGCGCGGGATCGCACATTTTGCGGACCGGCCCGGATCCGGGTTAGGACCAGATCCCGACTACAGATGAGGCCAAACGCCATCCTGACGAATCCCGGGGACCGGAACACCGCCCCGGAATTGCGCGAATTTACGCCAACATGCGCGCAGTGAACCAGAAAATTAAATAAATATCAATAAAATGATACTTATAGTCTCATTATAATATTTTTAGTTGGCCCAAAACCGGTAGAAGCCCGGATGCAAACCTGGTTTTAGCGCGGGCGGGTCAGCCGAACCACTGCGGCGTACCGTAGACCACCTGGTGATAGAGATAGTACTGGTAGCCGACGAAGGTCAGCGTCAGCAGGATTCCCTTGCCGCGCGCGAGCGTGGCGGTGCCGCCCTTGAGGCCCCAGGACATCACGAACAGTGCCAGCGTCAGCCCGACCATCACCGGCAGGTCGCGATACAAAACCGCGGCGTCGACCGCGAAGCCGCCCAGCAGCGGCGGAATACCGACCACCGCCAGCGAATTGAACAGGTTGGAGCCGATGATGTTACCGACCGCGAGATCGGGTACCGACTTTTTAAGGCTGGCGATCGAGGCCGCCAGCTCCGGCAGACTGGTACCCAGCGCAACGATGGTCAGGCCGATCACCAGATCGCTGACGCCGAGACTGGTGGCAATATTCGACGCACCCCAGACCAGCGCACGCGAACTCGCGACCAGCAGCACCAGGCCGAGCACGACCCATAACCAGGCCGCGCCGCTCGACATCGGTTCCTCGTCTTCGTCGTCTTCACCGATAATCTCTTCGGCAACAATCTCTTCGACCTCGGCCGCCATCGCGGCGTCGACCACACCGCCGTGACGATGCAGGTAGACCATGTAGGACAGGGTTGCGGCCAGCAGTGATACCAGGATCACGCCCTCGAACCAGCCGAGCCAGAGATCGTACAGGCAGGCTACCAGCACCAGGGTCGCGATCGCGAGCAACGGGTATTCCTTGCGCATGAGACCGCGCGCCACGGGGATCGGCGCGAGTAGCGCGGTTACACCGAGAATCAGGCCGATGTTGGCAATATTGGAACCGATCGCGTTACCGATCGCGATGCCGGGCACTTCCTCGAGCACCGCGATGATCGAAACGGCGATCTCCGGCGCCGAGGTGCCGAAGCCGATAATCGTGATACCGATGATCAGGTTCGACACACCGAGATGCCTGGCGATCGCGGCGGCGCCGTCGACAAAACGATCGGCGCTCCAGACCAGTACCGCCAGCCCGATCACGACGGCGGCAATCGACATCAACACGTCGGACTCCCGTAACGGTCAGGCAGATGCACGCGACGTTGGCGTGCTACAGGCCAAGGTCGGATTCCTCTCCGGGAATATAGTTATACAACCGGTCGTCCCTAGGGCTGCAGGCGAAACGTTTCATCGGGGAAGTACTTGCTCAGACGGTCATCTCCCGTACGCGCATGCGCTTCCATCCCTTCCAGTCGGGAAATACGCGCACAGGCGGCTGCAACCTCGCGGTTGGCTTCGCGCGACATGCGCTGGGTAGTCACGGTCTTGATAAATTTCCCTACCGACAACCCGCCGGTGTAACGACCGGCACCCTTGGTCGGCAGAATATGGTTGGTACCGGAGCACTTGTCGCCGAATGCGACGGTCGTTTCCTCGCCGACGAACAGGGAGCCGTAATTGCGCAGTCGCTGCACCCACCAGTCGAGATCCTCGGCCTGCACTTCGAGGTGCTCGGCGGCATAATCATCGCTGACCCGGGCGGCTTCTTCGGCCGTCGAACACAATACCACTTCACCGTAATCGCGCCAGGAAGCCTCGGCCGCGTTGCGCGCGGTATCGGGCAGTTTCTCGATGTACCCGGGCATCAGTTCCAGCACCTTTTCACCCAGTTCGCGATCCGTGGTGACCAGCCAGCAGGGGCTGTCCGGACCATGCTCGCCCTGGCCGACCAGGTCGCTGGTGACGATATGCGGGTCCGCGGTCTTGTCCGCGATAATCGCGATTTCGGTCGGACCCGCGAACAGGTCGATACCCACGCGGCCGTAGAGCATACGCTTGGCTTCGGCCACGAAACGATTGCCCGGGCCGACCAGGATATCCGCCTTGTGCCCGGTAAACAGGCCGAAGGCCATCGCGGCAATGCCCTGCACGCCGCCCATCGCTAGTATGGTATCCGCGCCGCAGAGATTCGCGGTATAAATGATCGCCGGGTTGACGCCCTGGTCAGGCTTCGGCGGCGAGCAGGCAATGACGTGATCGACGCCGGCCGCCTTGGCCGTCCCGACCGACATGATCGCGGACGCGACGTGGGAATACCGGCCGCCAGGGACATAACAACCCGCGGTAGTCACTGGAATCTGACGTTGCCCCGCAAACAGGCCCGGCGACAGCTCCACTTCGAAATCGATCAGGGCTTCCCGCTGCTTTTCCGCGAAGCGGCGCACGCGTTCGTAGGCAAACTGGATATCGTCCTTTACCTGCTGCGGCACCTCGGCTGCGGCAGCCTCGATCTCTTCCGGGGTAACGATCACGTTACCGGTAAAATTATCCAGCTTGTGGTTGTACTCGATCGCTTTCTCTTCGCCACCGGCCTCGATCGCACCAAGCATGTCAGCGACAATTTTGCGCGTATCGTCCTCGCCGGTCGCCGCGGTTTTCTCTGCTTTCTTTAAATATTCGATAGTCATTAGCTTGTTATAATGGTACTTAAAGTCTCATTTTTGCAATTGTTGCGGGGCATTGCAACCAAATTACATTTTTTGCCCCAGAATCATGTCGGCGGCCTTTTCGCCGATCATGATGGTCGGCGCGTTGGTATTACCGGAAACGATCTCCGGCATGATCGATGCGTCGGCCACGCGCAGGCCCTCGATGCCGTGCACGCGCAGGCTCGGATCGACCACGGCCTGGTCGTCCACACCCATCTTGCAGGTGCTGGTCGGGTGATAAATCGTCTGGCTGTAGCGGCGCGCGGCGTCGAGTAATTCCTCGTCGGTCTGGAATTCGCGCCCGGGTACGTGTTCGTCGATCACGCAGTTGCGCAGCGACGGCGCTTCGCAGATCCGGCGCGCGACCTTGATGCCGCCGATCGCAACCGCGCAGTCGCGCTCGTCGGACAGGTAATTCGGCATCATGGCCGGCGCCTCGAGCGGGTCGGGCGAGCGGATCACGACCTGCCCGCGGCTCCAGGGACGCAGCTGGCACACCGACGAGGTAAACGCCGAAAACGGATGCACGCCGTCACCGGGCTTGTCCGCCGACAGCGGCTGCATGTGAAACTGGATATCCGGCCGCGTAACCGCCTCGCTCGAGCGGGTAAAGATGGCGACCTGGCTCGCGGCCAGCGTCAATGGGCCGGTACGCGTCAACAGGTACTGCGTGCCGACCAGCATCTGCTTGAACCAGCTGTTCAGCTCGTCGTTGAGCGTGCGCTTGTTGGTCTTGTAGACCAGCCGAATCTGCAGGTGGTCCTGCAGATTCTTGCCAACCCCGGGCAGGGCATGGCGAACCTCGACACCCGCCGCCTTCAGCTCCTGCGGGTCGCCGATGCCGGACAGCTGCAGGATCTGCGGCGAGTTGATCGCACCGGCGCTGAGGATGACTTCGGCAGCGGCCATCGCCGAGCGTTGCTGGCCACCCTGCCGATACTCGAGCCCGGTTACCCGTTTGCCGTCCATGATCAGCCCGGTTGCCTGGGCGTTGGTGACCACCCGCAGATTCGGGCGCTTTCTGGCAGGTCGGAGGAAACTCTTGGCGGTGCTCCAGCGGAAGCCCTTGAACGCGGTTTGCTGGAAATACCCGACGCCTTCCTGCTGCTCGCCGTTGTAATCCTCGTTGAACGGGATGCCGATTTCGGTCGCCGCCTGGATGAAGTGTTCCGCGATCGGGCGGCGTAAACGCAGGTCCGAGACTTTTTGCGGCCCGCCGACAGCGTGGAACGCATCCGCGCCGCGCGAGTTGTCTTCCGATTTCTTGAAGTACGGCAGAACCTCGTCGAAACTCCAGCCGCTGTTGCCAAGTTCCGCCCAGCGATCGTAGTCCGCGGGCTGACCGCGTACATACAGCAGGCCGTTAAGCGCGCTCGACCCACCGAGCACCTTGCCGCGCGGCCACTGCAGGCGGCGGCCGGCAATACCGGGATCCGGTTCGGTCAGGTAACACCAGTCGTAGCGCGGGTTGTGCATGGTCTTGAAATAACCGACCGGAATGTGCAGCCATGGACTCAGATCCCTGCCCCCGGCCTCGACCAGCAGCACCTTGTGCGCCGGATTCGCCGACAGCCGATTGGCAAGCACGCAGCCAGCCGATCCGGCGCCGACGACGATGTAATCGAATTGATCCACGAGCCCCTTGTCGTTTAGCGTTTCGGCGCGACAATACAACAATTACCGCTAAAATGGAACGAATATTCTCGTTTAAGCCCTATTGACGAAACTGTCGGGCGGTTTTACCCTGCACAGCTTCATCAAGTTCCGTTTTTGGGATAGCGGGACAAAATAATAACTATTAGCTCTGTTACTGAGCCGCCAAAAGCTGTAATATCGAGACCAATAGTCTCATTATAATCTAAAGTCTTGCCGGATATTCGGCATTGAACTCGGGCCAGACTACCGGCCCAACAAGCTCCGGGGCGCTGCCTTCAGCCTCGCGACGCATATCATTGCGAAGGCTTTCTCAACCAGAGGAGTTGATATGTTAAAAATAAAATATGTAGTTGCCTTTGCGGCAGCCTTGGCAATCATGGCACCTCCAGCCATGGCGGCCAAGAAGGTCTTGCGGATTCAGTCGGTGCTACCGACGTCAGCTGATGAAGTCGTTATGCTGAAGGAGTTCGGTAACGACGTCGCAGCCCTGACCAACGGGTCGCTCACCATCGAAGTGCTGCCGGCTGGCGCCGTTGTCGGCCCACGCGACATCATGGATGCGGTCGATGCGGGTCTCGTTGAGGGCGGCTTTGCCTGGACCCACTACTGGGGTGGCAAGCATGTCGCGGCCAACCTGTTCGGCGCGCCTGTTGCGGGTGCCGGCGTAGGTCTCGATAACATCGCGTTCCTGAGCTGGTTCCAGTACGGCGGCGGCAAGGAGCTGTATGACCGCCTGTGGGACGAGATGGGCGTGAACGTCAAGGGTTTCATGTTGCAGCCGGTAGGCCCCGAGGCGCTCGGCTGGTTCCCCGAGCCGATCAAGTCGATGGATGACTTCCGTCAAATGCGCTTCCGTGCACCTCCGGGCATGGTGGGTGCCGCCTACGCCGAAGTCGGCGTCCCGGCGGTTGCGATGGGTGGCGGCGACATCCTGCCGGCACTCGAAAAAGGCACGATCGACGCGGCCGAGTGGTGCTGCCCGAAGCCGGATTCGGTATTCGGTTTCCAGAAAGTACTGAAGCACTACTACCTGCAGGGTCTGCACCAGGTGACCGTGAACGCGGACATGTA
>JASJCI010000067.1 GCA_030066085.1 Gammaproteobacteria bacterium | reverse complement strand
CCTTTCTGCGAGCTGCCCGCGGACCGCTTCGAGGTGCTCGACCAGAACGAGCTCTGCCTGACGCTGCACGACAACTTTCCCGTGTCGGAGGGGCACTGCCTCGTCATCCCGCGGCGACATGCCGAGACCTGGTTCGACATGACCGCGGCCGAGATCGAGGCCGCCAATCGGCTGATCCACCGCTCGCGCGAACGGCTGCGGCAGGCTGATGCAACCATTACCGGGTTCAATATCGGCACCAACGCCGGCAAGAGCGCGGGCCAGTCCGTATTCCACGCCCATATTCACCTGATTCCGCGCCGCGACGGCGACCAGGAAAACCCGCAGGGCGGGGTGCGCAAGATTTTCCCGGACAAGGCGCACTACCGTTTCGCGAAAAAATAGCGTTCGACCGCGCACTGGTCGGCGAACGCGATCGGGGTTAAGCTCATGCGCTTCGTTCGATCAGGCCTCCAGATGACCGCAGCCCGCGCCAGCGCCCGAATCTGTTTCGTCGAAATGATGGGCGTACCCGGCAGCTACGACGCGTCGGTTTACGACGAGCTCGAAGACCGTGACCAGGAAGGCCTGTGGTTCGTCAAGCGTTACGGTCATATCCCGGGTATCGTGCTCACGACCGCCAATCCCTGTGTCGGCGAAGACTTGCCGGATGCCGACGGGGTCGACGCGCTGGTGCTCGCCGGCAGCTACAACTCGGTGCACGACGATACCGGCTGGCAGCGGCGCGTGCGCGCCTGGCTGCCGCGGATACGCGCCCGCCGGATTCCGATCCTCGCGATCTGCGGTTCGCACCAGCTGCTCGCGCACATGGCGGGCGCGACGGTCGAGCGGCTGGCGGCGGGACCCTTTGCCGGGACCTGGCCACTGGTGCTGACCCGGGCCGGGCGCGAGTCGCCGCTGATGGCGGGTATCGCCGACGGCGATGCGTTCAACTACGCCAATTCCGAACACGTCGTCGAAATTCCGCACGGGGCGACGCTGCTCGGACACAGCGAGCGGGTACCGGTGGCAGCGCTCGATTTTGGCCAACACTGTTACTCCACCCAGTTTCATCCCGAGGGCACCGATCGCACGCTCGGCACCATCTGGCGTCACAAGGCGCCTGAACTGATGCGCCATTATCATGCCGACGATGCCGGTGACCGGCTGGTGGAAAACTTCCTCTGCCTGGCGCGGGATCGGGTGGCGAATCCGGCCTGACGGCCAGGTCAGTCCTGCAGGGCGGCGCGCAATCGGTCGCGCAGGACCACGCCGTCACGTGGCGGCAGCACCAGCGGCAGTTGCTCGATGCGCACCTTGATTACGCACAGCCCGGGACCGGGTGCCGTCAGGATCTGATGGCGCGCGACCTCGAATCCGGCATCATCGGCAACGGTGCGGGACCAAACCAGGCCGGCCGCGGCACCGATCGCGGCGATATCGGCGCCGGCGGCCGTGTGCGTGGCCTGGTTGCCGGTTTCGCCGTAGGCTTCGTTGTCGAGCACGACGATCGCCAGATTGGTCGGCGCCGCGAGCGCGGCGGTCGCCAGTGCGCCGATTCCCATCAGCATTTCGCCGTCACCGGTAATGACCAGTACGCGCCGCCGTGGCCGCGCCAGGGCGAGTCCGAGACCGAGGGGTACGGCGCTTCCCATGGCGCCCCACAGGGGAAAATTCAGCGGCGAATCGCCGGCCGCGGTCACGTCCCAGGCCGGTGCACCGAGTCCCGCGACCACGAGGCTGTCGCCGCGTTCGGCAAGCAGGTCGGCGACCACTGCCCGGCGCCGCAACGGGTATTGCTGCTTGCCAGCCGCTGGCGCCGTCATTGGTCGAAGGACTTGATACCGATAACGCGCTGCGCGATCAGCACCGCGATCGCGCTCGACTCGCGGTAGGCCCGTTCGAGTGCAGCCGCGACCGTGGCGCCGGCCGCGGCGGCGGCGTCCACCCGCAGCGGCTCGATGCCCGCGGTCTCGAGCAAGCCCGCGCTGTTGCGTCCCATCGGCTCCTGCCATGGATTGCGCTCGCCGTCCTCGCCGCGCATCGTCACCAGCAACAGCAGCGGCAGGCGGCACACCCGCGCCAGGGAAAACTGGTTGATGCAGTTGCCGACGCCGCTGCTTTGCATCAGCAGGACGCCGCGGTCGCCACCCAGCCATGCGCCGGCAAGCAGGCCGATACCTTCCTCCTCCGTGGTCAGCGGCAGCGCGATCATTGCCGGGTCATCACGACAGTACTCGATCAGGCGGCTGTGGCCGGCGTCGGGCACGTAAGCGACCTGGCGAACCTGGTGAGCGCACAGCGCGCGGTATATGTCCCGGGGCCAGTCGCTGGCCGGGGTTACGGGTGTTGTCATCAGCGGGGTGAAAAGGTGCGAAAATCCAATGGTAACCGGGCTGGCGCGGCAATAACAGCGCGCCAGCGTCGAGTTCTGGCGGGGATTCCAGGGCCCGCGACACGCCGTCACGACGATAATCGCGGCGCGCGTAACTGTGTCGGTAAGGCGCAGAATGAGCAAAAATTTGCATTTAAAGCCAGCCTGTTGTTCTAATCTTGTTCAGTACCCGGCAATTTTATGCGCGCGGAAGACAAGCAGGCACCCGCGGCACAGCGGGCCGACGCGGAAGCCGAATCGACACGAAGAGCGAGTGACAATGAAAAACGAACTGGGCGAAGTCCTGCGCCGCATGGACGGCCGCACCTACATCCTCGGCCGTGAAGGGCACATCTACATCGATTCCTCCACCGCGAGCAAGCACCACGCCGAGTTACGCATCACCGACGGCAAGATTCACCTGCGCGACCTGGATTCCAAGAACGGCACCTACCTGTTGAAGAACAAGACGCTGGTCCAGTTCGAGCAAGGTTACGTCAACCCCCTGCAACCGATCGTAATCGGCGGGCAGACCTACGTGATTCGCGACCTGATCGCGGTAGCCGGCAATTTTGTCACGTTCGACGATGCCGAAACGCTGCTGGAGGAGAGTAACAACCCGTTTCGCCATCGCCGCCACGGCTGACCGCGGCGGGCGGGCTTGCACCGCCGACAGGCCGGCAAACCGCGCGCATTGCGCGGGTTAGTCGGTCTCGCCTTCGACAATCACCAGTTCGCGCTCCTGCGCCCTTTGCACCAGCGGCAGTAAGGCCTGGTATTCCGGGTCCTCGTAGCAGGCGAGCGCATCGGCGTAGCTGTCGAAACGAATCACCAGCTGGCGGTCGAACCCCGGACCTTCCACCGTTTTCGATTGCCCCCGCCCGGCGATGATTTTCACCCGGTAGCGCTGGCCCAACGGCTGGAAGGCAGCGGCATAGGCTTCGAGCGCCGCCTGGTCCTTGAGATTGCCGCGAATGATCCAGTAACCCGCCATGATTTTTTCCTGCCGCGCGAAACACGCGGATTATGGCCCTGCCGCGATAGCAACGTCCAGCGCGTGGGCAGCTCCCCCGTAATCGGTAAATACCGGCGAGCGGGCAGAAGACTACCGGCTTGTATTACAAAACATGACAATAGTATTACAATGTATGTGTGTTTTCGGGCGTGCAGGCAAAACAGGAGGAGCAGCATGAAAGAAATGTTTCATTCCGACGCCGGCGCCGATCCCGTGCCGGATTCGGGCTCGATGCGGCTGGTGGTCGACGCGCTGGACTGGCAGGACAGCGGCAGCCCGGGTTTCCTGGTCAAATCGTTGCTGGAAGATCCGGCACGCGGTCTGCGCACCTGGTTGATGAAGGTCGAGCCGGGCGCCTGGTCACCGCTGCACGCGCATGACGACATCGAGCAGGTCTACGTGCTCGAGGGCAGCTTTTACGACCAGGATGCGACCTATGGGCCGGGGGATTTCATTATCCGTGCCGCGGGTGCCGAACACATCGCGGGCAGCGAGAGCGGCGCACTGGTGCTGCTGGTCTATTCGCCGGCGTGATATCGCGCGCGCGGAGATGCCCTGCCGGGGCAATCGATGCTGCAGTGCAAAATTTCACCTGAAGACGGCGGCTAGAGCGGCTACACTCCAGTTCGTGTGCATTGTTCGCCGCAGCCGGGCGGACGCTTGCTCGAACTGACCGGGATCGTCGAATTTCATGAGTTTTTACCAGTCCCTGAGCGCTACCTTGCGCCGCCTTGCGGATCGTTTTCGCTGGCGCAGGCTTGCGGGCGCACCGCTGCGCGGCCGCCTGCAGGCCGCCTGGAGCGCATGGCGCGAAAGCCGCCGCAAGACGCTGCCGAACGATACGGCGCATACCTTTTACGCGCGTGCCTATCCCGGTTCACGCGCGCGACGCTACCTGGTGCACGAGCCGCCGGGCCGCGTCAGCGACGGCCCGCGACCGCTGGTGATGGTGCTGCACGGCTGTCGCCAGGATAACCACGACATCGAGCGGATCTCTAACTTCAACGCGCTCGCCGACCGGCACGGTTTTCTCGTCGTCTACCCCTTCGTCACCAGCTACCGCGGCGTGCGCAACCGTAACTGCTGGGGCTGGTGGTTCGAGCGTGAAATTCATGCCGGCGCCGGCGAGGTCGAGGACCTGTGGCAAATCGTCGAGGAAGTCTGCACCGCTTATGCCGTCGACCCGGACCGGATTCATGTCACCGGCCTGTCGTCGGGTGCCGGCATGGCGGTGGCGATGATGGTTGCGCACGCTGACAGTATCGCGTCCGGCGCGGCGGTTGCCGGGGTACCCTACGGCGAAAAGGCGGAGGCCGTGGTGCACGCGATGAACCCGGAACCGCGCAACCGCCCGGTGATCACGATCGCGACCGAGATGCGTCGCGAAATGGGCGAGGGCGGACGCACCGTACCGATCCAGATCGTGCATTCGCACGACGACGACAAGGTGCTGATCAAGTCGGCCGAGGTATTGCGCGACAGCTGGGGTTACCACTTCGGCATCGACCTGCGCGAAGCCCACCGCACGCGCAGCGGCGAAACCGCCGGTACCCGCTGGGAGCACTGCCAGTATCGTAACGGCAGTGGCAGATCGGCGATCGAAACCCTGTTCCTCGAGGGGCCGGGCCACGGCTGGTACGGTGGTAATCCCGGCAACTTCAGCTACCCCGATGCACCCGACGCGAGCGCCGCGATCTGGGAGTTTTTCGACGCTCACCCGCGGCGCTGAGCAGCAGGACCGAGCCCTGGCCGGGCGCCTCTGTCGACCCGGTACCTCTCCCGCCCCGGATCGTTCGCCGTATTCGCTGGTATAATGCCGGCCATAACACGGGGCACGGACATGTCGGTCCCGGGGACTTCTTGCCAGCATCGTGCGATCGACCAGCAGCGTTATTGCGCGTAGGCCCGCGGTCCCGGTATGACGTTGCCGTGCACGCAACAGACCGCCTGTTCGCCCGGCGCGGGCGCGAAATTTTTGCCCCGCGCAGGCCGGACACCATCGAGGAGTCAGACGTGAGCGCCAACGAGATCGATTTCGACATTCCGGTCGACCGCACCGAGGTGCCGACGCTGAAGTTCGACGGCGATACGATGCAGTCGCTGTTCGGTCGCGCGGACCTGTGGCCGTCCTGGGTTGCCGACATGGACTTCCGCGCGGCGCCGGCGGTAATCGAGGCGCTGCAGCGCCGGGTCGATCACGGCGTGTTCGGCTACGAACCGACCCGGGGCGAACTCGCCGCGGCGATTGCCGCCTGGTATGCCGACCGGCATGGCTGGCACTTTCGCGCCGATCGTATCCTGTATACCCCGCGCACGCTCAATTCGCTCGCGGTGCTGATCGACCTGTTCTCGGGCGAGGGCGACGGCGTCATCGTGCAGCCACCGGTGTTCTACGATTTCAAGCTGCTGATTCGCGCCGCCGGGCGCCGCCTGGTCAAGAATCCGCTGGTACTCGGCGATGGTGGTTACGAAATGGATTTCGACCAGCTCGAGCAGGTTGTCGCCGACCAGCGCAATTCGCTGCTGATCCTGTGCAATCCGCACAATCCGATCGGGCGGGCCTGGCACGAACGCGACCTGTCGATCCTGCTCGAGATCTGCCGCGATAACGGCGTATTCGTCATCGCCGACGAAATCCATGGCGACCTGTGCTACGGCCGCCGCTACACGCCGCTTGCCAGCGTTGCGGCGGATGCGGCGCAACACTGCGCAACCTGCCTGTCACCGGTCAAGTCGTTCAACCTGGCCGGCGTCGCCGGCTCCATGATCGTGCTCGAGGACGACGATCGCTTTGCCCGCTGCCGTCACTGGTACGATCGTTTCGAGATCGGCAAGAACTTCGTGTTTTCCACCGCGGCCATGCTGGCCGCCTACCGCGACAGCGCGGACTGGCTCGATCGCGTCAACGACTACCTGCGGCAAAACGTTGCCTTGGTGCGTGACAAGCTGGTGCGGGATATCCCCGGCGTCCGGCTGGTCGAGCCCGACGGTACCTTCCTGCTGTGGTTCGACTTCCGCGAGCTCGGCCTCGACGCCGACCAGCTGGCGAGTTTCCTCGTGCGCGATGCCGGCATCGCGTCCAACCCCGGGCACTGGTTTGGACGCGAGGGCGTTGGTTTCGCGCGGATCAACATCGCCTGTCCACGAGTGCGCCTGGTGGCCGCGCTGGAACAGCTGGCAAAGGCGGTGCGGGCGCTCTGATCGGTTCGGCCAGGCGTTCGCAGGCGCGAGCCACGGCCCGCGCCTGCATGGCGGTGGCCATTATCGTTCGCGCTGGCGTATCATTGGCGCCTTGCCTTCAACCCGCGACAGGTATCACCATGCATGCACCAACCATCCTGATAACCGGTGCCAATCGAGGTATCGGCCTCGAGTTCGTGCGTCGCTTCGCTGCCGACGACTGGCAGGTGATCGCCTGTTGCCGTGATCCGGCCGCGGCCGGCGAGCTGCAGACGCTGGCGCGAACCGCCAGCGGGATCGAGATACACGCGCTCGACGTAACCGATTATCCCCGCATGCAGGCCCTGGCGGGCGAACTGGCGGGGCGGCCGATCGATATCCTGCTGAGCAACGCCGGGATTTACGGCCCCAAGGGCGTGGCCTTCGGTGACGTCGATCCCCGGAGCTGGCGCGAGGTGCTGGAGGTTAACACCATCGCGCCGCTGATGCTCGCGCAGGCATTCGTCGACTCGGTGGCGGCGAGCGAACAAAAGCTGATCGCGGTTATCAGCAGCAAGGTCGGCAGCATCGCCGACAACGGCAGCGGCGGCAGTTACGCCTATCGCAGTTCGAAGAGCGCGCTCAACCAGGTGGTCAAGAGCCTGTCGATCGATCTCGCCGACCGCGGCATCAGCACGATCAGCCTGCATCCCGGCTGGGTGCTGACCGACATGGGCGGGCCCAACGCCGAGATCGATACCGTCGAGAGCGTGAGCGGACTGGCAGGCATCCTGCGGACGGCCGGTCCGGCGCAAAACGGTCACTTCATCGAGTACAACGGTGATTCCATTCCGTGGTGATTACGCGCTTGCCTCAGGGCTCGCGGGCGAAGCGGTTCTTCAAGCGCTGCAGCAGTTCGGCAGCCGTGTCGAGCGCGCGCTGTTCACCTGCCGACAGTGCGCGGCTCTCGGCCGGCGCATAACGCCACCAGGTGAACCAGCCGGCTGCCGGCAGGCCGAAGGTCAGTGCCAGCCCCAGTGGGCTAAAGAAGTACCAGCGGTCGAACACCAGGATGCAGAACAGCAGCCAGGCAAGCGTCGCACCCATCCAGAAGCGAATTGTCATCCAGTCGATCATGGTCTCTCCGGACGATTGTTTACCACTGAGATGTTAGTGCATTCGACGCGCGCAACGCAGTGCCTGCGTGTGAACTGATTAACAGCCGTTTAGTGGACTAGTGCGCCGGTCCCGCCACGGGCGGCCGGTAATCCTCGACGGGAGGCGGTGCGGATCGTGCGCAAACCGCTCATTTCGCAGGCGTGCCGCTGGACCTGGCCCCGATTGACCTCGGTGGCCGTGCGGTTTAAGGTTCCTCGCGGAGATTCGGCCCGACCGATACTGCCTTGCTGCTGGCGGATCACGGGCTCGCGAAATACCGGAGGACGCGTGCGCAAGATTCCAGACGAGCCAACACCCAGGACACCGCTGAGCACATCGATGTTGGTGTCCGAGTGGGTTTACCGGCTCATCGTGCTGGTCGAGTACGGCCTGCGCTGGTGCAACCGCTGCGTGATCAGGCCTTTCATTTACCTGTTGTGGTGCCTGCGTGCCTGAGCCGCTGGCGGTGCAGTTTCTTTCGCCCACGGAAGTTGACTGACCCTTGGACCTGCTGACCCAGGGATTGCTCGGCGGCACGCTGGCGCTGGCGGCGTCGAAACGCGAGCATGCGCGGGTCGCCGCGGCAGTCGGATTTGCCGCGGGTATGCTGGCCGATGCCGATATCCTGATTCGTAGCGGCGATGATCCGCTGCTCAACGTCGAGTTTCACCGGCACTTCAGCCACGCCCTGATTTTCATACCTGTCGGCGCGCTGATTGCGGCCATCCTCCTGTGGCCGCTGCTGCGTAAGCGACTGGGTTTCGGCAGGCTTTACGGCTTCGCCTTGCTCGGCTATGCCACCAGCGGCCTGCTCGACGCCTGCACCAGCTACGGTACCCAGCTGCTGTGGCCGTTTAGCGGCGAGCGCGTTGCCTGGAGCATTATTGCCATCGTCGATCCGCTGTTTTCGCTGGTGCTGGTGCTGGCGCTGTTGCTGGGTATTCGTTATCGCCGCGCTATCCCGGCGCGCGCCGGGCTTGCCCTGTGCGGCCTGTACCTCGCGTTCGGCGCCTGGCAGCACCACAACGCGCTCGACGCGGCGCGCGAGCTCGCGTTGCAGCGCGGTCACCAGGCCGAGCGCCTGATGGTCAAGCCGACCATCGCCAACCTGGTGTTGTGGCGCTCGGTTTACCTCGCGAACGATCGTTACCACGTCGATGCGATTCGCGTTGCACCCGGTCCCGAGCGCGTTTACGCCGGGACATCGCTGCCGCGCTTCGAGCGCGCGCGCGATCTTGCGGCGCTCGCGCCGGCCACGGTGCTGGCAATCGATATCCAGCGTTTCGAACGGCTGGCGGATGGCTACGTCGTTATCGATCCGAAGCGCAAAAACGTGCTGTCGGATATTCGTTACTCGATGCTGCCGACCGCCGTCAAATCCATGTGGGGTATCGAGCTCGACCTCGAAGCGCCATCGCGGCACGCGCGCTTCGAGCATTACCGCGATCGACCGCAAGGCTATCGGCAAAAATTCGTCGCTATGCTGCTGGGACGGAATTTACCGCCCGCCGACCAATAGTTGCATGTCATCCCGCGACTTGATCGCGGGATCCACCAGCTTTGCAGGGATTCTGGATCCCGCGGTTAAACCGCGGGATGACAGGAGTTCTTTAGATATACTCCGGAACCACCGATTTCATATCAGAAGCGAATCCAGATTATGCGTTACCGTGAAGGCCAGGAAGTAGATCCAGATAATCCTTACCCGGAAAGCACCCAGATGATGCTGGAGATGTCTTACTGGATGTCGATCCCGCTCGGCCTGTTGCTGCTGTGGCTCGGGATCAGGGGCAAGATCATGTGGCTCAAGGTCTGGAGCCTAGGCCTGATGGCACTCGGCATCGGTATACTGGTTTATCAGCGTCTCGGCTGAACCGGTCCGGCGTGACCGGTCGCATGCTTTAATGGAGCGCAAAAAAAAGGGCCGCCGGTGTCCGGCGGCCCTCCGAGTTATTTGGGAGAAAGGCGTATCGACCTTGACAGTAAACCGGTCGGGATCGATGACGTTCAAGCCTTTCGGCTTATC
>JASJCI010000035.1 GCA_030066085.1 Gammaproteobacteria bacterium | reverse complement strand
CGCGAGCCGTAATCGTGCAGCATCGCCTGCTTGACGGACAGTGACGTGGTCAGCGGGCCCGGTGTCAGCAGGAAAGGATCGCCGCTGTCGGAGCGCGCGGGATTTGTGTGATCGGTCATCGTCAGCCCTGGTGTCGAAGCGAAAGATTGTCATTTATACCGCCCGGCAATACTATCTATCAAATCGATATTACAAATGGATTAAATAGGCTGTGCCGATATCACACGCGCATTTACGCTCTTTCCACGCGGTCGCAACCCACGGCAGCTTCACCCGCGCGGCGGAGATGCTCAATATCACCCAGCCCACGCTGTCGGGGCAGGTCAAGGAACTCGAACAACGCTACGGCACCAAGCTGTTCCTGCGCCACGGCCGGCGCATCGAGCTGACCGATATCGGCCGCTCGGCGTTCAACATCACGCGCCTGCTGTTTCGGCACGAGGAAGAAGTCGAACAGCTGCTACAGTCCGCGCGCGCGCTGACCTCGGGGCAGCTGCGCGTCGGTGCCGATTCACCCTACATTGCCACGCCGCTGCTGGCGCAGTTCCAGCGGCTTTACCCCGGCATCCAGATCTCGATCCAGTACGGCAACTCGCAACAGCTGATGTCCTGGCTGCAGTCGCGCCGCTGCGACGTCGCTTTCCTGCCCAATATTCCGCCAGAGGACCGACACCTTTACGCGATCCCGCTCGAACCCGATCGGCTGGTGGTATTCGTCAATCGCGACCACCCGTGGGCGGAGCGACGCGCGGTGACCATCGACGAACTGGTCACGCAGCGCGTCATCCTGCGCGAAAAGGGTTCGCGCACGCGCGCGATCTTCGAGGACGCGATCGCCGATGCCGGCCACGTACTCGACGACGTCATGGAGATCGGCGGCCGCGAGGGTGTCCGCGAAGCGGTCGCGGCCGGCTTCGGCATCGGCGTGGTCGCCGAGCAGGAGCTCGTGGCCGACTCGCGCCTGCGCGCGCTGCCCGTCAGCGATGCCGAGCTGGTCCATGCCGAATACGTCGCCTGCCTCGAGGAAACCCGCGCGCTGCGCGTGACCGACGCCTTCCTGGAAATGGTGCGCGCGAACCTGCACGAAGACGAGTGATCCCCGTCATCCCCGCGCAAGCGGCGGTGCGACGCTTCGCGATCTTGTAAAGGCGGCACCAACGTCGGGAGATCCCCGCCGGGGCGCGTAGCCTTGCGCGGGGATGACGATGTGCGGTCGTAGGTGGTACCTTGGTGCGCGGCGACCCGCCGATGCGGGATAACGTTTACACCTGTCACCCCGCGGCTTGACCGCGGGGTCTAGGAGGCCGGCAGGACTCTGCAGACGGCATGCCCTTGACGAGGCCCTCAGACACCACAGCCCGCCGGGACCCGAAGGGCCTAAAGCCGCGCGGGCTTGCGCGGCGGTCCGCCGATGCGGGATAACCGCCGGATTCATAGGCAGGAGCGATAGATATCATTTGTAATATCGATTTAACCTGATACGAGTTTGATCCTATAGTGCCGGTCTGTGCGTAAGCAAACCCAGGACATCCAGAGTAACAGCCCATGACCGCCGAAACCCGCACCGTCTCCGTCAATGGCCGCGACTATCGCTGGCCCGCAAAACCCGTCGTCGTCGTCTGTATCGACGGCTCCGAACCGGATTACATCGAGCAGGCCATCGCCGCCGGCGTCATGCCGTGGATGAAGCGCGTGGTCGAGGAACAGGGCATCGACCTGCGCGCGCACTGCGTGGTGCCGACCTTCACCAACCCGAACAACATCTCGATCGTCACCGGCGTGCCGCCGCGGGTGCACGGCATCTGCGGCAACTTCTACTACGACAAGGCCAACGACCGCGAAGTCATGATGAACGAGCCGGAGCTGCTGCGCACGCCGACGATCTTCAAGGCATTCCAGGATGCCGGCGCCAAAATCGCGATTATCACCGCCAAGGACAAGCTGCGCCGCCTGCTTGGCAACGAGCTGCGTTTCGGTGCCGATGGCGCGATCTGCTTCTCGTCGGAAAAGTCCGACCAGGCCACGCTGGCCGACAACGGCATCGACAACGTGCTCGAGCTGGTCGGCATGGAAGTACCGTCGGTGTACAGCGCGGAACTGTCCGAGTTCATTTTTGCCGCCGGGGTCAAACTGATGGAACGCGAGCGGCCCGACCTGATGTACCTGTCGACCACCGACTATATCCAGCACAAGTTCGCGCCGGGTTCGGACGGCGCCAATGACTTCTACGCGATGATGGACCGCTACTGGGCGCAGCTCGACGCGCTCGGCGCGGTAATCGCGCTGACCGCCGACCACGGCATGAACGCCAAGCACGATACCGCTACCGGCGAACCGAATATCGTCTACCTGCAGGACGAATTCGATCGCCTGCTCGGCGACGGCAGGGCGCGCGTGATCCTGCCGATCACGGATCCCTACGTCGTGCATCACGGTGCGCTCGGCTCGTACGCGACGGTCTACCTGCCCGACGGCGCCGACATCGAGGGGCTCAAAAAACAGATGCTCGAGATCGACGGCATCGAGCTGGTCTACGGCAACCGCGAAGGCTGCGAACGTTTCGAGCTGGCGCCGGACCGCATGGGCGACCTGATCCTGCTGTCGCGGCGCGACACCGTGATCGGCACCACCGCGGCGCGGCACGACCTGTCCGGCCTCGACGTGCCGCTGCGCTCGCACGGCGGCCTGACCGAACAGGTCATACCGCTGATCCTGAGCCGGCCGGTCAGCGGCCTCGATCGCGGTCACCAGCTGCATAACTACGACGCTTTCGACGTTGCGCTGAACTACGCGCGTCACTAATCCAGAATCCACGGAATACCCGCATGACTCAACGACACGAAAAGATGCGCATCGCCGGCCAGCTGGTCGACGGCGACTGCGGCACGCTCGAAGTATTCAACCCTTACAACGGCGAGGTCGTCGGCACCGTGCCGCGCGCGAGTCGCGAACAGGTCGCCGGCGCGTTCGAGATCGCTAATGCGTACAAGGCGAGGCTGACCCGTTATGAACGCCAGCAGATCCTGACCCGCATCGCCGAAATTATCATCGAGCGCAAGCAAGAGATCTCCGACCTGATCACGGCCGAGTGCGGGCTCAGCAAGAAGGATTCACTGTACGAGTGCGGGCGCGCATTCGACGTCTACCACCTCGCCGGCCAGCTCGTGATCAACGACGACAGCGAAGTGTTTTCCTGCGATCTGACGCCGCACGGCAAGCAGCGCAAGATCTTCACCCAGCGCGAACCATTACGAGGTGTCATCTCGGCGATTACACCGTTCAACCATCCGCTCAACATGATCTCGCACAAGATCGCGCCGGCCATCGCGACCAACAACCGCATGGTCGGCAAGCCGACCGAGCAGACGCCGCTGACCGCGCTGCTGCTGGCCGACATCTGTTACGAGGCCGGGCTGCCGCCGGAAATGCTGTCGATCATCACCGGCCTGCCGCAAGACATGGGTGACGAGATGATCACCAACCAGTACATCGACCTCGTAACCTTCACCGGCAGCGTGCCGGTGGGCAAGTACATCGCCGAGAAAGCCGGCTATCGCCGCACCGTGCTCGAGCTCGGCGGCAACTCCGAGCTGATCGTGATGGACGACGCCGATCTCGACAAGGCGGCCGAACTCGCGGTTGCCGGCGGCACCAAGAACTCGGGCCAGCGCTGCACCGCGGTCAAGCGCGTGCTGGCACACGAAGCCATCGGCGACGAATTTGCCGCGCTGGTGGCGGAAAAAGCGGCGAAGCTGAAATACGGCGACCCGATGGATCCGGCTACCGATGTCGGCACCGTGATCAACGAGGACGCGGCGAAACTGTTCGAGGCGCGCGTAAGCGACGCGATCGAGCAAGGCGCGCAGTTGCTGTACGGCCACGTGCGCGACGGCGCGGTGTATTCACCGACCGTGCTCGACCACGTACCTTACGACTGCGAGCTGGTGCGCGAGGAAACCTTCGGCACGCCGATCCCGATCGTGCGCGTGCGCGACATCGACCACGCGATCGAGGTCGGCAACTCGACCGCCTTCGGCCTGTCGGCCGGCGTCTGCACCAACCGCATGGACGACATCATCCGCTTTATCAACGAGCTCGAAACCGGCACGGTCAACATCTGGGAAGTGCCGGGTTACCGCATCGAGATGTCACCCTTCGGCGGCATCAAGGATTCCGGCCTCGGCTACAAGGAAGGCGTGATCGAGGCGATGAAGTCCTACACCAACGTCAAGACCTTCTCGCTGCCCTGGTAACTCAAAAAACCGGGGACAGTTTACTTAACTGTTTCGGGGACACTTTAGAAAAGCGCCTGTAACTCAGGCGCTTGGAAAATACTGGATAACAAGCTCAGTCGGTGGACCGGCGCGCGACGTGCTCGCGTTAAGCTGTCCCCGAAACTAATTAGTAAACTGTCCCCGAAAAAAGTCTTTGCTTGTCATCCCGCGACTTGATCGCGGGATCCAACGGAAGTCTGTACGCATGAACGGAGGCTGGATCCCGCGGTCAAGCCGCGGGATGACAATAACCGACAAATTGTTTCAGAGCGGATGCTTTACGCGACCTTGACCGGGAAGGCGGAGTCGGCGGCGGCGGTGTAGCTTTCCATCTCGTTGAAGTTGAGATAGCGGTAGACGTCGTCGGCCATGGTGTTAATGTCCTCGGCGTAGGCGAGGTATTCGTCCATGGTCGGAATCTTGCCGATGATCGACGCCACCGCGGCCAGTTCCGCCGACGCGAGGTAGACGTTGGCGCCCTTGCCGAGCCGGTTGGGGAAATTCCGCGTCGAGGTCGACACCACGGTGGCGCCCTCGGCGACCCGCGCCTGGTTACCCATGCACAGCGAGCAGCCCGGCATCTCGGTGCGCGCGCCGCTGCGGCCGAAAATACCGTAGTAACCCTCGGCGGTCAGCTGCGCCTCGTCCATCTTGGTCGGCGGCGCAATCCACAGGCGCGTCGGCACCGAGCCTTCGAGCTTGTCGAGCAGCTTGCCGGCGGCGCGGAAATGGCCGATGTTGGTCATGCAGGAACCGATGAACACCTCGTCGATTTTATCGCCCGCAACAGCGGACAGCGTCTTGATGTCATCGGGGTCGTTGGGGCAGGCCAGCAGCGGTTCGGTGATCTCGTTCAGATCGATCTCGATAATCTCGGCGTACTCCGCATCCGCGTCGGCTTCCATCAGTTCCGGGTTCGCCAGCCAGGCTTCCATTTCCTCGATGCGGCGCAGGATCGTGCGCTCATCGCCGTAACCCTCGCTGATCATCCACTTGAACATGACGATGTTGGAGTTGATGTACTCGATGATCGGTTCCTTGTCGAGCTTGACCGTACAGCCCGAGGCCGAGCGTTCGGCGGAGGCATCGGACAGCTCGAACGCCTGCTCGACCTTGAGCTGCGGCAGGCCCTCGATCTCGAGCACGCGGCCCGAGAACACGTTCTTCTTGCCCTGCTTCTCGACCGTCAGCAACCCGCGCTGAATGGCCGCGTACGGGATCGCGTTGACCAGGTCGCGCAGCGTGATGCCGGGCTGCATTTCACCCTTGAAACGCACCAGCACGGATTCCGGCATGTCGAGCGGCATGACGCCGGTGGCCGCGGCAAACGCGACCAGTCCCGAACCCGCCGGAAAAGAGATGCCGATCGGGAAACGCGTATGCGAATCGCCGCCGGTGCCAACCGTGTCTGGCAGCAGCATGCGGTTCATCCACGAGTGGATGACGCCGTCACCGGGACGCAGCGAGATACCGCCGCGGTTTTGCATGAAATCCGGCAGCGTGTGGTGCGTGACCACGTCGACCGGCTTCGGGTAAGGCGCGGTGTGGCAAAAGGACTGCATCACGAGGTCGGCGGAAAAGCCGAGGCAGGCGAGGTCCTTGAGTTCGTCGCGGGTCATCGGCCCGGTGGTGTCCTGCGATCCCACCGTGGTCATCTTCGGCTCGCAGTACATGCCGGGGCGCACGCCGGGCAGACCGCAGGCGCGGCCGACCATCTTCTGCGCCAGGGTGTAACCCTTGCCGGTATCGGCCGGCATCTCGGGCTTGAGGAACAGGTCGCTGTCACCGAGCCCGAGCGCCTTGCGCGCACGGTCGGTCAGTCCGCGGCCGATGATCAGCGGGATACGGCCGCCGGCACGCACCTCGTCCGGCAGCACGTTGTTGCCGAGTTCGAACTCGGCCAGCACTTCATCGCTGTCGTGGCGCGTAGCCTTGCCGGCATGCGGGTAAACGTCGATCACGTCACCCATCTGCATCGCGCTGACGTCCATCTCGATCGGCAGCGCGCCGGCGTCTTCCATCGTATTGAAAAAGATCGGCGCGATCTTGCCGCCGAAGCAGTAACCGCCGTTACGCTTGTTCGGAATCGCCGGGATATCGTCGCCCATGTGCCACAGCACCGAGTTGGTGGCCGACTTGCGCGACGAACCGGTACCGACCACGTCACCGACGTAAGCCACCGGGAAACCTTTTTGCTTCAGTTCGGCGATGACTTCCAGCGGGTTGCCTTCGAGCCCGTCGCGCGGATTTTTCAGCATCGCGTTGGCGTGCAGCGGGATATCCGGCCGCGACCAGGCATCCTGTGCCGGCGACAGGTCGTCGGTATTGGTTTCGCCCGGCACCTTGAACACGGTGACGGTGATTTTCTGCGGCAGTTCCGGCCGCGACGTGAACCACTCGGCGTCGGCCCAGGACTGCAGCACCTGCTGCGCGTAGGTATTGCCGGCGTCGGCCTTTTCCTTGACGTCATGGAACGCATCGAACACCAGCAGCGTGTGCGACAGCGCGGTAGCCGCGGCCGGCGCCAGCTCGTCGTCGTCGAGACAGGCGATCAGCGGCTCGATGTTGTAGCCGCCAAGCATGGTACCGAGAATTTCCACCGCGCGGACCGCGTCGACCAGCGGCGAGGTCGCCTCCTTGCGCGTGATCGCGGCGAGGAAACCCGCCTTGACGTAGGCCGCCTCGTCGACGCCGGCCGGCACGTGCTCGGTCAGCAGCTGGAGCAGGTAGTCATCCTCGCCCGCGGGCGGGTTTTTCAGCAACTCGACCAGGTCGGCGGTTTGCTGTGCATCCAGCGGTTTGGGCGGCACGCCTTCCTGCGCGCGCTCGGCGGTGTGGTCGCGGTAAGCCTGTAACATGTCGTTATCTCTCGTTTTTCGGATGACTCGTGATTGCGAGGACCCCCGGCTCGGGGGCCGGGGCAGGCCGGGTGACGGAGCAATCCGACGAATGCCGCGCAGGCATCGCAAGATTGCTTCGCTCTTGTGCCCTTCGGGTATTCATGCCCTGTGGGTATTCAGGCCCTTTGGGTCCGCAATGACGATTCATATCAGCGTTGGTCGATCGGGACGTATTTCAGATCGATAGCGCCGTTGTAAAGCTGACGCGGGCGGCCGATCTTGGAGGTTTCGTCGGACATCATTTCGCTCCACTGGGTAATCCAGCCGATGGTACGAGCCATCGCGAAGATCACCGTGAACATGTTCATCGGGATCCCCATGGCGAGGAAAATAATACCGGAGTAAAAGTCCACGTTGGGGTAGAGGTTGCGTTCGACGAAGTACTCGTCCTCGAGCGCCACCTTTTCCAGCGCCATCGCGGTGTCGAGCAGCTTTTGCTGCTCGTCGGTGGCTTCCATGTCGTTGAGCAACTGGTGACAGATTTCGCGGATCAGCTTGGCACGCGGATCGTAGTTCTTGTAAACGCGGTGACCGAAACCCATCAGGCGGAACGGGTCGTTCTTGTCCTTGGCGCGGTCGACGAAATCCTGCAGCGGTTTGCCCGATCGATTGATGTCGATCAGCATACGCACCACGGCTTCGTTGGCGCCACCGTGCGCCGGGCCCCACAGCGCGGCGATACCGGATGCCACCGCCGCAAAGGGATTGGCGTCGGAGCTGCCGGCGAGGCGCACGGTCGAGGTCGACGCATTCTGCTCGTGGTCGGCATGCAGGATCATGATCAGGTCCAGCGCCTTGGCCAGCAGCGGGTTGGGCGTGTATTCCTCGGTCGGCATCGAAAACATCATGTGCAGGAAGTTCTCGGTGTAGTTCAACGCGTTGCGCGGGTAGACGAAGGGTTTGCCATTGGCGTGGCGATAACTCAGCGCCGCGATGGTCGGCATCTTCGCGATCAGGCGGAAGGCCGTGATCATGCGGTGCTCCGGATTATGGATATCCATGTGATCGTGGTAGAACGCCGACAGCGCGCCGACGCAGCCGACCATGATTGCCATCGGGTGCGCGTCGCGGCGGAATCCCTGGTAGAAACGGATCATCGCCTCGTGCAGCATCGTGTGCCGGGTCACGGTATTGATGAAGTCGTCCAGCTCGTCCTTCTGCGGCAGGCGATCGTTCAACAGCAGGTAACAGACTTCGAGATAGGAGCTGTTTTCGGCGAGTTGCTCGATCGGGTAACCACGATACTGCAGTACACCCTCGCCACCGTCGAGGAACGTGATCGCGCTCGAACAGCTGGCGGTGGACATGAAGCCGGGGTCGTAGGTGAAATAACCCAGTTCCTTGTAGACGCTGCCAATGTCGATGACCTTGGGGCCCGCGGTCGGGGTATATAGCGGTACCGTGACCTCCTTGCCGGTCGAGTTATCTCTGATAGTTACGGTTTCGTCGCTCATAGGTAATCCTCGAAATAATATGCGTCGGCCGGACATGTTTTGCTGCTTATAGTGATAACCGCTCCATCCCCTGGAGCGGTCCCGACCGCGGCGAGTTGCTAAATATACCGGTTGTTGTTTTACGCCGCTAACCGTCCGTTCGACTATTAAATTTAATTATGTTCTGAATTAATTCTCCCATAGCGCTTCAATACTTGCCCCGCGCCCGTTGCTGCCTGGCGCGCGCTGTATTTTAACCGCTTAATTGTTGACAATCTACCGGTGTAGATGCATATTCGCGCCGAAATAAGCCCACAAACCAATCAGATTGTTGACAATTTATGCAGGAACAGGTGTCCATATCCACTGCCGAGGACAACGCTGACTCGACCACGCTGGCAAGCCGCACCTTCGACAGTATCAAGGCCGATATCATCAGCGGCCAGCTGGCGCAGGGCTCCAAGATCGTCGAATCCGATCTCGCGCTGCAGTATGGCATCAGCCGCGGGCCGCTGCGCGAGGCCATCCATCGGCTCGAGCAAATGAAACTGATCATACGGGTGCCGCACGCCGGCTCGCGCGTAGTGACCCTGGATACGCGCATGATGGAAGACATTTACACCGCGCGCGAGGCGCTCGAGGGCATGGCGGCCCGCCTGGCCGCGCGCCTGATGCCGGATGACGAAATCGCCGCGCTGTCGGCGCTGCTGGATCAGCACGAGGCCGCGATCGGCGAAACCGACGGCAAGGCCTATTTTCAACGCGAGGGCGACATCGACTTCCACTACCGGATCGCGGTTGCCAGCGGTAACCGCTGGATCCTGGAAAACCTGAACGGCGAACTCTACCAGCTGATTCGCATGGCGCGTCACCAGTCTGGCCAGTACCCGGCACGCGCGCCGACCGCGCTGGCCCAGCACCGCCAGATCGCCGCGGCCATTGCCGCGCGCGACGAGGAACTCGCCGAAATCCTGATGCGTCGCCACATCAGCGGCGCATGGCAAATCGTCAAACAGATTCTCGAGGAACAACATGACTGACACCACTTCACCGGGCGGGCGTTTTCGCGCCGCCGTCGAGGCCAACAACCCGCTGCAGGTCGTCGGCGCGGTCAACGCCTACTTTGCGATCATGGCCGAGAAAACCGGCCACCAGGCCCTTTACCTGTCGGGCGGCGGAGTCGCGGCCTGCTCGCTGGGCACACCCGACCTCGGCATCAGCACGCTCGCCGACGTGCTCGAGGATGCGCGCCGCATCACCGATGCCAGCAGCCTGCCGCTGCTGGTCGACGTCGACGTCGGCTGGGGCGGCGCGTTCAACATCGCGCGCTGCGTGCGCGAAATGATCCGCGCCGACGTCGCCGCGATCCACATCGAGGACCAGGTCATGCAAAAACGCTGCGGCCATCGTCCGAACAAGGCCATCGTGTCGAGCGCCGAAATGGTCGACCGGGTCAAGGCCGCGGTCGATGCGCGCAGTGACGACAACTTCGTCGTCATGGCGCGCACCGACGCGCTCGCGGTGGAAGGCATGCAGGCCGCGATCGACCGCGCCTGCGCCTGCGTCGAGGCCGGCGCCGACATGATCTTTCCGGAGGCGATGAACGAACTGGAACAGTACCAGCAGTTCGTCGACGCGGTGCAGGTACCGGTGCTTGCCAACATCACCGAGTTCGGCGCCACGCCGCTGTTCACCAGCGAACAGCTCGCCTCGGTCGGGGTCAAGCTCGCGCTCTACCCGCTGTCGGCATTTCGCGCCGCCAGCCTCGCGGCGCTCGAGGTTTACCAGCACCTGCTGCGGGACGGCACCCAGCAAAACGTGGTCGAGCAAATGCAGACGCGCATGGAGCTGTACGACTTTCTCGACTACCACGACTACGAACAAAAACTGGATCAACTATTTTCCGAGGAGACATCATGACTGAAGCTGCCGGGTTCAAACCCAAGAAATCGGTCGCGCTGTCCGGCACCGCCGCCGGCAATACCGCGATCTGCACGGTCGGCCGCACCGGCAATGACCTGCACTACCGCGGCTACGACATACTCGACGTTGCCGAGACCTGCGAGTTCGAGGAAATCGCCTACCTGATCGTGCACGAAAAGCTGCCGACCCGGTCAGAACTCGATGCCTACAAGGCGAAACTGAAATCCATGCGCGACCTGCCCGCGACGGTCAAGACCGTGCTCGAACAGCTGCCCGCGAGCGCGCACCCGATGGACGTGATGCGCACGGGCTGCTCGGCACTCGGCTGCCAGGAGCCCGAAGCCGCGGACCACAACATCGATGGCGCACGCGATATCGTCGACCGCCTGATGGCCTGCTTCGGCTCGATGCTGGTTTACTGGTATCACTTCAGCCACAACGGCAAGCGTATCGAACTCGAAACCGATGACGATTCGATCGGCGGACATTTCCTGCACCTGCTGCACGGCGAACCGCCGCCCGCATCCTGGGTCAAGGCGATGCACGTGTCGCTGATCCTGTACGCCGAACACGAGTTCAACGCGTCGACCTTCACCGGCCGCGTCGTCGCCGGCACCGAGTCCGACATGTTCTCCGCTATCACCGCCGCGATCGGCGCGCTGCGCGGGCCGAAACACGGCGGTGCCAACGAGGTCGCGTTCGAAGTACAGTCGCGTTACGGTTCGGCCGACGAAGCCGAGGCCGATATCCGCGAGCGCGTCGCCAACAAGGAAATCGTCATTGGTTTCGGTCACCCCGTGTACACCATCAGCGATCCGCGCAACGAGGTAATCAAGCGGGTTGCCAGGCAGCTGTCGGCAGAGAACGACAACATGCTGATGTACGACGTGGCCGATCGCCTCGAAAGCGTCATGCGCGAAATCAAGAACATGTTCCCGAACCTCGACTGGTTCTCGGCCGTGTCCTACAACCAGATGGGTGTACCGACCGACATGTTCACGCCGCTGTTCGTGATCGCGCGCACCTCGGGCTGGGGTGCACACGTGATCGAGCAGCGCATCGACGGCAAGATCATTCGTCCGTCGGCAAACTACACCGGACCCGAGAACCTGCAGTTCGTACCGCTCGAGGAACGCAGCTGAAACATATGAACGTGAAGGCTCGTTCTACGGCCACATCGTCATCCCCGCGCAAGCGGGGATCTTGTGGAGGCGCCATCGTCAGGAGATCCCCGCTTGCGCGGGGATGACGTTGAGGCTAAAGCTCCGCCGCATCGACGCTCCAGGAGACAGAACATGAACACCGAATACCGCAAAAACCTGCCCGGCACGGAGCTCGATTACTTCGACGCGCGCGCCGCGGTCGATGCGATCGCACCCGGCGCTTACGCCGGCCTGCCCTATACCGCGCGCGTGCTGGCCGAAAACCTGGTGCGTCGCTGCGATCCGGCGGATCTCGAGGCTTCGCTGCGCCAGATCGTCGAACGCAAACGCGAGCTCGACTTCCCGTGGTACCCGGCGCGGGTCGTGTGCCACGACATCCTCGGCCAGACCGCGCTGGTCGATCTGGCCGGCCTGCGCGACGCGATCGCCGACCAGGGCGGCGACCCGGCGGCCGTCAACCCGGTGGTGCCGACCCAGCTGATCGTCGATCACTCGCTGGCGGTCGAACACGCGGGATTCGACCCGGAAGCCTTCGCCAAGAACCGCGCGATCGAGGACCGGCGCAACGAGGACCGTTTCCACTTCATCGAATGGACCAAGACCGCGTTCCAGAACGTCGACGTGATCCCGGCCGGCAACGGCATCATGCACCAGATCAACCTGGAAAAGATGTCGCCGGTAATCCAGGCGCGCGACGGCGTTGCCTTTCCCGATACCTGCGTCGGCACCGACAGCCACACGCCGCATATCGACTGCCTCGGCGTCATCGCCATCGGCGTCGGCGGGCTGGAGGCCGAGACGGTGATGCTCGGCCGGCCGTCGATGATGCGCCTGCCCGACATCGTCGGTGTGCGCCTCAGCGGCAAGCGCCAGCCCGGCATTACCGCGACCGACATCGTGCTCGCGCTGACCGAGTTCCTGCGCGCGGCGAAGGTCGTATCGGCCTACCTCGAGTTCTTCGGCGAGGGCGCCGCCAGCCTGACCATCGGCGACCGCGCGACCATCTCCAACATGGCGCCCGAGTACGGCGCGTCGGCGGCGATGTTCTACATCGACGAACAGACCCTCGAGTACCTGCGCCTGACCGGGCGCGAGGCCGACCAGGTCGCGCTGGTCGAAAGCTACGCCAGGACCAGCGGGCTGTGGTCCGACGACCTGCGGCTTGCCGACTACGAACGTGTGCTCGAGTTCGACCTGTCGGGCGTGGAGCGCAATCTCGCCGGCCCGTCCAACCCGCACCGTCGGCTGCCGACCGCGGCGCTGGCCGAGCGCGGTATTGCCGGCGACTGGCGGGAAAAGGAAGGCGAGATGCCGGATGGCGCGGTCATCATCGCCGCGATCACGAGCTGCACCAATACCAGCAACCCGCGCAACGTGGTGGCGGCCGGCCTGCTCGCGCGCAAGGCCAACGAGCTCGGCCTGCTGCGCAAACCCTGGGTCAAATCGTCGTTTGCACCCGGCTCGAAGGTCGCTCGCCTCTACCTCGAGGAAGCCGGCCTGCTGGGGGAACTGGAGCAGCTCGGCTTCGGCATCGTCGCCTATGCCTGCACCACCTGTAACGGTATGAGCGGTGCACTGGACCCGCAGATCCAGCAGGAAATCGTCGACCGCGACCTGTATGCCACCGCGGTGCTGTCGGGTAACCGTAATTTCGACGGCCGCATTCATCCCTACGCGAAACAGGCTTTCCTCGCGTCGCCGCCGCTGGTGGTCGCTTACGCGATCGCCGGCACGGTGCGTTTCGACATCGAGCGCGACGCGCTCGGTCACGATGCCGACGGCAAGCCGATCACGCTGGCCGACATCTGGCCGGACGATGCCGAGATCGACGCGATCGTCGCCGAACACGTCAAGCCCGAGCAGTTCAACCAGGTCTACAACCCGATGTTCGATCTCGGCGCGATCGAACCGGCCAAAAGTCCGCTCTACGACTGGCGCGCGCAATCGACCTACATCCGCCGTCCGCCCTACTGGGAAGGTGCGCTGGCGGGCGAACGCTCGCTCAGCGGCATGCGCCCGCTGGCAGTGCTCGGCGACAATATCACCACCGATCACCTGTCGCCGTCGAACGCGATCCTGGCGTCGAGCGCGGCGGGCGAATACCTCGCGCAGATGGGCCTGCCGGAGGAAGACTTCAATTCCTACGCCACTCACCGCGGCGATCACCTGACCGCGCAGCGCGCGACCTTCGCCAACCCGAAGCTGCTGAACGAAATGTGCCGCGACGAGCAGGGCGAAATCCGGCAGGGTTCGCTGGCGCGGATCGAGCCGGAGGGTGAGGTCACGCGCATGTGGGAGGCGATCGAAACCTACATGGACCGCGGCCAGCCGCTGATCGTGGTTGCCGGTGCCGACTACGGCCAGGGATCGTCGCGCGACTGGGCGGCAAAGGGGGTCAGGCTGGCCGGTGTCGAGGCGATCCTCGCCGAGGGTTTCGAACGCATCCACCGCACCAACCTGGTCGGCATGGGTGTGCTGCCGCTCGAGTTCCGGAACGGCGACACCCGCGCAACCTATGCCATCGACGGCAGCGAAACCTTCGACGTGGTCGGCGAGCGCCGGCCGCGCGCGGAGCTGACCGTGATCATGCATCGCCGCAATGGCGAGCGCGTCGAAATCCCGGTGACCTGCCGGCTCGACACCGCCGAGGAGGTATCGGTGTACGAGGCGGGCGGGGTGCTGCAGCGCTTCGCGCAGGACTTCCTGTCGGGCGAGGCCGCGGCATGAGCGCGGTCATGGCCAGGCCGCAGATCCGGGTACCCGCCACCTACATGCGCGGCGGCACCAGCAAGGGCGTGTTTTTCAAGCTCGACGACCTGCCGGCGGCCGCGCGCGAACCCGGGCCCGCGCGCGACGCCCTGCTGCTGCGCGTGATCGGCAGCCCCGATCCCTACGCGAAACACACCGACGGCATGGGCGGCGCCACCTCGAGCACGAGCAAGACCGTGATCCTGTCGAAAAGCACGCGCCCGGATCACGACGTCGACTACCTGTTCGGCCAGGTCTCGATCGACAAACCCTTCGTCGACTGGAGCGGCAACTGCGGCAACCTGACCGCCGCCGTGGGCTCGTTCGCAATCGAGAATCGACTGGTCGACGCCGACCGGATTCCGCGCGACGGCACCGCCACCGTGCGCATCTGGCAGGTAAACATCGGCAAAACCATCGTTGCCCACGTGCCCATGTGCGCCGGCGAGGTACAGGAAACCGGCGACTTCGAACTCGACGGGGTGACTTTCCCGGCGGCCGAGGTGCGGATCGAATTCATCGAACCGGTCGATGCCGACGATGCCATGTTCCCGACCGGTAACCTGGTCGACGAACTGGAGGTACCCGCGACGGTTTTAGCTGGCGGACGTCTTGCGGCCACACTGATCAATGCCGGTATACCCACCATTTTCGTCAACGCGGCGGATATCGGCTACAGCGGTTGCGAGCTGCAGGAAGCCATCAACGGCGACGACGCTGCGCTCGCAAGATTCGAGACCCTGCGTGCGCACGGCGCGCTGCGCATGGGACTGATCGACAACCTCGCGCAGGCGGCGGATCGCCAGCATACACCCAAGGTCGCTTTGGTCGCGCCAGCGGCCGATTACGTCGCGTCCAGCGGCAAGGCCATCGCGGCGGCGGACATCGATCTCAACGTGCGCGCGCTGTCGATGGGTAAACTGCACCACGCGATGATGGGCACCGCCGCGGTCGCCATCGCTACTGCCGCGGCTATCCCGGGAACGCTGGTCAACCTCGCCGCCGGCGGCGGCGATCGCAACGCGGTGCGCTTCGGTCACCCGTCGGGCACGCTCAGGGTCGGGGCCGAGGCCGCCCCTGTCGACGGCGAGTGGCAGGTCAAAAAGGTAGTCATGAGCCGCAGCGCGCGCGTGCTGATGCAAGGCACGGTCCGCGTTCCCGCCGACACCCTCGAAACCTGACCCCCTAACCGGGGTCAGATCACAGTTTTTCCTAATATTAGCGAAAAACGTGATCTGACCCCGGTTGAGGAGAGGTCTAGTCGAACAGGTGAAGGATGTTGGCGAGGTCTTTCTTGCCCTCGGCGATCTCGGACGGTTCGAGGCCGTGAAGTTCATGCGGAAACACGAGCCAGTCGTCGTTTTCGTGCAGGTAATAATCGGGTTCGAAGTCGACCTGGTTCTTGCCCGGCTTGTACCAGGGGCAGGCGATGCGGATATCTTCCGGCGTGTTCTGCCGCGACAGCTTGCGGATGGTCTTGATCAGCGCGTCGACGCTACGCCCCGAGTCGAACACGTCGTCGACGATCAGCAGCCCGTCCTCGGCATTGGCGTTTTCGACCAGGTACTGCAGGCCGTGCACGCGGATTTCCTTGGCCTGCTGGTCGATACCGTAGTAAGACGAGGTACGCACCGCGATGTGGTCAGTGCGCACCTGCTTGTATTCGAAGTACTCCTGCACCGCGATCCCGACCGGGGTACCACCGCGCCAGATGCCGACGATGAATTGCGGTTGAAAACCGTCCTCGAAGATGCGGTGCGCGAGACGAAAGGAATCCTCGAGCAGCGATTGCGCGCTGATATAGATCTTTTCCACTACGGGGAGCCGTCGCCAAACAAAGCCGACATTCTGGCACAACGCGACTCGTCGATAAACGGCATGCCGCGTCCGCGCGCGCGGACGCCGGCCTGTCATCGCTTCCGCGCGCTATCCGCGCGCGCGAAAAAACACTCGCTGCGCGTTTACGCTCGACAGCGTCGTCATCGCCGGCTGCCGCCGGCGTCGGGATGCCTCACGCTCATGCCCAGCGACTAACTGTTAGGAATCCTGCTGACGACACCCTGCAGGTAGTAGTTCATCTTGTTGAGTTCTTCATCGGTCATGTTGCGCCCCGCCGGTACGATGGTTTTGCCACCCTGGTCGACCACCGGACCGGCAAACGGGTGCAGCATGCGCTCCCTCAACTGCTGTTCCATTTCGCGGATGCGGTTTTGCAGTTCCTCGGGAATAGCATCGTTCATCGGCGCCAGCCCGACCATTCCGCGCGGGTAACCGCCCCAGACGCTGACCGGCGACCAGCTGCCGGCCTCGACTTCCTTGACGGTCTTGACGTAGAAATCGCCCCAGTGGTGCGTGGCCGCGGTCAGGTGCGCGCGCGGGCCGTATTTCGACATGTCCGAGTGATAGCCGAAGGCGTAGACGTTTTCTTCCTCGGCGGCCTGTACCACCGCGGTCGAATCGGTATGGTGGGTCACGATATCCGCGCCCTGCGAAATCAGGGTCAGCGCGGCCTGGCGTTCCTTGCCCGGGTCGTACCAGGAGTTCACCCAGATGACACGCAGTTCGGCATCCGGGTTGACGCTACGCGCACCCTTGATAAAGGCATTGATGCCCTGCAGGACTTCGGGAATCGGGAAGGCGGCAACATAGCCGAGCACGTTCGTCTTCGTCATTTCGCCGGCAATGACGCCGGTCAGGTAGCGCCCCTCGTAGAAACGCGCGTTGATCAAACCCATGTTCTCGCCGAGCTTGTAGCCGGTGGCGTGGATGAAAGCGGTGTCGGGAAACTGCTTCGATACCTTGAGGGCGTAGTTCATGAAGCCGAAACTGGTGGCGAAGACGACCTTGTCGCCGCGCTTGGCCATCTCGCGGATCACGCGTTCGGCATCGGCGCCCTCGGCAACGTTTTCCACGTAACTGGTGGTAAAACCGGTTTCCTGTTCGATCTGTTGACGACCGAGATCGTGCTGGTAGGTCCAGCCGGCGTCACCGATGGGACTGACGTAGACGAACCCCACGTTGCCGGCCGCCGTACCCGCGCCGCTGAAGGCCAGCGCCAACGCGGCCGTGGCGACGAGCGCAATTCGGCGGGTGAACATTGTTATCACTGTCATGGTGCAATCCTCCCGGGATTGGTGTTACTGGTTAAGCCTATAAAGAATTCGTACCGGTCGCGGAGGCAGCCGCCGGACATTGCCGGTTGCATGGCCTTTGCCGCCCGCGCCATCACGCCTCCGGCCGAAACGGCTGGCCGAGCGACACCGGCGCGTTCAGCCGGACCGTGTTCCGGTCGCGCGAGATTATCACGAGCACGACTATGGTGGCGAGATAAGGCAGCGCCGACAGGAACTGGGACGGAATCGTAATATCCAGTCCGGAGCCCTGTACGAACAGCTGCGCGACCAGTACGCCGCCGAAAAGATAGGCCCCAATCAGCACGCGGAACGGCCGCCAGGTGGCGAACACGACCAGCGCAATCGCGATCCAGCCGCGCCCGGCGACCATGCCCTCGACCCACAGCGGCGTGTAGAACACCGACAGGAACGCGCCACCGATACCGGCCATGGCGCCGCCGAACAGCGTTGCGAGGTAGCGGATCGCGATCACCGGGTAACCGATCGAATGTGCCACGCCCGGCGATTCGCCGACCGCGCGCAACACGAGGCCCGAGCGGCTGCGATACAGGAACCAGGCGATAGCGGCGAACAGGATCCAGGAAAAGTAGATCAGCGCCTGCTGGTTGAACAGCGCCTCGCCGATAACCGGGATATCGGCCAGCAGCGGGATTCGCAACGGCGCTACCGTGGCGAGAATCTCGGACTCGTATGGCTTGCCGATGAAGGCCGACAGGCCGACGCCGAGAATCGACAGCGCCAGTCCGCTGGCGACCTGGTTACCCATCAGCGACAACACGACCAGCGCGAACAGGAAAGACATAACCGCACCCGCCGCCATGCCGGCGAGCACGCCGAGCCACGGGTTGCCGCTGTGCAGCGTCGCGGCGAAACCGGCGATCGCGCCCATCGACATCATGCCCTCGGCGCCGAGGTTGAGCACGCCGGATTTTTCCGCGACCAGCTGCCCGAGGGCGACGATGATCAGCGGCGTGCCGGCAACGATGGTGGCGAATAATATGGACGTGACGAGATCCATCAGGCGCGGGCCTCCTGCCAGCGAACGCGGTAACCGATGAAAACGTCGGCACCAAGCAGGAACAGCAGCAGCATGCCCTGGAACACGAGCGCGATCGACGACGGCAGGTTCAGGTACTGCTGCGCCTGTTCGCCGCCGAGATACAGCAGCGCCATCAGCAGGCTGGCGAAAAAGATGCCGATCGGGTTCAGGCGCGCGATGAAAGCGACGATGATCGCGGCGAAACCGTAGTTGTTCGACACGTGTTCGGTGATCTGCCCCATCGGCCCGGCAACCTCGGACATACCGGCCAGCCCGGCCATCGCGCCGCCGCTCAGCAGGCCGATCCAGACCACGCGCCGGGCGGAAAAACCGGCGTAACGCGCGGCCTCGGGCGCGTAACCCGCAACCTGCATCTGGAACCCGGCAAAACTGCGAAACATGAAACCGTAACCGATCACGAGCGCGCCGAGCGCGAACAGGAACGCCAGGTTCAGGCGCGTGCCCTCGAGCAGGACGGGCAACAGCGCGCTATCCTCGAACAGGCGCGACTGCGGAAAATTGAATCCGTCCGGGTCCATCATCGGTCCGTGCACCAGCCAGGACACGAGCAGCTGCGCGACGTAGACCAGCATCAGCGAAACCAGGATTTCGTTGGTGTTGAACAGCGTCTTCAGCGCGGCCGGGATGGCCGCCCACAACATGCCGCCGATGCAGCCGGCGACAACCATCAGCGCCAGCACATGCACACCACCATCGGCACCATAGAAGTACAGCGCCACCGCGCTGGCCGCGATCGCGCCCGCGATCAGCTGCCCTTCGGCGCCGATGTTCCAGACGTTGGCGCGAAACCCGATCGCGAGCCCGATTGCGCACAGCATCAGCGGGGTCGCCTTGAGCAGCAGTTCGGACAGGCCGTAGAGGTCACTGACAGGGTTGATGAAAAACACGCGAAAGCCCTCGAGCGGGTGTTTGCCGAGCACGGCAAACAGCAGCAGGCCGCCGATCAGCATCAGCACCACCGCGATCAGCGGCGACACGTAGACCATGCGCCGCGAGGCTTCGGGACGCTTCTCAAGCCTGGGCACGCCGCGCCTCCGGCGAAGCCTGGTCCCACATGCCGCTCATCCAGGTGCCGATTTGATCGATGCTGGTATCGGCCAGCGGTTTCGCCGGCGACAGGCGGCCCGCGGCAATCACCGCGATGCGGTCCGCAACCTCGAACAGTTCCTCGAGTTCCTCGGAAATCACCAGTATGGCCGCACCCTGGTCGCGCAGGTCGATCAGCTGCTGGCGAATAAAGGCCGCCGCGCCGACGTCGACACCCCAGGTCGGCTGCGCGGCAATCAACAGTTTCGGTGCCAGCAGGATTTCCCGGCCCATGATGAATTTCTGCAGGTTGCCGCCGGACAGCGAACCGGCCGCGTGCTCCACGCCGCCGCACTTGACGTTGAAGGCGTCGACGCAGCGGCGCGCGAACCCGGCGACCCGGTCGAACCGGATCAGGCCGCGCCGCAGCATGCCGGCACCGTGCGCGGTCAGCAGCGCGTTTTCGCTCAGCGACATGCGCGGCACGGCGCCGCGGCCGAGGCGTTCCTCGGGCGCAAACGCGAGACCGCTGGCGCGACGTCGGGCGGGACCGTCGCGCCCCGAGGGCCGGCCGCAGATTTCGATCGCGGCGGCGTCGTCGAGCGGCTCCTCGCCGGACAGCGCGTAGACCAGTTCCCGCTGGCCGTTGCCCGAGATCCCGGCGATCCCGAGAATTTCGCCGGCGCGCAGCTCGAAGCTGATGTCCTCGAGATCGGTGCCGAAGGGATCGTCGGCAACGCGCGACAGGCCGTTCAGGCGCAGGCGGACCTCGCCGAGTTCGGCCGGCGCGGCGTGTTCCGGTACCGGCAGATCCCTGCCGATCATCAGGCGCGCCATCGATTGCGGCGTTTCCTCGGACGGCACACAGTCGCCGGTCACCCGGCCATCGCGCAGTACCGTGGCGACATGACAGAGTTGCTGGATCTCGTCGAGCTTGTGACTGATATAGAGAATACTGCAGCCCTCGGCGGCGAGCTGGCGCAGCGTGTCGAACAGCTTGCGCACCGCCTGCGGGGTCAGTACCGAGGTCGGTTCGTCCATGATCAACAGGCGCGGGGACTGCAGCAGGCAGCGGATGATTTCGACGCGCTGGCGCTCGCCCACCGACAACGCGTGCACCAGGCGCCGCGGATCGACCGGCAGGCCATAGCGGCTGGAAACCTCGCTGATCCGCCCGGCAAGCTCGTCGAGATCCGGTTTGCCGGGCAACGCCAGCGCCACGTTTTCGACCACGCTGAGGGTTTCGAACAGGGAGAAATGCTGGAACACCATGCCGATACCGAGACGGCGCGCCTGCGCGGGATTCTCGATCCGGACCCGCTCGCCTTCCCACTTCATCGTGCCGGCGTCGGGGCGCGCGACGCCGTAGATCATCTTCATCAGGGTCGACTTGCCGGCACCGTTCTCGCCGAGCACGGCGTGGATCTCGCCTTTCCTGACCTTGAGTGACACGTCCTCGTTGGCAATCACCGACGGATAGATCTTGGTGATGCCATCGAGTTCGAGGCGGTATTGGTCACTGGCATCCGCGGCGGATGTCATGGTTCGCTCTCCGTTTGGCGCAAGGCGGTATGGCCGGACTGGTTATGCTTTTGCCGCCGATCCTAACCCCGCAGATTTTACGCGGCAACCCAAAAGGCAACCTGTCGGCCGCCACGCTCGGCGGGTCGAGCGGGCAGCTCGTCCAGGCCGGGCCCGCGCGACCGTTGTCACGACGGGCGCTACGGGCATCGTGGCGCGGTCGGCGCGGATGCAGACCACGGGGGCCGACGCCGGCAAAGCCGTCATGGCGCGGGCGCCACGCGCACAGTTTCTGGTCAACCGCGCGCCACGGCGGTTTTTCTCCGCCGGATGGACAGGCATCCGCCGCCGGTCGCATAATCCGGCCATGACCGGCGCTTGCGACAAACCCGGCGGCAGCCGTTACGCCCTGCTGTTCGATGAATGATATCGAGCAGTTGCTCGAACGCTCGCGGATTCACCCCGAGTGGCGTGCCATCCTGATCGACGCGCTCGCGGCGGTGGAACCCACCTACCTGCGCGACCTGCTCGCCGATCCGGACTGGTTGCCGGGCGCCGATCGACTGCTGGCCGCCTTTCGCCGCGACCGTCGCGGTCTGCGCTACCTGCTGATCGGCGAGTCGCCTTACCCGCGCGCCGCTTCGGCCAACGGCATCGCGTTCCAGGACGCGGCGGTCGGTTCGCTGTGGAGCGAACAGGGACTGAGCAAGGCGGTCAATCGCGCGACCTCGCTGCGCAACATCGTCAAGACCGCGATTCTCGCCGAATGCCTCGCGGCACCTGGTGTCGACGGCAAATTCGGCCCGGCGCAAATAGCGGCGATCGACAGGACAGGGCTGGTGACAACGCTGGACGAGCTGTTCGCCAACCTGCACGCGGCCGGATTCCTGCTGCTCAACGCGACCCCGGTTCTGCATCCGGCCCGCAAGCCCGCGCGCGAGGCGCGTTACTGGCACGGTTTTCTCGACCGACTGCTGGCAGACACGGCGGAGCTGCACCCGACCCTGTTGCTGTGGGGCAAAATCGCCAACCTGGTCGAATCGCTGCCCGCGAGTCGCGGGTTCGAACGCATCGTGTGCGAGCACCCGTACAACCTGTCATTCATCGACAACCCGGAGATGCGCGCACTGTTCGCGCGACTCGAATTGCTGCGCCGGCGCGACTGATCGGCAACCGGCTCCGGCCGGGCTCGGGTTTCGCCGCCGGCTATGGCATCATTCCGCAGGACTTTGCAGTGGACATCATCGGCATGGACATACCCACTTTCGACCAGGTGCTCGAGGCGCGCGAACGTATCGCGGCGCACGTGCACCATACGCCGGTCATGACGTCGGAGTACCTCAACGAACTGACCGGCGCCGAACTCTACTTCAAATGCGAGAACCTGCAGAAGGTCGGTGCTTTCAAGGCGCGCGGGGCCTGTAACGCGGTATTCGCGTTGAGTGACGACGAGGCCGCGCGCGGCGTGGCGACGCATTCCTCCGGCAATCACGCCGGCGCGCTGTGTTATGCCGCCCGCCGGCGCGGAATCGAGGCCACGGTCGTGATGCCCCGCACCGCGCCGGCCGCCAAGAAGGCGGCGGTCGCCGGCTACGGTGGCCGTATCGTCGAGTGCGAGCCGACCCAGGCCGCGCGTGAGCACACGCTGGCCGAACTGGTGGCGGCCAGCGGTGCCCGGGTCGTGCACCCCTACGACGACGCGCGCGTAATCGCCGGCCAGGCGACCTGCGCGCTCGAACTGCAAAGCGACGTACCGGGTCTCGATATGATTGTGGCCCCGGTCGGCGGCGGCGGCCTGATCTCGGGTACCTGCCTGGCACTGTCCAGCCTGGCGCCTGACGTCGCCGTGATCGCGGCCGAACCGGCGCAGGCGGACGACGCGCGCCAGTCGTTCGACGCCGGCCACATCGTCGAGAAAGACGGCCAGAAAACAGTAGCCGACGGTCTCAGCGCAAACCTCAAGCCACGCACCTGGCACTTCGTGTCGCAGTTCGTCGAAGACATCCTGCTCGCCGAGGAAGCGGATATTATCGATGCGATGTACCTGACCTGGCAGCGCATGAAACTGATCATCGAGCCCTCGTCGGCGGTGGCGCTGGCGACGATCCTGCAGCACCGCGAGCGCTTCGCCGGCAAACGCGTCGGCGTCATCCTGACCGGCGGCAACGTCGATATCAGGCAATGCCCGGGGTGTAAATAAATGTCGTCGCGCGAGGTCGAACCCGTGGTCGGACTCGATATCCCTGCCCGCATCGGCATGTCGACGGACGAGATCGCGACACCGGCACTGATCGTCGATCTCGACGCCTTCGAAGCCAATGTAGCGACCCTGCGCGACCGGCTCAGTGATGCGGGCGTGCGCCTGCGCGCGCACGCCAAGACGCACCGCTCGGTCGACATCGCCCGCTACCAGGTCGAACACGGCGGCGCCTGCGGGCTGTGCTGCCAGAAGGTCGCCGAGGCCGAAACCCTGGTCGATGGCGGCATCGTCGATATCCTGGTCTCGAACCAGGTCGTCGACCCGGCCAGGATCGACCGCCTGGCAGCGCTTGCGACGCGCGCCCGGATCCTGGTCTGCGTCGATGACGCGAACAATGTAGACGCGCTGTCGGCGGCGGCGCAAAAGCACGGCGTGACGCTCGAATGCCTGCTCGAAATCGACTGCGGTGCGCACCGCTGCGGGGTCCAGCCGGGCCCGGCGGCAGTGTCTATCGCGGGTAAAATCGACGCCGCCGCGGGGCTGAAATTCAGCGGTCTGCAGGCTTACCAGGGTGCCGCGCAGCACATTCGCGATCATGCCGAGCGCGCCGGCGCAATCACCGCCGCGACCGACCTGGCGCGTAGCACGGTCGAGGCACTGGCGGCCGCCGGCCTGCACTGCGACATCGTTGCCGGCGGCGGCACCGGCAGTTACCCGTTCGAAGCCGGGTCGGGTGTCTATAACGAGCTGCAGTGCGGTTCCTACGTGTTCATGGACGCGGACTACCAGCGCGTGCGCGACGCCGACGGCCGGGGGCTGGCCGAGTTCAGCAACAGCCTGTTCGTGCTGACCGCGGTGATGTCGGTGGCACGCCCGGGATTCGCGGTCTGCGACGCCGGCCTCAAGGTCATGAGCGCCGAATCGGGCCTGCCCAGGGTCCACGGCGCCGACGATATCGAATACGTCGACATTTCCGACGAACACGGCGTGCTGGCCGATCCGGGCAACCGGCTGCAGCTGAACGATCGCCTCCGGCTGGTGCCCGGGCACTGCGATCCCACCTGTAACCTGCACGACTGGTACGTCGGCATTCGCGGCGGCCGGGTCGAGTGCCTGTGGCCGGTCAGCGCTCGCGGACGATCCTGCTGAATCGGCCCGCCGCCTGGTAATCGCCATTTGCCCGGCGGGGTGTTAGTTTATGCGTCTTGCATTACCAGCGCGTAACCGATGAACCCGAACTTCCTGTCGATCCTCCAACGTCCGCTTCGCGCCCTGTCGGCGACGAGCCTGCTGCTCGCGTTCACGGCCCTGGCCCAGCAGGAAGGCCCGGTGGTACTGGTCAGCGTCGCCGAGCAGTCCGCCTGGTACGAGGAGGTTTCGCTGAGCGGCAGCGTGGTATCGCCGCGCACGGCCGAACTGTCGACCGAGGTCAGCGGCCTGGTCGATTCGGTGCAGGTCGAACTGGGCGACCGCGTGCGCGCGGGCGACGTCATCCTGCGGCTCAACGACGAGCTCGAAACCCTGTCGCTGGCGGCGGCGCAGGCCTCGACCGAGCAGGCACGCCACGAGCTCGAGGATGCCGAGCGGCGGCTGGCCGAGGCACGCCGCCTGGGTCAGAACCAGAGCGTCTCGGTCACCGAATCGCTGGTCGCCGAGGTACGTATCGATACCGCCGAACTGCGGCGCGCGCAAGCCGAGCAGCAGCGCCAGGCCGCGCAGATCGAGCGCCACCAGCTGAGCGCGCCTTTCGCCGGGCTGGTCAGCCGCAAGCATGTCGAGCGTGGTGAATGGATTCAACCCGGCCAGACCGTGGTCGAACTGGTGGCACTCGACAACCTGGTAATCGATTTCCAGGCGCCCCAGTCGGTCTACGCCAGGCTCGAGCGGTCGGCTCGCCTGACGGTGTCACTCGACGCCTTTCCCGGGCAGAGTTTCGCCGGGCGTATCGCAACCCTGGTGCCGGTAACCGACCCGGTCAGCAGGACCTTCCTGCTGCGCGTCGCGCTGCTCGAGTCGGACCTGCGGCTGGCACCCGGCATGTCGGCCAGCGCGCTGCTGCGCATCGAGGGCGACTCCAGCGGTATCGTCGTGCCGCGCGACGCGCTGATCCGCCACCCCGACGGGCGAGTGACGGTCTGGATCGCGGAGCAGGACGGCGACAGTACGCGCGTGCGCGAGCAACGCGTGTCGACCGGGCCCGGTTTCGACGGCCAGGTCGCAATCACCAGCGGACTGGCGGCAGGCGCAAGGGTGGTGGTACGCGGTAATGAATCGCTGCGCGACCGGCAGGTCGTGATCGCGCGCGAAGTCGACAGCGCGAGCGGCGACTAGTCCCGTGTTCGAACGACTCGTCAGGCGCGGTATCCTGGTTGCGGTCGCAACCCTGATCGTGACCGTGCTCGGCCTGGTTGCCGCCTCGGGCATCCCGGTGCAGATGATCCCGGATCTCGAGGTACGCACGATTTCAATTCGCACGATCTGGCCCGGGGCGACGCCGCAGGACGTGGAAAAGGAGATCCTGATCGAGCAGGAAGAACAGCTGCGCAGCGTGCCGGGCCTGCAGCGCATCGTGTCGTCGGCGTCTTTCGGCCGCGCGTGGATGGAGCTCGAATTCCCGTTCGGTATCGATCTCAACAATACGCTGATCGACGTAATCAATGCGCTCAACCGGGTGTCCGATTACCCCGACAATGTCGATGAGCCGCGCATTTTCGCGACCTCGTTTTCGTCCAATTCGTTCATGTTCTTCCGCGTCACGCCGCTGCCCGGCAACCCGCGCAATCTCGACATGGCGCCGCTGCAGGATTACGTCCGCGACAACGTCGCCGCGCGCCTGGAAACCGTACCCGGCGTCTCCGAGGTTTCGACCTACGGCGGCGCGCCGCGCCAGATCCAGGTGCGCGTCGACCCGGCGCGCCTGGCCGAGCGCAACCTGACCCTGGACCAGGTCCGGCGCGCTATTCGGGAACGCAATCGTGACGTCTCCGGCGGCGAAATCGAGTCCGGTAAACGGCGCTACCTGCTGCGCACTATCGGGCGCTTCGACGATGTCGAGGATCTCGAGCAGGTCATCATCGATACCAGCGGCGACGCGCACCTGCGACTGGGCGAGGTCGCCGAGGTCAGCCTCGGCCATTTCGAAATCAACCGCTTCTTCTACACCAACGGCAGCGCCGCGCTGGGCATGTCGGTGCGCCGCCAGGCCGGCTCCAACGTAATCGACATCAAGCGCCGCATGATGCTGCTGGTCGACGAACTCAACCGTGACCTGCTGAACCCGGCCGGGATGCAGATGCGACTGCTGGCGGATGACGTCGGCTATGTCGAATCCTCGCTGAAAAATGTCTGGACCAACCTGCTGATCGGGGCCCTGCTCGCCAGTTTCGTCATGTTCCTGTTCCTGCGCCGCTTCAAGGTCACGCTGATCGGCGTGATGGGCATCCCGGTCTGCACCATCGCCGCGTTTGCCGGTCTGTTTCTCGCCGGGCGCACGATCAACGTGATTTCACTCGCGGGTGTCGCGTTTGCGATCGGTATGACGCTCGACAACAGCATCGTCGTGCTCGAGAGCATCGAACAGGCCTGGCGGCGGGGGCTGGATCGCTGGCAGGCCGCGGTCGATGGCGTGCGCCGCGTGTGGCCGGCGGTGCTGGCATCGACGCTGACCACGGTGCTGGTGTTCGTGCCGATCGCCTTCATCGAACAGGAGGCGGGGCAACTGTACTCGGACGTCGCGATCGCGATCTCGGCGTCGATCATCGCGTCTATGCTGATCGCGATCGCGGTGATCCCGGCCGCCGCGGTGCAGGTTTTCGATCGTGCCGCGCTCAGCGAGGCAAGGCCCGCGCGCTGGCGCGATGCTCTCACCGGCGGCGTCGGCTGGATGATTGCGAGCGGCACGCGCCGCGTCGGCGTGATTGCCGGCGTGGTCGGCCTGTGCGCCGCGATCATCGTTTACCTGACCCCGCCGGCCGAGTACCTGCCCGAGGGCGAGGAGCCCAAGATGTTCGCCAACCTCGCGCCACCGACCGGCTACAACCTCGAAACCATGACGCGGGTCGCCAACGAGCTGCAGGATTATCTGCTGCCATTCCTGCAAGACGAACCCGCTGCGTTTCAGCGCGGCGATGCCGAGGTGCCCGCGCTGCGCTATCTCAATGTCAGCGTGCAGGCCACGCGCCTGTTCGTGATCGCGGAAACCAAGGACCCCGGCGATATCCGGCACCTGATGGATGCCGTCGAGCGCAAGTTCGAATCCTATGTCGGCATGCGCTCATTCGTTACGCGCGGTTCCATCATCACTTCCAACAGCGGCGGCACGCGCAGCATCACGCTGGATATCTCGGGACCGGCGCTGGGAGAGATCTACCGCGTCGCCGGCACGATCGAGGCGCGCGCACGCGAAGTCATGGATCGGCCCCGCGTCCGTTCCCAGCCGAGGTCCCTGACCCTGTCGCAGCCGATGGTCGAGATCAGGCCCTACTGGGAACGGCTCGCGCAAACCGGCCTGTCCAGCGCCGACATGGGTTTTACCGTCGCCGCGCTGACCGACGGCGCCTACGTCGACGAGTTTTTCATCGAAGACGACAAGATCGATATCTACCTCTACGGCAGCGATGGCGCGCGCACACCGCTGGACCGGCTGGAGCAGTTGCCGATTTACACGCCGGCCAACGCGGTGGTGCCGCTATCCTCGCTGGCGCAGGTCGTCGAGTCGGTCGATACCAGCAATATCCGCCGCGTCGACGGTCGACGCACGGTCACGCTGTCGATCATTCCGCCGGAGAACATCGCGCTCGAAACCGGCCTCGGCATCGTCAAGCAGGACGTGGTGCGCCACCTGCGGCAGGCCGGTGAGATCCCGAGCAACGTCAAGATCCTGATCTCCGGCGCTACCGATGCCCTGCAGGCCACGCGCGAGTCACTGACCACCAACTATGCCATTGCGCTGGCGATCATCTTTCTGGTGCTGGTGGCCATCCTCGCGCACTGGGGCTACCCGCTGCTGATCATGACCACGATACCGCTCGGTATCGCGTCCGGTATCGTCGGCCTGTGGCTGATGAACGCGGCGGGCGCGCTGCTGCCGCTGCTCGGTATGAATGCAATCCAGCAGCCGTTCGACATGATCACGATGCTCGGTTTCCTGATCCTGATGGGCACCGTGGTCAACAACCCGATCCTGATCGTGCACCAGGCCATGCTGAACTTTCGCGAGGCCGGCATGAACGCGGTCGAGGCCGTGCGTGACGCGGTTGCCGTGCGCCTGCGACCGATCGCGATGACCACGCTGACCACGGTCTGCGGCCTGGCACCGCTGGTATTGATTCCCGGAGCGGGCACCGAGCTCTACCGCGGGCTCGGCGTCATCGTGCTGTTCGGCCTGGTCGGCACCGCGATCGTCACGCTGACTTTTCTGCCGGCGCTGACCGTGGCCTGCCTCAACTTCGCCGGTCGCCCGCCGTCGGCGGACCCGGCCGCGGGCACTACCGACCCGTTAACCGATACCGGTCGCTGATATCCGCTTGCCTCCACACCTGTTTACGAGGGCATCAATACAGCACCACACTTGCTCCAGGCTTCGAGATCGCGCCGGGGAGGGTACCGGGATTCCCTGCGCGGGTACGCCGTAAATACATCCCTGTAGGCTCGCGCGCGACATCCCTGTCGCGCGACGCCCCGCGCAGGAAATCCCGGCACCCTCCTTCGCAATCGTACTTCTTCCGTCGAAGAGATGTGCGGAGCGAATGAATTTCCAGCGCACTACATGATTCTAGTAACTTACGGAGGCACTATCGCGCCTCTTGTAAAGATGAAACGCTAATGCCTGCGCCGCGGAACTGAGACAAAAGCATCAACCTGTCGAATCATGAACAATACGAGCAGGGCTGTCGGTAGTATTTCCGGCGGCCTAAAGGCCGGGGGCCGCAGGCACACGGACAGACGCAGGAAATACTACCGGCGGCCCGGCGCCCTCGGGCGGGGACTGTGGCGTTTTCGGAAGATCCCCGCTTGCGCGGGGATGACGGTTTTGGGAGATTGCTGCGGCACTGCGGGTCTCGCAATGACGGGCCAGCGCGATAGGGCCTGGCTATCCGCCAAAAAATCCGGGCGCTAGTGGCTGAGGGCTGCCGTTACTATTTCCGGCGGCCTAAAGGCCGGGGGCCGCAGGCACCCGGACAGACGCGGGAAATAGTAACGGCGGCCCGGCGTCCTCGGGCGGGGACAATGGCGTTTTCGCAAGATCCCCGCCGGGGCGCGCAGCCTTGCGCGGGGATGACGGGGTGTAGCTATTGCGGGAGATTGCTGCGGCACTGCGGGTCTCGCAATGACGGCCCAGCGCGATGGGGCCTGGCTGTCCGCCAAAAAATCCGGACGCTAGTGGCCGAGGGCTGCCGTTACTATTTCCGGCGGCCTAAAGGCCGGGGGCCGCAGGCGCCCGGACAGACGCGGGAAATAGTAACGGCGGCCCGGCACCCTCGGGCGGGGACAATGGCGTTTTCGCAAGATCCCCGCCGGGGCGCGCAGCCTTGCGCGGCGGTCCGCCGAAGCGGGATGACGAATATAGGGTGATTGCTCGCTTTGCTCACAAAAGCCCATAAAAAAACGCCGGCACGAGGCCGGCGTCGGGCTGAAGCAGAGCCCTGCAGTTAGCGGCTCGCGAGATAACTGTCGAGATCGTCCATGATCACGTTCTTGTCGATCTCTACCCCGAGCTTGATCATCGCGTCGGCGAAACGGCCGACGATGTCGTTGATCGCTTCCGGGGTCAGCTGGTTCAGGATACCGATACGGATCTGGGTCGGCTCGGACAGCGTCGGCCAGATCGCGAAACCCTCGGCGCGGCAGCCGTTGACCAGGTCCTTTTCCTGTCCTTCGAAAGCTTGCGGCAGGTTGAATACCACCAGGCTGGTCATGTTCGACGTGACCCGGCAGCCCATGCTTTCGACCGCGTTGCGCAGCCCCTGCTCGTAAAACGCGTAGTCCGCGGCCTTTTGTGCGCGGCCGTGCTGCAGCAACAGCCGCAGCGCTTCGTGGAACGATGCCACCGCGTAACCGGAGTGCGTACGATGGTAGGCCGCGGTCTCGACGTCTTCACCGTCGACGATACCCCAGTGCTTGCCATCGAGGATCGGGTGATGGTCGTAGGACGGGCAACCGCGGGTCTTGATCAGGTCGATCACGCGATCGTTGAAGCTGATCGGCGCGTAGGTCAGCGGCAGGCCGAGAATACCCTTCTGCGGGCACGAGGCCCAGGTCGTGATCGCCGGGTAGTCGTCGATGTCGAAATCGGCGATACCGAGGCTCGAGACGCAGTCGACGATACCCATGACGTCGTGCTTCGCGCAGGCGTCGTTGAAGCCCTGCACGTCGTTGATGCGACCGCTGCCGGTTTCCCAGTGCGCCATGCAGGCCCACATGGGCTTGTGCTCGGCAAGCGCGGCCTCGATGATTTCGGCGGTGACCGACTGGCCGTGCGGAACCTGCACGGTGATCACGTTGGCGGGTTTCGGATCCATCGGGCTGGCGGCCAGGTCTTCGCGGCTGGATGCCTTCATGCGGATGTTGAGATCGTCGATACCGCTGAAGGTGCCGTTGACGAAAGTCACCACGGTGTCACCAGGCAGGATCGGCGTGAAGGCGCAGTCGAGCGCGCTCCAGCCGGTGCCGACGACGGCGAAAGTGTAGGCGTTTTTGGTACCGAACACCTCGCGCAGCATTTGCTTGGCCTCGCGCATGCCGCGCACGACGTCGGCCTGCATGTGATCGGCGACCCCGGCCTCGGCGAAGGCCTGCAGCACGCGCGGATCGGTGTTACCCGGTCCGGGTCCCGCCGCCAGCGTGTCCGGAATTTCGAGCCGCGGCGGGACGGTAAACCCGGCCTCGGATGAGTAGTTCAGTTCAGGTTGTGCGGACATTTCTCTCGTCTCCCGTTACAAGTTCAAGAATGGATGTTCAAAAAACCGGTTTGCGACCGCCGAGCACGGCGGTGATATCTGCGGCCGTCTGCGCTACCGCGCTGCCGAGTTCGCCGAGACGGCCATCGACCAGGCGCGCCTTGGGGCCGGACAGCGAAATGGCCGCCAGCGGCTGGCCGTTTTCGTCGAAGATCGGCGCCGCCACGCAGCGCAGCCCGATCGCGTGTTCCTCGTCGTCGAGCGCATAACCCAGGCGGCGGACCTGCTCGAATTCCGCGCGCAGTTCGGCCGGGCTGTCGATGGTGCGCTCGGTGAAGCGCGCCAGTCCGCGTCGCTCCAGGATCTGCGCCACGCGTCGTTCCGACAGGTGCGCCAGGATTGCCTTGCCCACGCCGGAGGCGTGGATCGGCGAGCGGCTGCCGAGACGCGCGATCATGCGCATCATTTCCGGGGACTCGACCTGGCTGATAAAAACCGCTTCGCCGTTGTCGACGATACCGAGATTGACGGTCTCTCCGCAGTAGTCGACCAGTGCCTGCATGTGCGGACGCGCGCTGCCCACCAGGTCACGGCGATGCAGGAAGGCATTGCCGACGGTAAATGCCTTGAGGCCGACGAACCACAGGCCGGCCTCGTCCTGCTCGGCGAAATCCATCGCCTCGAACGTGCTGAGCAGGCGGTGCACGGTTGCGACCGGCATACCCAGCTGTTGCGACAGGTCGGTCAGGTTCATTCCGCCCGGCGCCTGCGACAGGCGCTCGAGCAGCGTCAACGCGCGCGCGAGCGACTGGTTATGACCATCGCTGGAGCGGCCGTTGGGGCCCGGCGGGCGCCCGCGGCGGCGGGAAATCGGGGATACCTGTGTGCTCATGCGCCAGAATCTGTATTCACGGCCTCGTCCAAACCAGAAAAAAACATCGCTATTGTTTTAAAACGTTATTCCAGTTTCTCTTTCGGGGAACCGTTAATGATCTACAAGTTGTTGATTTAACGTCAATATCATGACAGGGCGCGCATTATTCCATATTTTTTATAATTTGGAAATATTTTCCAAAAACAAATTTCAAACGCAACCTGGCAAGGCCGCCGATAGCGGTCGCGGTCGCATGCCCGGCAGCGGCCGCCGATTTATTCGCAAAAAACCGGCTGCCTGAGCCATAATGACGGTTTTGAGCGCGACTGACGCGGAGTTTCAATGCGGATAGCGGTTTTCGGTACCGGCGGCGTAGGCGGCTATTTCGGTGGCCGCCTGGCACAGATCGGGCAGGACGTCACCTTTATCGCCCGTAACAAAAGCCTCGATGCGATGCGCGAGCGCGGGCTGCGCGTCGACAGCATCGCCGGTGATTTCACCCTGCCCCGCGTCGAGGTTACCGACGACCCGCGCAAGGTCGGCGTGGTCGACTACGTTCTGTGCTGCGTCAAGGCGGGCCAGGTGGCCGCCGCGGCCAGGGCGATGTTGCCCATGGTCGGCCCGGAAACGCTGGTGGTGCCGCTGCAAAACGGCATCGAGGCGCCCGCGCGGCTCGGCGAAACGCTCGATCCCGCCAACGTCCTCGGCGGACTTTGTGGCATCGTGTCATTCCTGGCCGCGCCCGGACACATCAAGCATACCGGCGCCAGTCCACTGATCCGTTTCGGCCATCTCGACAACCGGCCGGATCCGCGGGTCAACAGCCTCGCGGAAATCTTCAATCACTGCAGCGGCGTCAAGGCGAGTATCCCGGAGGATATCAACGTCGCGATGTGGCAAAAGTTCATGCTGGTAACGCCCTGGAGCGGGCTCGGCGCGGTATCGCGCGCACCGATCGGCGCGCTGCTCGCGCAGCACGAGACTCGTGAAATGCTGCTCGAGGCGGTCGAGGAGGTCGATCAGCTCGCGCGCGCGATGGGTATTTCGCTGCCCGCCAACAGCGTCGAAAAAACCATCCGCACGCTGGAGAGCATGCCGCCGAATTCGACCACGTCGATGCAGCGCGACATCGTCAAGGGCAGGCCGTCGGAACTGGACGTCCTCAACGGCACCGTGGTCCGGCTGGCCGAGGAGCATGGCCTCGACGCAAGGGTCAACCGCTTTTGCCTCTACTGCATGCGCTCGCTCGAACTGCGCGCGCGCGGCGCGCTCAAGTTCAACCGGCGTTCGACTCCGCGCTAGGCGCCGGTTCCGCTAGCGCGCCCGCGCCTTGGCTTCGCGGCGGCGCGGGTGCAGCACGAACTCGGTGTAGCCGTTGGGAATTTCGCGGCCACGGAGCACGAGCTCGAGCGCGGCCTGGAAAGCCACGCTGTCGTCGAAGTTCGGCGCCATCGGGCGATACTCCGGGTCAGCGGCATTCTGCCGGTCGACGATCTCGGCCATCTTTTCGAACACCTCGCGCACCCGGGTTTCGTCGGTCAGGCCGTGGTGCAGCCAGTTGGCGATGTGCTGGCTCGAAATTCGCAGCGTGGCGCGGTCTTCCATCAGGTAGACATCGGAGATGTCAGGCACCTTGGAACAGCCGACACCCTGGTCGATCCAGCGCACGACGTAACCGAGGATCCCCTGGGCATTATTTTCCAGCTCCTTGATCAGGTCGCCCTGGTTGATCTTGCGCCCGTCGAGTACCGGCAGCGTCAAGATGTCGTCGAGCCTCGCGTGCGACGTCCTGGCCAGCTGGCGCTGGCGCGTACCGACGTGCACCTGGTGATAGTGCATCGCGTGCAGCGCGGCGGCAACCGCCGACGGTACCCAGGCGGTGCTGGCGCCCGCGCGCGGATGCGCGATTTTCTGTTCCATCATGGCCGCCATGTTGTCCGGCGCGGCCCACATGCCCTTGCCGATCTGGCCGTTCTTGCGCATGCCGCACTCGAGGCCGACGTCGACGTTCCAGTCCTCGTAGGCGAGCAGCCAGGTCGAAGACTTGATCTCGTTCTTGGGGATCATGGCGTCGGCTTCCATGCTGGTGTGGATTTCGTCGCCGGTGCGATCGAGGAAACCGGTGTTGATGAAAACGACACGCTCGCTGGCGGCGCGGATACACTCCTTGAGGTTGACCGTGGTGCGACGCTCCTCGTCCATGATGCCGATCTTGAGCGTGTTGCGCTCGAGGCCGAGCGCATCCTCGACCCGCTCGAACAGGCGCACCGCTTCGGCAACTTCGTCCGGGCCGTGCATTTTCGGCTTGACGATGTAGATGCTGCCGGTGCGGCTGTTGCGGAATTCACTGTTGCCGAGCAGGTCATGCTTGGCGGCGAGCACCGTGACCATCGCGTCGAGGAAGGTTTCCGGGATTTCCTCGCCGTCACAGGTTACCGCGTCGGTGTACATGTGGGTGCCGACGTTGCGCACGAACATCAGGCTGCGGCCGGGCAACCGCAGCGGCTCGCCGCGCGGAGAAATGTATTCGCGGTCGGGATTCAGGCTGCGCTCCATGGCTTCGTCGCCGCGCATGACGGTGGTCTTGAGGTCGCCCTTCATCAGGCCGAGCCAGTTGCGATAGACGCGCGTCTTGTCCTCGGCGTCGACCGCCGCGACCGAGTCCTCGCAATCCATGATGGTGGTAATCGCGGCCTCGATCTGGACATCGTAGATGTTGGCGAGGTCGCCCTGGCCGATGTAGTAACCCTCGCCGATCAACAGCTCGATGTGCAGCCGGTTGTGGCGGAACAGGATGGCCTCGGGCGAATCGGGATCGCCGCGATAGCCGGCGAAACTTTCGCGCCAGCCGAGCTCGGTCTCGCTGCCGTCACCCATGACGACGACCAGCTTGCCCGAACGCACCCGGTAACTGACGGCGTAGTTATGGCTGCCCGCCGCCAGCGGCACGGCCTGGTCGAGGAAATCCCGCACGTACTGGATGACCTGGCGCCCGCGCACCGGGTTGTACCTGCCGGTTTTCTTGCAGCCCTCGACCTCGAGGACGATATCGGTACCGTAGAGCGCATCGTAAAGACTGTACCAGCGGGCATTGGCCGCGTTCAGCGAGTAACGGGCATTATCGACCGGCACCACCAGCTGCGGACCGGCAACCACCGCAACCTCGTCGTCGACGTTCCGGGTGCTGATCTGGAAACTCTCGCCTTCGGGGACGAGATAGCCGATGTCCCGCAGGAATGCCTTGTAGGCAGCGGGATCGAAACGCCCGTAGTGGTTCTTGTTCCAGTCGTCCAGCCGCGCCTGCAAATCGTCACGTACCTGCAGCAGGCGCCGGTTGTCCGGGCCCAGGTCACGCACGATACCGGCCAGACCCTCCCAGAAGGCCGCGGATTCGACACCGCTTGCGGGCAGGGCTTCGCGCTCGACCAGGTCGTAGATACCGCGATCGACGCTAAGGCCGCTGACTTCGATTCGGTCGCTCATGGTTGTATCCCGTTGATTTGATGTTGTCTTGTACGGCGTCACCGGCCGCACGGATTGCGCAGTATATCGTCTGCCCGATCGAAAGCCAGCCACCATTGGAAAGCTTTATGCCCGACCTTGGGCGCGTCAATCATGCGTTCGCGCGCGGCGATCGCAGCGCCAGCACGGTATTGAGCGCCAGCGTGCATAACACGATGGCCCCGCCCGCGAGCGTCTGCGTGACCGGCGCCTCGCCCAGCAACCACCACACCCAGAGCGGGCCGAGCACGGATTCGAGCAGCATCAACAGGCCGACTTCGGCCGCCGGAATGTAGCGCGGGCCGATGAACATCAGCGCGGTGCCGAGCGGCACCACGTAAAGGCCCATGATCATCAGGTACCCCAGGTCGGCCGCGGTCAGCGACAGCGGCGCGGCCAGCGGCAGGACGATCAACGCGGTCAGCAAGCCGCTGCAGGAGATCGCGGCAAAAGTCGAGGTCTGCGGGAAGCGGCGTACGAATACGAACCCCAGGGCCAGGAAAAATGCGCCGAGTAACGCGACCGCGTCACCCAGCAGGTTTCCCGGCTGATCGATGCTGCCGGAACCGATGACCGCGATACCGAGCGCCACCAGCGCAATCGCCACCAGCGTGCGCGGCCGGATGCGCTCGCGCAGCAGGACGCGGCTGATCAGCGCGGCGAAAAGTGGCGTCGTGCTGAGAATAACGAGCGTATTGGCGACACTGGTATGGGTGATGGCGTAGATGAACGAAATCGTGCCGAACGAATAGGCCAGCACCTTGAGCAGGCCCGGCCCGCGCAGGCTGCGGTACTGTTGCCAGACCCGGTTCGGGGCCGTGAAACCCAACGCCAGCCACATGCCGAAAGCCAGGAAAATCGCGCGCCAGAACATCATGGTCCAGTGATCGGTCGTAATAAGGCGCGTCAGCAGGCCGTCCGGGGATATCACAAGGACGCCGGCCGCGGTGATCATAAGACCCCTGGCATGCATGGAAAACATGCGCGCATTCTAGCCGCCCGACGTTTCACGCGACAATCGCGGTCGCCGCCGCAGGTCGATTCTCCGGAACTTTGCTCAACCCTCGCCTATACTCTTTGAACCCGATCGAGATGAACCTGCGCTGCACGCGATCGGTGGCAGCGGCGCCATAACCTGGCGGGCCGGCCGACAATCAAAACAAGAATTCTCCGGGAGGGACAAGCGCAATGCAGGAACCAGCATATCCGGCGGACGAGGCGCATCGTGTCGCGACCCTGCGGGGCCTCGGATTGCTAGAAACGCCCGGCGAGGAGCGTTTCGACCGCCTGGCGCGGCTCGCGTCCAGCAGCCTGAACCTGCCCGTCGCGACCATTTCGCTGGCCGACAGCGATCGTATTCGCCTCAAGGCCGCGGTCGGCCTCGATGTCAGCGAGATTCCGCGTTCCGTTTCCTTCTGCGGTCACACGATCCTGCAGTCCGACCACCTGGTCATTACCGACATGACGCGCGACGCGCGCTTCAGCGACAACCCGATGGTAACCGCCGAACCCGGCATTCGCTGCTATGCCGGCAAACCGATTCGCGCGGCCAACGGCGCGGTGCTCGGCACGGTCTGCGTACTCGGCTACGATACACGCGAATTCGATGCCGCTGACCTCGCCATGCTGGCCGACCTGGCGGCGCTGGTGGAAAAGGAAATCAACCTGCCGGACTGGCAGGGGCTCAATAACCGCCTGCGCGACTCGGAGCGCGAGCTGATCGAAACCCTGAGCCGCCTGCGCGTCAACGAACGTTACGAGCGCTCGCGCAACAAGAGCCTGGAACTGATATCGCGCGGCTACCCGCTGCACGAGGTGCTGGCGTCGATCGCTTTCGAAATCGAACAGTCGACGAACGACTCGATCGCCTGCATCGAACTGCGCGACAGCAGCGCGGAGGAACCGCGGCGCTACTGGAGCAAGCGCGAGGCGCGCATCGCCGGTGACGGCACCTGGCATTGCCGTACGGAAACGATCCAGGGCCCCAACGGCGACTGGCTCGGCCGCATCTGCGTGGCCTGGCCGCAGTCGACTTCACAGGTGGCACGGCAGTTGATCGCCGAATCGGCCATCCTCGCGTCGATCGCGATCGAGCGCGATCTGTCGGATCGCATGATCTGGAAGAAAGCCAACTACGACAGCCTGACCGGGTTACCGAATCGCAACCTGCTGCGCGAGCGCCTGGGCCAGGAACTGAGCAAGGCACGTCGCCACCGCCTGCAGCTCGGCCTGATGTTCATCGATCTCGACAACTTCAAGCAGGTCAACGACACGCTCGGACATCACCGGGGTGACGAACTGCTGTGCCTGGTCGGGCAGCGCCTGATGTCCTGCATGCGCGACTCGGACACGGTCGCACGCCTCGGTGGCGACGAATTCACGGTGATCGCGGTGGAACTGTGCTGTGCCACCGACGTCGAGGGCATCGCGCGCAAGATACTGCTGGAACTGGCGCGCGAGTTTCGCCTCGGCGACGAAGCCATAACCCTATCCGCCAGCATCGGCATTGCTTTTTACCCGGATCACGGTGATGATATGGACACGCTGATTCAAAGCGCCGATCGTGCGATGTACACGGCCAAGAACAGCGGCGGCAACCAGTTCATAACCTTCGGCCAGGACTAATTCCGTGAGCCAGAATCCTTCCCTCCGCAGCGGCGCCGAACTGCTGATCGACGCCTTGCGCCTGAACTCGGTGGAGCGCATTTTCTGTATTCCCGGTGAAAGTTACCTCGCCGCGCTCGATGCGCTGCACGACCGCGGCGAGATCGACCTCGTCGTCTGTCGTAACGAGGGCGGCGCGGCCTACATGGCCGAAGCCGACGGTAAACTCAGCGGCCGGCCCGGCGTCTGTTTCGTCACCCGCGGACCGGGCGCATCCAATGCCAGCGGCGGTCTGCACGTCGCGATGCAGGATTCGACCCCGCTGATCCTGCTGATCGGCCAGGTCGCGCGGCGGGACGCGGAGCGCGAAGCCTTCCAGGAGATCGACTACCGCCGCATGTTCGGCCAGGTCACCAAGTGGACCGCGCAGATCGAGGATGCCGACCGCGTACCGGAGTACGTCAACCGTGCTTTCAGCGTGGCGACCGGCGGCCGCCCGGGCCCGGTGGCGCTGGCCCTGCCCGAGGACATGCTGACCGACAGCAGCGAGGCCGCCGACGCCGGGGCCTGGCAGCCGCTGCAGACCAGTCCTTCGCAGGCGGATATCGCAACCGCCATGGAGATGCTCAACGCGGCCGAACGACCGCTGATCATCATCGGCGGCAGCGGCTGGAGCGATGCGACCCGCGAGCGCCTGCAGGCTTTCGCCGCGGCACACCAGCTGCCGGTGGTCAACTCGTTTCGCTGCCAGGACTATTTCGACAACGATCACCCCAACTATGTCGGTGACCTCGGTCTCGGCGTCAATCCCGGCCTGGCAGACGCAGTCAGGCAATCCGATTGCCTGCTCGTAATCGGCGCGCGTCTCGGCGAGATGACGACCGGTGGTTACAGCCTGATCGATATCCCGCGGCCGCGGCAAAAGCTGATTCACGTTTTCCCGGCTGCCGAGGAGCTGGGACACGTCTACCAGGTCGACCTCGGCATCGTCGCGCACGCGGCGCGCTTCGTCGAAATGCTGGCCGGCAGCCAGCCGGCGACCGCGCCCGGACGCATGCACAGGCTGACAGCTTTAAGGACACAATACGTGGACTGGAACCGGAGCATCGTGGTCGACGGTGACCTGCAGCTGGCGGAGGTTTTCCACCAGCTGCGATCCCGCCTGCGCGACGATGCAATCGTGTGCAACGGCGCCGGTAACAACACGGGCTGGCTGCATCGCTTTTTTCGCTACCGTCGCTATCCCAACCAGCTGGCCCCCACCAGCGGTACCATGGGTTACGGCCTGCCGGCGGCAATCGCCGCCAGGCTGCGGCACCCCGAGCGCCAGGTGGTAGCGATCGCCGGTGACGGCGACCTGATGATGAACCTGCAGGAACTCGCAACCGCGATGCAGTACGGCGTGGCGGTGATCGTCATCCTGGTCAACAACGGCACCTATGCCACCATCCGCATGCACCAGGAACGCGAGTACCCCGGGCGCGTCATCGGCACCGACATGATCAACCCGGATTTTGTCACCCTCGCCGAGGCGCACGGCGCGCACGCCGAGCGCGTAACCGCCACCGCCGACTTCGCGCCGGCTCTCGAGCGCGCGCTGGCCAGCGAGCGCCTGGCGCTGATCGAAATCCGCGTCGACGCCAACCTGCTGACACCGACGCTGACGATCGAGGGTCTGCGCGCCCGCGAGCGCTGACAATCACCGCGGCCGCGCAGCGCCGGGCCTGCGCGCGGATTTCAACGGTTTCGCCCGGGCGCGCGGCGCAGTATACTTTCCGATCTTTTTGCGTGCCAATCGTTCGACCATGGATATCAATGCGCTCCTGATCGAAAGCCTGCAATTGCTCGGACTCGGCATGGGCGCGGTGTTCATCATCCTGGTGTTGCTGATCGGGCTAATCAGCATCGTGGCCAGGATCGTGCCGGCGGAGGTCACGGCGCCAACCGGTGTCGTTGCCAGCGGTGTCGATCCGCAACACCTCGCGGCGATCAGCGCAGCCATCCATCAGCATAGAAAAAAAGGAAACTGACATGGCCAACCCCCTGCAGATCACCGACCTGGTGTTACGCGATGCTTCGCAGTCGCTGCTGGCGACCCGGGTCCGTATCGAAGACATGCTGCCGATCGCCGAGAAGCTCGACCGGGTCGGTTTCTGGTCGCTGGAGACCTGGGGTGGCGCCATTTTCGATTCCTGCATCCGCTACCTCGGCGAAGACCCCTGGGAGCGCCTGCGCCGGCTCAAGGCCGCGATGCCGAATACGCCGATGCAGATGCTGCTGCGCGGCCAGAACGCGCTCGGTTACCGCCACTATGCCGACGACGTGATCGAGAAATTCGTCGAGCGCTGCGCCGCCAACGGCATGGACGTGTTCCGGATCTTCGATGCGATGAACGACCTGCGCAACTTCGAAACCGCGATCAAGGCCACGATCGCGGTCGGCAAACACGCGCAGGGCACCATGTCGTACACGATCAGCCCGGTGCACAGCGTCGATCTGTGGGTCGACCTGGCGAAACGCCTGGAAGACATGGGCAGCCACTCGATCTGTATCAAGGACATGGCCGGGCTGCTGCACCCCTACACCGCGGAGGAAATGGTCAGCCGGATCAAGGAAAGCTGTTCGGTGCCGCTGGCGATGCACTGCCACGCCACCACCGGCCTGTCGACCGCGACGCTGATGAAGGCGATCGATGCCGGCATTGACATGATCGACACGTCGATCTCGTCGATGAGCCTGACCTACGGTCATTCACCGACCGAGACCTTCGTCGCGATCATGCAGGAAAGCGAACGGGCTACCGGCCTGGACCTCGATCTGCTCGAGGAGATATCGCTCTACTTTCGCGACGTGCGCAAGAAATACGCGAAGTTCGAGGGCGCGCTCAAGGGTGTCGACCCGCGCATCCTGACCGCGCAGGTGCCCGGCGGCATGCTGACCAATCTCGAGAACCAGCTGCGCGATCAAAACGCCAGCGACCGGCTGGACGAAGTGCTGAAGGAAATCCCGTCGGTACGCGAGGATCTCGGTTACGTGCCGCTGGTGACGCCGACGTCGCAGATCGTCGGCACCCAGTCGGTTATCAACGTCCTGTCGGGCGAACGTTACAAGTCGATCAGCAAGGAAACCGCGGGCGTATTGCGCGGCGAGTACGGCGCCACCGCGGCACCGGTCAATGCCGAGCTGCAGGCGCGGGTACTGGAGGGTAAGGAACCGATCACCTGCCGCCCGGCGGACCTGCTCGAGCCGGAGATGGACAAGCTGACCGGCGAGTTACGCGAACTGGCGAAAGCGGAGAGTTTTGCGCTGGCCGATGCCGAGATCGACGACGTGCTGATCTACGCGCTGTTCCCGCAGGTTGGCGTCAATTTCCTCAAGAATCGCGGCAACCCGGATGCGTTCGAGCCCGCGCCCGGCAGCGAGCCGGAGCCGGCGGCAGCGCCCGTGGCAGCCGCCGAACCGGCGCCAGCGGCCGCTGCGGGTGAAGTCGCCAGTTACCGCGTCAGCGTCAACGGCACCCAGTACGACGTCGTGGTCGGCCCCGGTGACGCCGACATCAGCCAGGTGACGCCGGTGGTGGCGGCGCCCGCGCCGGTTGCAGCGCCACCCGCGGCAGCCACCGCGCCCGCGCCGGCAAGCGGCGGCACCGAGGTACGGGCACCGCTGGCCGGCAGCGTCATCGACGTGGTCGTCAGCGTCGGCCAGCAGGTCGCCGAGGGTGACCCGGTACTGATCGTCGAGGCGATGAAAATGGAAACCGAGGTACGCGCCAGCAGCGGCGGCACCGTGCAGTCGATCGCGGTCAAGAAGGGCGACGCGATCGCGGCCGATCAACTGCTGCTGACCATCGGCTGAGACCGGCCGGGTTATGGAACAGGGGCTGCTCGAGCTCTGGCATTCGACCGGGCTGTATAACTTCACCCTCGGTCAACTGCTGATGATCGCGGTCGGCGGCGGGCTGATCTGGCTGGCGATCGCCAAGGGTTTCGAACCCCTGCTGCTGATACCGATAGGCTTCGGCGGTATTCTCGCCAACATCCCGGTGGCCGGTATCGCCGGCCCCGACGGCCTGCTCGGAATACTCTACAACGCCGGCATAGAAACCGGCCTGTTCCCGCTGCTGATCTTCATGGGTGTCGGCGCGATGACCGACTTCGGCCCGATGCTGTCGCGGCCGAGCCTGATCATCCTCGGCGCCGCCGCGCAGTTCGGTATCTTTTTCACGCTGTTCGGGGCGATCGCGATGAACCTGGTGCCCGGCATCGAGTTCAGCATGGCCGATGCCGCGGCCATCGCGATCATCGGCGGCGCCGACGGCCCGACCGCGATCTACGTCGGTTCGCAGCTCGCACCGGACCTGCTCGGCGCGATCGCGGTGGCGGCTTACTCGTACATGGCGCTGGTGCCGATCATCCAGCCGCCGATCATGAAGCTACTGACCACCGAGGAAGAGCGGCAGACCAAAATGACCCAGCTGCGTCACGTCAGCAAGCGCGAAAAAATCCTGTTCCCGCTGCTGCTGCTCGGCGTGACCCTGATCCTGCTGCCGGCGGCGACACCGCTGGTCGGCATGCTGTGTTTCGGCAACCTGCTCAAGGAATGCGGCGTCGTCGACCGCCTGTCGAGCACGGCGCAGAACGAGCTGATCAACATCGTTACGATCTTTCTCGGCCTGTCGGTGGGCGGCAAGCTCGAAGCGGACAAGTTCCTGAGCGCCGAGACGCTCGGTATTCTCGCCCTCGGCATGGTGGCCTTCTCGATCGGTACCGCGGCCGGCGTGATCATGGGCAAGATCATGTACCGCGTGACCGGCGGCCAGGTCAACCCGCTGATCGGCTCGGCCGGCGTGTCGGCGGTGCCCATGGCGGCACGCGTATCGAACAAGATCGGCCTGCAGGCCAATCCGCAGAACTTCCTGCTGATGCACGCCATGGGGCCGAACGTCGCGGGGGTCATCGGTTCCGCGGTAGCCGCCGGGGTGCTGCTCGCGGTCGTGGGGTAACGCGCCCTTCGCCGGGGTTCGCCGGGCAGGGCGCGCGGCTTGCTAGTAGCGGTACTGCGCGCTCAGGGTATCGTAGACTTCGTCCATGCGCTGCAGTTCGGACTGGAGTTCGTCACGCTGCGACAGCAGGCGCCGGATGCTGGCCAGGTCCGTCTTGATTTCGACCAGCAGGTTTTCGCGCTCGGCACTACTGACACCGTCCGCGACCACCCGCGCCTCGTATCTTGAGCCGTGTTTTCTCATTCATCATCCTCCTAGCATAGTCGCTGCTGCGGCGAAAACACAAAAACCCCGGGCCTCTCGGCCCGGGGTCAACAAGGAGGGTCATATATTGTCTATTTCGAGTGGCGTACCTCCCTGGCATACCGGATGCCTATCAAAGTGATGAAAAGAGCGAGCAGCAGGCTGCCGGCCGACCCGGCGCCGCCATGGCTCGGACGGGGGGAGTTGAACATGGGCTTCGACTGGTCGGCGCGGTGGTTGCGTGTCGCTTGAGTCGCACGCTGCTGGCGGGCCTGGTTCTCGGTCTGCAGGCGCTGCTGATTCTGGCGTTCGATACCCAGCGCGTCGAAAACCTCGTCGCGAACCACCACCATCGAGGTGTAATCAGTGACGAGCCCGTACTCGATTGCCAGTTCGGTAATCGCCTGCCGTAAATCGGCATCTTCACCAAAATCAGCGATCTCGGTCGACATGCCCTCGATCCTGGCAAAAGCCCACAGGCGTTCCAGTTCCGGGTTAAGAACGGTGGTCGCCGGGAATTCGACCCGGGTGGAATAGTCCTTTTCCCGGCCCGAGATTTTTCCTTCCAGGCGCAGGTCGGCAATGCCATCACCCCAGTAGTGACCGAACACGACGAGCTGCTGACCGCGATAGAGGCTGCCTATCTTCGCCGGCGTCAGGTCGGCAGTCTTCACGCCCCGGAGCGAGAGTTTGACGCCGTGCAGGCTTTCATGCGTAACCTTGCTGCCGGCCTCGAGAATTCGACCGACGATATCGTCGCTGTTGGAGATATTGAGGGCAAATCCGTTCGAAGCTCCGGTCATAGCCTCGAGCAACGGCCGGTTGGCGCTGTTTCCCATGATAAAGGTAAACAGGCGGATATCCTGCTTCGCCACGAGCTCGATGAATTTGCGCTGCTGGGTTTCACCGACGTTGGCCACGCCATCGGTTACCAGGACCACGGCACTGGTGCGATCCGCGTCCATGCTGCGAAGACCACGTTTGAGTCCGGCGTAAAGGTTGGTGCCGCTGCCCGGCTGAACCTGCAGCAGGGCCTGGCCGTAGTGGCTGATGTTTTCCGGCGTGGCATGGACAAAGCCACTGGTCAGTTCGCGCGCCGAGTCGTTGAACAACACGACTCGAAAACGATCGTTTGCACGCATCTTGCCGAGCGCCTGTTGCACTCCGTCAACCAGGGTCTGGTACTTGCCGCTCATCGAGCCGGACACGTCGAGAATGAAGACCCAGTCGCTGCCCTCGACAATCGGCTGCAGATCGTCACCCGGGGTCAATGTCAGCATGAAGGTTCCACGGCCACCGGCGTCGGGCTTGTGGGTAACCAGGTCGACACTGCCAGGCAATCCGGACTGGTGTCGCCAGTAGACGACGAGATCGCGGTCGAGTGAAAACGCGGACTGACCGGGAGTAATCGGATTGCCGGCCTCTTCGACCGCGGCTACCGCCGGCGACGATAAATCGACCGACCAGTGCCCGGAATCGTGTTGCGTGATCAGGGCCTGCGGCCGATCGGGAATCCGCAGCGCGTCAACCGGGTAGGCCGATCTCAGCTCCAGCTGAAAGCTGAACTTGTCTCGTACGACCTCCTGCGCGGTCCAGAACGCCAGCTTTTGCTCGTCGACGCCGCCCTCCTCGAGCGGATAGACATAACGCCCGATACCGGTATCGACATGCGCGGGCTGAATGTAGGCGAAGCGAACCCGGGTATCCAGGCCGGCATGGATCGGCGACACCTGTATCTCGAAAGTCCGGTAGCTTTCCTGCTCCATCAGGCCGGCATCACGACCGGCGCTTTTCTCCGCCTCGTATACCTGCCGCGCCTGTCGTTTTTCCAGCACCTCGCCGGTGACCGGCTTGCCGTCGATCCAGACGGTAAACTCCGCCACGGCCGCCTTTTCCGGTACCGGGAATGAGTAAATCGCAGCCAGGTCCCGTGGATGCGGGTTGTGAAAAATCTGCTCGACCGTAGTGATCGCATAACCGTCCTCGATCACCACGTCGACATGATGCTCGCGGATTTCGAGTGGGGCCAGCGCACCATCGGCAGGCGTCAGCAAGCCTGCCGCCTGTGACAGGCCGGTGAAAAACACGCCGACAAGCAGGATCGGGATCGACCATCCGGTTCTCACTTTGCGGGGTTTCATCTAAATCTCCCGTTGCGTTTGACTGCGCCAGTTATAATGATGAGAGATTTAATTTAAACTATTTTTCTATTTGTATAGGATAAATGCCCTATGAAGATATTATTAATATACTTTTCCGGAAATTCGACGTGAAACATTCAGACGCCCTGCTGTCAACACTGAAGCGCACGCTGCGAGCAGCGCGCATCACCTATGCCGATATCGCACGCGAACTGGATATGAGTGAAGCAAACGTCAAGCGACTGTTCGCGACTCGCTCGTTCAGCCTGCAGCGGCTCGAAATCGTCTGCGGCATGATGCACATGGACCTGGGCGACCTGTTTCGCCTGCACGAAGCTTCGCGCGAGAAAATCCGCCACCTGAGCAAGCAACAGGAACAGGAGCTGGTGAGCGACATAAAGTTGCTGCTGGTGGCGGTCAGCGTGCGCAACGGAATGGGGTTCGAAGAGATTTTTCACCACTACCGGCTCGACGAGTCCGAAACCATTCGCTGCCTGGCGCGACTCGACCGGCTGGGGCTGATCGAGCTGCTGCCGGGTAACCGGGTCAAGCTGTTGATCGACGGAAATTTTACCTGGCTGCCCAACGGTCCGATCGAACGATTTTATCAGCGGCAAATTCAGCAACAGTTTCTCGATGCCGATTTCGGCGCCGATCTCGAATTACGCCAGTTCCAGTTCGGCCTGCTCAGCGAGCATACCTGCGACATAATTCGCAGGAAACTGCGCGGGCTGGCGCGCGAGTTTACCGAGCTGCATCGAGCCGATCAGGATCTGCCGCTGGAAAGGCGTTTCAGCGTGGGGCTGCTGATGGCGATGCGACCGTGGCACCTGGCCGCATTCGACCCGCTTAAAGTCGAGTCCGACGAGACCGCTGCAACACCCGGCTAAACGCCGTATTCAACCGTGGCGAGGATCGCGCAATCAGGTTGATACCGAGCGCTGCAGGGTTTGCCAGTCCTGGCCGAGGCCGACCTCTGCATCGGAAGGCTCGAGCATACCCTTGCCCTTGATCAGGTCGGCGGCACGCTCGGCGGTCATGATCGTCGGCGCGTTGAGGTTGCCGTTGGGAATGGTCGGGAATATCGACGAATCGACCACGCGCAGTGACTCGATGCCGTGCACACGGGTTTCGGAGTCGACCACGGCCAGCTCGTCCTCGCCCATGCGGCAGGCACAGGAAGGGTGGTAAGCCGACTCCACCGCGCTGCGCACGAAGGCATCGATTTCAGCGTCGCTCTGCACATCCTCGCCGGGCTGGATTTCGGCGCCGCGATAGTCGTTCATCGCCGGCTGGCCGATGATTTCACGGGTCAGCCGCACGCAGGCGCGAAACGCCTCGATGTCTTCCTCGTGCTGCAGGTAGTTGAAGCGAATCGACGGCTTGTCACCGACGCGCGCATTCTTCGCCCGCACGTAGCCGCGGCTGCGCGGCTTGTTGTGACCGACGTGCACCTGGAAGCCGTGACCATCGAACGCGGCATTGCCGTCGTAACGCATCGCGCCGGGTAAAAAGTGATACTGGATATCCGGCCACCTGACGCCGGCTTTGGAGCGAATAAAGGCACAGGATTCGAAGTGATTGGTGGCGCCAAGCCCGGTCCGGGTCAGCAGCCAGCGGCTGCCGATCAGCAACTTGCGCCACGGGGTCAGCTCGGCGTTGAGCGTGATCGGCTGCTGGCAGCGGAACTGGAAGTAAAACTCGAGGTGATCCTGCAGGTTTTCACCAACACCCGGCAGGTCGTGCCGCACCTCGATCCCGGCATCCTGCAGCACCTGCCCCGGACCGATACCGGAAAGCTGCAGCAGGTGCGGCGACGCAATCGGACCCGCGCTCAGGATCACTTCGCGGGTGGCGTCGATACGCCGGCTTGCGCCGCCGCGGGTGTACTCGACACCGACCGCGCGCTTGCCGTCGAGCAGAATCCGCTGGGTCAATGCGCCGGTGACGACGCGCAGGTTCGGCCTCGATTGCGCCGGGCGCAGGTAGGCGTTGGCGGTCGACCAGCGCACACCGTTCCTGACCGTCATGTGCATCGCCCCGAAGCCTTCCTGCTGGCGACCGTTGTAGTCGTCGGTGTTCATGTAGCCGGCCTGCGCACCCGCCTCGATGAACGCGCGGTAGATCGGATTCTGCATGTTGTTGCCGTTGTTGACCGACAGCGGCCCGCCCTGGTTGCGATACTCGTCGCTGCCGAAAGCCCAGTCGTCGGCCTTGCGGAAGTACGGCAGGCAGTGGCGGTAGTCCCAGTCGCGCGCGCCCTGCTCCTGCCACTGGTCGAAGTCACAGGCATGTCCGCGCACGTAGACCATGCCGTTGATCGACGACGATCCGCCGAGCACCTTGCCGCGCGGGCAGTGCATGCGCCGGTTGTCGAGAAAGGGCTCCGGTTCGGACTCGTAGAACCAGTTGTACTTCTTCATGTTCATCGGGATCGACAGCGCGCTCGGCATCTGGATCACGACGCTGCGATCGCTGCCGCCGTACTCGAGCAGCGCGACACGCACGTTCGGATCTTCGCTGAGCCGGCTGGCCAGCACGCAGCCGGCCGAGCCGGCGCCGATAATTACGTAATCGTATGAATCTGCCATGGTGTCGTTGTTTTTCGCAGCGCTAGATCGTCCTAGATATTCCTTTTCCGTGCCGGCGTCAATCCCCGCGCGTAGTCGAAGCAGTCAAAACGCATAAAGCTCCGGCACCGAGTTGACAGCAGACAATATGTCGATTATCGTCGACATATGGAAATAAAAGCTGCCGTCTCGATTCTCGCTGCGCTGGCGCAGGAATCCCGCCTGCGCGTGTTTCGACTGCTGATCCGACATGGTGAAGCCGGCCTCGCCGCCGGCCGCATCGCCAGCGCGGTCGGGGTACCGCACAACACCCTGTCGACCCATCTTTCGATCCTGCAGAACGCGGGCCTGGTCACGTCGCGGCGCGCAAGCCGCTCGATCATCTACCGCATCGATTTCGACGGTATGCGCGGCCTGCTCGCCTACCTGCTGGAAGACTGCTGCCGCGCCGATCATGCATCGATCGAACCCCTGCTGGCCAGCCTCGCGCCCGACTGCTGCCAGCCCAACCGAACCGGAGATTTGCCATGAAACGCCTGCACGTCAGCCTTTCGGTAACCGACCTCGACGCGTCGGTCGCCTTTTACAATTCGCTGTTCAACGTCGAACCAACGGTCGTAAAACAGGACTACGCCAAGTGGATGCTCGACGATCCCCGGGTCAATTTCTCGATTTCGACGCGCGGTGACCAGGGCGGGGTCGATCATCTCGGTATCCAGGTCGACAGCGAGGACGAACTCGGCGAAGTGGCGGGCCGACTGCAGCAGGCCGGCGCACCGGTGCTGGCGCAGCCCGACGCAACCTGCTGTTACGCACGCTCGGAGAAAAACTGGATCTACGACCCGGACCGCGTCGCCTGGGAAACCTTCTACACCCACGGCGAGAGCCCGGTCTACGGCAGCGACTTCGTGCCGACCCCCGAGGGTGAGCGGGAATGCTGCGGCAACGAGCAGAAGGCGGAGGATTCCTGCTGCTGAGCCGCCAGTCCCGGGTCGCCTCGGAAGGCCATCGCCAGGCAGTCAGGAATGTCCACTAGCCCGTCTGGGGACGTACCCCGTTTTCGAGAGAAAATCGGGTACGTCCCCAATTTGAGATACCCGCGTACGCGGGTATGACGTCGTGGTCCTGGTCGTTTACGACCAGGGGAACGGGCTGTTGGAGACCGGGTGCAGGCGGCCGGCGGCGTAGCGCGAGAACCGGAACGGCTCGAGCAGCGCGCTGTCCTGGCCGCAGAGTTCCTCGGCGACCAGCTTGCCCACGCCGATCATCTTGTAACCGTGGTTGGAATCGGCGATCAGGTAGACGTTTTCGCGAAAACGATCGAACACCGGGAAGCTGTCCGGCGTGAAGGCGCCGATGCCGCCCGAGGGCTCGTTCTTGTAGTGCACCATCTGCCCTTCGAAACGCTTCTGGCAATGCGCCAGCGCCGAGGTCCACATGTGGGCGAAATCCTCGCCCACGACAAAGTCGGGCGAGTCGACGCCGTAGGGATCGACCGCGACCTCGTCCGGATCGGTATCCACCGTGTACGGCGCGGCGCCACCCTGGATGCCACCAAAATGGAAGTCCGGCTTGTAGTAGATACCCCACATCTGGTCGGTCAGCAGGCTGCCGTCGTAATCCGAGTACAGCGGCTGATCGCTGTCGACGTGGATGACCGGCGGGAACCTGCCGTCGTTGGTCTTCTGCAGTTCCGGGTCGACCCCGAGCGTGCCTTCCTGCAGTGACCAGTAAACCCACATCGGCACGTTTTCGTGCATGCGCCCGTCGGCGCCCTTGATCGAGACCGACTTCGGCAGCTCGAGCATGTCCCAGATCGTCTTGGCCCAGGGACCCGCGCCGACCACGACCTGGTCGCAGCCGATTTCGCCACGGTCGGTTTCGACCGCCTGGATCGCGCCACCGGCCGAGTCGCTCTTGAAGCCGGTAACGGTGCAACCGGTCAAGATACGTACACCTTCGGCCTCGGCCTTTTTGGCAAGCCCATAAACCGCCTTGGTGTTATTGGCATAGCCGCCGCGCTTTTCGTGCAGCACCGAGGTGATGCCCTTGGCCTGCCAGTCGTCGAACAGGGTCTTCATGTAGTCCGCGGAGTCCTTTTCGCCCTCGATGAAAACCGACTCGTAACCGATTTCCTTCTGCTGCTGCGCGATGCTGGCGACGTCTTCGTGCATACACTCCGGGCTGATCTGCATGTAGCCGACGGGATGGTAGCTGTAGCCTTCCGGATCGGTTTCCCACACGCCGACGCTGTGCGCCATCAGTTCGCGCATTGCCGGCTGGTAATAGTTGTTGCGCACCACGCCGCAGGCGATGCCGGAGGCGCCGGCGCCAATGCCGCCTTTTTCGACCACGAGGATGTCGCTGCCAGCGCCGCGGCCGGTTGCCTTCAATTGCTGCGCGAGATGATAGGCGGTGCTGAGGCCGTGAATGCCGGCGCCGATGACGAGATACTTCACGTGGGAGGGCATAGCCATGTCGATACCTGCTGTGTCTGCGAGTTGCTAATAGAAATCCGCCAGCCGTGGCGGGCTGTTGCTCAGGACACAAGCATAGACGAATCGATTTCGACGCGCGGCGCTAGAACGACCAAAGCCGGGACAATAACGACATCGTGTTCGGGCCGGGAAAAGCCCGGTAAAAGCGCCCGAAAACGCCGAAAATCGCGCCTGCCGCTAGTTCTGGTGGGCTTCGACCGCGCGCTCGATGCGCTCGATAGCGAGCTCCAGGCGACTGCGCGGACAGGCAAAATTGAGCCGCATGTAGCCTGAATCACCGAAGTCCTTGCCTGGTGACATGCCGATGCCGGCAGCCTCGAAAAACGCCGGAGGATCGTCGAGGCCCAGTGCCGACACGTCGATCCAGGCGAGGTAGGTCGCCTCTACCGGCCCGAGTTTGAGGCCCGGCAGGCGGTTGATACGCTCGCGCAGCAGATCGCGGTTGGCGGCCAGGTAAATACACTGCTGGCGATTCCATTCGTCGCAGTGGCGGTAAGCGGCTTCCGCCGCGGCCAGGCCGATGACGTTGACATGCGGCACGATAAAGGGATTGGTCGTCATGGCCTTGCGCAGTTTCGGCTCCGGCACGATGGCAAAGGCGCAGCCAAGACCGGCGAGATTGAAGGTTTTACTCGGCGCCATCAGCGTGATGCTGCGCTGCTCGATGCCGGACCCGAGGGAAGCGACCGGAATGTGTTGCAGGCCGGCCTCGAGCACCAGGTCGCAGTGTACTTCGTCGGAACACAGGATCCACTGCTTGTCCTCGACCAGCGCGACGAGACGCTCGAGTTCGTCACGGCGATAACAGGTGCCGCCGGGATTTTGCGGGTTACAGAACAGCAGGATCTGGCCGGGTTTCGCCGGCTGGCGCTCGAGCCAGTCGAGATCGAGTAGCAGGCGCTCGTCGCGCCAGGTCATCGGCATCGTCAGGTTGTGCATGCCGTGAAACGACGGGGCCCTGGCAAACGGCGGATAAATCACCTGCGGTACGTAAGCGCCTTCACCCGCACGGCCGGTGGCGCGGCAGGCGAGATGCAGCGCGCCCACGATACCGGGCAGCATCACCACCCAGTCCGGTGAAACCTGCCAGTCGTAGAGGCGCTGCATGCGCGCGGCAATCAATTCCTGCAGCGGCTTCGCGGTGTGCGCGTAACCGTACACGGGATGGTCGACGCGCCGGTGCATGGCCTCGACGATCGGCGGCGCGACGGCAAAGTCGCTGTCCGCGACCCACATCGGCAGGATGTCGCGCCCGCGGTACTTCTCCCACTTGGCGCTGTTGGTATCACGCCGTTCGATCTCGCGGTCGAAGTCGTAAATTTCGCTCATAAACGTCCGCCCTTGCTCCCCGAGGACGCGATCATAGGCGATAGCCCCGGGTTTGGCCATCCAAGGATTGACCCGGGAGACGAGGGTTGCGATCCTGCGCCCATGGTACAGGAATTCGATTACATCATTCTGGGCGCGGGATCGGCCGGCTGCGTGCTGGCCAACCGGCTCAGCGAAAGCGGCGAACACCGGGTGCTGGTGCTCGAGGCCGGGCCGATGGACAACAAGCTGATGATCCATATCCCGGCAGGTGTATCCAGCGTGTACAAGGATCCCTCGATCAACTGGAACTACGAGAGCGAGGACGAGGCCGCGCTCGATGCGCGCAACGTCGAGCTGCCGCGAGGACGCGTGCTCGGCGGCTCTTCTTCGATCAATGCCATGGTCTACATGCGCGGGCATCCGCGCGACTACGACCGCTGGGCCAGCGAACACGGTCTCGACGGCTGGGATTATGCCCACTGCCTGCCCTACTTCCGCGCCGGCGAAACCTCCGAGCGCGGCGAGAACGAATGGCGCGGCGGCAGCGGTCCACTCGGCGTATCGCGCGCCAAACTCGAAAATCCGCTGTTCGACGCGTTTCTCGAGGCGGGCGAAACATCCGGGCAGGGTGTGTCGGACGACCTCAACGGCTATAAACCCGAGGGCCTGGCACGACTCGACAGCACTACCAGCAATGGCCGGCGCTGCAGTGCCGCTGTCGCCCACCTGCGACCCGCGCTCGGACGCCCCAACCTGCGCCTGCTCACCGGTGCGCTGGTGGAACGTATCGATTTTGATGGCAAACGCGCCCGCGGCGTCCGCTATCGGCACCGGGGACGACAGCGGCAAGCCCGCGCCAGTCGTGAAGTCATCGTCGCCTGCGGTGCGATCAAGACACCGCAAATCCTGATGCTGTCGGGCATCGGGCCGGCCGCGGAATTACGCCGGCACGATATCGCCAGCGTGCAGGCAATGCCCGGCGTCGGGCGCAACCTGCAGGACCACCTGAAAATTCACTGTACCTGGCAATGCACCCGGCCGATCACCTACCACGAGTCCGTGCGTCCCTGGAACAAGCTCAAGATCGGCCTGCGCTGGATCGCGACCAACAAGGGATTTGCCGCGTCCAACATCTGGGAGGCCGGCGGCCTCGTGTTCAGCGACGATTCGATCGAGTATCCCAACCTGCAGTATCACTTCGCGCCGATTTCGGCAAAGTTCGAGGGCCGCAAACTGACCATGTCGCAGGCCTTTACCCTGCAGGTCGACCAGCTGCGGCCCTTCAGTCGGGGCAGGATCGAGCTGCTGTCGGCCGACCCGGCCGCGCGCCCCGCCGCTTTTTTCGAATACCTGAGCGATACGCGCGACCTGGACGAAATGCTCGACGGCTTCGACCGTATCCAGGAAGTCGTCAACCAGCGTTCCTTCGATCCGTTTCGCGGCGCGCGCGTCGATCCCGCGCCGGAGGTCAACAGCCGCGGCGATATCGAGGCCTGGATCCGCGCCACCGCCTCGACCGATTATCATCCCAGCGGCAGCTGCCGCATGGGTAATGGCGACGACGCGGTAGTTGATGGCGAACTGCGCGTGCACGGTCTCGAGGGTTTGCGGGTGGTCGATGCGTCGGTCATGCCATCTATCGTCAGCGGTAACCTCAATGCACCGACACAGATGATCGCGGCGCGCGCGGCGGACCTGATCCTGGGGAACGAGACCCGTGCACCGCGGTTCGCAAGATTCCATTTCGCCAACCAGGATTCCCGGCCTGTTGTAACCGAACCGAACTAGCGACGAGACTCCGATGAAACAGAAACTCCACAAGGACCTGCAGGCACTGCTCGATTTTTATCATCGCCAGCGGCAGGATCTGCCCGAGGTTTACGGCTTCGCCAGCGGCGCAATCTCGAACCCGTCGTTTTTCACCCTGCAGGACCTGCATCGTCACCTCAATAATCCCCTGCTGCGCACGGAGTGGCTGCACGTCATCCTGAAGGGCAAGCGTATCGAGCTGGAGAAAGCCAGCTTCTACAAGACCGTGCAGCGCCGACAGCTCGACTTTATCGACAAGGAGGGCCTGAACAGCGCTATCAAGGCCGGTGCCGCGGTGGTCCTCGAAGGCATCGATATTCTCGATCCGGGCATCAACAGCTTCGTCGCGCGTCTCGACGATTCCCTGCCCTGCGCGCTGTGTAACAGCGTGGTGTTCTTTTCACAGCCGCATAACGAAGCCTACTCGGGCCACTGCGACGCCGACGACGTACTCGTGGTACAGCTCGGCGGGCGCAAGACCTGGCAATTGTTCGCCCCGCAACAGCGTCGCTATGCCGACATCGAGAACCAGAGCGACGCGCAGCTCGGCCCGGTACAGCAGGAGTTCGACCTCAAACCCGGCGATGCCCTGTACGTGCGCGCAGGCGTACCGCATCGCTGCAGGACCAGCGGCAACTACAGCATGCACATGGCGTTCGACCTGTGTGACACGACCCCGGGGCCGAGCGAGATTACCGGCGTGGCGACGCAGGAATACCGTCACGCCTGCGAGCCGCCCTACGCGCCGACCGGCGATGTCGTCGAGCGCTACGTATCCATCCTCAAGTCGGAAGAGTTCCAGGCGGCGCTGACCGAAGCCACCGAGATCAAGCGCAACGACAACCGGCAGTTTCGTGAACTCATCGGCCGCGCGTCCGCGCTGCGAGGTTTCGGCAAGCTCGGCTAGCGCCGGCCCGACAGCCCGGTCGGCCGTGCCCTCAGCCCTTGTTGCCGGTTGCCACCTGCGAACGATGGTTGCGCGGCGACGAACCGAAATGCTTGCGGTAACAGGCGGTGAAGTAGGACTGGGTTTCGAAACCGGTTGCGATCGAGATATCGATCACGCTGCGATTGGTGTTGAGCAAGAGCTGCTTGGCGTGCTTCAGGCGCAGCGACAGGTAGTACTGGCTCGGCGTCATGTCCCGGTACTTGTGAAACAGGCGCTCGATCTGGCGTAACGACAGGCCACACTTCTCGGCGATGGCCGGCAGCGGCAGCGGCGCCTCGATATTGTTTTCCATCAGGTTGATCACGTCGATCAGGCGCGGCGCATTCATTGCCAGGTCGATGCGATCGGCCATTTGCTGCGAATCGACCTCGCTGCGGATGCGGTCGTGATGAAACTGCTGCGATACCTGCAGCGCCAGGTCGCGGCCGTGCCGGTTTTCGATCAGCTTGAGCATCATGTCGAGCGCCGCGGTGCCGCCCGAACAGGTGCAGCGCCGGTCAGCGATTTCGTACAGCGTGAAGGCCACGTCGACCTGCGGGTAAAGTTCGCGGAACACCGGGATGTTCTCCCAGTGAATGGTGCAGCGGACCTCGTCGAGCAAACCCGCGCGCGCCAGGATGAAGCTGCCCGAACTGGCGGAGCCGAGGTTTACGCCCTGCCGATCCAGGGTCCTGAGCTGTTTAAGGGTACTGGCATCGTCGAAGTGCTGCGCCGTGTTGGGCGCGACGATGACCAGGGTTTCGAGATCGCTTGCCGCGGCCAGTGGCCGGGTCGGCACGGTGATTCCGCAGCTGGCGCTGACCGGCTGCTCGTCGGGCGCATAATACTCCCAGCGATAGAGAGCTTGCCCCGATAACCGATTGGCGGTGCGTAGCGAATCGACCACGCAGCTGAACGGAATAATCGGGTAACCCTCGATCAACAGGATGCCGATGGATTCGCTCTCGGCCTCGATGACGTCACTCCCGGAATTTCCTAAGCTTTTCATTTTAAACCATTTATCCGGTACAACAACCGCGCCGGGCATTAGCGGATGACGCTGGCGCATAGTTCAGGGTCGCCCACAGGTCAGCCCGATCCGCGGGCAGGCCGGATACTCTGGCGGTTGACCTACTTCGATCGATCACGACAACCCGGAGTTATCGATGAGCGACAATACCCGAGCAGGTCGTGGCCGCCGCGGCCGCGGTGGACGCGATGCACGACGCGCAGCGGCAGGAGCCGCGGCGCCAGCCCGCGCGCCTTACATTACGCGCAAGATCCCGCGTTTCGAGGTCGTGGACGAGGAAGGCCTGGCAACCATCGAGCACAACGCCGACACCATCCTCGAGGAAGTCGGTATCGAGTTCCGCGACATGCCGGAAGCGCTCGATATCCTGCGTGCCGGCGGCGCCGAGGTCGACGGCGTCACCGTGCGCTTTGCGCGCGGCATGTGCCGCGAAATCGTGCAGCAATCGGCACCCGCGGAATACACCCAGCACGCGCGCAACCCGGCGCGCAGCGTCCGCATCGGTGGCGATCACACGGTTTTCGTTCCGGCCTACGGCAGCCCGTTCGTGTTCGATCTCGACAAGGGCCGGCGCTACGCGACCATCGAGGATTTCCAGAACTTCGTCAAGCTGGCCTACGCGTCGCCGAGCCTGCACCACTCCGGCGGTACCATTTGCGAACCGGTCGATATCCCGGTCAACAAGCGCCATCTCGACATGGTGTATTCGCATATCAAGTACTCCGACAAGGCTTTCATGGGCTCGGTAACCGCACCCGAACGCGCGCTCGACACGATCGAGATGATCAAGATCATCGCCGGCGACGACTTCATCGACAGCGAAACCGGACGGCCGCGCACTTACGCCACCAGCCTGATCAACGCCAACTCGCCGATGACCTTCGACGACACCATGCTGGGTGCCGCCAAGGTGTATGCCGAGCACAACCAGGCCACCATCATCACGCCGTTCATCCTCGCCGGCGCGATGTCGCCGGTGACCGTCGCCGGGACCGCGGCGCAATCGCTGGCCGAGGCGCTGGCCGGCATGACTTTCGTGCAGCTGGTCAATCCGGGCGCGCCGGTGATTTTCGGCAGCTTCGCCAGCTCGATGTCGATGCAGTCGGGGGCACCGACCTTCGGCACGCCGGAGCCGGCGCTGGTGCTCTATACCATGGCCGCACTGGCACGCCGACTGGGTGTACCGTTTCGCTCCGGCGGCGGCCTGTGCGGATCCAAGCTGCCCGACGCACAGGCGGCTTACGAAGCGTCTGCCACCCTGTTGCCGGCGGTCATGGCCGGGGTCAACTTCGTGCTGCATACCGCCGGCTGGATGGAAGGCGGGCTCGCGATGGGGTACGAGAAATTCATCATGGACGCCGACCAGGCGGCAATGATGGAGGTCTTCATGCGCGGCGTCGACCTGTCGGAGAACGGCCAGGCCATGGACGCGATTCGTGAAGTCGGACCCGGCGTACATTTCCTCGGTTGCACGCATACGCAGAACAACTTCAAGGACGCGTTTTACCTGTCGCCGATTACCGACAACAACAGCTTCGAGCAGTGGGAATCGGAGGGCAGCCTGGATCACGCGCAGCGCTGCAACGCCCGCTTCAAGAAGTTGCTCAACGAGTACGAGGCACCGCCGCTGGACCCCGCGGTCGACGAAGCCCTGCTGGCTTTCATCCGCCAGCGCAAGGACTCGATGCCCGACTCGATGGTATAAAAAATCTGCGCGCCGCAGGCGCGTCACTCCAAACCCGTTATCCCCGCGCAAGCCTGCGCGGCGCGGCGGGGATCTCCAAAGGACCAACACCCCATGACCAGATTCCCGTTTACACGGGAATGACGGATCGAGCCAAAGGCGTCCCACTCCAAATCCGCCAACCCCGCGCAAGCGGGGATGAAGATGAGCCTTCGGCAATTACCTTCAATCTCGAAAAACCATCTAAACTCCTTGCGTCCCGGCGAGAAAACATCCGCGCGCCGGGCCTGGTAAGCGCCCGGCATGGCGCCCCCTTGATGCAACCCGATCGAAAAAGGTCGCCAGTTCGGTACAATCAGCCCCCATGAGCGAAACCAAAGTCGCCGCCAAGCCCGAGCAGGCAGGTTTCCTGCTCGTTCCGGGCTTTTCGATGATCGCCTTCTCGTCGGCGCTGGAGCCCTTGCGCATGGCCAACCGCGAGAGCGGCAAGACGCTGTACCGCTGGCACATCTACACCCCGGACGGCTTGCCGGTGCAGGCCAGCAATGGCATCGAAATCACCCCGGACGGCAGTATCGAAAACGCCGGCGACCTGTCGCTGCTGCTGGTCTGCGGCGGTTCCGACATCGGCAAGGCCTGGTCGAAACAGCTGCAGTTCTCGCTGCGACGCCTGGCCAAGCGCAGCAACCTCAGAATCGGCGCACTGTGCACCGCGAGTTACCTGCTAGCGCGTGCCGGGCTGCTGGACGGTTATCGCTGCACGATTCACTGGGAAAACATCGCCAGCCTGCGGGAGGAGTTTGCCAACGTGCAGGTCACCGACGACCTGTTCGTCGTCGACCGCGATCGCTTCTCCTGCGCCGGCGGGCAGGCTTCGCTGGACCTGATGCTGAACCTGATTTACGAGCGCCACGGCAATGAACTCGTCACCCGCATTTCGGAACAGTTCATGTGCGAGCGCATCCGCAGTTCAGAGGACCGTCAGCGCGTGCCGCTGCATCTCGCGCTCGGCTCCAACCAGCCGAAGCTCACCGAGGCAGTGACCCTGATGGAAGCAAATATCGAGGAACCGATCAGCCTCGACGAATTATCCAACTACGTCGGTATTTCGCGGCGCCAGCTCGAGCGCCTGTTCCAGAAGCATCTGAACTGCGTGCCGACTCGATACTATCTCAATTTGCGCCTGAACCGCGCGCGCCTGCTGTTGCTGCAGACCAGCAAGTCGATCGTCGATATCGCGCTGGCCTGCGGTTTCATCTCGGCGCCGCACTTCAGCAAGTGTTACCGGGATTTGTTCGGCATCCCCCCGCGCGACGAGCGCCGCAAACTGCAGGCGCGAGCCACCGGCGAAACGGTCGAAACTATCGACTAATTCTGCTGGATCAACCCGGTGAAAGCCGGGACCCCTTCGCAAACGCAACACTGAAGCTTAAGAGAATCAGGGAGTCGGACCGTTACCCGAGAGCGGACGCTCCTTACAAAATCGTTAGCTTCCGCAAGCAGTTGTGGATTCAACCGGTCGACGCAACAAGCGATTTATCGGCATCTGCGAACGGCCATTTGCTGTCGCCCCCAACGCCGTCATCCCCGCGCATGCCTGCGCGGCGCGGCGGGGATCTCCCAGGGACCAACACCCCATGACCAGATTCCCGTTTACACGGGAATGACGGATCGAGCCAAAGGCGTCCCACCTCAAAACCGTCATCCCCGCGCACGCGGGGATCTTGCAATGGCGGCGCTGTTATAAGATTCCCGCCTGCGCGGCGGTCCGCCGAAGCGGAATGACGCTTTCATCGATAGCGCGGGCGTCTCGTACGGGTCGGAGGTTGCCTTTCGAGTCGCCTCAGTCAGCGCCCACTTTCCGAACTTCAACGGGTAAAGCAGGGACATTTCCGGGCGCAAGACGGAACAACCGGAACCGGGATAGCGCCGACCCAGGCGATTCGGCCTGCAGGCAATTGCTACTAGGCGCGCCGGCGACGGCGCGAGCGGCGGCGCGCATCACCGCCATCGGAGGATTCGGCTTTCGGTTTGGGTGCCGGCAGGGATACCACCTTGCCGAGTTCACTGTAGGGATCGGCCTTGTGCGGAATGGCCATGGCCTCGATGAAGTATTCCTGGAATTTCGGCTCGATCGCGGTTTCGATCTTTTCCACCTTGGGCAGGATTTCGCCGATCTCGAGCCGCGACGGGAAGTTGAGCAGCGCGATGCGCGCACCGGTGCCGGCGGCGTTGCCGACCGACCCGACATTATCGAGATTACAGTCCGGGATCAGCCCGAGCACCATCGCGTACTTGACGTCGATGTGACTGCCGAAGGCGCCGGCAAAACCGATACGATCGACCTTGTCGATCCCCATGCGATCGATCAACAGGCGGGTGCCGGCGTGCAGTGCCGCCTTGGCCAGCTGGATCGCGCGCACGTCGTTCTGCGTGACCTGGATCGGGCGCTCGCCGTCGTGCAACAGGTAGGACCAGGTGCGGCCGTCCTCGACGATGCGCGCCGAATCGACGCCCGGCTTGGGACCGATGACGCCGTCCTGGTCGATGACGCCGGCGAGGTACATTTCGGCCACCACCTCGATGATGCCGGAGCCGCAGATGCCGCTGACGCCGACTTTTTTGCTTTGTTCGGCAAAGTCGGGATCGTCCGACCAAACCTCGCAACCGATGACCTTGAAACGGCCTTCGAGGGTTTCCGGATCGATGCGCACGCGCTCGATCGCGCCGGGTGCGGCGCGCTGGCCGGAAGTGATCTGCGCGCCTTCGAACGCCGGACCGGTCGGGCTCGACGCGGCCAGCAGGCGGTCGCGGTTGCCGAGCACGATCTCGGCGTTGGTGCCGACGTCGACCAGCAGCGTGTACTCGTCGGCGAGGTCGGGGCGCTCGGACAGGATAACGCCGGCGGTATCCGCGCCGATGTGGCCGGCAATACAGGGCAGCGTGCAGGCGCGCGCCTCCGGGTGCAGGTGGATATCGAGCTCGGCCGCGCGCACCACCTGGGTCTGGTCGGTGGTCAGCGTAAACGGCGCGCCGCCGAGCGGGGTCGGATCGATGCCGAGAAACAGGTGGTGCATGATCGGGTTGGCGACCACGGTCATGTCGAGGATATCCTCGACCGAAATCCTGGCCGTCTTCGCCGCGCGTTTGGCCAGCTGGTTGAAAGCTTCGCGCACGACCGCGGTCATCGCGGCATCGCCGCCCTCGTTCATCATTACGTAGGAAACGCGGCTCATCAGGTCTTCGCCGAAGCGGATCTGCGGATTCATCGTATCCGCGGTGGCGACCACTTCGCCGGTGACCATGTTGCACAGCTGCGCCGCGATCGTGGTCGAACCGAGGTCGACCGCGAGTCCGTAAACCTCGGTTTTGACGCCGGGCCAGACCGCGATGATCTTTTCGAACTGGTAAACCGCGACGGTCACCTGGCGGCCGGTTTTTTCCAGCGCCGGCTGCAGCAGCCTCAGTTGCGAAAGTTCGCAGTCCATGACCGGCAGGTCGTGTTCCTGCACCAGCGCCTGCTGCAGGCGGCGCTTGTCCGAGATCGGCGCATGCATGTCCGGCTCGGGCAGGGTCACGGTGAACAGGTGCAGCGCCGGCTGCACCTGGATATCGTAGGCGGTAACGGCCTTGGCGATGTGTTGCTTGTGCTGCTGGCTTTCCTCGGGCACGTCGACTACGAGGTCGCCGAGGATGCGCGCGTTACAGCCGAGGCGGCGGCCTTCCTTGAGGCGTTTTTTCGACTGGTGGTGGCGCTCGGTTTCGGTGAACGGCGACAGGTGCTCGCTACGCGAAGTGATGCCGTGCTTGGAAAACTCGCCTTCCTGCGGCAACACCTGGCACTTGCGGCACTGGCCCTGGCCACCGCAGATCGACTCGAGATCGACCCCGAGCCGCTGCGCGGCCTGCAGCACGGTAGTACCGACCGGAACCTGCCCGCGCAGGCCCGACGGCATGAACAGGACGCTGACTTCTTCTTCCGTGCTCACGGCTCGACCCGGCGTCGAATCAGGCAGCAGGACGCGCGCGACGACGGCCCGTGCCACGACGGCCGGTGCCGCGACCGCCCGCACCGGCACCTTCGGGCGCCGGCTCGCGGAACTTGCGAATCCAGCGCGCGCAGTCCGGGTCCTTGCCCAGCATCACGTCGGCGCCGAGGCTGGCGGCGACGACTTCGCCGTGCAGCGGGTTGGTGATCGCCGAGGTCATGCCGGCCTGGATCGCCATGCTGATGAAGGCGCCGTTGAAACCGTTGCGATTCGGCAGGCCGAAGCTGATGTTGGATGCGCCGCAGGTGGTGTTGACCTTGAGCTCGGTACGCAGGCGGTGAATCAGTTTAAGCACCTCGCGGCCGGCGGTATTGATCGCACCGATCGGCATGACCAGCGGATCGACGACCACGTCGCAGGCCTTGATGCCATGGTCGGCGGCACGCTCGACGATTTTCTTCGCCACGTTGTAGCGCACGTCGATATCTTCCGAGATGCCGGTTTCGTCGTTGGAGATCGCGACCACTGCGGCGTCGTGTTTCTTGACCAGCGGCAGTACCCGCTCGAGGCTTTCGTCCTCGCCGGTTACCGAGTTGACCAGCGCCTTGCCCTTGTAGACCGCGAGGCCGGCTTCGAGTGCATCGATGATCGACGAATCGATTGCCAGCGGCACGTCGGTCAGGCCCTGCACCAGCTGAATCGCCTCGGCGAGAATACGCGGCTCGTCCGCCAGCGGGATACCCGCATTGACGTCGAGCATGTGCGCGCCGGCCTCGACCTGGGCAATGGCATCGCTTTCGACCCGGCTGTAATCGCCGTTTTTCATTTCCTCGGCCATGATCTTGCGGCCGGTCGGGTTGATACGCTCGCCGATGATGCAAAAGGGCCGGTCGAAGCCGATGACGAGTTCTTTGGTAGCGGAGCTGACAACCGTTTCGGTCATGTTGTTTTCCTCGAATGCTGCAATTCAGTTGATCAAGCCGAGCCCACTGCCGGCTCGGATTTTTTCTCGCAACCGGGATACCAGGGCACGCGGCCCTCGAGCACGCCGGACTGCTCGACTATTTCTGCGACAAATTCTTCCTGGCGGTAGGCCATGATATGCACCCCGCTGACGCCCTCGATCTCGCGGATCTGCTGGATCAGTTCGACGCACAGGCGCCGCCCTTCCCGTTTCGGATCCTCGGCGCCTTCGAGGCGCTTGATGACGGCATCCGGGATAAACACGCCGGGTACGTTGTTGCGAATCCACAACGCCGTGCGCGCCGACGCCAGCGGACCGACCCCGGGCAGGATAAAGCACTGCTCCAGCAGGCCGAGGTCGCGGCTGCGCGCCATGAATTCGCGCAGCTGTTCGACATCGTAGACGTACTGGGTCTGGATGAACTGCGCACCGGCGGCGATCTTCTTGGCCAGCCGGTAAGGGCGGAAATCCACCGGTGGCGCGCCCGGGTTTTCGGCCGCGCCGAGAAACAGCTGCGGCGGCGAGGTGATCTTGCGTCCGCTCAGGAAACGCGATTCGTCGCGCATGATGCGGATCATTTCCAGCAGCGACATGCTGTCGAGATCGAACACCGGCTTGGCTTCCGGGTGATCACCAACCTGTACGCCGTCACCCGACAGGCACAGCACGTTGGACACACCCATCGCGGCGGCACCGAGCACGTCGCCCTGGATCGCGATGCGATTCTTGTCGCGGCAGGAAATCTGCAGTACCGGGGAATAACCGACGTTGGTCAGCAGCGCGCACATCGCGACGCTGGACATGTGGCAATGCGCCCCCGAGCCGTCGGTCGCGTTCATACCGTCGACCCAGCCGTCGAATACCCGCGCGCGCTCGTAGACATCCTCGGCCAGCGCCGAATCCGGCGGCGCCAGTTCGGCGGTGACCGCGAACTTGCCCGAGCGCAGCACGCGCTCGAGACGGCCGCGCGACACGTGGCCTTCCTTCTCCGGCAGCGGTGCGCCGGGGCTGCCGTCCCAGGGCGCGATCACGACGAGGCTCCATCGCGGGCGTCGACGTGCTCGCGCACCACGCGCAGCCACGACGAGCTGCCCTTGAGCAGGTTGTCGACCGGGATCTGGACCTGGTGAATGGCCTGGTCGTCGCGCATCTGCTGGCTGCCGCGCCAGGCCTCGACCCAGACGCAGCGCATCTCGGGCTTGACCTCGCACATGCCGTTTTCGCGCACGCCGCCACAGGGGCCGTTGCGAATCGACTTGGGACAGTTCATCGGGCAGGACATGCCGGTAGAGCTGAGCGCGCACTTGCCGCACATCTGGCAGTCGAACATGAACGACTTGACCGCCTTCTCGACCACGCGCACCGGCTTTTCCATGCGCCCGTAACCGACGCCGTTGAACAGCGGGTGCAACCAGACGAGCATCGGCTCGAAAGTCCGGTAAAGCCACTCGAGCCTGCGCGCATTGCTGACCGACCATTGACGTACCTTGTACACCGCGCCTCCCGTATCAGGCATTGAGGCCGCGGTTCTGGTCGACGCCGCTGGCCCGTATCAGGGTTTCGAGAACCTCGTCCGTATACTCGATTTCGAGGTTGCGTACGAGTTGTTGCGCCTGCTCGCGCACGTCGCCGTCGAACGGCTGGGCAACGTCGTGCCACGGATCGAACAGCGCGTTGTCGTCGTGCTTCTTGAGCCGGTACGCGGCGCGTTCGATCGCGCGCGCAAAGCGCGGCGACAGGCGCAGGCGGGTACTGCGGCGACCCTCGCGTATCACGACCTGGCCCGGTATGTCGCGCCAGTAGACGATCTTCAACTGTGCCACAGCGCCTCCCGCATGGCCGCATCCAGTTCGGGCACCATTTCTCCCATGCCGGTGAACACGCGTTCGAAGCGCAAGCCGAGTTCGGCGGCGGCGGCACGCGCCAGTTCGGTCAACTCGTCGTTATCGGTCTGCGCGAGGTAGACCAGGCGCGTGTAGTTGCCGAAATACATGTCCTTCAGTTCCGGGTGCCGGTCGATGCCAAGCACCTCGATCACCAGCCGCTGAAAATGCTGCGCGAGAAAATCGGTCAGGTAAAACGTGCCGGGCTCGGCTTCCTGCATCCGCGCATAGGTTTCACGCCCGGCGAGGAAGTCGTAACAATGCGCGCCGGGTAAACGCTTGACGCCTTTTTCCTCCAGCACCCGGTCGAGCTCACCGCTGGTGCCGCAGTCGCCGTAGGCAACAAAAATATGCTCGTAGCGATCGCGCGCCGCATCGATCTTCGCGGCTACCGCCGCCGGGATCTTTTCCGGTCGGGAATGCAGGTCGGCGGTAATGGCCTGCAGCTCCATCTGCGACCACTGGCCCTGCTTCTTTATCTCGTTGACTTCACGCGCGATCGCCGCGCAGGTGATCACCAGGACCGGAGCATCGCTTGCCATGATCGAGCATCACCCGGCGGACGGCCGCGATTAACCCGCGCGCCGTTCGGCGACCAGCTGCTTGGCGGTTTCCGCTGCTACCGCGGCATCGCGGCAGTAGGCATCGGCACCGATGGCTTCGCCGAACTCCTGGTTCAGCGGTGCACCGCCGACCAGCACGATGTAGTCGTCGCGAATACCCTGCTCTTTCATCGTGTCGATCACGACCTTCATGTAGGGCATGGTCGTGGTCAGCAGCGCCGACATGCCGAGGATTTCGGGCTTGTGCTCTTCCAGCGCGGCGAGGTAATCCTCGACCGGGGTATTGATGCCGAGATCGACCACTTCGAAACCTGCGCCTTCCATCATCATGCACACGAGGTTCTTGCCGATGTCGTGGATGTCGCCCTTGACCGTACCGATAACCATTTTACCGACCGAGGGAACGTCCGACTGCGACAGTAGCGGCTTGAGCACTTCCATGCCGGCCTTCATCGCGTTGGCGGACATCAGTACTTCCGGTACGAACAGGATGCCGTCGCGGAAATCGATGCCGACGATGGTCATACCGGCGACCAGCGCTTCGTTGAGGACCTTGTTCGCGTCCCAGCCCCGCTCGAGCAGGATCTCGGTGCCCTCGGCGATCTCTTCTTTCAGACCGTTGTAGAGGTCGTCGTGCATCTGCTCGACAAGCTCGTCGTCCGGCAGGGTGCTCAGATCCAGATCGTCTTCGTACTCGTCGTCATCGTAATCGTCGGACATTCGCTGCTCCTCGTTATCACAGGCTGTGCCACAGGCCGTACCCACAGCCCGCCATGAACGAGGAGAATAGAAGCTGGACCCAGGGGGCGCACTCCCCCCAGCGACAACACATTGCCTTAACGCGACACGGTTAAAACGGGATAATTGGCTGAATTTTAGGGGTTTTAGGGGCTCAGGCGGGGAAAATCTCGCCTTTGGCGGCATCGCCGATATATATCGCGTAATTCCCCAGTTTCTGCTCGCGCACGAAGCGTTCGAGCATGATTCGAACCGCGGCGTCGCCGATCATATCCCAGGGGATGCCGTCGAGATCCCAGAAATGGAGCTCGCGGGTTTCCTCCGCGTCTTCCACCGAGCGCAGTTCGCCGAGGTAATAGACGAAGCGCGTCCCGTTGTCGTGAAACGCGGAGTAGATGAACGGCAGCTCGACGTGAATACCGGCGCTCGCCAGCTTGCCGGTCAGGCTGAAGCGATCGTCGGCGTCACCCACGGCTTCGGCTACCGGCAGTCGCAACATTCCCCCCTCGACCTGTTCCAGCAGAACGCTGCTGCCGTCGCTGACGATCGCGCCGACGTTGAGCTTGCCGGGCGACGACACCAGCTGCAGCATCTGCGGCGGCAGGCCGAAGGACACGTAGGCGCCGCGGCAAAAACCGAGCGGGGCATCCGAACCGTAGTCGTAGGCCTGGACTTCGCCGATCAGAATGATGTGATCGCCGGCCTCTACCTGGCGATACGCGCGGCAGTCGAACCAGGCAACCACGCCATCCAGGATCGGCGCGCCGGCCGGCCCCGGCTGCCAGTCGACAGCGGCAAACTTGTCGCTGCCCGCGGAGGCAAATCGATTGGACAGGTCACGTTGTCGGTGCGCCAGGATGTTGATCGCAAATCCCCTGGCCGCGGTAAACACCGGGCACCCGTGTGCGGCGGTGGCGATGTTGACCAGCAGCAGCGGCGGATCGATCGAAACCGAGGTAAAGGAATTGGCGGTGAAACCGACCGGGTTGCCGTTGCCGTCGATGGTCGTGACGATGGTAACCCCGGTGGCAAAATGACCGAAGGCGCGGCGCAGATCGCGCGTATCGATTTCACTGGAATCGCGGGCGGACATCAGCCTGGAACTTAGTAAATCCGGGCTTCGAGAGCGCGGTTTTGCGCGCGCGATTCGGCGATTCCCTGTTCATCGAACAACGAATCCGCCCGCCCGAGAAATTCGCGCGCGCGCTGCATTGCGAAGTTCGAATTGTACAGCACCGCGATGATATCGGCCTGGCGCTGGAACAACGCGCGGTCGCTGGTGCTGGCCAGCGTCTTGCTGGCCTGGATACGCATCTGCCAGGCGCGCTCGGGCTGATCCAGGCGCAGGTAGTGGTGATACAGCATCTGGTAATCGCGCGCCTGCGACGTGCGCACCTGGTCCTGCTGGTGCTGTTCGAACAGCGCATCCACATCGCCCCGGGCCTCGGCCAGCCCGGCCTCGCCGATGACGGCGGGATCGAGCTCGTCGAACAAACGCTGCACGTGGGTCGCCTGGCCGGTGGCGGCAAACAGCCTGGCCGCCTCGATGCGCGCGCGCTGCGCCGGGTAGGAATCGTGTAACTTGTCGTGCAACGCCGCCAGTGCTTCCCAGGCATCGGCGGCCGCGCCATAGCGACGGATCTCGAGATTGCGCTCGATCACGTGCTGCAGACTTTCGCCGACACCCTGGTAAAGGCCGCGCGCTATCATGTTACGCGCCTGCCATAGCTGGTCATAGGTGTTGGCCGCGTAACGCGCGAGTTCGCGCGCGCGTATATTGAGTTCGCCCAACAGCTGGTAACAGCGCGCGGTGCCGGCGGCATCGTCGCGCGACATGGTCAGGTAAAGCGCTTCCTGCAGGTATATTTCGGACGCCGCCAGCTCCTGCTGGTAAATCGCGACTTCACCGAGCAGCATCAGCGTATCGCCGAGACGCTGCTGGTTTTCCTGCAGTACGGCGGCAGCGGCAATCTCGAGCAACAGGGTCCGCGCGTGCTGGTATTGCCCTGCCTCGAGCAATTCACGGATACGTCGATCGCGCGCAGCGTCGTCGAGACTGAGCCGCTCGAGTTCGGCGTCGATATCGAAATCGCGCTCGGGGGCCTGTCCCAGCCAGTGCTGGTAAAAGCTCGGATGGACGCTGGTGGCTTCGATCCTGTCGTCCACCGGGTCGGCGCGCAGGAAGAAAAAGTGGACCGCGAACAGCACGGCAAGTACCGGCACGGTGGTGACGGCATGATCAGGAATGTAACGCCCGAGGTTCATGATCCGATTCATGGTACGCCCATTGCGGCGCAATGCAAACGCGTGCTGCCGGCGGTGCTGTTATCGCTTAATATAGCCCACATGCCGAACTTCGACCTGGATCCGGACTATCGCGCGTTCATCGATTCCTACCTCGCGGCGACGCGCCTGTCCACCGCCACCAGCGTGGCGCAACAGCGCGCCGACTACCAGTATGTCATCGACCGATTTCGCTACCCCTACCCCGCAGGGATCGACACCGACGACAGCCGGATCGACGGACGCCACGGCCCGGTACCGCTGCGACGCTATCGCTGCGCCAGGCCGGCGGATCAAACGACGCGCATCCTGTTCGTGCACGGCGGCGGTTTCATCCTCGGCAGCCTCGACTCGCACGACGACATCTGCGCCGAATTATGCGCGCGCAGCGGCTACGAACTCGTTTCGATCGGCTACCGGCTGGCCCCCGAATTCCACCACCCCGTGCAACTGGACGATGTCGAGGACGGTTTTCACGCCGCCGACCGGGGACGCAGCATCCTGGTCGGGGTATCCGCCGGCGGTACGCTGTGTGCCGCGCTCGGTCACCGCCTGCGGCAGGCCGCCGCGCGGCCCGCGGGCCAGGTGCTGATTTATCCGTCGCTCGGCGGTGACTGCTTCGATCTCGCCAGCTACCGCGACAACGCCGAAGCCCCGCTACTGACCACCGCGGACATTCGCTTCTATCGCGGTGTACGCTGCAAGGACGGCATCATTCCGGCTGGCGATGCCGAGTACTACCCGCTGGTCGCCGCCGACTTCGGCGGCCTGCCGCCCACCGTCGCGCAATCGGCGGATATCGACCCGTTGCGCGACGATGCCGATCTCTACGTGCAAAAGCTCAGCGCCGCGGGAATCGCGGCCGAGTGGATCAACGAACCGGGACTGACCCACGACTACCTGCGCGCACGGCACATGAGCCGGCGGGCTGGCGAGGCTTTTACGCGTGTCTGCGAAGCGATAACCCGCCTCGCCCGGGAAGCCGGCGCGAACTGAACCCGGGCCGGCGGGTCCGGGGTCAGGTCGACATGGCGTCCATGTACAGCTGCTGGAAATGATGCACGCCGTGCTCCGACAGCTCGCTGCGCGCGGGATCGACGACGAAACGGCCCTGGTTGTAACCCTTCGACTGCAGGCCGCGAAAAACGCTTTCGCACAGGCCTATGTCTTCCGGCTGCAGCACGTCGCGCTGGTAGTCCATGGCATCGCGCTGCTGCTGCGTCGGCTCCGGGTTGGGCAGGTACCAGTCCTGGTACTCGATCGTACTGGCAACGCCATCCGGGTTCATCTGCAGCACCGAGATATTGGGCTCGCCGGGATAGATCCAGATCGTCAGGTTGGGCCACAGGAACCAGCCGGCATAACCGAAGTCGACTTCGCCCTTTTCGAAATGATAGGCATTGTTCTCGGTCGATTTGGCCGCGTTGGAAACGTGGCTGGAATAGATATCGTGCGTGTGTACCCGGTAGCTGTCCATGTCGACCAGGCTGACAAAGTCCTTGTGCGCGGGATGGCAGTGGTAACACTCGAGGAAATTGTCGATCATGACCTTCCAGTTGCAGGCGACGCGATACTCGTCGCGCTGGGCAAAAACCACCTCGTCGACGCGCGGACAAAACTCGCGGATCTCTTTTTCGAGACCGGCCGCCTGCTGCCCCAGCGGCGGCGCCTGCGGATCGAGGTTGACGAACACGAGACCGCAGAAAACCTCGACCTGCACCGGCTTGAGCGCGAAACGGCACTTGTCGAACTGGGCCATGCCCTCCGAATTGCGTACCGCCTTGAGTTCACCGTCGAAACCGTAGGACCAGGCATGGTAAGGGCAGGTAATCGTGCGCACCTTGCCGCTGCCGAACAACAGCTCGTGGCCGCGATGCTGACAGACATTGTAATAGGCCCGCAGCTCACCGTCGCGATCGCGGATAACGATAATGTTCTGTTCGCTGATCTGCACCGTGAGATAACAGCCGGCTGCGGCCAGCTGGCTCTGGTGCCCGGCATACCACCAGTTGCGATAAAACACCGCGTCTTTCTCCTGCTCGAGCACCTCCTGGTCGAGGTAATAGCGGGCGGGGATGGTGTAGGACAGTTCCGGATCGCGATCGAAAGGTACTTCCGCGTCGATCTTGCGCGCGCTGCCTGGGCTCATGTCATGACTCCTCGAGACGACTGGTTTCGATTTTCGGATAATCATACCTGATGAAAAATGCGCGACAATCGGTTAAATTTTATAGAACTGGATAAACTATGCTTATCGATAGATGCTCAAGCAACGCCTGCCGCCACTCGAACCGCTGATTGCCTTCGAGGCCGCGGCGCGCCTGCTGAGCTTCACCCGCGCGGCCGAGGAACTGCACCTGTCGCAGGCGGCGGTGAGCCAGCAGATCCGCAGCCTCGAGGAACGCCTGCAGGTACGCCTGTTCACGCGTTCGCACCGCGCGGTGCAGCTGACCAACGAGGGGCGCGAATACCAGCACAGCGTGTCGCTGGTACTCAAACAGCTGGCCGGCGCAACGACCGATATCCGCAACGTCGAGTTCAGCCGGCAACTGGTGATCGGCTGCGACCATTCGTTCGCCAGCCTGTGGCTGCGACCGCGGCTCGCGGCATTGCGCCGCGAGCTGCCGCAGGTAACCCTGCGGCTGGTGATCGACGATGCCGAGTCGGCTATCGTCGGCGGCGAGGTGCAGGCCACGATCCTGCACGGTGACGGCAACTGGCCGGGCTACCGCGCGCTGCGCCTGCTCGACGAAGAGATCTACCCGGTCTGCAGTCCGGCCTACGACCATGCGCGCGCTGCCGACGACTGGGTGGAGTGGCTGCTGGGGGCACAGCTGATCGATCTCGCCGACAACCAGTGGAACTGGATCAACTGGCGCCTGTGGCTCGGCGACCGCGCCAGCGCGCAACCGCTGGCGAACCGCGGACTGCAGATCAGCAACTATCCGCTGGTGATCGACGCGGCCTGCGCGGGTCTCGGCGTTGCGCTGGGCTGGGCCGGCCTGGTCGACGACCATCTCGGCGACGGCCGCCTGCTGCGCCCGGTCGAGGCCAGCCTCGCGACGGAGTTCGGCTATTACCTGATCTACCCGGAGAGTCTCGCCGGGGACGCGGTGCTGGCACAGCTGCAGAACTGGCTGCAAAACGCCTTCGAATCCGGCGCCGGCAGGTGAACACGCCCGCGCATGCGATGGTCAACCTGGTGCTGCTGGCACGCGCGCCGGGACATCGCAAAACCGGCGCAATCGTGCTCGGCGCACTGGTGCCCGACCTGGTTATCATCCTGTTCTACGCCTGGCACCTGCTGCGCGGCACCAGCGAGCGACAGATCTGGGCGATCGAGTACTACCGCCCCTGGTGGCAAAACTGGATCGATACATTCAACTCGATACCGCTGATCGCGCTGGCCACGCTGCTGTGCTGGCAAGCGCGCCGTCCGCTGCTGTTGGCGTTCTGCGCCAGCATGCTGCTGCATGCCCTCGGTGACCTGCCGCTGCATCACGACGACGGGCATCGGCATTTTTTCCCGTTTTCCGAATGGCGTTTCGAAAGCCCGGTGTCCTACTGGGATCCCGCCCATCACGGCCTCGAGGCCAGCATCGTCGAAATGATAGCGGTGGTCACCGCGGGCGCCTGGCTGTATCGCCACGACCCGGTATTCAGGCCCTGGGTACTGGCCGGCCTCGCGGTTTACGCGGGCTACTGGTGTTACGTCGCACTGGTATGGCTTTAGTCATCGTTAACGAGTTTTCGATAATCATTATCTATCGATAACCGACCGCCCGTCGGCAACAAGGCAACGCCTGTCGAGCTCCAGCGTTCGCCGCAGCGCAGGCACAGGCCGCACGCGGCTGCCAGGCATTGTTATTTCCAATTAGTGTCCTGGCGCAAGACCGCTAGTATTTATAGACCCGGAATTACCAGGTCAGAGCATGCGTGTCACCCAGTTCAAAGATCGCGTCACCAACTCGTTACGCCATGTCAACGACGAGCTCGGTACCACGCTCGGCGTGCTCGCGCGTATCGACGGCAAGAGCTACGAGCTGATCGCGGTGGATTCGAACTCGGGCGCTTTCGTCGCCGGCGAAAAGTTCGCCCTCGACGACTGCTACTGTCGCGAGGTTTGTGAAACCGGTCGCCTGTTGACGCGCTCCGACTCGGCGCCCGAGGAACACGAGAGCCATCATCCGCTCTACCGCTCGCTGCCGCTCGAGTGTTATATCGGCGCCCCGATTCAGATCGACGGCGAAGTCTGGGGATGCGTCAATTTCAGCAGCATGGCACAGCGCGGCGAACCCTTCAGCGAGTCCGACGAGGCGCTGGTCGAAACACTGGCTCGCCAGATCGCGACCCTGCTGCCGCGCCTGTCCGACTGAACCTGCGCGGCCCGACCTGCGCGGCCCGACCTGCACAAATCTCAAAGCGTGTAATAGTGGGCCATGATACCGGCGAATACGCAGGCGCCCACCCACTGATTGTTCAAAAACGCGATGAAGCAGTGCGCCGGTACGCGATCGGCGATCATGAACTGTTCCCAGGCCATGAATCCTCCCGCGGCGACCAGGCCGAGGTAAAACGGCAGGCCGAAGCCGAGATCGCGGCCAATCAGCGCCATCGCCAGCAGGAACAGTACCTGTAGCGCGGCGACCATGATGCGGTCGTAGTCACCGAACAGGATCGCGGTCGACTTGACGCCGATTCTCAGATCATCCTCGCGGTCGACCATCGAGTAGATCGTGTCGTAGGCCACGGTCCACAGCAGCGAGGCCACGTATAACAACCAGGCCTGCTTCGGTAACGCGCCGAGTTCGGCCGCGAACGCCATCGGGATCGACCAGCCGAAAGCGGCGCCCAGGTGTACCTGCGGCAGGTAGTGAAAGCGCTTCATGAACGGGTAACTGGCGGCCAGCGCAATACCGCCGAATGACATCAGGATGGTGAATTTATTCAGCGTCAGAACCAGCGCGAAGGCGAGCAGACCGAACACCGCGAATACGGCCAGCGCTTCGCGTGCGCTGATCAGGCCGGCGGTCAGCGGCCGCTCGCGGGTGCGGGCGACGTGCAGGTCGATTTCGCGGTCGGCATAATCGTTGATCGCGCAGCCCGCCGAGCGCATCAGGAACACGCCGGCGACGAACACGAACAGGATCCAGGGATCGGGCGCACCCTCGCCCGCAATCGCCAGCGCCCACAGCGCGGACCACAGCAGCAGGTAGCTGCCGATCGGCTTTTCGAAGCGGATCAGGCGCCCGTAAAGCGCGAGTTTACGCGACCAGTCGGCCGGCAGACCCGGGAGCTTGATGCCGTCGCTAGCCACCGAAATTCACGCCCAGATGCGAAAAAATCGTTACTATACGCGTTTCCCGAATCGAGACGAAACATGATTCGCAACTTTCGCGACAAATCACCGCAAATCGGCGACGAAGTCTATATCGACGAGACCGCGGTCGTGATCGGCGACGTCGTCATCGGCGACCGCAGCTCGGTCTGGCCGCTGACCGCGATTCGCGGTGACATCAATCGCATTCGCATCGGCGCCGACAGCAATATCCAGGACGGCTCGGTGCTGCACGTCACGCACCAGGGCGAATTCAGTCCCGAGGGTGCCGAGCTGATCATCGGCGACCAGGTCACGGTCGGGCACAAGGTGCTGCTGCACGGCTGCACTATCGGCAACCAGTGCCTGATCGGCATGGGCTCGATCGTCACCGACAATGCCGTGATCGAGGACCGGGTCATGCTGGGTTCGGGTTCGCTGGTACCGCCCGGCAAGCGGCTGGAATCGGGTTACCTGTATCTCGGCAACCCGGCACAGCAAAAGCGCCCCCTGAACGATCGTGAAATCGAATTCTTCGCCTACGTGGCGGAGCACTACGTCAAGCTCGGCCGGGAGTACCGCTAGCCACCGCCAGGCAGCGCGACGCGCAATTCCCCTTCACTGACTGATCTGACTGATTGCATGCGAATATCCCGGCCAACAATCGAGACTCCGCCTGCTGCCGGCCACACCGATGCACGCCGGCCTGGCGCGCCGCGGAATGATCCAGCCGCGCCGGCATGGCGTACCCCGTTTTTTCGAATCAACCGAGACGGATGCGAGCTGGAACGATGAGACGCTGGGAATGCCTGGTTTGCGGCTATATCTACGACGAGGCCGAGGGCTGGCCGGAAGACGGCATCGCGCCCGGCACCCGCTGGGAAGACGTGCCCGACGACTGGCAGTGCCCGGACTGCGGCATGGGCAAGGACGAATTCGAAATGATCGAACTCGCTTCCTGACGCCGAAACTCCTCTCGGCATCACGCAACACTCAGGGCCCGGCAGGCCTGCCACTACACCACAACGTCATCCCCGCGAAAGCGGGGATCTTGTGACAACGGCACCGCAGGAGATCCCCGCCTGCGCGGGGATGACGATGTGGGCTAGAGGTTTTGTGTCGTTTCGTCCGGGGTCAGCCGGGTTTCTGTTCCCACTGGCGCGCGAGTTCGCGCAGGCCGCCGAGGGCCAGTTCCAGGGTCTCGCGGTGACGCGCCGAATCGGGATAGACCACGTAGGCCGGGCGCGACATCTCCGGCGCCGCGCCGACCCGGTAGAGCCTGCCCTGCTCGATATGGGGTGACACGACCCGCAGCGGGAAATAACCCGAACCGCCGTTTTGCAGGATGTACTCGAGTCCGAGCGGACCGAGCCCGACCGAGATTGCCGGCGTGTCCATGTCCGGGAAAACCTCGCCGTGACGGCGCCGGAATTCCTCGCCCCAGTCGACGAATACGTAGTCCTCGACCCAGCCATCGACCACCTCGCGCTCATCGGTCGCGACCAGCACCAGGGTTTCGACCAGCAGGTCCTCGATCACCAGTCCGGGCGTCTGCCGCGGGCTGTACATGACGCCGATATCGAGCAGACCATCCGACAACTGGCGCATCAGGCTCGGCGAATAATCGGCCTCGACGTGCACCGCGACATGGGGTGCATTGCGCCGCATCCACGGCACCCAGTTCAGGATCAGGCTGTCCCACAGGCTCACCTGCGAACCGAGACCGATGCCGTGGCTGAAGCTGTCGGGCAGCGCGATATGCTGCTGCGCCTGCTGCCACAGCCGCTGGATGTTGAGCGCGTACTCGCGAAAATGCTGGCCCGCCGGGGTCAGTTCGACCCCGGCGTGGCCGCGCTTGAACAGGCTGCGGCCGAAACGGTCTTCCATGGCCTTGACCCGGGCGCTGATGGTCGACTGGGTCACGTGCAGGTTCTCGGCCGCGCGGTTGAAATTGCCGCAGTTGGAAATCTCGAGAAAGGTGCGGATGTGGTCGATTTTCACGCCGGCCCCCGGGATTGATTCGTAATCGGATTTTTCGATAATACTAGCGATTAAAATTCACTTTTCAAATAGGCCTGACACACTAGACTCGGGTCGATAACAAGCCCCGGGGGAGCGCCATGGCAGCGAGATCGACCAGATCCGGCGGCGATGCCGCCAACGGCGCAATCGTGCTCGTATTCGGCCTGTTCCTGTTTTCGATCCAGGACGTGATCATCAAGTACTTCAGCGGCGCCTACTCGGTACTGCAGATCGTGTTCGTGCGCGGCTGTGTCGCCATCCTGCTACTGCTGCTGTTCGTGCACCTCGCGCACGGCCGAATCCCGCTGCGCTCGAAAAGGCCGCTGCTGCTCTGGTCGCGCAGCCTGCTCGGCTTTCTTTCCTACCTGTTCTATTACCTCGCGGTAGCGGCCATGCCGCTGGCCGAAGTCGTTTCGATCACGTTCACCATGCCGCTGTTCGTGACCGCGATGTCGGCCCTGCTGCTGCGCGAACAGGTCGGCCCGCGCCGCTGGATGGCGGTAGCGGTGGGCTTCATCGGCGTCATCATCATCCTGTCGCCGAGCGGTGCGTTCAACCCGCTGGCGGTTGTATTCGCCTTCTTCGCCGCGATTACCTACGCGTCGATGACCGTCATGACCCGCTTCCTCGGCGGTCACGACCACCCCATGACCATGGCCATCAACGCGATCGTGGTTTTCACCCTCGCCAGCGGTACGCTGACCCTGTTGCTGGCAACCGGAATGCTGTCGATCGACTCCAGCCACCCGTCACTGGCGTTCCTGGTGCGCGACTGGTCCATGCCGTCGCAGGTCGACGGCATCCTCATGATTTCGCTCGGGTTCATCGCCGCGATCGGCTTCTACTGCCTGTCGCGCGCCTACGTGCTCGCCGAGGCGAGCGCGATCGCGCCGTTCGAGTTCACCTATATCCTGTGGGCGGTAATCTTTGGCTACCTGTTCTGGCAGGAAGCGCCCGGGCCCACTACCGTGATCGGCGTCGGCATCCTGATCTCGAGCAGCCTCTACATCTGGTATCGCGAGCGCAGCCTGGCGAAGCGCCACGCGGCCGACCTCAAGCTGCGCGCCGAACGCCTGTCGATGCAGGCGCGCGAATCCGGCGGCTAGCCTTGCCGAGCTCCGCTACCCGCCTGGCGCCACAGGTAGGCGCTGGCAACGAAGCCGCTGACCGCTTGCCGGAACACCGTTTCCGCGGCACCGCCGGCCATGCCGTAGCAAACGTGCAGGGGCAGCAGGTGTTCTTCACGCGGATGGCAGTAGCGCGCGTGCGGTGCCTGTTCCCATTCGACCAGCCGACGCTCGCGCTCGGCCTCGCCGAGCTCGACGCTGCTGCAGGTTTCGGCGAGCCAGTCTTCGAACGCCAGGTTACGCGGATCGTCGCCATCCACGCCGCCGCCGAAGATTGCCTGCAGGTTGTGAAACGAAAATCCGGAACCCAGCAGCAGCAGGTTTTCGTCGCGCAATGCCGATAGCGCGCGGCCGATACGCAGGTGCTCGGCCGCATCGAGACTCGTCGACAGCGACACCTGCAGGCACGGAATATCGGCCTGCGGGTACATCAACATCAGCGGTACGAATACGCCGTGATCCAGCCCGCGCTCGGGATCGATCCGCGAGTCGATTCCCGCCGCCTGTAACAGTCCGGCGATACGTCCGGCGAGCGCGGGATTACCCGGCGCGGGATAACGATACTCGTAGGTTTCGGGTGGAAAGCCGTAGTAGTCGAACAGCAGCGGGGGTTGGGCCGCGCCGGTAATCGCGATCACATCGGATTCCCAGTGCGCGCTGATCACGACGATGGCCTCCGGCCGCGCCATGCTGGCAGGGAAGCCGCGCAGGAATTCATTCATCGATGCGTGGCCGGGATCCTCCATCAGCGGCAAGGGTCCGCCGCCGTGCGGGATAAACAGGATACTGCTCAAGTGGCGAACAGCCGCTGCATGGCCGCCTCGATTTCGGCCGCGATATCGGGATTGACGACCACCCCGCGGTCGGCATCGAAATTATCGCCGAAACTCGGCACCGTGACGCTTGCGCGCACGTCGCCGCCGAAGCGCGGGATCTGCGCCAGCGCGAGCTCCATCACCGACTTGCCGCCGCGGCCGCCGGGCGAGGTCGACAGCAGCACCATGTTCTTGTCCTGGTAAACCTTCGGCTGAATCCGGGATACCCAGTCGTACAGGTTCTTGTAGGCCACGCTGTAACAGCCATTGTGTTCGGCGAAAGCAATGACGATTCCGTCGCTGTCGGTGATTTTCCGCAGGAAATCGCGCGCCAGCTGCGGTTGGCCGAGCTGGTCTTCGCGGTCGACGCTGAACAGCGGCAGCTCGTAATCGTTCAGGTCCAGGATTTCGACCTCGGCGTCGCGCAACAGGCCGACGGCCCAGGTGACGAGCTGCTTGTTGATCGAACGCGAACTGTTGCTCGCGGCGAAGGCAATTACTTTACGGGTCATGGTTATCCTTTCATCAGGATCAGGTTTTCACGGTTGATCAGCTCCGGATCGTCCTGGTAGCCGAGAATTCGCGGGATCTGTCGGCTGTCCTTGCCGATGATCTGCTTGCATTCGTCCGACGGGTAATTAACCAGTCCGCGCGCGACTTCGGTACCGTCGGGCGCGATGCAGGCGACAACCTCGCCTCGGTTGAAGACACCCTCGACCGCCCTGACGCCGATCGGCAACAGGCTCGCATTGCGATTTTGCAGCACGTCCACCGCGCCGTCATCGAGCTGCAGTTCGCCGGCGCAGCGCATGTGCCCGGCGAGCCACTGCTTGCGCGCGGCAAGGTGGCTGTCGCGCGCCTCGAGAAAACTGCCCAGCTGTTCACCGCCGACGACGCGCCGGATCACGTTGTCGATCCGGCCGGAGACGATCACGGTGTGGGTACCCGAGCGCGCGGCGAGCCGCGCCGCGGTCACCTTGGTCAACATGCCGCCACGGCCGAGTTCACCGCTGCTCGGTCCGGCATAAGTCATCAGGGCTTCGTCCTGCGCATCGGCGTGTTCGATCAGCCTGGCGGCAGGATTATCCACCGGGTTGGCGTCGAACAACCCTTCCTGGTCGGTCAGGATGATCAGCAGGTCGGCCTCGATCAGGTTGGCGACCAGCGCGCCCAGCGTGTCGTTGTCGCCGAAACGGATCTCTTCGTTGGATACGCTGTCGTTCTCGTTGACCACCGGCAGCGTGCCGAACTCGAGCAGCGTGCGCAGCGTAGTACGCGCGTTGAGGTAACGACGCCGGTTCGACAGATCGGCATGGGTCAGCAGGATCTGCGCGCTCTGGATACCGTGCTCCTGGAAGCAGGCTTCGTAGGCCTGCACCAGGCCCATTTGCCCGACCGCGGCGGTGGCCTGCAGTTCGGAAATATTCTTCGGCCGCGCTTTCAGCCCGAGCCGGGTTATACCCTCGGCGATCGAACCGGAGGATACCAGCAGCACCTCGATACCGTCGGCGCGCAGGCCCGCCATCTGCCCGGCCCAGTTCGCGATCATGGCGCGATCGAGCCCCGTGCCGCCGGCGGTGATCAACGCCGAGCCGACCTTGACGACGACTTTTTTATAGGTCTTCATTGGCTTCCAGCATGCTCATGACGTCTTCGCACAGTCCGTCGATACCGTCCCCGGAAATTGCGCTGATGCGGTACACCGGGCCGTCCCAGTCGAGCCCGGCGACGATCGCCTCGCACAGTGCATCGCGCTCTGCGTCGGCGACCAGGTCGAGCTTGTTGAGCACCAGCCAGCGCGGCTTGGCGTACAGCGCGGCGTCGTAGCGCTCGAGCTCGCGCAGAATCTTGCGCGCCGAATCGACCGGCGCGTCGGCCGCTTCGCCCGGCAACACGTCGATTATATGCAGCAACAGGCGCGTGCGCTGCAGGTGGCGCAGAAACCGGATCCCGAGGCCGACCCCGTCGGCGGCGCCCTCGATCAGGCCGGGTATATCGGCGACGACGAAACTGCGGTGACGCGCCAGGCTGACGACCCCGAGGTTGGGATGCAGCGTCGTGAACGGATAGTCCGCCACCTTGGGGCGCGCCGCCGACACCGCGCGGATGAAAGTCGACTTGCCCGCGTTGGGCATGCCGAGCAGGCCCACGTCGGCGATGACCTTGAGCTCGAGCCTGAGATCGAACTGTTCGCCCGCGCTGCCCGGGCTGCACTGTCGCGGAGCGCGGTTGGTCGAACTCTTGTAGCGCGTGTTGCCGAGCCCGTGGAAGCCGCCGCGCGCGATCAGCATGGGTTCGTCGCAGCGGTCGACATCGGCCACCGTCTCGCCGCCTTCGAGCGTCGTCACCACGGTGCCCAGCGGCAGCTCGATATAGATATCCTCGCCCCTGGCCCCGGTGCGGTTGCTGCCCTGGCCGTTACCGCCGCGCCCGGCGACGAAACGCCGCGTATGGCGGAAATCGGCCAGCGTATTCAGGTTGTTGCTGCCGACGACGTAAACCGAACCGCCGTCGCCGCCGTCACCGCCGTCGGGACCACCCATAGGGATGTACTTTTCGCGCCGGAAACTGACGATGCCGTTACCGCCATCGCCCGCCTTTACGAAAATCTGCGCCTCATCGACGAATTTCATCGCGAAATCTTAACACCCGGGCATAAAAAAAGCCTCGCGGAGCGAGGCTTTCCGAAGCTGTTGGAACGCGTTTGCGCTCAGCTCACCACGCTCACGAAGGTCCGGTTTTTTGGACCCTTGACGCGAAACTGGACCTTGCCCGCCGCGGTGGCGAACAGCGTGTGGTCCTTGCCGCAGCCGACGTTGTCGCCGGCGTGGAAACGGGTGCCGCGCTGGCGTACGAGGATGTTCCCCGGAACCACGGCTTCGCCGCCGAATTTCTTCACGCCGAGGCGTTTGCTTTCCGAATCGCGACCGTTGCGGGTCGATCCCGCTGCTTTCTTGTGTGCCATGACTTATGCCTTGATGTCGGTGACTTCGATTTCGGTGTAACTCTGGCGGTGACCCATCTGGCTGCGCGAGTGCTTGCGCCGGCGGAACTTGATGATTTCCACCTTGTCGCCGCGGCCCTGGGCACGGATCGTCGCGGTTACCTTCGCCTTGTCCAGGGTCGGCGTACCGACCGAGATCTTGTCACCGTCGGCAACCATCAGCACCTGGTCGAGCTCGACGCTCGCACCCTCGTCGCCGTCGAGCTTTTCCACGCGCAGGATCTCGCCCTTGGTGACCTTGTACTGTTTTCCGCCGGTGGCGATGACCGCGTACATTGCGTTACTCCGAAGCAATTTTCAAAAGGGGCCGAATTCTAGCCGCTTGCGCCGGGCCCGTCAATGCCTTCAAACGATTGATTTAGAACCCATTCCCGCCACCGTGACTGCCTGCTGTCCGACCCTCGCGCAACCCCGTCGCGGCGCGCTGTCGAGGGATCCTCCGAGCGCGGCAGAGCAGGTCATGCACGGCCTCGCGGCTGGCGCGATCCGGGCTGCGAACATTAGTCCTGGCCGGCCGCCCGAGCCACGAAGGCATCGCCTCCGGGCGGGCCCCGGCACACGGCGTTTGCGCTAGGCCTGGTCGCGCTCGGCGGCAGCGGCCGCGTCGCGCGCACGCACGGCCGCCGGGCAGATCAGTTCGTCGTCCTGCTCGGTGCGCGGCATCGCCACCAGCAGCGGACACTGTTCGCAGTTGCAGTCGATCTCCGTGCGCGCGAAATCGATCGCCTGGTTGCGCAGGCGCGTGAAGTGTTCCTCGCCGAGATGCTCCACGAAACGCGTGCGCACCAGCACGTCGAGCACCTGTTTCTTGGCGCGCGCGAATACCAGCTCGACACCGGCCGCGTGCAGGCGCCGGGCGAGCAGGTGCAGCATTTCCTCGCCGGTCGCATCGATTTCGTTGATGCCCTCCGCATCGACCACGATGAAGCGCAGCCAGGGTTTGTTCGCCGCGCGTTCCAGCATCGCGTCCTCGAAATGACCGGTGTTGGCGAAGTAGAGCGCCCCGTCGAAGCGAATCACGGCGATGCTGTCGCAGGACTGCAGGTTGTAGAGGTCGGCGTCGCGCAGGGAGCCGTCGTAGTGCAGCGACAGTGACACCACCCGCGGCTTCATCGTGCGATAGAGGAACAGCCCCAGCGACAGCAGCAGGCCGGCGACTATACCCCACTCGAGTTGCGGTGCGAGAATCAGCGTCAGGCCGAACACGACCACCGCGACGATACCGTCGTGGCGCTGCACGCGCCAGGCGTACACGATCGGCTCGACCCTGACCAGGTTCACCACCGCCATGATGATCACCGCGGCCAGCGTCGCCTGCGGCAGGTGATAGAGCAGCGGCGTCAGCACCAGCAGCGTGGCGGCGACGATCAACCCGGTGACCACCGCGGAAAAACCGGTCACCGCCCCGGTGCTCAGGTTGACCGCCGAGCGCGAAAAGGATCCCGAAACCGGGTATGACTGGAAAAAGCTGCCGACGAAGTTACCGAGCCCCTGGCCGATCAGCTCCTGGTTGGGATCCAGCCTTTGCCGCGTGCGCGCGGCGATCGCCTTGGCTACCGAAATCGCCTCCATGAACCCGATCAGCGACACGATAGCGGCCGTGCCCAGCAGCTGCAGCATCACGGTCAGGTCGAACTCGGGTACCCTGGGTAACGGCAGGCCCTGCGGAATACTGCCGACCACGGCACCGCCGGCCGCCTCGTAATCGAGCAGCCAGGCCGCCAGCGTCGTAACCACCACCGCGATCAGCACGTTCGGCAGGCGCGGATCGAGTTTTTTCAGGCCAAGCATGATCGCCAGCGCCACCAGGCCCATGACCAGGGTATAGACATGGGTCTGCGACGCCGCCTCGACCAGCACGTTCCAGACGGTTTGGTAGTGATACTCGCTGCGTTCGACGGACACACCGAACAGCTTGCCGATCTGCGACGTGGCGATGATGATCGCCGCCGCGTTGGTAAAGCCGACAACCACCGGGTGCGACAGGAAGTTGACCAGCACCCCGAGACGGAACAGGCCCAGGCTGAGCTGGAACAGGCCGACCAGGAACGCGAGGATGATGGCGTAACTGACGTAACTGGCCGGATCCAGCGCCAGCGGCTCCAGCGCCGACGCGGTCATCAGCGATACCACCGCCACCGGGCCGGTGGCGAGCTGGCGCGAGGAACCGAACAGCGCGGCAATGATACCGGGCAAAAACGATGCGTACAGCCCGTAGTAGGGCTCGAGACCGGCGAGCTGAGCGTAGGCCATCGACTGCGGCACCAGCACCAGCGCGACGGTGACGCCGGCGACGATATCCGCGTGCAGGACGCGGCGATCGCGCAGCTCGCCCGCCCACTGCAGGAAGGCGAAAAACCGGTTTCGCGGCGGCAGGCGGCGCAACACTTGTTGCCAGGTCAATCTCATAGATATACAGGGTATAGACCGGATTGGCGTTCGCTGCCGATCCCGGGGACGTGGCCAATCCCGTTTTCCGCACAGCGTCGCGGCCGCGCACCCGGCCTGGCTCGGGCCAACGCGATCATTCTATCGCGGGGTAAAACCGCGGGCTGGTAGTCGGAACGACCGGTATCGCCGCGATCGGCAGCACACCCATGACCAGCTTCATGACCGCGCCGGGCATGTGCCAGTGGTGCCGCGGGTCGGTAATAGCCGTGGCCCGGGGCCCCTGGAGTTCGAAGTTGATGCGATCGGGGATCAGCTGGCGGGCATGGCGACAACCGCCGCCGCGCCGGGGCAGCGGATCATCTGCCATGCTGCTGGCATTGCGCGCAACGGCCGGTGATTTCGATCACCGATCGATCCACCGAAAACCCGAGATCCTGCGCCCCGGCAAGCAGACCGGCCGCGTCACCCGCCAGTTCGGCAACACGCTCGCAATCCTGGCAGATCAGGAATTGAGCAGCCGCGCAGTTTTCCGGATCGGAGCAGGAGACGAAGGCATTGCGGCTTTCGATACGATGGATCAGGCCCGCCTGCAGCAGGAATTCCAGCGCGCGATACACGATCGTCGGCGCAACCTCTTCGCCGTCGCGATTGATGGCCGCCAGGATATCGTAGGCACCGAGCGGCTGGTGGCTGGAGAGTAAAATTTCGAGTACCTGCCGCCGTCGCGGCGTCAGGCGCTGCTTGCGCGCCGCGCAAAGCTCACGCGCGCGCGCCATCAGCTGCTGCCGACAACGTTCGTGATCGTGATCCCGAAACGCAAGTCCCGGAGGCTGGGTTTCATGCGACATGACGCTATATTATAACGGCCAAATCATGCTGTCCCGTTGTTTTACCCCGTGCGTCGCCGGTTTATGCCCTGCCCTCGTCGACCCGGGTGCATCCCCACCGGCCAATTCCGCGACATCATCGACCCTGCGTCACCCGGGGGCTGTGCCGGCAGGTTTCGAACACCGCCGGAAAGCGGGATAAAAGGTCTGTATGCGGCCACAACCAGATTCGATTGCGTCGACCCGGCACACTCGTTACATTCGCACTATAAATACAAATCGACGGGCACCAACATGATCAATCCAGTCGGCAGTGATTCCCTCAAGCCTCTTTACGTCGCCGATGACGCAACCCGCGCCGCGCTGATCGAGGAAGCGCGCGACCTGCCTTCGGTCGAGATTTCCTCGGCCGCGGCGGCCAACGCGGTCATGCTCGGCGGCGGTTACTTTTCGCCGCTCGCGGGCTACATGAACCTCGCCGATGCGCTGGGCTGCGCGCGCGACATGCATACTACCGACGGGCGTTTTTTCCCGGTGCCGATCCTCAACCTGGTCGAGTCGGTGGATGCCCTCGCCGGCGCGGAGCGCATCGCGCTGCGTGACCCCAACGTCGACGGCAGCCCGGTCATCGCGATCCAGCAGGTGGAGTCGATCGAGACCGTCAGCGACGAACAGATGGCGCTGATGACGGACAAGGTCTATCGCACCCTGGACGAAGAGCATCCCGGGGTTGCCGCGTTCCACGGTCACGGCCGGATAGCGATCAGCGGCCCGATCCAGGTGCTGAACTACAGCTACTTCGAGACCGACTTCCCCGACACCTTCCGCACCGCGGTACAGATCCGCGGCGAAATCGAGCAGCGCGGCTGGCAGCGGGTGGTTGCGTTCCAGACGCGCAACCCGATGCATCTCGCGCACGAAGAGCTGTGTCACATGGCGATGGATCGACTGAACTGCGACGGGCTCGTGATCCACATGTTGCTCGGCAAGCTCAAGCCCGGCGATATTCCGGCGGACGTGCGCGACGACGCGATTCGCACTATGGTGCGCCTGTACTTCCCGGAAAACAGCGCGATGGTCACCGGCTACGGCTTCGACATGCTTTACGCGGGTCCGCGCGAAGCCGTGCTGCACGCCTATTTTCGGCAAAACATGGGCGCAAGCCATTTCATTATCGGGCGCGATCATGCCGGCGTCGGCGATTATTACGGCGCCTTCGATGCGCAGGAGATTTTCGACACCGAGGTGCCCGCGGGCGCGCTCGGCATCGAGATCTTCCGCGCCGACCACACGGCCTGGTCGAACAAGCTCGGCCGCGTGGTCATGATGCGCGAAGCACCCGATCACAGCAAGGAAGACTTCGTCCTGCTGTCGGGCACGCGCGTGCGCGAAATGCTGAGCGAGGGGATTGCGCCGCCGAAGGAATTCTCGCGCCCCGAAGTAGCCGAGATCCTGATAAAGTACTACCAGTCCCTGTAACTTAGCGGCCACACAGGCTGGCCTGCGGCGGGTGTCTTTGCGATACTCGCGTTATGTCCGAAGCAGCACTTACATCCGCCGCCTTCACGCTCGACGACCTGCGCGATCTGACGGCCGGCGACATGACCCGCGTCAACCAGGTGATCACCGATAACCTGGCCTCCGACGTGGTACTGATCAACCAGCTGAGCCAGCACATTATCCTCAGCGGCGGCAAGCGCCTGCGGCCGATGCTGGTCATGCTCAGCGCCCGCGCCTGCGGCTACCACGGCGAACAGGATGCGCTGCTCGCGGCCGTGATCGAGTTCATTCACACCGCCACGCTGCTGCACGACGATGTCGTCGATGACTCCGACATGCGCCGCGGTAAACAGACCGCAAGCACCATCTGGGGCAACGAAGCGGCGGTGCTGGTCGGCGACTATCTCTACTCGCGCGCTTTCCAGATGATGGTGCGGGCAGATTCGATGGCGATCATGGAGCTGCTCGCGGACACGACCAATACCATCGCCCAGGGCGAGGTCATGCAGCTGCTGAACATCAACGATGCCGACACCAGCGAGGCACGCTACCACGACGTGATCTACGCCAAGACCGCCTGCCTGTTCGAAGCCGCGGCGCAGCTGGGCGGCCTGCTCGGCGGCGTCGACGCAAACCGCCTCAAGGCCCTGCAGCACTATGGCCGGCATTTAGGTATCGCTTTTCAGCTGATCGACGATGCGCTGGACTACGCCGCCGATGTCGACGCGCTCGGCAAGAACGTCGGCGACGACCTTGCCGAGGGTAAACCGACGCTGCCGCTGATTCACGCCCTCGAGCGCGGCAACGAGAAACAGAAAACGCTGATCCGCAACGCTATCGAACAGGGGTCGGCTGCCGATTTCGATGCTATCAACCAGGCTATCGTCGACACCGGCGCGCTCGACTACACGCTGCAGCAGGCGCGCGATAACGCCGACGACGCCAAGCAGCAGTTATTGCAGCTGCCCGAGAGCGACTACCGCGACGCGCTGCTGTTCCTCGCCGACTACGCGGTCGAAAGAAGCTATTGAACAGGTTCGAGCAGCTGCTGCAGACCCGTGGCACCCTGCTGGCAGACGGCGCCACCGGCACGAACTTCTTTGCCATGGGGCTGCAAAGCGGCGACGCGCCCGAGTTGTGGAACGTCGACTACCCCGAACGCGTCGCGGCGCATTACCAGAGCTTCATCGATGCCGGCTCCGACCTGGTGCTGACCAACAGTTTCGGCGGCACGCGCTATCGGCTCAAGCTGCACCAGGCCGAGCACCGGGTCAGTGAACTCAACGTCGCCGCCGCGCGCATCCTGCGCGAGGTGGTCGATGCCGGCGAGCGCGAGGTCGTGGTCGCGGGCTCGATCGGCCCGTCCGGCGAGATTCTCGCCCCGCTCGGCGACCTGCAGCCGGAAGACGCGATAGAGGGTTTCGCCGAACAGGCTCTCGCGCTGGAGCAGGGTGGCGCCGACATGCTCTGGATCGAAACCATGTCGTCGCGCGAGGAAGTCCAGCTGGCGGTCGAGGGCGCGCGCCGGACCGCGCTGCCGATCGTGTTTACCATGAGTTTCGACACCAACGGCCGCACCATGATGGGCGTCGGCGCGGCCGACATGATGGCGTTGCAGCGTGAACTCGGCGTGCACGCCTGCGGCACCAATTGCGGCATCGGCGCGGCCGAGGTCGTCGCCGCGATCCTGAACTTCAGGGCCAACCTGACCGACGGCGAGAATACCGTGCTGGTGGCCAAGGCCAACTGCGGCCTGCCCGAGTTCGTCGACGGCGAAATCGTCTACAACGGCACGCCGGAAATCATGGCCCGCTACGCGGTACTCGCGCGCGACGCGGGCGCGCGCATCGTCGGTGGCTGCTGCGGCACTTCGCCGCAACACGTCGCCGCGATGCGCGCCGCGCTCGACAACACGCCGCCAGGTGCCACGCCGGACATCGACACGGTAGTGCGCGACCTCGGCGACATCACCGCCGGCGCGCGGGCCCAGGCCGAGGGCCAGGACCGCGTCGCCACCCGCGGCAGCAACCGCCGCCGCCGTCGCCGCTGATCCCGCCCCCACCAACAAGACCCGACACACTCCAGAGTCTTCAATCAAAACTTTCTGAATCGAGTCGGGCTGCCCACGGGATGAGTCTGCAAGAAACGCTCCGCCCCGAGCTTTGCTCGGGGCGGTACATCCCTGTAACGCTCTCGCCCCGAGGTGTCGGACCAGACCATCCCTGGCCAGGCGAGGTTCTTGCAGACTCATCCCGCGGGCAGCCTCATCTTTGTCGTTGCTTCTAAGAAAACAAATAATCGCCCAG
>JASJCI010000036.1 GCA_030066085.1 Gammaproteobacteria bacterium | reverse complement strand
CCGACGCCACAGCAATGGGATAACACCAGGTTACGCTGCAGCAACGACGTCTGTTGCGCCGGTATGCGGGTGTTCGCGAGTTTGCCGAAGCCGGTATTGATGCCGTAGACCGCGTCGTCGCCGGCGGCCGCGGCGGCAACGATGGCGGCGGCCCTGTCCACCTCTGCGCGGCAGGCGGGATCGAGTTCCAGCGGTTTCTCGCCGCGATACCAGCGGTGCAGGTCGGCGAGGGTGGCGGCGCCGGGTGTCAGTATCTGCACCTTGCTCATGTCGACTTCATGCGGTCGCGAGCCGGTCGATGGTGCGGCGATAATCCTCCGCGATACGTTCTTCGTCGGCGTGATGTCCCTGTTCGATGACGAGATTGCCGCCGACCCAGACGTCGCGCACCAGGTTGTCGTTGCCGGAAAAAATCCAGCTGTCGAGGATGGCGTCGTGACGGCGGCCGTAAAGGCGTGGGTGACTGGCCTCGAGCGCGAGCAGGTCGGCGCGGTATCCCGTGGCGATACGGCCGATGCGCCGACCACAGGCCATTTCACCGCCGGCCAGCGCACCGTCGAACAGGTAGCGGCCGGTACTGGCGCAATTTTCACCGGTCAGCAGGTTGCGCCGCTGACTGCGCAGGCGCTGGCCGTATTCGAACCAGCGCAGCTCTTCCACCGGGTCGATCGAAATGTGGCTGTCCGAACCGATCGCCCAGCGTCCGCCGGACGCGAGGTAATCGAGCGCGTTGAACAAACCGTCACCGAGATTGGCCTCGGTGGTGGGACACAGGCCCGCGATACAGCCACTGCTTGCCATGCGCCGGGTTTCGTCATCATCCATGTGGGTTGCGTGCACCAGGCACCAGCGGGAGTCGACGTCGAAACGATCGAGCAGCCAGGCGACCGGACGTTGTCCGCTCCATTCGAGGCAGGCATCGACCTCGGCGGTCTGTTCGGCGATGTGAACGTGAATTGCCGCCGGTTCGCCTAGCCCGCCGAGCACGTCACGCAGCAGCGCCTCGTCGACCGCGCGCAGTGAATGCGGCGCGATACCCACCGCGGCATCGTCATCACCCGCGCAGGCGTTGCGCAGGGCGGTGACGATTTCGGCGAAGCCGTCGGCCTCGTTGATGAAACGTTTTTGTCCGTCGAGCGCTTCGGCACTGCCGAAACCACCGTAGCGGTAGAGCACCGGCAGCGCGGTAAAGCCGATGCCGACGCGGCGCGCGGCGGCGAGGCAGGCCAGGCTCATTTCGGCCGGGTTGGCGAAGCGGCTGCCGTCGAGGTCATGATGCAGGTACTGGAACTCTCCGACCGCGCCGTAGCCGGCCCGCAACATTTCGAGGTAAAGCTGTGCGGCGATACATTCGAGATCGTCCGGACGAATGCGCTCGAGGTAGTGATACATGACCTTGCGCCAGGTCCAGAAACTGTCCGCGGCGGTGTCACCGCTTTGCCCGGCGCGTTCGCCGAGGCCCGCCATCGCGCGCTGGTGGGCATGCGAGTGTACGTTAGGAATGGCCGGCAGCAGGATTTCGGCGCGCTCGCCACCGGCATAGTCGACACCGTCGCGTAGCCCGGCGATGTTACCGTCCATGTCGATATCGATGGCGACCGCGTCGGCCCAGCGATCGCCGATCAGTGCCGTTGCGGCCCAAATTGAACTGACCCTGCCTGTCATTCCCGTCCCGTATTGCAATTGTCGTCGAAGCAGCGTAGCATACTTGTCTATACAAGTATAGAGCTCAGCCACTGCAGTGACTCGATTCCTGTTCGATAACGTCAACCTTGCCTGTGTCGATGGCGCCGCGGGGTACGGCCTGCGCGAGGCCGCCGCGCTGCTGGTCGAGGACGGGCACATCGCCTGGCTCGGTGCGCGTGCCGATTGCCCCGTGGAACAGGGCGTCGAACGGCAAGACTTCGGCGGTCGGCTGCTGACGCCTGGGCTGATCGACTGTCACACCCACCTGGTTTACGCCGGTGATCGCGCGAGTGAATTCGAGCAACGCCTCGAGGGTGCCAGCTACACCGAGATCGCGGCCGCGGGCGGCGGCATCCTGTCGACCGTAACGGCCACGCGCGCTGCCAGTGAAGCCGAACTGCTCGCCGCGGCGCAGCAACGGCTGCGAGCGCTGCTCGCTGACGGGGTTACCACGCTCGAAATCAAGTCGGGTTATGGCCTCGATGTCGACAGCGAACTCAAAATGCTGCGCGTCGCGCGTCGTCTCGGCGAGGATTTTGATGTGCGCGTGACGACCACGTTTCTCGGCGCACACGCACTGCCGCCGGAGTACGAAGGTCGTGCCGACGACTACATCGACCTGGTTTGCGAGCAAATGTTGCCGCGTGCACAGGCCGAGGGCCTGGTCGACGCGGTCGACGTGTTCATCGAATCGATCGCGTTCAGCCGCGAACAGGGCGAGCGGGTGCTGGCCGCGGCGCAGGCGCTCGGTCTGCCGATCAAGGCGCATGCCGAACAGCTGAGCGACCTCGGCGGCGCGGTCATGGCCGCGGGTCGCGGCGCGTTGTCGGTTGACCACCTTGAATACCTGGAAGCCGGGGACTGCGGCACGCTGGCCGCCGGTGGCAGCGTTGCGGTCCTGCTGCCCGGCGCGTTCTACGTGCTCGGCGAGACGCAGTTGCCGCCGGTCGATGCGCTGCGCGAACACGGCGTTCCGATCGCGCTCGCGACTGATGCCAACCCCGGCAGTTCGCCGATCCATTCGCTGCAGCTGATCATGAACATGGCCTGCACGCTGTTTCGCCTGACGCCGGCCGAGGCGCTGCGCGGAGTTACCATCAATGCCGCGCGCGCACTGGGCCTGGAAACGGAGACGGGTTCGCTCGAAGTCGGCAAACAGGCCGACCTCGTCGTGTGGGACGTAACCGAACCGGCCATGCTGAGTTATCGCGTTGGCGTGAATCCGCGTCTCGCGGTGATGCAGGGCGGGGAGTGGCGCAGGTCGTGAGCGCGCTCCTCGACAGTTTCGACGATATCAGCAAGGCCGCGCCCGAGCCGATTTACCTGCAAATCAAGAACACCATCGAGCGCCGCATCGAAAGCGGTGAGTGGCCGGCCGGGCAAAAACTGCCGTCGGAAAACGAGCTGGTCGACGCGCTCGGCGTCAGCCGCATGACGATCAACCGCGCGCTGCGCGAACTGACCCAGCAAGGCCTGGTCCGGCGCGTGCACGGTATCGGTTCCTTCGTCGCCGAGGCGCCGCGTCACGCGAGCCTGATCGAGCTGCAGGATATCGCGCTCGAAATCGAGCAGCGCGGTCGCCGCTACGGTACCGAGGTCCTGTTGCAGGAAGAGATTCCGGCGCCGGCCGAGGTTGCCGCGCAGATGGAGCTGCCCGCGGGCAGCCCGGTGTTTCATTTGCACGCCCTGCACCTGCAGGACGACCTGCCGCTGCAGCTCGAGAACCGTTACGTCAATCCGCGCGCGATGCCAGAATTCATCGCGCAGGATTTTACCCGCGTCACCGCCACGACTTACCTGCTGCAGCAGTTCAAGCCGGACGAGATGGAACACCGGGTTAGCGCCGTGATGCCGGACGCGGCAACTCGTCGTCGGCTTGCGCTGAACGACGGCCAGCCCTGTCTGCAACTGACTCGCCGTACCTGGAAGGATGCGCGGGTCGTAACTCATGTAACCCTGACTTACCCGGGTGAACGCTACGAACTCGGTGCGCGTTACGCGACCGATCAGTATTCGCTGCGCTGAACCCGCCCGACCGAGGAAACCGACATGCCTTTGGACCGAAGCGACAAGAGCCGCAAGATCCGTGCCCCGCGCGGCAGCGAACTGACCTGCAAGAGCTGGCTGACCGAAGCCCCGTACCGGATGATCCAGAACAATCTCGATCCGGAGGTCGCGGAAAAACCGGAAGAACTGATCGTCTACGGCGGTATCGGCCGCGCGGCGCGCAACTGGGAGTGCTTCGACAGGATCCTCGAATGCCTGCGGGAACTCGAGGACGACCAGAGCCTGCTGGTGCAGTCGGGCAAACCGGTCGGCGTGTTCAGGACCCATCCGGATGCCCCTCGGGTGCTGATCGCGAATTCCAACCTGGTGCCGCACTGGGCCAACTGGGAACACTTCAACGAGCTCGACCGCAAGGGCCTGATGATGTTCGGCCAGATGACCGCGGGCTCGTGGATTTATATCGGCAGCCAGGGCATCGTGCAGGGTACCTACGAAACCTTTGTCGAGGCCGGCCGCCAGCACTTCGGTGGCGATACGCGCGGCAAGTGGATCCTGACCTCGGGACTCGGCGGCATGGGGGGCGCGCAGCCGCTGGCGGCGACCATGGCCGGCTACAGCATGCTTTGTGTCGAGTGCGACCCGGCCCGCATCGAGTTTCGCCTGCGGACGAAGTATCTCGATTGCCAGGCGCAAAACCTCGATGACGCGCTGCGCCTGATCGACGAGGCCTGCGCAAAAGACGAGGCCCGCTCGGTCGGCCTGCTCGGCAACGGCGGCGAGGTATTGCCGGAGCTGGTGAAACGCGGGATCAAACCCGACCTGGTCACCGATCAAACCTCGGCACACGACCCGGTCAACGGTTACCTGCCGATCGGCTGGAGCATGCAGGAATGGGAGACGCGCCGGGTCGATGATCCCGACCGGGTTGCACGCGAGGCGCGCAAGTCGATGGCGGTGCACGTGCGCGCGATGCTCGAGTTTCACGCGCAGGGTATCCCGACGGTGGATTACGGCAACAACATCCGCCAGGAAGCCTTCGACCAGGGTGTCGACGACGCATTCGATTTTCCCGGCTTCGTACCGGCCTACATCCGCCCGCTGTTCTGCCGCGGCGTCGGCCCGTTCCGCTGGGTCGCGCTGTCCGGCGACCCGCAAGACATTTATAAAACCGACGCAAAGGTCAAGGAGCTGATCCCGGACGATCCGCATCTGCACAACTGGCTCGACATGGCGCAGAGCCGGATCAGCTTCCAGGGGCTGCCGGCGCGCATCTGCTGGGTCGGTCTCGGCGATCGCGACCGGCTCGGCCTCGCGTTCAACGAGATGGTCGCCTCGGGCGAACTCAAGGCGCCGGTCGTGATCGGCCGCGACCACCTCGACTCGGGCTCGGTGGCCAGCCCGAACCGCGAAACCGAAGCCATGCTCGACGGCTCCGACGCGGTTTCCGACTGGGCGCTGCTGAACCTGCTGCTGTCGACCTCGGGTGGCGCTACCTGGGTGTCTTTCCACCACGGCGGCGGAGTCGGCATGGGCTACGCGCAGCATGCCGGGCTGGTGATCTGCTGCGACGGTACCGAAGCGGCGGCGAAGCGGATCGAGCGCGTATTGTGGAACGATCCCGCCAGCGGCGTCATGCGTCATGCCGACGCCGGTTACGAAATCGCGAAGGAATGCGCGCGCGAGCACGGCCTCGACCTCGGCGCAATCGACTTGTCGAACGGCTAAAGTCGTTGCTGCCGGCACCGAGCGTGCCGCCGGCATGATCGGTTATTCGCTGCTGGCCGAGTGTCGCAGGTACTTGCGGATCGCGTGCGCAACCGCGGTAAAGCCGAAAGTCGCGGTCACGCCCACGAAAGAGCCGACGCCGGTATTACAGTCGAGGGTGGCGCGTTCCGGCATCTCCGGCTTGGCGTGGGTAATACCGCCGGCGCCGTCGGGATAAATTGGCTGTTCGGTCGAGTACACGCAGTCCATCGCGTAGCGCCGTTTCGGGTTGCGGCTGTAGCCGTGGCGATGGCGCAGGGTCGAACGCACCTTGGCCAGCAGGGGGTCGTTGTAGGTCTGGGTCAGGTCGCTGACCTGCACCCGGGTCGGATCGGTCAGGCCGCCGGCGCCGCCGGTGGAGACGATGCGGACCTTGTTGCGCCGGCAAAAGTGCATCAGCGCCAGTTTGTGGCTGACGTGATCGATCGCATCGATGACGTAGTCGTAGCGGGCAAAGTCGAATTTCTCGATGTTGGCGCGAGTCACCAGGTCGTCGATCGCGTGACAGTCGCACTCGGGATTGATCGCCAGCAGCCGTTCGCGCAGCACCTCGACCTTGCTGCGCCCAATGGTGGGCTCGGTCGTGTGCAGCTGGCGATTGGTGTTACCGACCTGGATGTCGTCGTGATCGATCAGCGTGATATGACCGATGCCGCTGCGCGCGCAGGCTTCGGCCGCCCAGGAGCCGACACCGCCGACCCCGACCACGCAAAAATGCGCCTCGGCCAGTGATGCCAGCGCGGCATCGCCGTAAACCCGCGCGAGGCCCTCGAAACGGGCCCGATAGGTCGAGGTCAGCAAGTCGCTTTTCCCGGATAAACAGGCGGCTAATGCTACCCGATTGCTGGCGTGCTGGTAACAGGCTGTTAAGATGGCCAGGATACGGACGAAAGCGGGCCATTGGCGAACGGGCGTGAATCAATCCGGACTACTTTTTTACCTGGTCGGCCCCTCCGGTGTCGGTAAGGACAGTCTGCTGGAGGCTTTGCGCATTTATCCTGACTTGCCGGCTTTGCACCTGGCCGAGCGCTACATCACGCGGCCAACCCGCCGCGGTGATGATCGACACGTCGAAATCGATCCCGACACTTTCGCGGTTCGCGCGGCGCGCGGCGACTTCCTCTTTACCTGGCATTCACACGGCTTCTCCTATGCCGTTTCGAACGATCTCCTGTTTCATCTGCGCACGGGTGAGGATGTCCTCGTCAACGGCTCGCGTGCTTACCTGTCGACCGCGATGGAAATTGTTCCCGGCCTCGTCCCGATCTGGATGCGGGTATCCGAGCGAGTGCTGCGAGAACGCCTGCGGGGACGCGCGCGGGAGAACGCCGCCGCGATCGAACGGCGCCTGGATCGGAATCGGAAACTGGAACGGCTGTGGCGACCGGAATGGCATGTCATCGTCAATGACGACGACATCGAGCAGACCTGTCGGCAGTTTCTCGATATTCGCGAACGGTTGCGCGCAGACAGCTAAAAAAAAGCGGCAGCCGGTCACCCGGGTACCGCTAACCTCTTTCGGAGGAGTGCTGTGAAACACGTTGCCTCACCGCGGTGCGGTGAAACCGGCAAAACAAACAGCATAACAGCGTTTTATTACATTCACGTGACCCGGCCTGTCAAAACGTCAAAAGCGAAAAAGTTGCGACCGGTTCGGTTGGTCTCCCACGCGTCAGTCATTACAATAGATTGCCGCGCCGTCTTGACTCGACCCGGGGGTCGCCATTTGAAAACAACCTGCCTGTTTACCGTTTCCGCCCCCTCGGGAGCCGGCAAGACCAGCCTGATTCGGGCGCTGCTCGAAAAGCATTCCGACTCGGTGGCGGTTTGCGTGTCGCATACCACGCGGCCGATGCGCCCCGGTGATGTCGACGGCGGCGATTATCACTTCGTCGCGCGTGATGAATTCGAGCGCATGGTCGCCGGCGACGAGTTTCTCGAGCATGCGCAGGTGTTCGACAACTGGTACGGCACCGCGCGCGCTTCGGTCGAAGCCCTGCTGGACAGCGGCCGCCACGTTATTCTCGAAATCGACTGGCAGGGCGCTCGCCAGGTCAAGGCCAAGATGCCGGATACGGTCTGTATTTTCATCCTGCCGCCGTCGCGCGCCGAACTGGAACATCGCCTGCGGGCGCGCGCCACCGACGATGAGACCATCATCGCGCGCCGCATGGCCGCCGCCGACCGCGAGATGTCGCACTACCAGGACGCGGAATACCTGGTCGTCAACGAAGACTTCGAGCAGGCCCTGGCCGACCTCGACAGCATCATCCGCGCCCGGGGATTGACGCTGGCGCGGCAAATGCGCCGGCACGCCGAACTGGTGGCGTCGATTCCTCCCGAAATGGACTGAAGCCGGGAAAACTTTTTTTTGGCGCCAAGGCTTTAGTTTATAAAGCTTTTTGGCTATCATTGCGCCCCTTTTTCAAAGCCGGAGCCGAAGCATGGCGCGAATTACCGTAGAAGACTGCCTGGAGCATATCGAGAACCGTTTCGACCTCGTCCTGCTCGCGGCGCGTCGTGCCCGCCAGATTTCCCAGGGAGCCGATCCGCTGGTACCGGCGGAAAACGACAAGCCGACGGTTATCGCGCTGCGTGAAATCGCCGACAACCTGATCACCGCGTCGACCATGGACGAAATGGAAGCGCAGGCCGAGATCGAAAAAATCGCGACCGACGACGACCTGATCCGCCAGATCGCCCAGGCCAGCCTCGAAGCCGACGACGTCGACTGAGTTCCCGCCGCTTAAGCGGTTCATTCACAAGAGATTTTATCCTGCCCGGCCCGCCTTCGCGCGGGCCGCGTTGGTCGTGCCGGCCACTTGTAAATGTGTTATAAAACCCCATTAACTTGTGGTGTGCGATTACATAGAACAGGATGGGGGCGAACTACGCCAATCTCTTTGAGGTCATCGCCGGCGATACCGGTACTCACGATGACAGGACCCGTATCTCCGAACTCTGCGGCGAACTCGATCTTTATCTCGAGCCCGCCCAGGTAGAGGAGGTTTATCGCGCCTACCTGCTCGGCGCCGAGGCGCACGAAGGTCAGAGCCGCGTGTCTGGCGAACCCTACATCAGTCATCCCGTCGAGGTCGCATTGATCCTCGCCGATATGCGCATGGACGCCAACAGTATCATCGCCGCGATCCTGCATGACGTCATCGAAGACACCCCGACCGCCAAGGAGCAGATCGCCGAGCAGTTCGGCGAGGAAGTCGCGGAACTGGTCGACGGGGTCAGCAAGCTGACCCAGATCGATTTCCGCAGCAAGGCCGAAGCGCAGGCCGAGAATTTCCGCAAGATGATGCTGGCGATGGTCAAGGATATCCGCGTGATCATCATCAAGCTTGCCGATCGCCTGCACAACATGCGCACGCTCGACGTCATGCATCCCGACAAGCGCCGTCGCATCGCGCGCGAGACCATGGATATCTACGCGCCGATTGCGAATCGGCTCGGTATCTTCAAGATGCGCCACGAGCTGCTCGACCTGTCGATCAGGGCGGCCCATCCAATGCGTTACCGGGCGCTGGAATCGGCCTGCAAGGAGGTGGTCGGTTATCGCAAGGAGATCTTCAACACCATCGAGGCCGCGATCAAGCAGCGCCTGAAGGACACCAGCATCGAGGCCACGGTCAAGTACCGGCAGAAGAATATCCACAGTATTTACCGCAAGATGAAGGACAAGAAGCTCAGCTTCAAGGAACTCACCGACGTCTTCGGCGTGCGTATCCTGACCAACTCGGTGGACGACTGTTACCGGGTGCTCGGCGTGATGCACAACCTTTACAAGCCACTGCCCGGCAGGTTCAAGGATTACCTCGCAATCCCGAAGGCCAACGGTTACCAGTCGCTGCATACCAGCCTGTTCGGCCCGCACGGGGTCGTGATCGAGGTGCAGATCCGCACCGAGGAGATGGATCATTTCGCCGAGTCCGGTATTGCCGCGCACTGGATTTACAAGGAAGGCGAAAGCAGTACCACCACGGCGCAGAAACGCGCGCTCGACTGGCTCAAGAACCTGCTCGAGATGCAGCAGAAGTCGGGCAGTTCGCAGGAGTTCCTGGAAAGCGTCAAGGTCGACCTGTTCCCGGACGAGATCTACGTTTTTACGCCCAAGGGCGATATCAAGAAGCTGCCGCGAGGCGCGACCGTGGTCGATTTTGCCTACGCGGTACACACCGACGTCGGCAACACCTGCGTCGCGGCGCGAATCGATCACCAGATGTCACCGCTCGGCAGCCGCCTGTACAACGGGCAGACCATCGAGATCATCTGCTCGGAGGCCAGTCGCCCGCACCCGAGCTGGCTCGACTTCGTCACCACCGCGCGCGCGCGGACCAATATCCGTCACTTCCTCAAGTCGCTGCAAAAAGAGGAGGCGATTGCGCTCGGGCAACGGCTGCTGCAGCGCTCGGTCAACCAGATTCAGGGGCGGGAGTTCGCTATTTCGAAGCGGCGCTTCAAGAAGGTGCTCGATCAATACGAGATGTCCGACCGCAACGAACTGCTGGCGGAAATCGGGCTCGGTAACCGTAACTCCAGCCTGGTGGCCAAGGCCATGTTCGACGTCGAGGAGGATGCCACCGCGTTCGACGATTCGGGCAATCCGCTCGCGATCAAGGGCACCGAGGGGATGGTGGTCTCTTTTGGCAAGTGTTGTCGACCCGTGCCGGGTGACGCGATTGCCGGCCACATGTCCTCGGGCAAGGGTATCGTGATCCATCAGCGCGGCTGTCCCAACATCAGTGAGCGTGCCAAGGGCGACTTGCTGTCGGTGCAGTGGTCGGATCACGTCGAGGGCGAGTTCCTCGCCTTCATGCGGGTACAGGTGGCCAATCAGCGCGGCGTGCTGGCGACGCTGGCGGCGACCATCGCCGACATGGCGTCGAACATCGAGCACGTCAACCTTACCGAGAAAGACGGTCGTATATCGACCATCGAGTTCATCGTCACCGTCAACGATCGTATCCACCTCGCACGGATCATGAAAAAACTGCGCCGCCTGCCGGTTGTGAACCGAATCTGGCGCAAGTGATCGGCGCCCGGTCGCGGCGGAGATTTTGATTGTCAGCGGGTGGAATACCCGCATAATCGGCAACTTTTCAGCGGGAGACATCGAATGGCCAAAACCATCATCCAAACCGACGACGCGCCGGCCGCGATCGGGACCTATTCGCAGGCCGTGCGGGTCGACAACACGGTCTACCTGTCGGGACAGATTCCGCTGGACCCGGCGACCATGGAAGTGGTCGAGGGTGGTATCGAGGCCGAAATCCGGCGCGTATTCGACAACCTGCGGGCGCTGACCGAGGCCGCCGGCGGCAGCCTTTCCAGTATCGTCAAGCTCAATATCTTCCTCACCGACCTCGCTAACTTTCCGACCGTCAACGAAATCATGGCGCAGTATTTCCAGCAGCCCTACCCGGCGCGTGCGGCGATCGGCGTCGCGGCACTGCCCAAGGGAGTTGGCGTGGAGATGGACGCGGTGATGGTCATCGACTGACATCGCTCCGCGTCGAAGGGCATGACGCACTGGTCCGCACAGGACATACGTTATCTCAAGGGGGTGGGCCCGCGGGTGGCGGAAAAGCTCGCGCGGCTCGGCCTGTTCGTGCAGCGGGATCTGCTGTTCCACCTGCCGCTGCGCTACGAAGACCGTACTTTTATCAGCCCGATCGGTTCGCTGCAGCCCGGGCAGCGTTGCCTCGTCGAAGCCGAGGTGCTGCAAAGCGCGGTCAGCTTTCGCCGCGGCGGTCGCTCGCGGCGCGTGCTTACCGCTCGCCTGGCCGACAACACGGGCATGTTGACGCTGCGACTGTTCTATTTCAGCGCCGGGCAGCAGGCTTTACTGGAAAAGGGCAACTGGCTGCGCTGTTTCGGTGAAGTTCGCAGCGCAATGGGTGCGCTGGAAATGATTCATCCCGAAATCGAGGCGATCGATGCCGGCGATCCGCCGCCGCTGGCGCAGACCCTGACGCCGATCTACCCGACCACCGAGGGACTGCATCAACTGTCGATCAAGAAAATAGTCGGCCAGGCGATCGATCGCCTGGCCGACGAGGGTATCGCCGAAACCCTGCCGCAGGACTGGCTCGATGCCAATCAATTTCCGGGGATCGTTGGCGCGATGCTCGACCTGCACCGTCCGGGCGACCGTCGCGCCAGTGACCTGATCGCGCGCAACGAGCACCCGGCACAGCATCGTTTCGCGGTCGAAGAACTGGCGGCGCATCGGCTGGCGCTGCTCGAGCGACGAGAGCTGATTCGGCAGCGCAAGACACCGCGCATTACGCCGGCGGCGGATTTGCAGCAGCGCCTGTCGGCCGCGCTGCCGTTTACCCTGACCGGCGCCCAGCAGCGCGCGCTGGGCGATCTGACCACCGATTTCGCCTCGGGAAAACCGATGATCCGGCTGGTGCAGGGTGATGTCGGCTCGGGTAAAACGGTGGTGGCGGCGCTGGCCTGCCTGCCGGTGGTCGAATCGGGTTACCAGGCCGCGCTGATGGCGCCGACCGAAATCCTGGCCGAACAGCATTTGCGCAACTTCAGCAGCTGGCTGGAACCCCTGGGTCTCGAAGTCGTCTGCCTGCTCGGTGCCGACAAGGGCCGCCGGCGCACCGCCAAGCTGGAACGTATCGCCAGCGGCGAGTCCCAGGTTGTCGTTGGCACGCATGCACTGTTCCAGGACGACGTCAACTTCCATCGTCTCGGCTTCATCGTGTTCGACGAGCAGCACCGCTTCGGCGTGGAGCAGCGGCTCGCGCTGCAACGCAAGACCCGTGATGGCGAAACGCCGCACCAGCTGATCATGACGGCAACACCGATTCCGCGCACGATGGCGATGACGATTTATGCCGATCTCGATTACTCGCAGATCGACGAGCTGCCGCCCGGGCGCAAGCCGGTGACCACGTCGATAGTCTCGGAGCAACAGCGCGACAGCCTGGTCCGGCGCGTGGCGACCGCCTGTGCCGACGGCGGCCAGGTCTACTGGGTTTGCACGCTGGTGGAAGAATCGGATGCGCTGCAGGCCGAGGCTGCCGAGCAGACCTACGAAAACCTGGTCCGCGCGCTGCCTGATCTCGAGGTCGGCCTCGTGCACGGACGCATGAAATCGACCCGGAAAGACGAGGTCATCCAGGCTTTCAAGCGCGGTGATCTGCACTTGCTGGTGGCCACGACCGTAATCGAGGTCGGGGTCGATGTGCCGAATGCGAGCATCATGATCATAGAAAATCCCGAGCGTCTCGGCCTGTCGCAGATTCACCAGTTGCGTGGCCGGGTCGGGCGCGGTGCGCGCGAGAGCTTTTGTATCCTGCTGGTCGGCCGGGCGCTGGGAGATCTCGCGCGCAAGCGCCTGGAAATCATTCGCTCGACCCAGGACGGTTTCGAGATTGCCGAGCGCGATCTCGAGATTCGCGGCGCGGGCGAAGTGCTCGGTACGCGCCAGACCGGCGAAATGAGTTTCAAGATTGCCGACCTGATGCGCGCTCAGCACTGGTTTGCACAGGTCGAAGATCTCGCGCGATTGCTGCAGCGTTCCGAGTCCGCCGATGCCCGCGCCGAGCTGCTGCGCAACTGGATCGGTGAGCGCCAGGATTACACCAACGTCGGCTAGTCCCCGTATTTGAAGGGGCGGGGTCGGTCGATTCCGGTTGTCAGTCCAGCGACACTGAGGTCTAATGATTCGCCATGAAATCCTGTGATACCACGCCGCTGGTTGCCTACGACGACGCGCTCGCGCAACTGACCGCCGGCATCGAGCCGTCGCGTCAGCGCGAGGCCGTGCCGTTGCGCGAAGCCCTGGGCCGCGTGCTGGCCGAAGACGTCGATTCGGAGCTCGATGTGCCGGCTTGTGCAATGTCGTCGATGGACGGTTATGCCGTCAATACGGGCGATTTCGCCGCAGCGGGCGACACTCGCCTGCTGCTGTCGCAACGTATCCCGGCCGGCAGTGCCGGCGCGCCCCTGGCCCCGGGCAGCGCGGCGCGCATTTTCACCGGTGCGCCGATACCCGACGGTGCCGATGCGGTCATCATGCAGGAGCAGGTAGAGCTCGACGACGACGGTATTCGTTTTTCGGTGCGCCCGCCCGCCGGCGACAACATTCGCCCGGCCGGTAACGACATTCGTCGCGGTGACCGAATTCTCAACCGCGGGCAACGCCTGCGGGCGCAGGACATCGGTATCGCGGCCTCGATCGGGCTGTCCGCGCTGATGGTTCACGAACCGGTGCGCGTGGGCATGTTTTTTACCGGCGACGAACTGGTCGAACCGGGCGAAGACCTGGCGCCGGGCAAGATCTATGACTCCAATCGCTATACCCTCGATGGCCTGTTGCGTAGCCTCGGCTGCGAGATCGTCGACCTGGGCCTGGTGGGCGATACGCTCGCAGCCACCTGTGATGCGATGCTGGGTGCGGCCGGCCGTGCCGATCTCGTGGTCACCAGCGGCGGGGTTTCGGTGGGCGAGGAAGATCACGTGCGCGTCGCGATCGAACGGCTCGGCGAGCTACGTCTGTGGCGCCTCGGAATCAAGCCGGGCAAACCGCTGGCTTACGGCCAGATCGAGGGCACCGCGTTTATCGGCTTACCCGGTAACCCGGTGTCGGTGTTCGCGACCTTTTGCCTGTTCGTCGTGCCGGTTATCAAGATCATGCAGGGACGCGAGTTTCGCAAGCCGCTGTCGTTGCCGTTACGGGCCGATTTCGACTGGCCCCGGCCCGACAGTCGGCGCGAGTTCCTGCGCGCTCGCCTGGTGGCCGATACCGCGGGCGACACGCGCGTGCAGATCTACCCCAACCAGGATTCCGGTGTGCTGACCTCGACCGTGTGGGCCGACGGGTTCGTCGAGATCCCGGAAAACTCGACCGTGGCCGTCGGCGACCGGGTCGATTACCTGCCGTTCACGCAGTTCCTGGAGTGATCCGGGTGTGATCGTTCGCGTACAAACCGATGACTTCGACACGGCGGCGATCCAGCGGGAACTGACCCGGGGTCGTAACGATGTCGGTGCGCTGGCCAGTTTTATCGGCCTGGTGCGCGATCGCGACGACGATCCTCTCGCGGCCATGGAGCTCGAGCACTACCCCGGCATGACCGAAAACGCACTTTCCAGGATTGGCGCCGAGGCCTGCGAGCGCTGGCAGGTGCTCGATTACGCCGTGATTCACCGCGTGGGCAAGCTGCATCCGGGCGACCAGATCGTGCTGGTCATGGTGCTGAGTGCGCATCGCGGCGATGCTTTTGCCGCCTGCGAGTTCATTATGGACTATCTTAAGACGGATGCGCCGCTGTGGAAGAAAGAGACCGGAAACCAGGGTTCTGACTGGGTCCAGGCCCGCAAAAGTGACTTATTTGCACAAAAGAAATGGGAAAAGTGAACCGGATCGACAAAAATTTGACGTTTTCGATTCATATAATGCATGCTTTGGTAATCCCGACCGTTGCTGCGAGATGATATCGAGCCCTACATGATCACAGCGAACCCCGTCAACCTGCCGCTGGTGCCGGAGCGTCCGACGACGCGCCGGGTCGATGTCGTGGCCGAAGGACGCCTGCGTGACGCGGGACAACAGCGTCAGCAGTATGTCTATCGGGGTGAACTGCTGGACGGGGCTCCCCCGCAACGCCGCTACCGGCCGCAAACCAACCTGCAGGTCGATCCGCAGAACCAGCGCGCGATCAACGCCTATCTCGACGTGGCCAGGGAACCGCCGCTGGTCGGTCAGCTTCTCGATGGAATGATCTGAGCCCGAAGGGGGGCGGCCGGGACTCGGCCGGTTCCCGTACATGACCTGCATGCGGCGCCTGTTCCGCCCGGGATGTTCCCCGTCGATGCCCCGTACCGCTGCGAACCTGATCGCTACCACGACCAGGTGGCCAGGGAACGATTTCCGGCCGCGACTGTCTGACAACCACCCAGAGTAAATTCCCTGCTGTCCCCGCCAAGGCGGGGACTTTTTTTACCCGCGGTCGTTTAAGTCAAGTCGAGACGACAGCAGGAAACATCATTCCTGTGAAAGCCTGATCGACCCGGCCGGGATCCTCCCAAAATTGCAGATCTGGCTGCTTACGACCGTAGCCCGAATTGATACAATGCCCGCTGCTATTTCCGAACCGATCCTATGGACGTATCCCACATCATCGACCCGCTCAACGAGCGCCAGCGCGAGGCAGTAACCGCCGAGGCGGGGCCGTTGCTGGTGCTGGCGGGCGCGGGCAGCGGCAAGACCCGCGTTCTGACGCACCGCATCGCGTGGGTATGCGAAGTCGGCGGCCTGTCGCCGTTCAGCGTGCTTGCCGTAACCTTCACCAACAAGGCGGCAGCCGAGATGCGCGCACGGGTCGAGTCGCTGCTCGGTATTTCCGCGGCGGCGATGTGGGTCGGTACCTTTCACGGACTCGCCCACCGCCTGCTGCGCCTGCATTACGAGGACGCCGGCCTGCCGCAGTCGTTCCAGATTCTCGACAGCGACGATCAGCTGCGCGCGATCAAGCGCGTCATACGCCAGCTGGATCTCGACGAGGCGCGCTGGCCGCCGAAACAGGCCCAGTGGTACATCAATCATCACAAGGACGAGGGCCACCGGCCGGCGCATATCGATCCCGGGCAGGATCCGATACAGCAACAGTGGCTCGAGATCTACCGGCTGTACGAAGATTACTGCCAGCGCTCCGGCGTGGTGGACTTCGCCGAGCTGCTGCTGCGTACCCTGGAACTGATCCGCGACCGTGACGACGTGCGCGAACACTACCAGCGGCGCTTCAAGCACATCCTGGTCGACGAGTTCCAGGACACCAACGCGATCCAGTACGCGTGGCTGCGGCTGATGGCGGGCAGCGAAACGCCGGTATTCGTGGTCGGTGACGACGACCAGTCGATCTACGGCTGGCGCGGAGCCCGGATCGAGAACATTCACCACTTCGAGCGTGATTTCAACGACACCCGGGTGATCCGCCTGGAGCAGAATTACCGCTCGACCAGCACTATCCTGAAGGCGGCCAACGCCCTGATCGACAACAACCGCGAGCGTCTCGGCAAGGAGCTGTGGACGGAGAGTGGTGACGGTGAACCCATACTGTACTACTCCGCCTACAACGAACGCGACGAGGCGCGTTTCGTGGTCGATCGGATCGAGGGCTGGATTTCCGAGGGACGCGCCCGCAGCGAGATCGCGGTGCTCTATCGCTCCAACGCGCAATCGCGCCAGTTCGAGGAAACCCTGGTGACGCGCGGCATCCCCTACCGCGTCTACGGCGGACTGCGCTTTTTCGAACGCGCTGAAATCAAGGACACGCTGGCCTACCTGCGGATGATATCGAATCCGACCGTCGACCCTGCGTTCGAACGCACCGTCAACCAGCCGCCGCGCGGCATCGGCCAGAAAACCATCGACGAGATTCGCGCGGTGGCGCGTGAAGATTCGGCGTCGCTGTGGAGCGCTTCGCTGTCGCTGCTCGAATCCGACCGCCTGCCGACACGCGCCAGGACCGCGCTGCAAACCTATGTCGACCTGGTGCGCCGCATGACCGCCGAGCTCGGCGAGCTGGCGCTCGACGAACAGATTCGACTCGCGGTCGACATGAGCGGTCTCGAGCAGCATTTCAGGAAAGACCGCAGCGAGAAGGGTGAGGCGCGCATCGAGAACCTGCAGGAACTGGTCGGTGCCGGCAAGAGTTTTCAGTACGATGTCGTCATCGACGAAAACCTGTCGATGCTGGATGCCTTCCTCGCGCACGCCGCGCTCGAGGCCGGCGAAGGCCAGGCTGATGCGTGGGAGGACTGCGTGCAGCTGATGACCATGCACTCGGTCAAGGGGCTCGAGTTTCCGCTGGTATTCCTGGTCGGCATGGAGGAAGGCCTGTTCCCGCACCAGCGCTCCAGCGAGGAACCGGGGCGCATGGAAGAAGAACGCCGCCTGTGTTACGTCGGCATAACCCGTGCCCGCGAGCAGCTGGTGGTCACCAGTGCCGAGGTGCGGCGCCTGTTCGGCAGTGAAAACTACAACATGCTGTCGCGTTTCGTGCGGGAATTGCCCGAGGAGCTGATCCAGGAAATTCGACCGAAGGCCAATTTCAGCCGCCCGGTCATGGCGGCGCCGAGAGGGCGGCAGGACGACTTTGGCGTTGCCGAAGCCGACACCGGTCTGTTCGTCGGTCAGCGCGTCAGCCACGCGCGCTTCGGCCCCGGGATCGTGCTCAATCTCGAGGGCCAGGGTCCGCAATCGCGGGTGCAGGTTAATTTCGAAAGCGAAGGCAGCAAGTGGCTGATTGCCAGCATGGCTAACCTGCAGCCTGCCTGAACTTCATCGACTATCTAAACGACAACCAGGGAAACGAATCATGAGTCAAAGCAAAGTAGCATTCATCGGCCTCGGCGTCATGGGCTACCCGATGGCGGGACATCTTGCAAAAGCGGGGCACGAGACAAGGGTTTACAACCGTACCACGGGAAAAGCGGAGCAGTGGTGCGCGGAATACGGCGGCAGTTTCGCCACCACGCCGCGCGAGGCCGCGGACGGAGCCGACTTCGTTTTCATGTGCGTCGGTAATGACGACGATCTGCGCTCGGTGGTGTTTGGCGCAGACGGCGCGCTCGCAGGCTGCAAGCCTGGCGCGGTACTGGTCGATCACACCACCGCGTCGGCTGACGTCGCCCGCGAGATAGGCGAGCGTGCCGAGGTGTCTTTTCTCGATGCACCCGTTTCCGGTGGCCAGGCGGGTGCCGAGAACGGCGTGTTGACGGTCATGGTCGGTGGTGATTCGGCGGCTTTCGACGCGGCCAGGCCGGTGATCTTGAGTTATGCGCGCGCCTGCGAGCTGATGGGCGCGGTCGGCGCCGGCCAACTGACCAAGATGGTTAACCAGATCTGTATCGCCGGGCTGGTGCAGGGCCTGTCCGAGGGACTCAACTTTGCCGAGCGCGCCGGTCTCGACGGGCACAAGGTCGTCGACGTCATTTCCAAGGGTGCGGCCGGCTCATGGCAGATGGAAAACCGCGGCGGCACGATGCTCGACGACCAGTTCGATTTTGGTTTCGCGGTCGACTGGATGCGCAAGGACCTCGCGATCTGTCTCGCCGAGGCCCAGAAGAACGGTGCCGAGCTGCCGATTACCCGTATCGTCAACGATTACTATGGCGAGGTCCAGGAAATGGGCGGCGGGCGCTGGGACACGTCCAGCCTGATCCGCCGTTTCCGTCGGAGCTGAATTTTTTTTCGAATTTGAAATGTTCTGGATAAATTGTGGATAAATCAACTTTTTATGCGTTAAATCATAAAGTTATACTAAATTAATCACAAACCAGGTGATGAAATCGGCCCAGATACACTGTTTTTTCTACCGTTTATCAAAAAATTTCTGGTTTTTTTCCAGATATGACCTATATACACACTTGTGTGAAGGTTAATACCTTAACCTCTCTCACGATGTCCTCCTTTGGTTATAATTGTCGATTACGACTTTAGGCCGGTTGCAAAACCGGCCTTTTTTTTTGCCCGAGGGTTTCGCTGCGGGTGAACCGCCAGGCCGACACTCCATACCTGCTTTCCAATCCCCGTGAAACGCGTACACTGATGACCAAAACCAATCAGCCGGGGAAATCCCATGCACGCCTGGAAATGCGAAACCTGGGGTGGGCCGCGTCATCTCAAGCAGGGCAGTATGCCGGATCCCGTATGCGGCGATGGCGAGGTCGAAATCACGGTCAAGGCCTGCGGGGTCAACTACTCCGACCTGCTGGTTATTGCCGGTCGCTCGCAGGTCAAGCCGACGCTGCCGTTCGTGCCGGGTATGGAGGTTGCCGGGCGCATCACGCGTACCGGCGCCGACTGCGGGGATCTGAAAACCGGTGACAAGGTCGCCGCCTACGTCAAGTACGGTGGCTATGCCGACAAGGTCGTCGCTCCGGCAACGCAGGTTGCGCATATCCCCGAATCCATGCCCGCCTCCATCGCGGCCGCATTCCCGGTGTCCTACGGATCCGCGCAGCTGGCGCTCGAGCGCGCCGGCCTCGCTAGCGGCGAAGTGGTGGTGATCGGTGGTGCCGGCGGGGCGGTGGGTACAGCCTGTATCGAGCTTGCGAAACACCGCGCTGCGACCGTAATCGCCTGCGTCGGCGACAGCGCCAAGGAAAAAGTTGCGTTGGCCTGTGGCGCCGACGAAACGGTATCGTCTCGTTCACGCCACCTGCAGGACGACATCGCGGCGATCGCGCCCGACGGTGTCGACGTCGTTATCGATCCGGTAGGCGGTCGGTTTTTCGACGATACGCTGCGCTGCCTGCGCTACAACGGCCGCATGATCGAGCTCGGATTCGCTTCCGGCAAGATTCCGAACCTGCGGCTGAACCAGGTTCTGATCAGGCACCAGGGCGTGCTCGGAGTGTCTTTCGGCCTGACCTGCAGCAAGGATCCGCAGCGAATTGCGCGCATGTGGCCGGGACTCACCGAATTGATCGAACAGGGTGTTATCAATCCGCGCGTCGGCCGCTCATTGCCATTCTCCGAGCTGCCCAGGGCACTGCAGTTGTTACAGGACCGCAAGGTCGCCGGGCGCGTCGTGCTGACGTAATCACGATTCGCCGCTGCTCGCTGCCTGCCGGATCGGCAGGTAGAGTGCGGTCGTGAGGGTGTTGCTGGCGGCGCCGTCTCCCGGCTCGTCGTGGTAGATTTCGAGCGCCGGCCGGTCGCGGTCATGCTTTATGCCCAGCATTTTGCAGTGGCTGAATAGGGCATGCCAGGCAAGCGGTAAAAAGCGGTGGGAGCCGTTGTGAACCAGCTTGAAGTAACGCCCGCCACGGAACTCTCGCCGCGTGTAGTTCGATGCCGGCGTGTTATCCGCGACCGGCAGCGCAATTTCGGCCTGGTACTCAGTGGCCAGCGGATCGAGGTTGCGATACAGGGCAAGTGCCAGTCCCGGCTTGCCCCCGGCCGCGGCCTGCAGCGCGGCGATACCCGACCTGCGGGTAGATTCTAGCTGCCGCAGGTTGCCGCGAAACGGCACCGCCCAGTAACTAAAATCCTGTAGCGATTCCGCGCCGGCAAACCCCAGGCGCGGATGTTCCGCTGCTGGGTTCAGGTAGCCATTGAGCAGCGCCAGGCCGAGGTCGTAGTCGCGCTCGATCATCGGCGCCATGTGCTTCGCCATGAAACGGAACAGGAAAGGCATACGTCCGATCATTTCCCAGCTGACAACGGTAGTTTCGCCGTCAGCCTCGAACGCCCAGTTGACCTCGCCGATCGATTTGAATGGCCGCCGGAACTCTATCTCCTGCTGGATACGGCGGCCCTCGACAATCGACCTGTGCGTGAGTCGGCCTGCACCGACGCGTTCGCCGTCCCAGGTGTAGCAGCCACCCTCCTGCTGCGGCTGCTCGCTGAATTCGAGCCGGGCGTCCGGTTCGTGCAGCAGCCAGGGACTCCACTCGGGCCAGCCCCGCAGGTCGACGATCGCGGCAAAGACCTGCTGCAGCGGCGCTGCCACCGCGAGACTGCGGCGTACCCGGAACTCGGCGGGCAGGCTCGCGAGATAGCCGAGCACGGCGATGAGCAAAACCGTCAGCAAGCCGAATGCGATCCACATCAGCTGGATTCCCGCCCGGTCTCGACGCGCAGTCGATCTCGTAACAACCACAGGAACACCGCCGCCGAAATGCCGGCCGAGCTGAAAATCATGCACATCACGATGATCTGGTAGCGTGCCGCTACCAGCGGGGAAGCGCCGGCCAGGATTTGCCCGGTCATCATGCCGGGCAGCGACACCAGTCCAACCGCAAGCAACGAGTTGGTAATCGGGATCATAGCGGCCTGGAACGCGGCGTTGCGCGCGCGCCCGTAGTCGCCGTGATGATCGAGTTCGCTGTAGAGGCGTTCGCCCGCGAGACTCACGCTGTTCATTGCGTTGGAAAACACCATTCCGGCGATCGGGATCATTACCGCGGGAGCGTACCAGGGATCGGCGTGCAGTACCGCCTGGGTAATCAACGCCAGGTTGAAAATACCGCCGACCGCGATTGCGACCAGGCTGAGGACTAACAGCTCGCGGTTTTTTACCGGCAGCGGGGCCAGCGCGATCCAGCTGGCCGCCGCGAGCATGAAACTCAGCACCGCCAGGATTATCCAGTGGCTGTCGGCGTTGAAAATGTACTCGAGCGCATAGCCGATCAGCAGCAGCTGCAGCAGCATGCGCAGGATAGCGATGATGGCGTGACGCAGGTTACTGGACCAGAACAGGATCAGCACCAGCGTTACCGCGACCGGGATGAATGCCACCGCGATGTCGACCAGCGTTATCGCGTACATGCGGTGACTCCTGTCCCGGGGCCGGGTGAGACGGCGTTGCTTGGCAAATCAGTGATAATCCTTCCAGTACTGCTCGTCGTCGGCGTGCGGGATCTCGGGCGTCTCGCCCTCGTCCGTGTCGACTTCTTCGATCCTTTCGGCCTGCTCCGGGATCTGCTCGCGCGCGTTCTCGTCGAGGAAGTGGAAGATGGTGTTGCGCAGCGACACCAGGATCGACGTGTCCATCTGGAAGTCCAGCTCGTCGAGTACCTCGATCAGGATCGCGAATGAAATCTTGTCGAGCGAATAGATGATGTGAATACTGGATTCGGTGTGCGGTGCCGCCAGCTCGATGCCGTCGATATTGGCGAGTGCGTTACAGGCAGCCTGCGCCTGGGCCGCGGGATCGTCGCTCGGCTTCAGGTAGATGCGGCGACAACGATAGTTTTCCGCTTCTTCCATGGCAAAAGCCTACGACGCCCATGGTTATTTTTCAAATAGTTTGGCTGTCGTGCAGCGCGGCAGGTCGTTAAGGTCGAGATGGCATTCGATATCGATAAAGCCAGATGCCGCGAGCAGGTCGCGTACGGCTGCCTGCTGGTCGTAGCCGTGCTCGAGCACGATTTCACCGCCCGGCTCGAGAAACCGGGGTGCCTGCGCGACAATCGTAGCGATCGCCTCTAGACCGGAAGAACCCGGGGTCAGCGCGTGCTGCGGTTCGGCCGGCAGGTCGCCGGCGCGCAGGAACGGGTGTTCCGCGGCCACGTAGGGCGGATTGGACACGACCAGGTCAAAAGTTTGATCCGCGGGCAGCTGCGTGTACCAGTCGGACTCGATAAATTCGACCTCGGCGCCGAGCAGGCGCGCGTTGTCGCGCGCCAGTTCCAGGCTGCCCGGGTCGATGTCGGTTGCAACGACCCGGATACCTGGCCGCTCGAGCTTGAGCGTGATGGCGACGATTCCGCTGCCGGTGCCGAGATCGAGTACCCCGTACCGCCGAGCGGGGTCGAGACGCGCCAGCGCCTGTTCGACCAGTAGCTCGGTTTCCGGCCGCGGCACCAGCGCTGCCGGGGTCGCGCGAAATTCGCGCGCGTAAAACTCGCGCCAGCCAAGCAGGTAGGCTACCGGCGTCGGCTTGCAGCGTTCGTCCACCAGGCTTAGAAAATGCGCGAGAGTATTTTCTTCGAGCTCCTGCTCGGGCCAGGTATAGAGGTAAGCGCGGGTTTTCCCCAGGCAGAACGCGAGCAACAGCTCGGCGTCGAGGCGAGGGGTTTCGCTCAGGGGCTCGATACGGGAAGCAGCGTGCGCCAGTGCGGTGTCGATTTGTTCACTCATCGATTATGAACTGGTTCACTATGGAAAATCCGGGGCTGGCCTATAAATAGGGGGTGTACATCAATACACTCCTCCCCCGAATATATTGATGATATCACAGGCCAGGGACGGCCACTCTTTTTCTAGCGCCGTGAGCACGGCGATTGCTGCGTTAAAAAATCTCGCGAGGCGTTCACATACTCGTATGTATGCTCACGCCATCGCGAGATTTTTTGCCTTGCCCTCATCGCGCTCACGACGCTAGAAAACCTCCGCTACCTCATACGAGAGACGCTCACATATCTTTTGTGCGCTGGCGATGACGTTCGTGAATCGAGTGCTTGCGGCCCGGCACCAGAAAAGCGCTCATTGTCATCCCGCGGCTTGACCGCGGGATCCAGGGTCCGATGCGTCAGTTGCGGACCCCGCGGTGGACCCGCGGGGTGACAAGTGTTCCCTGATCAGTCGGGAGCCATGCCTTTTTCGGTGAGTTCGGCGATGGCTTCGTCGGTCTTTTCGAGGTCGCCGAGACCCATGCCGCGCAGTACGTGCGCTGCCTTGGTGAACTGGATGCCGGCGTAATCGATCAGTTCGATGCGGTTACCCCAGGGGTCGTGAAAATCCTTGAACGGTCCCGGTATCAGTTCGATGCCCATTTCCGCGAGCCGGTCGAGAATCTTTTGCCGATCGTCGACTACGAGGCCGAAGTGACGTTCGTCGTCGGCCGCCTGGGTCCGCCCGCGGGTAAAATTCATGAACTGGTCACCCAGGTCGATGAACGCCATGTCCTCGCTGCGTCCGCGCAGCTCGAAGTCGAGCCAGGCGCCGTAAAATTCGAGCGCCTCGTCGATATCGCCGACTTCCAGCGCCACGTGGTTGATGCCGATGGCGCGGGCCCTGGTCTGCTCACTCATATCGATTTGTTCCGTGGTTTGGGTGATGTTGCCGCGCTTACAGCCCGCGATCGTCCTCGGCGAGACTGGCCAGCTGCTCGGCCTGGTATTCGTGCATCAACGGATCGACTACCTGTGCGAGGCCTCCCTGCATGATTTCGTCGAGCTTGTACAGGGTCAGGTTGATACGGTGATCGGTCATGCGCCCCTGCGGGAAGTTGTAGGTGCGGATCCTCTCCGAGCGATCGCCGCTGCCGACCAGCGACTTGCGTTCGGCGGCCTGCTCGGCGTCCTGTTTCTGCTTTTCCGCGTCGTAGATGCGCGCCTGCAGCAGCGACATCGCGCGCGCGCGGTTCTTGTGCTGCGACCGCTCGTCCTGGCACTCGACGACGATGCCGGTCGGCAGGTGGGTCAGGCGAATTGCCGAGTCGGTCTTGTTGACGTGCTGGCCGCCCGCGCCCGAAGCGCGAAAGGTGTCGACCCGCAGGTCGGCGGGATTGAGTTCGATCATCTCGACCTCGGCGCTCTCCGGAATGATCGCGACGGTGGCCGCCGACGTGTGCACCCTTCCCTGCGATTCGGTCTCGGGCACGCGTTGCACGCGATGCGCGCCTGATTCGAACTTGAGCTGCGAATAGGCGCCGTTGCCGGCGATGCGGGCGATAATCTCCTTGTAGCCGCCATGCTCGCCCTCGCTGCTGTTGAGCACTTCCAGCTGCCAGCCCTGCGATTCGGCGTAGCGGCTGTACATGCGGAACAGGTCGCCGGCAAAAATCGCGGCCTCGTCACCGCCGGTGCCGGCGCGAATCTCGAGGTACACGTTGGCGCTGTCGTTAGGATCCTTCGGCAGCAACAGCTTCTGCAGCGTAACGTCCAGCTGTTCGATCGTTTCGTTGTTGAGGCTGATTTCCTCTTCGGCCAGTTCGCGCATCTCCGCGTCGTCCTCGGCCAGCATTTCGCGTGCCGCTGCGAGCGCCTCCTGCGCCTCGCGGTAGCGACTGAAATTCCTGACTACGTCTTCGAGCTGCGCGTACTCCATCGACAGCGAGCGAAATCGATCCTGGTCGTTGATGATTTCGATGTCCGAGAGCAGGCCGGCGATTTCCTCGTGCCGGGCGCACAGCGCCTCGAGCTTGTGCAGCAGTGACTCTTTCACGGTCAGTCTCTGCTGAGCAGGTACTTTAGCAGCCGCACGCGGGCATCGTCGTCTTCCTGCAGCGCGCGGCGCATTTCGAGTGTCGGCTTGTGCAGCAGCTTGTTGGTGATGTCGTTGGCCAGGCGCTCGAGGATTTGTTGCGGATCGCCGTCCTGCTGTAACTGCGACAGCGCGCGCTCCAGCGCCAGCTGCTTGACCAGCTCAGCGCTGTCACGCAGCTGGCGGATATGATCCGCCGACTGGTGAGTTTTGAGCCACTGGGCGAAGGCCGTTACCTCGAGGTTGATAATTTCGTGTGCCGCTTCGGCGGCCAGCTCACGGCCTTTCAGGTTTTCGTCAACCACGGATTTGAGGTCGTCGACGGTATATAAATAGATATCATCCAGCTCGCCGACCTCCTGCTCGATATCGCGCGGCACCGCGAGATCCACCATGAAGATAGGGCGGCGCTTGCGCTCGCGCAGGGCCGACTCGGTGGCGCCCTTGCCGAGGATCGGCAGCTGGCTCGCGGTCGACGAGATGACAATGTCGGCCTTCGCCAGCTTCTCGGGCACCTCGTTGATCTGGACCGCGTCGGCGCCGATATCCGACGCCAGCGCCTGCGCGCGCTCGAGGCTGCGGTTGGCGATCGTCATCGAACCGATATGCTGGGTCTTCAGATGCCGCGATACCAGCTCGATGGTTTCGCCGGCACCGATCAGCAGCGCGTGCAGCTTGTCGAGCTTGCCGAAGATCTGCTTCGACAGGTTGACCGCGGCGAAAGCCACCGATACCGGGTTGGCGCCGATCTCGGTGTCCGTGCGCACGCGTTTGGCGACGCTGAAGGAGTGCTGAAACAGTCGATCCAGGATGGCGTTGACGGCGTTGCCGCCGCGCGCCTGGTCGTAGGAATCTTTCAGCTGGCCGAGGATTTGCGGCTCTCCCAGCACCATCGAGTCGAGCCCGGAAGCGACGCGAAACAGGTGACGCGCTACTTCCTGGTCGACGTGGTGGTAGATGTAGGGGCTGAGCTTGCCGTTGGTCAGGCCATGGTAGGTCGACAGCCAGTCGGTAATCACCGAGCTGCTGTCGGAAGATGCATCGCAGTAGATTTCGGTGCGATTGCAGGTCGACACGATAACCGACTCGTTGATTGCCGGGATACCCTGTAGTTCCTGCAATGCCTGGGGCATCTGCTCCGGTCCAAACGCGACCTTTTCGCGAATATCCACCGGGGCCGTCAGATGGTTGATGCCAAGCGACAATAAGGCCATGTTTTAGCGAATGTTTCTGCTTTAAACGGGATTTTCGGGTATTAAACTGGCAAATACAACCGGCGCGGAACAAATCCGGATAAATACAATCCTATCCTGAAATGCTAAACTCGACGTTTAGACAGGACAGACGGAAACCGGTTTGAAACTCTTCCCCGCAACTGCGCGCGTTACTTTCGGCGCAGCTCTTCTCTTGCTCTCGGCCTGCAGCAGTCTGGATACCACCCTGGGTGGCGGGACGGCAGTTGGCGAACAGCAGGTCAGAATCAATACCGCGCCCGCGCAACAGCAGGATGTGTTTGCCGATTCGGCGCTCGACCTGATGGTCGCGGAGATCGCGCTGGCGCGCGGGGAAACCGAGATCGCCATCGAGCGTTACCTGAGCCTCGCGCGTTCGCAGGACAGCATCGCGATCGCCGCGCGTGCGCTGCGGGTTGCCCTCGACGGGCAGGACCTGGAGGCCGCTATCCAGGCCGCGCAGCGCTGGGTCGAACTCGATCCTGAGCGCATCGAGGCACGCCAGTTCATCGCCGCGATCTATATCCGCCAGGACAAGATCGAAGAGGCTTTCGTGTTTCTCAACGAGCTCATCCGCAGCAGCGAAATCAGCGATGACCAGCTGTTTCCGCCGCTGCTCGGAATTCTTGCGCGCGAGAAAAATGCCAACACGGTGCTGGCGGTGACCCAGCGCATCGCGCGCGAAAACCCCGAGCGCGCCTACGCGCAATACCTGCATGCCATGCTGGCGGCACAGGACGGCCGTTCCGAGGAATCGCTGAAATACTTTGATCGCAGTCTCGCCATCGAGGAAATAGAGGGTGTGCATGTCACCCGGGCGCGGGTACTGTTGCGACTCGGCCGCACCGCCGATGCCGTCGTCAGCCTCGAGCGTGCGGTAGAGCAATACCCTGATGACCAGAACCTGCGACTGACTTACGCCCGCGTGCTGGTCGACGCCAAGGAATATGAAAAGGCGCGCGTAGAATTCGAAAAGCTGCACCAGGCCGCGCCGGAGGACGCCGAGCTGCTTTACACCCTTGGCCTGCTGTCGCTGGAAGCGCAGCGACTCGACGATGCCGAAAAGTACATGATGATGTTGATTCGGCTGGACCAGCGCGAAGACGAGGCGCAGTACTACCTCGGCCGCATCAACGAGAATCGACGGCTTTACGAGGAAGCTATCGAATGGTATCGCCAGATACACGCCGGCGAGTACAAGTTCGATGCGCGATTGCGTATCGCCGATCTGCTCGGTTACCTCGGCCGCACCGACGAGGCGCTCGAACATCTCGATGCGATGCTGAAAGGCAGCCAGTCCACCGGCTCGCTGGTGCGTATCTACATCACCAAGGGTGAACTGTTGCGCGGTGCGCGGCGCTACGAGGCGGCTATGGAAGTCTTCAATACCGCGCTCGACATCGTACCCGGCAACAGCGACCTGCTTTACGCGCGTGCACTGGTGGCCGAGCGACTCGGGCGCATCGACCTGCTCGAAGCCGATATCCTGCAAATCCTGCGCACCGAACCCGACAATGCGCATGCCTTGAACGCCCTTGGCTTCACCCTTGCGGACCAGACCGACCGCTACCAGGAAGCTTACGAACTGCTCGAACGCGCGATCGAGATCATGCCTGACGACCCGGCCATCATCGACAGCTGGGGCTGGGTTCACTACCGTCTCGGCAAGTACGACGAGGCGTTGCGCTACCTGCGGCGCGCGCTGTCGCGGCTCGACGATCCGGAAATTGCCGCGCACCTCGGCGAGGTCCTGTGGGTAACCGGTCAGCAGGACGAGGCGCGCGACGTATGGCAGCGCGCGCTGAAGGAATTCCCGGAAGACCCGAAACTGCTGCAGGTCATGCAGCGCTTCATTCCCTGACGCTGACCGACCCGGCTTGTCCCGCTTCATCACAACCGCCGTGGTGCTGCTGGTGCTGGCGGGCTGCAGTAGCAAAAGCGGCCTGCCAACCGATACGGCAGGCGAGCAGCAATGGCAGCAGCGCCAGCTGGAGCTGGCGTCAGTCCAGGACTGGAACCTGCGCGCGCGCGCCGTGCTGCGACTGGAAGGTGAAGCCTACCAGGTCGGCCTCAGCTGGCGGCGTGACGCGGAACGTTTCGTGCTGTTACTCGAAGCACCCTTCGGCCAGGGGGTGATCCGCATCGACCGCGACCCGGCAGGCAGCTATCGCCTGCACCTGCCGGACGGGCGAATCTATCGCAACGACTCGGCCGAGGCCCTGCTCGATGAATTGCTGGGCTGGTCGATTCCGATCAGCGGGCTCGAGTACTGGATTCGGGGCTTGCCGCGTCCGGACAGCGCTTACACCCGCCGCGTCGCCGGTTCAGGCAATACCCGTAGCCTGCGGCAGGATCGCTGGGATATCGACTACCTCGATTATTTTGCCGACGTCCCGCCCCTGCCGAAACGTATCGACCTCGCCCGAGACGATATCGCGCTCAAGCTGGTGGTCGAACACTGGCAGCCGGCGCAGGTCGAGGATACCGCTCCCGGGCTGTTCCCCGAATTCGACTGACATGCTGCGCGAGCTCGAACTGGCGGCACCAGCCAAGCTCAACCTGATGCTGCACATCACCGGGCGGCGCGCCGATGGCTATCACCTGCTCGAAACCGTGTTCCAGTTCGTCGAGCTCGCCGATCGGGTTGCAATCAGCCTGCGCAAGGACGGCGTTATTCGGCGCCTGGGCGATAGCCCGGTTCCCGCGGCGGATGATCTCGCCCTGCGCGCCGCGCGGCTGCTGGCTCGACACGCCGATGTTGCCCTGGGCGCCGATATCCGGGTAGACAAGCGGATTCCGATCGGTGGCGGGCTCGGTGGCGGCAGCAGTGACGCGGCCAGCTGCCTGCTCGCCCTGAACCGGCTCTGGCAGCTCGGGATGGACCAGCGGCAACTGGCCGCAATCGGCCTCGAGCTCGGCGCTGACGTGCCGGTATTTGTCATGGGGAACGCGGCCTGGGCCAGCGGCGTCGGTGAAGTCCTCGAGCCGGTCGATTTGCCCTGTCCGTGGTATCTTGTTATCGATCCCGGAATCAGCGTTTCCACCGCGCGCGTATTCGCCGCGCCGGAATTGACACGCAACTGCGATCCCAGCACAATACGCGGCTTTCTGCAGGGCACGGGCAAAAATGTCTGTGAACCGGTGGCGCGCGAGCTGTATCCCGAAGTGGGATCAGCGCTCGACTGGCTTCGTGAGCACGGCGACGCGCGCCTGAGTGGCACTGGCGGCTGCATTTTTGCCGCCTTCGATAGCCATGCGCGGGCAGAATCGGTAAAATCGAGGGTTCCGCGGCGCTGGCAGGCGATCGTGACGCGTGGATCGAATCGTAGTCCCGCGCATCGCGAGCTCGAGCAGCTGCAGGATTAGAGAGTTATTGGGCCGTCGCCAAGTGGTAAGGCACCGGGTTTTGATCCCGGCATTCGTTGGTTCGACAAAATCGCCGGGAGCGATTTTGGACGAGCGCAGCGCGGCCCTGAAGGACAACCGCAGGTTGTCCGTAAGGGTGAAATACAGGATGTATTTCACAATCCAGCCGGTTCGGTCGATGGGTCGAGCGAGTGGAGGAGCTGGCACGGAAGCCGGAGATGAGTTTATTGGGCCGTCGCCAAGTGGTAAGGCACCGGGTTTTGATCCCGGCATTCGTTGGTTCGAATCCAGCCGGCCCAGCCAAACTAAATGGGCGCCTGTAAAAAGGGCCCAGCCATATGCCCCACGGGCCGGATGATCTTCATCCGGCCCGTAAAGCATACGGCGCCGGATTTTTGGCCAGAGAGAGAGTCCGATGGCGGGCAGGGTCACATCGAACGACCTGATGGTTTTCACCGGGAACGCCAACCCGCAGTTGGCGCGTACGATTGTCCAGCACCTCGATATTCCGCTGGGTATCGCCTCGGTCGGAACCTTTAGCGACGGCGAAACCGCGGTTGAAATCGGCGAAAACGTGCGCGGCAAGGACGTGTTCATCGTCCAGCCGACCTGCGCGCCGACCAACGACCACCTGATGGAGTTGCTGGTCATGATCGACGCGGTCAAGCGCGCATCCTCTGACCGGGTAACGGCGGTGATTCCGTATTTCGGTTACGCACGCCAGGACCGGCGGGTGCGCTCGGTACGGGTACCGATCACGGCCAAGGTCGTGGCCAACATGCTGACCAGTGTCGGCGTCGACCGGGTGCTGACGGTGGATTTGCACGCGGACCAGATCCAGGGCTTTTTCGAATGCCCGGTGGACAACGTGTACGCGTCACCGATCCTGATGGGGGATATCTGGAAACAGAAATATCCCGACATGATCGTGGTATCGCCCGACGTAGGCGGCGTGGTGCGGGCGCGCGCGATCGCGAAGCAGCTCGACGATTCCGAGCTTGCGATCATCGACAAGCGGCGGCCGCAGCCTAACATGGCCGAGGTTATGAATATCATCGGTGAGGTCGAGGGCCACACCTGTATCATCGTCGACGATATGGTCGACACGGCCGGCACTTTGTGCCACGCAGCCGGTGCACTGAAGAATCAGGGCGCCAGTGGCGTGTATGCCTATTGCACCCACCCGGTGTTCTCGGGCAAGGCGATTGACAACATTGAAAATTCCGACCTGGACGAGATGGTGGTTACCGATACCATCCCGCTGGCGGAAGAGGCGGCGGCCTGCACCAAGATCAGGCAGGTATCGGTCGCGGGAATGCTGGCGGAAACGATCCGCCGCATTCACTACGAAGAATCGGTCAGTTCACTTTACATGGACTGACGGTAGCGGCCTCGGCCGCTGATCGAGACCCCGCCTGGTCGCAAGGCGGGAACCCGTCCGCGGACGGTTTTTTTATTTTTGGAGACACAACATGTCAGACGGTATCCACTTGAATGCCGAACTGCGCTCCGACTCGGGGAAAGGTGCGAGCCGCCGCCTGAGACGCGAGGGCCTCGTTCCGGCAATCGTTTACGGCGGCGATCGGCCGCCCCGGCAGATTAGCATCGCGCACAACGAGTTCATCCACGAACTCGAGAACGACGCGATTTATACCCAGGTCATCGAGCTGCGCGTGGGTGACAAGAAACAGGACGTAATCCTGCGCGATCTGCAGCGTCATCCTTACAAGAACAAGATCATGCACGCGGACTTTTTCCGCATCGACGAGAACAAGCCGATCAACGTGGTTGTGCCGGTGCAGACGATGAACGCCGAGGAATGTGTCGGCGTCAAGCTCGACGGCGGTATGCTGACCCAGACGATCACCGAAATCGAGATCATCGCGCTGCCGAAGGACCTGCCGGAAGTGCTCGAAATCGACGTCGAGAACCTGCACCTCGGCGAAACCCTGCACCTGACCGACATCAAGATGCCGGAAGGCGTGCAAATCGTTTCGCTGTCGCACCTCGAGGATGTCGAAGACATCGAACACGACGACCACAACCTCGGTGTCGTGTCGGTGGTCAAGACCCGTCAGGAAGTCATCGAGGACGAGGCACCCGAGGCGCCCGAAACCGAGATTGTCGGTGAAGGCGAAGCCGAAGCCGGCGGTGAAGGTGATGCCGGTGGCGACGCCGGGGGCGAAGGCGGCGACGAGGGCTGACGCGGCCACACGGCATGGCGGCCCTGACCGCGGACATTCGCGTTGTAGTCGGCCTCGGGAATCCCGGGGCCGATTACGTTGACACCCGCCACAACGCGGGATTCTGGCTGGTCGACGAGATCGCGGCCGATGCCGGTGCGACCTTCCGCTTCGACAAGCGTTACCACGGCGACGTCTGCAAGATCAGCCCGCTGGCGCGCGATGTGCACCTGCTCAAGCCGATGACCTTCATGAATCGCAGTGGCCAGGCGGTGGGCGCGTTGATGCGTTTTTACAAGTTCACGCCGGCGCAGCTGTTGATCGTGCACGACGAACTCGATCTGCCGCCCGGCACCAGCCGAATCAAGTATGGCGGCGGACACGGCGGGCACAACGGCTTGCGCGATATCGTCAGTCACCTCGGCAGCCGCGATTTTTTCCGCATTCGCATTGGCATCGGTCATCCCGGCGACAGCAAAAAGGTCATCAATTACGTGCTGCGCAAACCGTCGCAGGCTGATAGCGCGGCGATCGCCGACGCCAACCGCGACACGCTCGCCGTGATGCCATTGATTTACGAGGGCAACATCGAGAAAGCGATGCATGCCCTGCATAGCCGAGAGAATATCTAATGGGTTTCAAATGCGGCATCGTCGGTCTGCCCAACGTGGGCAAGTCGACGCTGTTCAACTCCCTGACCAGGGCCGGAATCGCGGCCGAAAACTATCCGTTCTGCACCATCGACCCGAACGTGGGGGTGGTCGAAGTACCCGATGCGCGCCTGCAGCAGCTGGCTGATATCGTGCAACCGAAAAAAGTGATACCGACAACGATGGAGTTCGTCGACATCGCTGGCCTGGTGGCCGGCGCCTCGAAGGGCGAGGGCCTGGGTAACCAGTTTCTCGGACACATCCGCGAGACCGATGCGATAGCGCACGTGGTGCGCTGCTTCGAGAACGACGACATCGCCCACGTCAGCAACGCGATCGATCCGCTCAGCGATATCGACACGATCAACACCGAGCTGTTGCTGGCTGACATGGAGTCGATCAGTCGCCAGGTCGAGCGCGCCGGCAAGCAGGCGAAGTCGCACGAAAAGGAGGCCATGGCAAAACACGAATTCCTGCTTGCCGTGCAGGCGCATGTCGAGGCCGGCCAGCCCGCGCGGGCTTTCGAGCCGAACGATCAGCAGAAACCGTGGATGAAAGAACTGCACCTGATTACCGCCAAGCCCGTGCTTTACATTGCCAACGTCTCCGAGGACGGGTTTGAAAACAATCCGCATCTTGACCGCCTGCGCGAATTTGCCGCCGCCGAGAGTGCCGGCGTGGTTGCGGTCTGCGCCGCGATCGAGGCTGACCTGGCCGAACTCGAAGGTGAAGAGGCTGCCGAGTTCCTGGCGGAGATGGGCCTGGATGAGCCGGGCCTGGACCGCGTAATTCATGCCGGTTACCGTCTGCTCGGGTTACAGACCTTTTTTACTGCCGGGCCGCAGGAAGTGCGCGCGTGGACGATCCGTGTCGGTGACACGGCTCCGCGTGCGGCTGGTCGCATCCACACCGATTTCGAAAAGGGTTTTATTCGTGCCGAGGTCGTCGCCTTCGACGATTTTGTCGCCAACCGCGGCGAGCAGGGGGCGAAAGACGCCGGCAAGTGGCGCCTCGAGGGCAAGGACTACGTGATGCGCGAAGCCGACGTCGTCCACTTCCGCTTCAACGTCTAATTCGGGGACGGTTTACAGGTCGGCGGCGATGGCGTCGATCAGGTTGAGCGCGGTGATCGTGCGATCGATCGACGTGAATTCGGGCCAGCTCGACAGGATGATCACCGTGAGCTCGCGATCCGGGTCGGCGTAGATCAGCTGGCCGAATACCCCGCGCGCCATCATGACCCGCGTATCGACGTCGCGCAGCCAGAGCTGGTTGCGGTAACCGCCGTTGGGAAACGCGCGCTTGCGCTCCTCGTCATGCATGTTGTTGTCGCAGGTCAGCGTATCCTCGATCCAGGCCGCTGGCACGATTTGCCGGCCGTTGCCGTAACCGCCGTTGGCCAGCATCAGGCCGACGCGGGCATAGTCGCGCAGGCTCGCGTTCAGGCCACCGCAGGCGAGTGCATAGCCGGCCGGATCGACCGTGAAACAGGCGCTTTCCTCGCAGCCCAGCGGTTGCCAGAGCTCGCGGCTGATCAGCTCGGGCAGGCGCGTTTCGCTGACCCGCTCCATGCAGTGCGCGATCACGTCGGTCTCGATCGAGCGGTAATTGAATCGTTCACCGTGGGCGCAGTCGGCCTCGGTCAGTGTCAGGATCTGGTCCCAGATACAGGCCGGCGCATCGAAGCCTGGCCGCGGTGGTTTCCAGCCGCAGGCAATATCGGTAGCCGCGATGTGTGAATCCAGTGCCTCGTAATCCTCGACGTAACGCACGCCGCTCGACATGTCGAGCACGTTGCGCAGGGTGGCGCCGCGGTAGGCAGTCGCCTCGAGCTCGGGCAGGTAATCGGTAATCCGTGCCGCCGGGTCGAGCAATCCGCGGCCGACCAGCGCGCCGGCGACACAGGCGGTTACCGACTTGGCTACCGACTGCGACAGGTGCAGGCTGCGCGGTGTCATGCCGTTATGGTAACTCTCGTGCACGACCGCGCCGCGATGCAGCACGATGAGGCCGTCGGTGTATTGTTCGACGAAAAAATCCGCCAGCGACCTGGCCACGCCATCGGCATCGCGGAACTCGATGCCGCCAAAATCGCGCGGCTGTTGCGGCAGGTTCCAGGGTTCACCCGTGCCGCGCCAGACTTCCGCGGTCGGCACGATTTCGCGCACGTGCTGAAAACTCCAGCGGTTCCAGGGTGCGCGGTCCCAGTCTTCTAACGGCACGCGGTCACTCGAAGCGACCGGAAAGCCCTGCATGATTCGACTCAAGGTGAACCTCCCGTAAAGCAGGAAAGCCCGGGCGGCGTTGGCGCCGCCCGGTCAGGCTGCGCCTATTTTTGCAGCTCGGTCCAGATGGCGGTGTACATCTTCTGCGCCGCCGGCGGACAGGTCGGGTAGAACTGCCCGGCAGACTTGAACTCGTCGGGAACGATGATTTCGTTCGCCGTGGCCATGTCTGGCGGCATGTACTTTTCCGAACCGTCGATGCTGTTGGCATAACGCGCGAATTCCGAGATCAGCGCCGCATTCTCGGGCGCCATGATGAAGTTCAGGAATTTCTTCGCGTTGTCGACGTTCTTGGCGTCCTTCAGCAGTACCACCGCGTCGGCCCACAGCGAGTAACCCTCGCGCGGGTAACCGTAACGCACGTCCGGGTTTTTCAGTCGCGCACGAAACGCGGCGCCGTTCCAGTACAGCGATGCGGCCAGGTCGCGACCGGCGAATTTTTCGATGATACCGTAGTCCATCGACTTCCACTTCGGCTTGGCCTCGACCAGCTTGTCGCGCACCTTGCGCAGCACGGCCTTGTCGGTGGTGCAGACTTCGCCGCCGACGTACAGCACGGTGGTGTGGATGACGTCCAGCATCTCGGGCGCGACGTTGATTTTGCCGATCAGTTCCTGCGGCGGATCGAGCACGATTGCGGCGGTGTTGATGTCGCCGTCATACACCGAGGTATCCACGACCACGCCGACACTGCCCCACTGCCAGGGTGCGCTGTACTGGCGGCCCGGATCCCAGTCGGGATTGCGCCACTGCTCCGAGACGTGCTTGAAGTTCTCCATCTGGTCGACACGCGGATTGGCGAGCAGGCCCTCGGAAATCCAGATCGGCAGGTGCGAGTGCGACGGCACCGCGAGATCGAAACCGTGGCCGCCGGCGCGAACCTTGGCCAGCGCGGTTTCGTTCGAGTCGTAGTCGGTAATCGTTACCTTGACGCCGTGCTCCTTCTCGAATTTCTCGATCAGCTTGGGATTGGTGTAGTTACCCCAGTTGAACAGGTTGAGCTCGCCCGCCGCCAGCGCGGTACCGCTGGCAAACACCAGCAGGCTGCTCAGGAAGGTTGTTACAAAGGTTTTCATGGGTACCTCCGGTTGGTCATGCCGTTTTGTTGCGGCTGAGAAAGAAGATCAGGGTTACCAGGATCACCGAGATCAGTAACAACACGCTCGAGATTGCGTTGATCTCGGGCGTGATGACGCGTCGCAACTGGCCGAGCATGTAGGTCGGCAGGGTATCCTGGCCGGCCGACTTGACGAACTCGGTGATGACGACGTCGTCGAGTGAGATGACAAAAGCCAGCATTGCGCCGGCAAAAATTCCCGGCAACATCAGCGGCAGTGTAACCCGGCGAAAAGTTGGCCAGGGTCGTGCGTACAGGTCGGCCGCGGCAGTTTCCAGGGTCTTGTCCATGCCCTCGAGGCGCGCTCGAATCGGCAGGTAGGCAAACGGAATGCAAAACGCGGTGTGGGCGATGATCAGGTAGGCGTAGCCGTGATAGCCGGTAGCTTCCTTGATCATCGCGAACAGGATCAGCAGCGCTACCGCGGTCACGATTTCGGGCACCATCAGCGGCTGGTTGATCAACGCGTAGATCGTCGTCTGGCCGCGGTAAGCCCGGGTGCGCGTGGTCCCGAGCGCCGCCATGGTGGCGAGGATGGTGGCGAAAAATGACGCAAAACTGGCGACCACCAGTGAACGCACCGCGGCTGCCTTGACCAGTTCGTTGTCCCACGCGGCGACATACCAGCGAAACGAAATACCTTCCCACAGCGCGATGTTGTTGCCGGCATTGAAGGAATAGATGACCAGTGGCACCAGCGGCATGTAGAGCGCAAAAAAGCACACGATCGCGAGCGTCGGGAATCCCGGCATGTGCCGGATGACGAAAGGTTTTTGCCGTGCGACCGCCATCTCAGTGCGTCTCTCGCTGGGCGCTGCGGACGTAGAAGATCAGCGCGAACATGACGATGACCAGCAGGGTCAGCGACAGCGCGGCGCCCAGCGGCCAGTTGCGCCCCTGGCCGAACTGCAGTTCGATCAGGTTGCCGAGCATCAGGTTCTTGCCGCCACCGAGCACCCGCGGCGTGACGTAGGCGCCGAGGGACGGGATGAACACCAGGATGGAGCCGGCGATCACGCCGGGTTTGACCAGCGGCAGGATGATTCGCTTGAGCACTTTCCAGCGGCTGGCGTAGAGGTCGTAACCGGCTTCGACCAGGCGGAAGTCGAGCCGCTCCATCGACGCATAGATCGGCAGGATCATCAGCGGGATGTAGACGTAGGTCATGCCGAGCAGGATCGCTATGTCGGTGTACAGCATGTCCAGCGGTGCGTCGATCAGACCCATGCCGAGCAGGGCGGAGTTGATCACGCCCTGGTTGCGGATGATTTCCAGGATCGCGAAGGTGCGAATCAGCAGGTTGGTCCAGAACGGGATGGTGACCAGGAACAGCCAGATATTGCGCGTTTCGGGCGGTCGCGTGGCAATAAAGTAGGCCGTCGGAAAGCCGAGAATGAAGGCCACCAGTGTCGTCAGGAACGACAGCTTGACCGAACGCCACAGGATCGACAGGTGCGCGTCGGCAAGCGAGATGGTGTCGTCGAAGATGTCCCGGTGCAAGACGACCTGGAACCAGGCGTCGAAGGACAGTTCCCACTTCACGCCGCCGTAATCGCCCGGCGTCAGGAAGGAAAAGATCAGCATGATCAGCAGCGGCCCGGACGCGGCCGCGACCAGCACCGTCAGTGCCGGTACGGTCAGCAGGACGTTGGTCTTGACCTCGCGCCGCCGCGCCAGGGCCTCGAGGTCGAGTACCGGCGCGTTGGAGTAGGGCGAAACCGATGCCACGCTTCAGTCCTTCAGCAACTGTACGTGTTCCGGGTCGAGCCGGATGCCGAGCCGATCGCCGCTCTCGAACAGTTGCGCGCGCCCGCGCGCATTTTGCACGCGCGCGGTAAACAGGCTGTCGTCGGCGAGGCGGATGCGATAGTGCGTATCGGTGCCGATGTAAACCGCGTCCTGCAGCGTACCCTGCAGGGTTGCGTCCCCGGCTGTCTCGCACAGGGTGACCTGCTCCGGGCGAATCGCGAGCGTCACCCGGTCGTGATCGGGCAGATCGACACCGGCAGGTACCGCGAGCACTTCCCCCGACTCGAGACGGCAGGACACGGCGTCGCCGCCGCGTTCGATGATATCGGCCGGCAGGAAGTTGGTATCGCCGATGAAGTCGGCGACGAATCGTTCGCTGGGGTGATCGTAGATTTCGTGCGGCGGACCAACCTGCAGGATATTACCATCGTTCATGACCGCGACCCGGTCCGACATGGTCAGTGCTTCTTCCTGGTCGTGGGTAACGAAGATGAACGTGATACCGGTCTCGTGCTGCAGTCGCTTGAGTTCGATCTGCATGTCCTTGCGCAGCTTGTAGTCGAGCGCCGACAGGGGCTCGTCGAGCAGCAGCACGCGCGGATGCGGTGCCAGCGCGCGCGCGAGCGCCACGCGCTGCTGCTGGCCGCCGGAGATCTGGTCGACCCTGCGATCGCGCAGCTGCTCCATGCGCACCAGGCGCAGCATATCGGTGACGGTTTGATCGATCTCGGCCGCCGGTTTCTCGAGCATCTCGAGAGCAAACGCGATGTTCTGTTCGACCGTCATGTGCGGGAACAGCGCGTAGTTCTGGAACACGGTATTGACCGGGCGATCGTAGGGCGCAAGCCGCGTGATATCGTCGTCCTGCAGCAGGATACGGCCCGCGGTCGGTTGCTCGAAACCGGCAATCAGGCGCAGCAGGGTCGTCTTGCCGCAACCCGAGGGTCCGAGCAGGGTGAAAAACTCGTTTTCTTCGATGGCGACCGATACCCGGTTGAGGGCGACGACCCGATCGGCATCGTTACCGAAGATCTTGTCGACTTCTTCAACCCGAATGGCCGGCACCTCGCCGTTAGCGGGCATGGTGTGCGCTCCCTCCAGTCTTTATTTTGATTATTGGTTTTGACCGCAAGGTATCCCAGATTTCGCGCCAAATCAATTCGCCAATGCGCTCGCACCGGCATTGAGCGGGCAGGGGTGCTTACGACCAGGCGAAGCGCCGCGTAGGGGCGGGGCGGAATTCGTGAGTCAGGCGGCGGAGTTCCGCCCGGGCTCGTGCAGCACCGGGGCGGCAACACCCGGCTCGGTGGAGAGTCGCCCGGTGATATTTGCCACGGAACGATGGACTGCATGAGCGGGTCGAATGGCGGGCGCCTGCTTGACAGCAAGCGGCGTTCACGCGAAAATCGCGCGCTCTTCGAAGCCGGGCAATCCGGCGCGCGGTTTCGCGATGGCTACGTAGCTCAGTTGGTTAGAGCACATCACTCATAATGATGGGGTCCCCTGTTCAAATCAGGGCGTAGCCACCATTTTTGGACGCCGTGAGCACGTCGATCGCGGCGTTGGATTTTTTTGCGAGACGCTCACATACTGGCTTGTATGCTCGCGCCTTCACAAAAAAATCCGCCTTGCGCTCGACGCCCTCACGACGCCCAAAAAACCTCTATGCCCTAGGATCCTTACTAGTCCCTTTAAATCAGGGCGTAGCCACCATTTTTTCGCCTACCCAAGTCGATAGCCGCGTTAGCTAATTACTGGCAGTCCATTGCGGTTTGCCGGAGCTCCAGAATTTTTCACACGCCAGGGATCGGAGGCGCGATCCCGGTTGCTTCGTTTGATGCAAGGCTGCACATGAACAGGTTCTGGATCATGTCCACAAGCTGGTCAGGCAGCTCGAAAATCTTCGAGGAAGTACTGGCCACTTTCTCCGACTGTCCCGGAGCTTCCTGACCCTGTCCTGATCAAAGGACTGGTATATTACGCAGTAATCCCGTACCTGTGGGCGTTTGCCAATGATACCCTGCATTTCTCCCAACGTATTTTTAGCCAGTCGCGCGGGCATTTTTGTTGCGTGCCGAAGGGGGGTTCGCTGATCATGGCGAGAACCCTGATCCGGGGCGCGCAGGTCGTCAGTGTGGATCCCGTTCTTGGCGTCATCGATGACTGCGATATCCTGGTCGAAGGCGAATCGATCCTCGAGGTGCGTCCCGGCATAGACGTTGCGAGTGCGGAAGTCATCGACGCCGGCCGCATGATTGCCATGCCGGGGTTGATCAACGCCCACATCCATACCTGGGAGACCATGTTGCGAGGTCTGGGTGCCAGCTGGGACGATGGCACTTACTTTGACGTATTGCTTGGCCGGATCGCCCGGCACTTCCAGCCTGAGGATATTTATATCGGCACCCTGATGGGTGCGCTCAACCAGCTCGATGGCGGGTGCACGACAATCCTGGACTGGTGCCACAACACGGCCACCCCGGAGCACACGGACATGGCGATCAGGGCACTGGAGGATTCGGGGATCCGGGCCGTTTTCGGCCACGGCACACCCAAGCCCAATCCCGAACCCGGCGAAGCGCATTTCTCGACCCTGCCGTTCCCGGCCGCCGAGGCGCGGCGCCTGCGCTGTGGCCGCTTCGCCGACAATGACAGTGGCCTGGTCAGCCTGGCCTTATGCATCCTCGGGCCCGACTACGGTAGTCTTGACGTCAACCGCCACGATTTCGCGCTGGCACGCGAGCTGGACCTGATGACCAGCGCACACGTCTGGGGTGGCGGTGATTGGAAAACACCTGGTGGCTACCGCACTCTCGTCGACGAGGGGCTCATGGATCCGCGCCACAACGCCGTGCACGCTAATTTTTTCGATGACGATCTGGTTCGACTGCTGGTTGACCAGGGCGCGTCCATCACCGCGACCCCGGCGATCGAGGTGGGTGTGCCGAAACCGCCGATGATTGCTGGCGTGATCCGCGCGGGCGGCAAACCGTCGATCGCGATCGATACAGAGATTGATGTCGCGGGATCCATGTTTGATTGCATGCGCAGCGCGCTGTCGTTGCACAACGCCTTCGATTCGATGGCGGCCTGGGACCCCGACGGAGCGCGCGAGCAGGTCGGTAGGCCCGATATCGATTCCGTGCCGACGGCCGGCGATCTCTGGTGTACGCCGATAGACGCGCTCGAGTGGGCGACCATCAACAATGCCAGGGCGCTCGGACTCGAGAGTCGCACGGGGTCGCTGACGCCAGGTAAACAGGCCGATATCCTGCTAGTGCGCAGGGATGACCTTAATCTGCTGCCGGCCATCGACCCGGTGCAAACCATCGTCAGCCACGCGCACCAGGGTAATGTGGACACGGTGCTGGTTGGTGGCCGGATTATGAAGCGGCATGGCCGGTTGCTGGCCGATAATCACGACCTCGGGCGACTTGGCGAACGTCTCGCAGAGAGTTGTCGGCGCATTTTCATCGTCGCCGACAACATGGGTTTTTCCCTGCGCTGAGCGTAAACGGTCATCTTGGTCAAGGCGTATAAGTATTCCCGATATCGCAGCTGCGCGGCCCGAGCAAAATCCGCCTTGCGCTCGACGCACTCACGACGCCCAAAACATTAAATATAAAAAGAATCACCCGCTTGGCGGGCAGTTATGACAGCATCGGGAACACGGCAGCCAGCGCCCACGCGAACGCCACGGCATTGGCCAGCGCGCCGACCGCCGGATGCCCGGTGGCGAGGTAAATCCATTTGCTGAACAGGCCGTAGACCAGGAAGTAGATGACGATGACGCCGGCAATGATCAGCAGGAAGAAAAGGTCCTCGAACGACAGGGCAACGGCAAGGCCAAGCGAAACCAGGAAACAGATGCGCGTGAACAGGTGACCGCCTCGGGCGGTCTTGGCGCCGTGCGTGAGCCATTCGTCGGCGACAAAGTAACATAGGGTGCCAACCAGCATCAGGAACAACAGCGGTACACGCGGCGGCGTGATTGCGAAAGACGTTACGTAGGTGTCGAGCACCAGCGCAATAAGTCCGGCCACGTACAGGGTTGCAAGGAGACTGGCAACCGCGAGTCGCGGGTAGCTCGAAGCGGTGACGGGCGTGCCGGTTTCGCTGCGCCCGATCCAGTACAGGCAAGCGGCGGTCAGCAGGCCGTAAACGAGAAAGTGGATCGCGAGGTAGCCGCCGACGAGCACCCCGAGGAAGTCGGCCGGAAACCACCACAGCAGCAGTGGCGTGCCGATCGCCGGGATTGACGCCGCGGGCAGCAGTTGCCGCCAGCGCAATGAAGCTCCCCGCGCCGGCCGGCTGACCACCGGCAGCAATTTCGACAGCGGCCAGGTCAGCAGGCCGATACCGATGATTAGCGCAACCAGCGCGAAGCCGCGCTCGTCGACATAGCCGCCGCCGTTGCGACCGTAAACCCGGTCGAGCCAGGCGACGGCTTCGCGCATGCTTTCGCTGCTGTAGAGCACGCCGACGTGCTCGACGCCATCGGCGAATGCGACCCGCCGCGCGCTGCCGTTGTCGAAAGCGCCGACGGTTATACCTTCCTGCGGCGTGTCGGTGACCATGCCCAGCACGCGCAGCGCCTCCTGCTGCAGGAATCTCTCCAGCCCGCCGACGACCACGAGCAGGTTACGCGGATTTTCGGCGGTTACTGCCGGTGAGAACATCGACACCGCGATCGTCGCATCGACCCGCGCGTCGATCGCGGCGTAGCGCACCATGATATCCGAGGCCATCGAATGGCCAAGCGAGGCGAGATCACCGCTCGCGCCCGGTAACGACAGCGCGTAATCGACCACTTCGCGGGTCTGCTGCAGCAGCGAGATCGTTGCGCCCTCGACCCGGGTGATGTCGCCGGCGAGTGCGGCATGGTTACGCCCGTGACCGTAATAATCGAAGGTCACCGCCAGGTAACCGTTTTTCGCCAGCGTGACCGCGAATGGCTGCATCAACTGCTGCGAGCCCGCAAAACCGTGCGCTATGACGATCACCGGCCGCGGCTGGTCGGCGGACGTATCCTGTGCGCGGAACACGGTAACGGGAGTGGCGCCGAGACGCGTCGTGCTCGTCACCACGCCGGCATTGGCACGATCGAGCTGGTAGAGCGCGCCGCCGATGAGTAGCGCTGCCAGTATCGCCACAACCAGCGCGCCGCGGGACATTCGCTTACCTGCTTCGGTGGTACTCAAACCCGCGCTGAGTCCAGTGCCGTAGTTCGATCGGCCACCGGTCGAATCGAGTGCCTCGAGTCGGCGGATTCGGCTTGCGCCGGCGCATGGAGTGGTTTGAGTTTGCTGACGCCTGTATGCATGGTTCTTTGCCGAGTCCGGTTGCAGCCTTGCGCCAGAATGTCAGACCTTGCGTGTGTTGTCGATCGTTGCTCCGCGACTCGGTTCCACGGATTGTTTAGCGGCGGTCGAACCGCCCTGCCGGCCGCTGCGCTGACGGCGGGATCCCGAATACCTGCCTGAATGCACGGGTAAATGATCCGCGCGAATCGAAACCGCAGGCGATCGCGATCTCGGTCACGCTGAGATCGCTGTTGTCGAGCAGGCGTCTGCCGGCATCGAGTCGCAGTGCGCGGTAATACTGACGAGGACCGATGCCGAGGGTTGCGCGAAACCGGCGCAGCAGCGAACGCTCGCTGAGACCGACCGCCGCGGCCAGCTGCGATATGCCGAGTGGCGAACGCAGGTTACGTTCCATCAGGTGAACAACCCGCGAGATCATCGGGTGACGCGCGTTGATCAGCGACGCGGCAATCATGTACTGCGATTCGGAGCCAGGCCTTGCCTGGTCGTAAAGGAAATTACCCGACACGTTCATTGCCAGCATCAGGCCATTGCGCCGGCGAATGAATTCGAGCACCAGGTCGAAAGACGGTAACGACCCGCTGGTCGTGATGCGCTGGCGATCGATCACGTAACGTTCGGGTACTACGTCGATACGCGGGTAACGAACGCGGAAATCCTCGAGTTCATCCCAGTGCGTGGTGGCGCGGTGACCGTCGAGCAATCCCGCGCTGGCCAGCAGGTAGGGCGCCGCATCCAGGCCGCCGACGATTGCGCCGCTGCGCGCTGATCGTTTCAGAAAAGCGTTGATGCGCGCCGTGGCAAACTGCGTGACGTCATAGCTGGCAAGCGCGAACAGGGTGTCGAAATTGCTGTTGCCAGCAATGTCCTCGTCGACCGCGAGGGTAAAACCACTGCTGGAAGTCACCGGGTCTCCGTCCTCGCTGCACAGGCGCCAGTGGTAGAGCTGTCGGTTCGCCACGGTATTCGCCATGCGCAACGGCTCGACCAGCGCCGCCAGCGTCAGTTGCGAGTAGCGCGGTACCAGCAGGATAAGCACCTCGCAAGGCTCGCTGTGACTGTCAGGCAAAAGTGTCTGTTTAGGCACTGTATCTGTCGGTTAAAGCACCCTGATTTTCGCATGGGTATGCCATCATGTCGAACGAGTCAAGCGCTGACCAGGGTTGCCGGTAGCATTCCGCGCCCGGCCCCCCTTTGGTCAAACCGGACTCTGCTTCGAGAGGAGGGCATCATGACGTCGAGGGTAGTGCAACAACCCGCCTGTTTTGACTTCGCGCCGAACGATCGACTGCGCGCGCTGCCCGCGCGCTACTACGTCGAGGCCGACGTGCTGGCACGCGAACGTGAGCAGGTGTTCTTCAGGTCCTGGCAGTACGCCTGCCACATCGACCAACTCGACGGTCACGGCGCCTACGTGGCGACCGAAATCATGGGGCAGAACGTTTTCGTCGTGCGCGATCGCGACGGAGAGCTGAAGGCTTTCTACAATGTCTGTCCACATCGTGGTCACAAGCTGCTGGAGGGCGCGGGACACAAGAAGGTCATCGTCTGTCCCTATCACCAGTGGAGTTATTCGCTCGATGGCAAGTTGCGGCACGATCGCAGCACCGCGAGCAGTGAAACCCCCGATGTCAGCGCGATCTGCCTGGCGCCGGTACGCGTCGACCGCCTGTTCGACTTCGTCTTCGTCAATCTCGACCCGGGTGCGGAACCGATTGCGGACTTCTGGCCCGGTCTCGAGGAGCAGGTCAAATCCGCCATTCCGGATCTGGATCGTTACCAGCTCAGCGCACAGGCGTCGGCGCTGCACTCGGTGGATGTAAAGGCCAACTGGAAAATCCAGGTCGATAATTTTCTCGAGTGTTACCACTGCCGCATCGGCCATGAATCTTTTGCCGATATGCTGGACGTAGCCAGGCAGAAGCAGACGCTACATCCGAACTACAGCTACGTGTTTATTCCATCGTCCGGCAAGGTGGACAACAAGGCGTACCCGCTGCTGCCCGAACACGACGTCATGGACCTGCATTTCTGGCACCTGTTTCCGAACATCGCGCTGGCCCAGTTCGCCGGGCCGGGTAACCTGTCACTGTCGCAGTGGACGCCGCGCGGAATGGATCGGGCCTATCGCGATATCGTGCAGCTCGACATTGCCGAGCCGACGGATCCCGGCATGCTCGAGCGGCGCGAGCTGCGCACGGCCTGGGCGCGCGACGTCCTGCAGCAGGAAGACATCGCGTTCATGGAATCGGTGCACGAAGGCATGTCGCAGCGCTGCTTCGAGCACGGCTGGTACATGATCGATCCGGACAACCAGGAGATTTCCGAGGTCATGCTGCGCCATTTCCACGAAACCTACCTGCATTTCATGCAAGAACGGGCCGTATAGTCCCGCCGATCCCGAAACGGTGAACTATCCAGTCATCGGACATAATCGCCACGGCCGCCTTTATAGTTACGAGCAAAAACTAATATTTCACTTTACATTTTGCACATAAGTCATTAAATTTATTGGAACATTAATGGCTCACATGTCAGAGCAAGGAGTGGCAACCCAACATGTCGCAAGCCACTGTGCCGGTCGATCGCCGCGCTGCCAAACGTGATCGACGCCTCTTCGGGGATCGACGCTCCAGCGTCCTGCCCAATCTCACCGACCACTCTCGTCGGATTGCCATCCAGGATCGGCGCAGCGGCGTCGAAGACCGGCGCGTTCGCAGCCAGGTCACGGCGATGACGCAGCCGATGCCGATCCTGTTCGGGACCTGATCCCGCAACCGTCGCGGGTTTTGCCTGCTTCCGAATGACGACGGGTCTTCGACCCCTCCGCGCGCGACCCTGCCCGTTTTATGCCGGTGATATACTCCCCGGCGTCAACATTCGAAACGGGAACAGACATGGAGCGTTTCCAGCTTGGTCACGCCAGCGGCGCCGGTGCGGATTGCCTGGTCGACGATTGCCTGCAACAGCTCGGTCCGGTCGATTCGTCGGCTAACCTGGGATTCGTCTACGCGACCGATGCGCTCGCACCCGAGCTCGACGCGGTGCTGACCAGGTTGCGCGAGGCCACGGCTATCCCGCACTGGACCGGTACCGTCGGTGTCGGTATTTGTGCTACCGGGCGCGAGTACTACGAACAGCCCGCGCTGGCGGTAATGCTCGCCGGGTTTCCCGAACCCGCGCTGTGCGCTGTGCCACCGCTGCGCGAAGGTGTCGGCACCTTCACCGACAGTGCGGCCGCCTGGCTGCGGCAGGACGCGTTTCACTTCGGTATCCTGCACGCCGATCCAGGCAACCCCGCTTCGCCAGGGCTCATCGCGGAGCTGTCCGAGGCGACTCCCGGAGCTTTTTTCGTCGGCGGGTTGACCTCGTCGCATGGCGAAAATCCGCAGGTGGCCGACGCGGTAACCGGCGGCGGGATATCGGGCGTACTGTTTTCCAGCGAGGTGCCGGTAGTCAGCGGACACACGCAGGGCTGCACCCCGATCGGCGCTAAACACGTCATCACGTCATGCCAGCATAACGTACTGATCGAGCTCGACGGCCGCCCGGCGCTGGATGTTTTCAAACAGGATATCGGCGAGGTCATGGCGCAGGACCTGCAGCGGGTCGCCGGCTATATCTTTGCCGGCATCCCGATTCGCGGCTCGGATACCGGTGACTACATGGTGCGCAACCTGATGGGCATAGACCCGGAACAGGGCCTGGTCGCAATCGGTGAAATCGTCGAGCCGGGCACTGAAGTCATGTTTTGCCGGCGCGACGGCAATAGTGCACGCGAGGACATGCTGCGCATGCTGGCCGATATTCGCGGCCGGCTCGATGGCCGGGCCAGGGGTGCGGTTTACTACTCCTGTCTTGGCCGTGGCCGCTACCAGTTCGGCGCTAACTCGGAAGAACTCGGATTCATTCGCGCGGAACTCGGCGACATTCCGCTGGTCGGTTTTTTTGCCAACGGCGAGATCTTCCACAATCGCCTGTACGGCTACACCGGTGTACTGACCGTGTTTTGCTGAAGCTGCGCGCCGTCTAATCCTGGCGCCCGGTGCGAATGAAATGAAAGGCGGGCGCGAAAGGCGCGGTGCTGAATGCCGCGCCCGGTTTCACAGCGTATGTGCTCAAGTGGCGTCGAATAAACGAGCATGGCGGGACGGTGAAAAACAGGCATGCTTGCCAAAACTGACCTCGATGCTGCATGGACATCCAGACAATCGCGGTAGTTGCTGCCGGACTGCTGCTACGTGCCTTCGTTTGTGATCGCCTGCGTGACACGGCGATTATCGCGCCGCTGGCAAGCGCCAGCGCCCGGCTGGCCGCGGGCGTTGGCGATCGTGTAGAAAATCGCTCCGGTGCGGAACTGCCCCTGCGCGAGGTGATGATGAAACCATCCGATTAATGGAGGAAACATGAAAAAGCTAGCCCTGCTGAGCTGGGACGACCTGGCCGACCGCAAGCCAACCCATGCGCTGGTCGCCGATGTCGACCTCGTGGTCCTGCGATTCGACGACGAGCTCAGCGTACTCTACGGGCGCTGCGCGCATCGCGGTGCGCTGATGGCCGACGGCTACGTGTCCGGTCACAACCTGATCTGCGGCGTGCATCACTGGGACTACCGCATGGATAGCGGCGTCAGCGAGTACAACAACAGCGAGATCCTGCACAAGTTCACCGCCTGGATCGAGGATGGCCAGGTCTGCGTCGACGAAGATCAAATCCGGGCCTGGGCCGAGGAGAATCCACAGCCGTACCAGCGTGACAGTTACCAGGGTGCTTACCAGGATCTGACGGGGACGGTGGACGAACCCTGGGTCAAGTTCATTCGCAAGCTGGCTTCGGAAGGCCTGGACAAAACCGGCCACCACGGCCCGTCCGATGCCATGGGAGTACCGCGCGATCAGCTGCCGAAGTGGGACGATATCCAGTTTGTGGTCGGCCAGTTAGCCAGACTGCCGCTGCTCGACGAAGACCCGGTCGGCAGCGATATCGTCATTGGTCCGAATGCGTCGAGACCGCTTCGACTGGATATCCCGCTGTTCGTTTCCGATATGAGTTTCGGCGCGCTGTCCGAAGAAGCCAAGGTGGCGCTGGCGAAAGGTGCCGAGCTGGCCGGCACCGGCATTTGTTCGGGTGAGGGTGGCATGTTACCGGAAGAGCAGGCGGCTAATTCACGCTACTTTTACGAGCTTGCCTCGGCGCGTTTCGGCTTTTCCTGGGACAAGGTCGAAAAAACCCAGGCTTTCCACTTCAAGGGTGGGCAGGGCGCCAAGACCGGCACCGGGGGGCACCTGCCCGGCAACAAGGTCAAGGGCAAGATTGCCGAGGTGCGCAACTTGCCGGAAGGTCAGTCCGCGATATCCCCGGCGCGTTTTCCTGACTGGACTTCGCTTGAGCAGTACCGCGACTTCGCCACCGAGGTGCGCGAACGTACCGGCGGTATCCCGGTCGGTTTCAAACTGTCGGCGCAACACATCGAGAAGGATCTCGACGCGGCGCTCGAAATTGGTGTCGATTACGTGATTCTCGACGGTCGAGGCGGCGGCACCGGCGCCGCGCCGCTGATTTTTCGTGACCATATCTCGGTGCCGACGATCCCGGCACTGGCGCGGGCGCGCCGCCACCTGGATCGCTGTGATGCGGACGGTGTTACGCTGATCATCACCGGCGGCCTGCGTCACCCGGCCGATTTTGCCAAGGCGCTGGCGCTCGGCGCCGACGGCATCGCACTCTCGAACGCCGCGCTGCAGGCAATCGGCTGCCTCGGGATGCGCGCGTGCAACAGCAACAATTGCCCGGTCGGAATCGCGACCCAGAAGCCCCACCTGCGCGACCGCTTGCCGGTCGACGAGGCGGCCGAGCGCCTCGCGCGGTTTTTCGGCGCCGCGGTCGACCTGATGAAGGTGCTGGCGCGGGCCGCGGGCCACGATCACCTGTCGAAGTTCAACCGCGAAGACCTGACCACTTTCGATACCGACATGACGCGCCTGAGCGGCGTTGCCTACGGCGGCGTCGATTTCGATGGGGAACGTTGACATGACGGATCACGGATTCCCGGGCCTCGTTGCCGGCGAATTCGAAAACACCCGCGACGCGCTGCAGGCCTACAGTAAAATCCTCGGCGACTACCTCAAGGCATGCCGCGCACGCCGCAAACACTGGTGGCACGCGAGCCTGAGGCTATCGCTGCATGGCGCCACCACCGGCGTGGTTTATGCCGGCCCGCTCGATTTCGAAATCGAGCTCGATCTGCGCACGAGCCAGCTGATTGCCCGTACCGCGCGCGGTGAGCACTGGACCCGGGTATTACACGGGCAACCGGCCGCTACCCTGGCCACGGAACTGCAGGCGTTCCTGGTCGATGCCGGGCTGCCGAGCGCGCGGTTGCCAGCGCCGCCGGTGAGCGAGACGGGGTTTTCGGGTTACTCCAGTGAACAAGCCTCCAGGCTCGGCCGGGCCCTTGCCACGACCGCTGTCGTGCTCGACCGGCTGCGCGCCGCTATCCGCGAGGAAGCCGGACCGATCGGCCTGTGGCCGCACCACTTCGACCTCGCCATGCTCTGGTTAGCGGGCGGCAAGATCGAGGGCCAGGATCCGGCCGACGAGGAATTCGCCGACCGGCAAATGAATTTTGGCTTCACCTTCGGCGACTCGATGCTGTCGGAGCCTTACTTTTACGCCACTGCTTACCCGCTGCCGGAAGGTTTCCCCGAGACCGCGCTCGTCGATGGTGCCGAATGGTACCGCGAAGGTTTTACCGGTATGGTCTGGCGCTATGCAAGCCTTCGCGAGGGTCCCGATGCGGCGGCCGCGCTGCTAGCGCAATGGCAAGCATTGCTCGACGAAGGCCGGCGCAGGCTCGGCGACTGATAACCAGGAGACAGGTGACATGAGCGAATCCGATGCGAAGCTGGAGTGGTACAAGGTTGCCGCAACCGATGAACTCCCCGAGGGACGGGTCAAGACCGTCACCGCGGGTACGCACTCGATGGCGCTGACGCATATCGACGGGGAGTACACCGCGATGGACAACCGCTGTCCGCACCAGGGCGGACCGCTGGGCGAGGGCTCGATCGAGCGCGGCGAAGGGGGCGAGTGCTGGCTGCGCTGTCCGTGGCACGGCTGGGATTTCGATCCGCGCACCGGCCGGCCGCCGGGCGGCCACGAGGACACCGGGCAGCAGCTATTCCCGCTCGAAGTGCGCGCCGACGGGATCTACGTCGGCCTCGAGGCCGAGGCGCCGCACGCCACCACGGTAACCGACGTCATGGCCGAAACCATGACCAACTGGGACGTGACCTCGGTTTTCGGCATGGTCGGCCATTCCAACCTCGGCCTCGCCGACGCGCTGCGCCTGCAGGAAAAGCAGGGTCGGCTGCGCTATTACGGCGTGCGCCACGAGGGTGCCGCCGCGTTTGCCTGCTCCGGCTACGCCAAGCTCACCGGTAAACCGGCTGCCTGCCTGGCCATTGCCGGACCGGGTGCAACCAACCTCACGACCGGCCTGTGGGACGCCAAAGTCGACCGCGCGCCGGTACTCGCGCTGACCGGGCAGGTTGACGCACAGGTGTTCGGTCCGGGCGCGTTCCAGGAAATCGATCTTGCCGCCGCCTTCGCGCCGGTCGCGCGTTTCAGCCAGACCGTGCTGCACACGTCGAAACACGCCGAGCTGATGAACCTCGCCTGCAAGAACGCGATCGTCGAACGCGACGTTGCCCACCTGATATTCCCGGACGACGTGCAGACCCTGCCGGCCGCGGACAGCGCTGCAGCCGGCAAGCCGGACGGACGGGTCTCGGTGCCGCGCATCGCGCCCGATGCCGCCGTGCTGCAGCAGGCTGTCGACAAGCTCGCGGGCGCCCGGCGGCCGATCGTGGTCGTCGGCTACGGCGCGCGCGATTCGATGGCCGAGATCATCGAGCTGGCCGATGCCCTGCACGCGCCGGTGCTGACCACGTTCAAGGCCAAGGGCCAGATTCCGGACGCGCATCCGCTGGCGGCCGGCGTGCTCGGGCGTTCGGGCACTCCGGTCGCGAGCTGGTTCATGAACGAGTGCGACCTGATCCTGGCCTTCGGCGCGTCGTTTTCCAACCATACCGGCATCACACCGAAGCGTCCGATCATCCAGGTCGACTTCGATCGCATGACGCTGGGCAAGTTTCACCCGGTCGAGATCCCGCTCTGGGGTGAAATCGGCGTTACCACGGCGATGCTGAAAAGCACCCTGCCGGAATCGGTTGCCGCCGTCGACCAGCGCGACGAACTGGCCGAGCGCTGGCAGATCTGGCGCGCGGAAAAAGCCAGCCGCATCGCCGACGACCGTGGTGCGGGCGTCAATTCCTCGATCGTGTTCGCCGAACTGGCCGACGCCATCGACGCCGATGCGATCATCGCGGTCGATGTCGGTAACAATACCTATTCGTTCGGGCGCTACTTCGAAAGCAGTGGCCAGCGCGTGCTGATGTCGGGCTACCTCGGTTCGATCGGCTTTTCCTTTCCGGCAGCCATGGGCGCCTGGGCGGCGACCCAGGATCGCGCCGAGTACCGCGGTCGCCAGGTCGTCTCGATCAGCGGTGACGGCGGCTTCGGCCAGTACATGGGCGACTTCAATACCGCGGTCAAGTACGCGATGAACATGACCCACGTGCTGCTCAACAATTCGGAGCTCGGCAAGATATCCAAGGAGCAGCGAGCCGGTGAATGGCCGGTGTGGCAGACCAGCCTGCACAACCCGAGTTTTGCCGCATACGCCAAGCTCTGCGGCGGATACGGTGTCAGGGTGACCAAACCGGAACAGCTCGGCAAGGCGCTGGCCGATGCGCTCGCCTACAAGGGCCCGGCGCTGGTCGAAATCGTCAGCGATGTCGAACTGGTGTAGGATCGGAGCAAAAGCAGGCCGCGCACTGCGGTCGACCGCGCCAGCCGACCCGGGGGAAGCCTTGTGAGCCACGAGAACGAATACCACGACGCAATGGTGAAATTGCTCGAGATCATCTGGGGTGCCGGTTACATGGCCCCGGGTGGGCCGGGCAACGTAGCCAAAATGCTCGACGGCCTCGAACCCGGGGGCAAGCGCATCCTCGATATCGGCAGCGGTATCGGCGGACCGGCGATGGAGATGGCGCGCAACCACGGTGCCGAGGTCGTGGGCATCGACCTCGAGGCGCCGCTGGTCGAGCGCGCCAACAATGATGCCGCCGCGGCGGGTCTCGCCGAGCGCTGCAATTTTCGACAGGTCGAGGTCGGCCCGATGCCGTTCGCTGACGCGGAATTCGATATCGTTACTTCCGCCGGCGCTCTGACCCAGACTGCTGACAAGGGCACGATACTGTCCGAGGTATTACGCATCCTGCGGCCCGGCGGCTGGTTCAGCGTTTACGACTGGATGAAGATTGACGGCGACTATTCCGAAGACATGCGCTACTGGTTCGAGATGGAAGGGCTGACCTATGCCATGGTCACCCTGGACGAACAGGCGGCGCTGCTGCGGGGCGCCGGTTTCACCGACGTTACCGCCGAGGATGCCACCGACTGGTACCGGCGCGAGGCGCGGGTCGAATATGGCCGCCTGCGTGGCGAACTCTACCAGCCAATGGTCGAACTTATCGGCCAGGCGGACGCTGATCACTTCGTCGAAAACTGGCGCGTGATGGTCAAGGTGATCGACCAGGGCGAAATGCGCCAGGCCTACTGCCGCGGCCGCAAACCGCTGCAGGCCTAACGCGGCAGCAGGGGTCTGCCGACGCGCCGGGCCCACAGCGCGAGCCTGGTGCGCAAGCTGGCCGGCCGGGCGGCGGGCTTTTTTTCCAGGGTGGTATGTCCGACCAGCCTGGCGGCAGGAAAGTGTTCGCGGATCATGGACGCCACTGCGGTTACGACGCCGTGGCGCTGGCGCACGGAAACCCACAGCAGGTTGAGCGGCAGGTTCAGGTCGGCGAAGATCACGTCGTCATCGGCATCGAGGATGCCCTGCAGCTGTGCCAGGCGGGTCTCGGTCTGCGCCGCGGACAGCTCCCGCAAGCCCGGGATCAGCATCATGAAGTCGCCGGGGAAACGGCCCTGCCCGTCGGTTTTCGGCAGGCGCAGGTGCAGCGGCTCGGTATTGGCCCGCAGGCAAGACACTTGCGGCTGGGTGGTGCGGCGCGCCATCGTGTTATCCTCCCGGTTCATCTGCTACCAGCATTCAAAACCGCGGACGGCGCCTTGTCAAACAACTCGCCCAACCCGCTCGCGGGGTTGCGCGCGAGTGCTGCCCCGGAGCCGTGTACCGGGTAGAGCGCGGCCCCGTCAGTTGAATTCGACGCTGGCGGTAGCAGATAATGGCGCGGCCTCGACGGACAAGCGTAACCATGACGACAGATTCTTCCCCGCCGGCCGGACTGCGCGAAAAACTGCGCGCCTGGGTGGAAAATCCGATAGTACAGAACCTGATCATGGTGCTGATCGTGATCAACGCCGCGATTCTCGGGCTCGAAACCGTGCCGGCGGCGATGGAGCGTTTCGGTACTTTCCTGCTCGCCGCCGACTCGTTCATCCTGGGTATCTTCGTGGTCGAGATCGTGGTGCGCATCTTTGCTCACCGGCTGGCCTTTTTTCGCGATCCCTGGAGCCTGTTCGACTTCACCGTGGTCGCGATTGCGCTGGTGCCCGCGAGCGGGCCCTTCGCCGTGCTGCGGGCGTTGCGCGTGTTGCGGGTACTGCGGCTGCTGACGCTGGTACCGTCGATGCGCCGCGTGGTCGGCGCCTTGCTCGCGTCGATTCCCGGCCTCGGTTCGATTGCACTGGTACTGTTGCTCATCTACTACGTGTTCGCGGTCATGGCGACCAAGCTGTTCGGCGAAAATTTCCCGCAGTGGTTCGGCTCGATCGGGGAATCGCTCTATAGCCTGTTCCAGATCATGACGCTCGAGAGCTGGTCGATGGGTATCGTGCGCCCGGTCATGGAGGTGCATCCGCACGCGTGGATGTTCTTCGTCGTTTTCATCCTGATTGCAACCTTTACCATGTTGAACCTGTTTATTGCGATCATAGTCAACGCGATGCAAAGCTTCGCCGAGCAGGAAGCCGCCGAAACCCGCCATGAAGTCGACCAGGCGCGCGCGCACATCGAGGCCGACCTGCACCAGGAAGTCAGTTCGCTGCGCGCCGAGATCGCAGAGCTGCGAACCTTGCTGCAGGCACGCAACGAGCGCTGACATGGACGGAGCTAACCAGCAGTCGCCATGACCGTCGCGCCCGCCAACCTGCTGTTCATTCTCGCTGAAAGCCATGCGCCGGACCTGCTCGGCGCACTCGGCAACCCGTATATCCACACGCCCAACCTCGATCGCCTCGCGCGCCGCGGTACGCTGTTCGATGCAGCCTACTGCGCGAGCCCGCTGTGTGTGCCGGCGCGCGCGGCGATAGCCACCGGGCAATTTCCGCACCAGAGCGGGTACTGGGAAAGTTCGCTGGCTTTCGACGGCCGCGTCGACAGCTGGATGAAACGCCTGCGCGAGGGCGGTTATCACACGCCCGGCATGGGCAAGATGCACTTCCGCCGCGATGCCGACGACTACGGTTACAGCGAGTTCTGCGAGACCATGCACATCGCCGACGGCATCGGCGACCTGGTCGGGGCGCTGCGCTGGGAACACGCCGAACCGACCTACCCCGGCCTGTGGGACCTGTGGACCCGGCAGTACGGTACCGGCGACCAGGATCCCTACCGCCGCTACGACGAGCGCATTATCGAGCGGGCGATAGCCTGGCTGCGCGACGAGGCGGGTCGCGACGATAAACCCTGGGCGCTGTCGGTACATACCATCGCCGCGCATGCTCCCTTCGTCGTGCCGCGCGAGTACCGCGACCTGTACGACCCCGCCAGCCTGCCGCCGCCGATTCGTTTCGCCGAAAACGAGCGGCCGCGGCATCCGTCGATCGAGCACCTGCGCCGCTCGATCGGTACCGAGTACGACTGTAGCGTCGAACAGGTGCAGCAGATTCGCGCGGCCTACTTTGCAACCGTGACTTACCTCGATGCACTCGTCGGCCGCCTGCTCGACACGCTGGAGGAACAGGGGCTCGCCGAATCGACGCGCGTCGTCTACACCTCCGATCACGGCTTCAGCTGCGGCGACCACTATATTTTCGGCCTGTTCCACCTGCTGGAGGAGTCGCTTGGTGTACCCCTGATCATGGCCGGTCCCGATGTGCCGGCGGGCGCGCGGGTAGCGACGCCGGTGTCCCACGTGGACCTGTTCCCGACCCTGCTGGAAGCCTGTGGAGTGCCTGTCGACCAACGCGACTCCGGGCTGTACGGCGAAAGCCTGTTTCGCCTGTTCGACGGGTCACCCGCACGTAAACCGCTGGTCGCGGAGTACCATGGCTGTTGCACGCTGGACGCCGGCTACGTGGTGCGTGACGGTAATCTCAAGTTGATCTACTTCGTCGACATGCCGCCGCAGCTGTACGACCTGGAAACCGATCCGCTCGAAGCCAACGATATTGCCACGCAGGATCCACAGGCGCTGGCGCGCATGCTGTCGCTGCTGCGCGACTGGCTCGATCCGGAAGCCGAGGATCGCAGGGCCAAGCACGCGCAACGCGAACTGATCGAACGCCACGGCGGCAGGCGGGAAGTGTTACGCAAAATGGGCGGCTTTTCCTATTCGCCGCCGCCCGGCCTCAGCTGGCAGGATATGTCGCCGAAGTAGCCGGCGCCGGCCTCCCTGTTCTCGCACCCCCTGATTTGTTTTGTCATCCCGCGGCTTGGACCCAAAGGGCCTGAAACCGCGGGATCTATATAACATGTACCTATATCACTGGACCCCGCGGTCGAGCCGGGGGGTGACGAGGTAATTTCGGGGATGACGGAGAAGCCTTGGGGATGGCGGGTCGTAAGCGGTGATGACGAGTATTGGTCCGTGGGCAAGTCGTCAGCCCGGTATCCACCACTCCCGGCCGCGCTCGGTAGTAATGTATTCGGGCCAGCGAAAACCGATCGGCGGCTGGTAATCGCACAGCGGCGCCTGCCAGTTGTCGCCGCCGATACCGCCGCCGGTGCGTTGCTCGAATTCACGCTGCGCCGCGGTCAGCAATTCGTTGCTGGTCATCAGTTCGAGCACGCTGAGCCCGATGGTCTTGGCCGCGCAGGCAATCATCGGGTCGATGGTCGCGCGAATTCCGCCGAGCGCGTTCATGGCCCAGGCCGGGTAGCGATAACCGGGTGCAGGTGACGCCAGTGTCGGTCGCGCGATATACAGCCGCACCGTCGGCGCGTGCCAGCAGTACTCGGTGTAGTCGTCGGACGTGAAGTGTTCCTGCCAGTCCGGCAACTGCTTGCGCAACTCCGCTTCCGCTGTCCGCGGTTCGATAAGCTCGCCGGTTGCGGCCAGGAAGGGACGCTCCATCGGCTCGAGGCCGAGGCTGCGCTGGATGTCGCGCGCGGCGGTGACGGCTTCCGTCGTATCGAAACGCGGCGCGCCGACCTTTTGCAGCGCGGCGAAAGTAGCATCGGCAAGCGCGTGGTTGGCAAGCCCGTGGCGAGATTTACTGACCCAGTCGCGGCGCCAGCTGCAGTGGCTGATCGACGCCGCGGCCGCGGCGTTGGCGTCGAGCACCCGCGTGACACGCTCGGCCATTTCGATCGTCGGTACGCGCATCAGGTACTGGATTTGCGCCAGCTGTGCCGGCAGGTTGTCGGCGGTAGCCTGGCCCGCGGTCAGGATAAACTCGTTCATCGACCAGCCGCAGCCGGCGGCGACCATGTGTTCCCTGAGCGATTTGGAGGTCTGGTACATGTTGACCAGGGCGTCGTTGGCCCCCGGCGCGCGGGCCGCCGAATGCGCGGCCGCGATCGGGCTGTCGGCGTCGTTGGCCTGCGCCAGCCAGGTTTCGGGCTGGTCGCATTCGAAGCTGTAAACCATCGCGTAGGCGACACCGCAGTGCGTATTCCAGCGCACCGTGTTGCATAGTGGCAGCATGTAGAAAGGGTGGAAGCTGATCGCCGCGTCGAGCTCGTCGTAATAACCGCGTGCCGCATGGATCGGTTTCGAACCACGGACCTTTTCCGCGGGTTCGCCGAAAAACTTCAGTCGGCCCGGAATCTCGTGGCGTTCCATCATTGCCTTGGCCGCGAGGAATCCGCCCAGCGCACCGATCCCGAGCGCCGAGTGCGGGTCGGTGTGCCCGCCGGCGTGCCGGGTCAGACCTTCGCGCGGCCGCTCGCGCGTGTCCGCGGCCTGGCAATTGCCGGGCACCGCGTCGTACTCGGCGTAACCGCCGATCGTCGGTCCTTCGCCGTTCGACCACTGCGCGCAAAACGCGGTCGGCATGCCGCCGCTGCCGGGTTCGACGCTGAAGCCCTCGGCTCGCAGGCGCTCGATGTACCAGTTGCTCGAGCGATACTCGCGCCAGGCGGTTTCGCCAAGGTCGAAGATGACCTGGTGCCAGTCGGACAGCTCCGGCATGCGGGCGTCGACCCATGCCAGGGTGTCGTTATCCAGCGGGCCGAGACGCGGATCAGGCATGCCATGCCTGCGCCGCGACGCGCCGGAAGTTTTCGCCGAGGAAGCCGCGGATGTCGTCGTCGCCGAAACCCGAAGCCGCCATCGCGTCGATCAGTGGCGGCAGCAGCTCGGGGCCGGCGTGTTTGATCCCGCGGGTTTCGTATTGCTGGCCGGCGGGCCAGAAATCGGGCCGCGTGGCCAGGATTGCGCCGATGTCGATATCGAGCGCGGGCGAATAGTCGAAACCGAAGCCGATATGTCGCGCGCCGACCAGGTCGCTGACGTGGTGCAGGTGGCGCAGCATCGTGTCGATACTGATGTCGTTGTCGCCGAGAAATATGCCCATGCCGTTGAGGCCGATGACGCCGTCGGTGTCGGCGCAGGCCCGGATCTGGTCGTCGTGGATGTTGCGCTGGTGATCCCAGACCGCGGTCGGATTCGAATGCGAGAACACGACCGGCATGTCGGATTCCTGCATGATGTCGAGCGTGGTCCGGTGACCGGCGTGCGAGCAATCGACGATCATGCCGACACGATTCATTTCGTGCACCACCGCGCGGCCGAACTCGGACAGGCCGCGGTCGTCGTCATGGCAGCCGCCGGCGGCGGCGTTGTTCAGGTTATAGGCGAACAGCATCTGGCGCACGCCGAGTGCATGGTAGACACCGACCATGTCGAGATTACCGTCGAGTGCGTTCATGCCCTCGATATCGAACGACAGCGCAAACTTGCCCTCGGCCCGCGCGTGATCGATATCGGTGGTGTCACCAACCAGGACGAAACGTTCAGGCCTTGCCAGGATCCAGTTGCGGTAGGCGGCCAGCGTGGCCAGCGTGTCCTGCCAGTCCATCACATCGAAGCCGACGTTGATGCTGAGATAGCTCGCCCCCTGTTGCTGCCAGTGGTCGAGCAGGTTCAGGTCGACCTGCGGGCTCGGGAAGACGCCGGCATGCGCGTCCCACACCAGTGCGTCGGTAAAGAGTTTTTGCGTGGCTGCGGTCATGTGTCAGTCCGGTAGTTCGATGTGCCCGTCGATCACGCGCGTGGCGATGCCGCCGACCTGCAGGCGGTCGATCGCGCCGGCGCGTTGCCGGATAACCGATTGTATCGAACTCGGGCGACCGAGTTCGATACCCTGCTCGGCTTCGATGACGATCAGTTCCCGCCTGCGGTCGATCAGCGAATGGCGCCAGAGGTAAGCGGTCAGCGCGGCGTTGGTGGTGCCGGCCGCGGCTGATTCGGCCACGCCGACCGCGGGGCAGAAGTCGCGCACGTGGATCGTGCTGGCCGGGCGTTCGACCTCACGGCAGAACAGCGCGATGGTTTCGAGTCCGTGCGCGTGGCAAAAGTCGACGATCGCATCGAAATCCGGTTCGATCGCGCGCATCGCGCCGAGCCCCGCCAGCGGCACTGCCAGGTGGACGAAATCGCCGCGCGCCACTTCGAGCGGCAGCGTCGGGTCCAGCGACGAGGAATCGATACCGAGTGCGCGCAGCAGCGGGCCCGGGTCCGGCGCAAAGGCTGCAAGCGTTGACGGGGTAATGTCGAGCATGACGCGATAACGGCCGTCCGCGCGCAGCGATACCTCGACCCTGGCGGTATTTTTCGGCAGGCGCAGCTCGAATTCGCGTGTATTGCCGGGTTCGACCGCGAGGTCACCGGTCTCGCACAGGTGAGTCAACAGGCAAAGGGTGCCGTGGCCGCACATCGGCAGCTCCATCACGGTCGACATGAACTGTGCCTGGATCCAGTCATCGCCGAGCGTGTCGACGAACGCGGTTGCCGGCATACCGACTTCGCGCGCGATTCGGGTGCGTGTTGCCCGGGAAAGCCCGCTCGCATCGCGCAGGATCGCGGCCTGGCTACCGCCAAATGCACGCTCGGAGAAAGCGTCGTACAGTGCCAGCGAACGTTGCTTCATGACGTCGATCTACCCCCGGCATGGTCGCGCCGGCACGAAATACGGCGCGCAGGCGCCATCTAAGCAGAATCCGGCCCGGGGTAACAGGCTTTTTTGTCATCTCGTCTTAACCACGCCGTGGCGCAATTGTCGCGGGTCGCGGAAATCCGTGTCGTACGCGTAAATAGTTCAATTTTTCAGAGGTTTACGCCAGTAGCCAAACAGGCATAATAACCGCCATGCGTAACGCCAAGATACTCAGACTGAACAAGGCGGGAACGCCGATCGACTGGATCACGCGCGAGGAAGCGGCCACGCTGGTCGTCAAGGAGCAAGTGGTCTGGGCGCTGGGCGAGGATGCCTTTGAAATCCGCGGCGGGATCAATCGTCTCGGGCAGCAATCGGTGCTGAAGCTGCCGAGCATTCTCGCCAGCGACGGCAGCGTCAAGCTCAGCGACTTCGTGCCGCCGCTGGTCAACGCCTACCTGTTTCGTCGCGACCAGTACCTGTGCATGTACTGTGGCGGCGAGTTCAGGGCGGACTACCTGTCGCGCGATCACATCCTGCCGGTCTCGCGCAGCGGCACCGACAGCTGGACCAACGTGGTCAGCGCGTGCAAGCGCTGCAACCATCGCAAGGCCAATCGCACGCCCGAGGAGGCCGGCATGGAGCTGCTCGCGGTACCCTTCGTGCCGAACCGTTACGAATTCTTTTACCTCGCCAACAAGAACATTCTCGCCGACCAGATGGAGTTCCTGAAAACGCAGTTCTCGCGCAACGGTCGCTGGTCCTGACTCCCGCGCGCGGCGCGGCTCAGGTATAAATCGGAAAACTCTCGCACAGCTCCAGCACGCGACTGCGCCAGGCGTGGATCCGTTGTTCATCGAGATCATCGATCGACTCGATGACCTCGGCGATGACTTCGCCGAGGACGTCGATCTCCGCTGCACCGAATCCCCGCGTGGTAGCCGCGGCGACACCCAGCCTGAGACCGCGCCATTCCGTCGGCCGCGGCGAGTCGAACGGAATCGGGTTCTTGTTCGAGGTGATGTTTACCCGTGCCAGCGCATCCTGCAGCTGTTGCCCGCGCAGGTCCCGCGCGGACAGGTCCAGCAATACCATGTGGGTATCGGTACCACCCGCTACCAGGCGAATTTCCCGCTCCGCCAGTACCCCGGCCAGGCGGCGGGCGTTGTCGACCACCCGCTGCGCGTAGTCGCGGAATTCGGGCTGCAGCGCTTCACCGAGACAGACCGCCTTGGCCGCGATGATCTGGCTGTGCAGGCTGCCCTGCACGCCGGGAAAGATCGCCGGCTGCAGCTTGTCGCGCCAGGATTCTGCCCGCGCGAGGATCAGGCCGCCGCGCGGGCCGCGCAGGGTTTTGGTCGTGGTGCAGGTGACGATATCGGCGTATGGCAGGGGAGACGGATGCACGCCGCCGGCCACCAGCCCGGCGATGTGCGCCATGTCGACCAGCAGCAGTGCACCGACCGAGCGAGCGATCTGCGCCATGCGCGCGAAGTCGATTACCCGCGGGTAGGCCGATCCGCCGGCGATCAGCAATGCAGGTTCGATTTCGCCTGCCATCGATTCGACCGTAGCGTAATCGATCAGGCCGCTGTCGCGGTTAACGCCATAGTGCTGTGCGTCGAACCAGCGACCGGACTGATTCGGCTTCGCCCCGTGGCTGAGATGACCTCCGGCCGAGAGATTCATGCTCAGGATTCGCGCGCCGGGCTCGAGGCAGGCGAAAAACACGGCCTGGTTGGCCTGGGTGCCGGAGTGCGGCTGCACGTTGACGTAGTCGCAACCGAACAGTTCGCGCGCGCGGTCGAGCGCGGCCTGCTCGACCACGTCGACGAATTCACCCCCACCGTGAAAACGATGTCCCGGGTAACCCTCCAGCGTCTTGTTCGTCATCGGGTGCCCGAGCGCATCGAGTACCGCGCGGCTGACGATGTTTTCCGATGCAATCAGCTCGACGTGATCCTGCTGGCGGCGCAGTTCGCCTTGCAGCGCCTCGCTGATCAGTGGGTCAGTCTCGCCGATCGGCGCGTGACCGTTAAAACGAGCGGCTTTCGCGAGCATGAAACATTCCTCCGGGTGAATCCCGGGTTAACAAGCTACCAGCGGCACTTGCCGACGGCAAACCAGTTTTGCTATTTTATTGGCGTAGAAAAACTAGGCCTGCAATGCTAAAGCCCGATAAACCCGCGGCGCCGCAACTCAATGCCCTGCGCGCCTTCGAGGCCGCCGCGCGCCTGGGCGGTTTTCGTGCTGCCGCGCACGAGCTGTCGGTTACGCCGGGCGCAATCGCGCAACACGTCAAAGCGCTCGAAGCCTGGGCCGGCGCGCCCCTGTTCGAGCGTCTTTCCCAGGGTGTGCGCCTGACGTCGCTGGGTGCGCGAGTGGCCGGCGATTTCAGTCTCGCCTTCGACCAGCTGGGTCACGCGATAAACGGTTTGCGCGCGGGCGCGGAACCGCGCGAAATCCGGATTGCGGTGCTGCCGAGCATTGCCCAGCTCTGGCTGTCGCCGAGGCTGCCCGCGGTGCGCGCCAGCCTGGCGCAAACGACCATTTCGATCATCGCGCTGGACACGCCGCCGAACCTGTTGCGTGAACCCTTCGACCTGAGCCTGTTTTTCGTCGCCGACGAAACCCGCGGGCATAACTTCGACCTGTGCCGCGACCGAATTTTCCCGGTTTGTGCTCCCGCGCTGGCGAATCGGTTGCGCGACCCTGCTGATTTGCGCAATTGTCGTTTCCTGCACGATACCCACTTCACCGACGACTGGCCGGACTGGCTGGCGTCTGCGGCACCCGGCCTCGGTCTTGATACTACCGGCGCCCGCTTTTCGCTCTACAGCCTGGCGCTGCAGGAGGCGCAAAACGGCGCCGGTGTCCTGATGGGGCACGAGCCGCTGGTGCGCGCGGCGCTGGACGATGGCAGCCTGGTGGCGCCATTCGCCGAACGTGTCGAGGTCAAGCGATCGCTGAAGCTCGCGACGCCGGCGCCAGCGCGCGCCGGCACCGCCGTGGCCGTGCTGATCGAATACCTGCGCGCGGCGGCGGGCGAACGAAGCGATTCCGACAAATCCTAGTCATTCACTATACTCCCCGTTATTATCGAAGTTTGGCGGGCAGCGCGAATGCTCGCGACAAAACAATAAACGGGAACGCGGATGGAAGACATTTTTCACGATATATCGAAGTATTACGCGGCCAATATCGTGGGCAACGTGCTGACGATCGGGCGCATCTTCTACCAGGACGGCGGTTACCATTTCGCGCGCGACGACGTGCAGGGCCCGTTCAACCTTATCGATCCCGACGCGGACGATGACGTGACGCGCATGGTGCACGTCATAGCCGAAATTCACCCGCTGTCGGTGATCGAGAAAATCATCGACGTCGATGTCGTCTCCTGCCTCTACCTCAACGAAAACGACGATTCCGGCGAAATCGAGGTTCGTTCGATCCACAAGGGTATGGGCACCGCGATCTACAGCAAGCAACAGTGTCCGCTGATTTTCTGGAACCCGAAGTACGAGGAGCACATGTACTTCGACGTGATGGATATCCAGAACGTTTTTCGCGAGGAGCGCCTCAAGAACAGCTTCAGCACCATCCTCGCCGAGAGCCTGCGCGCCTACGAACTCTTCCCGCCGCTGGTGCACCTCAAGAAATGACCGCTATCGAATGCTTTGCATTCGATAGCGGTCATCCCGGAATTTGCGCCTGAGCGCAAATATCCGGGATCTCCAGACTTCATAACCATTTCCACCGAAGCCCGCGGTCATCCCGAAATTGCGTAGTCAGTGCCGACCCGTCCGTCCGCCGGGATCTCGCGACAGCGCTAAATCAGGATATTGAATTGCGCGCGGATCGAATCGTCGATCGCTGCATCGATGTATCGCGGCCGATGTTGCGCCAGGATCTCGCGTGCCTGCGCGTTGGCGCGTTGCCAGGCATCCTCGGCGCCTGCCTCGGCCCAGGCGGTCGGTTCGAGTCGGTCACCCAGGCGCGGGTAGACGTAATCGCGCTCCATGGCTTCCATGGTCTGGGTCTCGCCGATGAAATGACCCTCGCCGGTAATCACGTTCTTCATCGTGTCGAAGGCGAGCGTATCCTCGCTGACCTCGATGCCGCGAATCATGCGGTAGACGTGCGACAGCATTTCGTTGTCGAGCAGGAAAGCCTCGAAGGATGCGCCGAGCAGGCTGGCCATCATGCCGGCCGATTCGTACACCATGTTGGCGCCGGACAGGCCGCAGGCAAGCGACGACAGGGCTTTTTCCATCCCCATTTGCGCGTCTACTGCCTTGGCATCGGCCATGCTCGAGGCCACCCCGGACGGCACGCCGATGTGATTCGCCAGCTGGGCCGCGGCCGCGTTCAGGATCGAGATTTCGCCGCCGCCGCCGGCGAAGGCGCCGGTGCGCAGGTCGATCACGAACGGCCAGTTGGAAAAGATCATCGGGTAGCCCGGCGCGAACAGGTTGACCATCACCAGCGCCGCCAGCGTTTCGGCGAACGAAGCCGCGAGCATGCCATCGATGGTGGCGGGCGAGGTGGCGCCCGACATCGCGGCGATGATCGCATTGATCGGCATGCCGCGCCGGATCGACGCCATGGCGACCTCGAAAGCATCCTCGCCGTAACGCATCGGTGAAATGATCGGGCTGATGTGCACCTTGCAGAACGGCTTCTCGGCAAACTTGCCGGGGCCGCCTGCAACTGCATCGAACAGGTCGACCACCGGGTCGACGTGGCTGCCGAGCGTAATGCTGGTGCCAACCGGTTTTTGCGTGTACTGCATCAGGCAGTAGGCGGTGTTGATGTCGAGATCGATAATCTCGGGCAGGTCGGTGGCCACACAGCAGCGGGTGAACCAGGATACGTTCGGCAGGGTGTCGACCAGGCGCGTAAAATCGGCCAGGTCGGCCAGCGTCGACGGGCGGTAGACGTGGCTGTCGAGATCGAGCGTCTGCACCGCGGCACCGCCGGTACCGAAGTAGACCCGGTCGCCGCCAACCTCGAAACTGTGGCGTTCGTCGCGGCCATGCAGCGTAAACGATTTACAGGCGCCGTCGATGATGTCCTCGACCATTGCCCGCGGGTAACACAGGCGGCCCAGTTCGTTGATGCTGGCGCCGCGTTCGAGTGCCCGCTGTTCGAGCGCTGGCGGCACGTCACCCATGCCCAGTTCCGCCAGCATGCGCAGCGAGGTGTTGCAGACCTGTTCGAGTTGAGCATCGGTCAACGGCCGGTACTGGCCGCCAACCGGTCCGGGTGGCGCCGGGTTGAAAGCGGGCGGCTTGCTGCGTTTTGCCAGCATTTCCTCGCGGCTTTTACTGCCGCGACGACGGCGTCTCTGCGGCTCGTTCATGCGCGCACCAGCCGGTTCTCAGGATCGTAACGAATCGGCTGCGCCACGCGCGCCGGGTAACGCTCGCCGAGGATACCGATCTCGAGGCCGGTGCCGATCTCCGCGCAGGCCGGCTCGATGTAAGCGTAGGCGATGTTTTGCCGAACGCGGTGACCATAGCCCCCCGACGTAACCGAACCCACCTGCTTGCCGTCGGCGAATACGCCGTCACCGCCGTGGGCCGGGGCGATGTCGCAATCGACGGTCAGCGACACCAGTTGTTTGCGCGGGCCGCGCTCGACCTGTTCGAGCAATGCCTGCTTGCCGATGAAACTGTCCTTGTCGAGCTTGACGAATCGATCCAGCCCGGCCTCGAACGGGTTATGTTCGTAGATCAGGTCGGCCTTCCAGTGGAGGTAACCTTTTTCCAGCCGCATCGACTCGGTGGCATAGAGTCCGAAGTGCCCGAGGTCGAAGCCGGCGCCGGCCTCGTGCAGGATCTGCCACACCAGGTAAAGCTGCTCGTTCGGTACGTGCAGTTCGTACGCGAGTTCGCCACTGAAGCTGACCGCCATCGCGATAACCTCGGCGTGACCGATGAACATCGGCCGTGCACGCAACCACGGCAGGCCCGCCGCGGACCAGTCGCAGCGCGGCGAGACCGACTGCAGCAGGGCGCGTGACTTCGGTCCCGCTACCACCAGGATCGTGTGCGAGCCCGCCATCTCGGTAAGTTGTACCGTGTCGGGCTTGTGCCGGTTCAGCCAGTCACGGTCGTGCCACTCGGCGGCGGCCGCCGAGCCCCACCAGTAACGATCGGCTCCGAGTTTCACCAGGGTTGCCTCGGACAGTATGTTGCCTTTCTCGGTCAGCAGGTAGGCCAGGCTCAGCTTGCCGACCTCGCTCGGCAGGCGGCCGCAGATCATGCGGTCGAGAAACGCCTCGACGCCTTCGCCGGCGATTTGGTAGCGGTTGAAACCCGATACTTCCATGATGCCGACGTGCTGCTGCAGGTGTTGCACCTCGCGCGCCACCACGTCCAGGGTCGGCGTGAATCGGTAGCTGTGCTCGTCGACGAAGTCGGTCTCGGGCTTGAAACACAGCGCGCGCTCCCAGCCGTTGACCACGCCCCACACTGCGTCCAGGTTATCCAGTACCGGGTACAGCGGCGTGGTGCGCGCGAGGCGTGCGGCCGGGCGATGTTCGTGCGGCAGGTGGTAGTGGAACTCGTTCTGGTAGTCCTCGATCGCCTTGAGGCAGGTGACCTCGGTATTGGCGTACTCGGTGAAACGCCGTGGATCGAGAAACCAGGCATCCCATTCCGATTCACCGTGAACGATAATTTCGGCCAGCACCTTGCCGTGACCGCCGGACTCGCCGATGCCGGCACGCAGGCCGATCGCGCAGTAGGCGTTTTCGATCCCCGGGATCGGTCCGATCAGCGGCGCGCCGTCGATAGTGTAGGTAATCGGGCCGTTGATCACGGTGTGGATACCCGCATCCATCAGCGCCGGCATGCGCTCGAAAATGCGCTCCATGTTGTCGAGGCAGCGGTCGAGGTCGGACGGGCACAGCGCCTGGGTAAAGTCGGGATCGATGCCGTCCATACCGAAAGTTTTGCAGCCCTGTTCGTAAACGCCGACCAGCAGGCCGAGTTTTTCCTGGCGACTGTAGAAGTCGTCACCGGGGTCGCGGATGATCGGTACGCGGAAATCCAGCGCTGCCAGTTCCGGCATGGTGTCGGTCAGGAAATACATGTGCTCCATCGATGTGACCGGGTGACGTACGCCGAGCATCGCGCCGACCTCGTTGACGCGATAGCCGGTGGCGTTGACCACGATTTCGCAGGTGATGTCGCCCTTGCGGGTGTGCACGATAAATTCGCCGTTGGGCTTGCGCGTTATCGCCTCGACCGGGTTGAAGCGATGCACGCTTGCGCCGGCCTCGCGCGCCTTGCGCGCGAGTGCGAAGGTAATGCCGGCCGGATCGATGTCACCGTCGAGCGGGTCCCACCAGGCACCCAGCAGACCGTCGGTCTTGAGTAATGGATGGCGGCGGCCGGCCTCGGCCGCGTCGATGAACTCCATGTCGACGCCCATGCCGGCCGCCATGCCGACGTAGTGTTTGTAAATGTCGACGTGTTCGGGCTTGTGCGCGAGGCGCATACCGCCGGTGATATGGTAGGAAATGGGGTTTTCCGTATCGGCCGCGAGTTCGCGATAGAGATCGATGCTGTGACGCTTGAGCGCCACCATGGTCTGGTTGGCGCCAAACTGCGTGACCTGCGCGGCCGCATGCCAGGTCGAGCCGGAGGTCAGCTCGTCGCGTTCGACCAGCGCAACGTCGGTCCAGCCCTCGCGGGTAAGATGGTAAAGCGTCGAGCAACCGGCGATTCCACCGCCGATAACGACCGCGCGCGCCTGCGACTGGATATCTTCTGCCATGCCGGGTCGAGCCTCCTTCCGCTGTTATAGAGCCTAATATCAGCTCAAAAGCCCGTGCCGGCAAGACTAATTTGTTCAAGATAGTTTAAATCATTTAAACTATAGGACCAATACCGGCGGGCTTTTCCGGCATTCGGCTGAATAATCGAAAGGTTTGATTAATCCATGAAACATGCACTGCCTTCGCTGGATGCGCTCAAGGTCTTCGAGGCCGCGGCGCGCCTGCTGTCATTCAGCAAGGCGGCGGAGGAGCTTTGCCTGTCGAAAGGTGCCGTCAGTTACCAGGTGCGCAAGCTCGAGCAAGACCTCGACTGTGCGCTGTTCCGACGCTCTATCCGCCAGGTATACCTGACCGATGCCGGTCAGCAGCTGTACCTGCAGACCCGGCGGCTGTTCGACGAGCTCGGCGATACGCTGGCGCGGATCAAGCCGGCGAGTGCCGCTCACGACGTGACCGTTGGTGCCACTACCTATGTTGCGCTGCGCTGGCTGTCACCGCGTATCGCCCGTTTCAGCGAACGCCACCCGGATATCTCCGTTACCCTGCAGCACAGCGTGAATTCGCGCGAATTTCGCATGCACGATGTCGATTTTGCGATCCGCTGGGATTGCATCGGCGAAGGGCCCCGACGCGGCCTGCTGCGGGAAATGCCGATGCCGCTGTTTCCGGTTTGCAGCCCGCGGCTGCTCGAGCGCCACGGGCTGCCCGGGGCGCGCACGCGTCTCGACCCGCGCGAGCTTGTACAGGGCCCGCTCGGTTCGACCCCGTTGCTGTGCGAGGATCGTGCACTCGACCTGTGGCAAACCTGGTACGGCGAGCAGTCCGAATCGCTTGCCAACCCGCGGCGCGTGATCGATGACGCCAACGTGCGCACCCAGGCCGCGATCGACGGCCAGGGATGGACACTGGCCGATGCGATGATGGAACACGAACTGCGGACCGGGGCGCTGGTAGCACCGTTCGATCGCCGCCTCGAAGGCTATGGTTACCTGATCGAATCGGCCCCGGGTCGTTTTCTCGGCCGGGATGCCGTTACCCTGCGCGACTGGCTGGTTGCCGAGGGCTGAAATATGGCACGAACCTGGCGGCCGGTCGGTGTTAACATGCGGCTGGCGGGCTGAACACCCGGCAGATTTGCGAATTCATTTTTAACCATGCCGGCCCCAACCTGCAGCTAGTCGATCTCGACAAAAAGACCGCCGATGCCAGGCAGCAGGCGCAGCCGAGGATGCAAAAACCTGCCGCACATGAATGAAGCTTTGGGGCAGATGCAGCAGCTGTGGCAACAATCGGCATGACGGAAGGGTGCGGGTTACCTGTCCCTCCGCACCAGCCTCAACCAGGATAACTCGATGCGTAAATACCTCTTTTTGATACTAATCGTCGCGGTGTCGGCCAGTGCCAGCGAGGAGAAGCAAACCTCCCCGGCTTCGGGCTCGACCATGTATCGATTCGAACTGTCGCAACCCGCTATCCGCATCACGCTGCCCAATTTGCCCCGGATCGAAATGTTGCGGCATCCGTTGAACGGGGAGAAGCCGCACCTGCGAATGATGGGTAATAACCAGGACATCAACGTATTGATCATTACCCCCACGGCCGAACCCGGCATGACGCCGATCGATTGCGCCAGCGCTTCCGCGACTTCCATCCTGGCGCGCTACGAGGTGCAGCCGCAACAGGTGTTCAGGGGGCGCGCGGATGAAAACACGTTTCTGCTCATTTACGGTTATCCGCAGGGAGAGTTCGTGTTGTTGAACGCTCACGTTCTGTCGGCATCGAAAGCAGGTTACTGTGTCGAAGTGCACGTGTCGAAAATATCGACATCCGAGGCTGACGTTTCACCCTGGTTCAATGGCTTCGGTGAATCGAAAATCGAGGAGTTGTGAGGCTCGCGATCCGATACAGGTGCAAATACGATGGAACTGAACAAGGCCATACTGCGGATATTCGAGGTGCGGGCCAGGGCGGGATGCGCCGGGCTGTTGAAGCAGAAACTCTCGGACACCTCTGTTGCCGTCGTCGACGGCAAGCCCGGCAACCTCGGCTATTTTTTTGGCTCGAACCTGTCTGCCGATGAAAACGAACTCGTTTTCATCTCGGTCTGGCAAGACCTGGAATCGATAAAGCTTCGCTTCGGCGACACCTGGCAAGAATCTTTCCTGCCAGAAGGATACGCTGAAATCATCGAGAGCTGTTCCATCAGGCACGTCGAGTTCGACGGCAAACTGATCGAACCCGGTTCGAGTGACCAGTGAAATTCCAGGATAAACGGGGACGTACCCCGATTTTCGCGGCTTGTCGCGTCGCGGCCAAACTGGCAGGATTCTGGCGCTGGCCTGCGGGCCACAAAGGCGCTGCGAACTGAGTGGCTGGATATTATCTGAATGCGGGATACAGGGAAGTGATAAAAACTGGGTCGTGTTTGATGCTCGTTTTGCTGGCGGGCCTGGCTCATGGTTGCAGCAACCAGCAGCTTTACGAAGCGATTCAAAACAACCGTCAACAGGAATGTGAGCTGTTGCCTCCGCCGCAGGACGAGGAGTGCCTGGCGGCTTACAATGAATCCTACGATTCCTACCGGGAAGCGCTCGATGAAGCCGCCGAAACGCAGTGAGATTTCGACCGCCGTCGGCAGGCGGTCACGGGCGGCCCTTATTCGACGAGCAACCACGGGTTGCGGGAGGCGATTTGCAAACCGATAAAGAAGCGGAACTGGGCCAGGTGCAGCGAGCGCTGCTGGTCGTCGTCGTACTGGATTCGCTGGGCGCCTTGCTCGTCGGTATCGGCCTGTATTTCGTTTACGCGGCCGGCGGCGATGTTTCGGGCGGGTCGCAGGAGAATCGCAACGGCGCATTTTACGCCATCGCCGTTGGCGCGGCGATCATGCTCTGGTCGATGATCAAAATGGTCTCCCTGATGAGACGCAAAGCCCGGCTGAAGCGGGATCAGGACGGCTGAGCGGAGGGTCCAGGTTAACTATGACTATTCGCAGGGCAACCAGCCAGGATCGGTCGCAAATCCAGGATCTGCATCGCGCGGCCTTCGATGCGAGCGAAAACGAGACCGTCGCGCGCCTCGCGCTCGAATTGCTCGACGATGACGGTTCGCCGCCGACTCTTTCGCTGGTGGCTGAACGCGACGGCGCGGTGGTTGGCCATGTCGCCTTCAGCCCGGTGGGACTTACCGGTGATCCACGGTTCAGCGCTTTCCTGCTGGGTCCGCTGGGCGTCCTGCCGGCGTTTCAGGGCAAGGGTATCGGATCGCAGCTGGTGCGCGAGGGCATGCGCCTGGTCGGCACGGGAGACGTCGACGTTCTCTTCGTCTACGGCGATCCCGCCTACTACGGGCGCTTCGGCTTCAGCGCCGAGGCCGCCGAGGGCTTCGCGCCGCCTTATCCGCTGCAGTTCGATTTCGGCTGGCAGGCCCTGCAGTTGAAGCCACGCAACAGCGGCGTCGCGGGCGGCAGGATTACCTGTGTCGACCCGCTGAATGATCCGGCGCTGTGGTGAGACCGCTGCCGGCCCGACGTTGCGCACAACAGCTGGCGTGACTTACGACGAATTCAATCGTTTCTGTGCTGCGCTGCCCGCAACCACGCACGTCGTTCAGTGGGGCGGCGCGCAGGTGTGGAAAGTCGGCGGCAAGGTGTTCGCTATCGGCGGCTGGGACAAGGCTGACCGGCCGGCGTTCACGTTCAAGACGTCGCAGCTGAACTATGATTACCTCGCGGACAAACCCGGTTACAGGCCGGCGCCGTACCTCGCCGCACGCGGAATGAAGTGGATCCAGCAGTACGACGCGCCGGATTCGGACGATGACGAACTCCGCTATTACCTGCGGGAGTCGCACCGAATCGTGTCGCTGGGCCTGAGCCGCAAGAGGCAAAAGGAGCTCGGTCTGAACCAGGAGGGCGCGCCGGGCGCGCAGCGTTGAGCCGACGCTGCGGGCAGGCCTGGTTCAGTTGCCCGCGGCAGCGTTTACCTCGTCGTCGATGATTTCGCCGATCACGGCCATGTCCGCCACGTCGAAGGTCAGCGGAATCCGCAGATCGAAAGTCGTCGCCAGGATCTCGAGCGTGCGCGGCAGGTGTTGATCGTTGTCGAGGTAGTGCCAGCTGTCGTAGCGGCTGGTAAAGCCGTGCGGCTCGGCACCGCCGAACCACTTCAGCTCGACGCCGCGCGCGGCGCAGGCGCTGATGAAATCCGGGATGGTCCGCTCATCGAGGCCGGGCACGCGAAACTGCAGTGAGCTGCCGACCATCGTCTCCTGTGCCGGCCGCCGCGGCAGCTGAATTGCTGGATTGGTCGCGAGACGTTCGGCGAGCGCGGCGTAACGTTCGTTCCAGCGGTGACAATTGTCCTCGAGAGCGGGCAGTTGCGCGCGCAGGATCGCGGCGCGCAGGTTGTCCATGCGGCCGCTGTAGTTGGGCGTGTCGAGCCGCACCGCGGCGAACGCGGACGGCTCGGGCAGGGTGCCATGACGTTCGTAGAGCATGTAGGAGCCGGAGTAGACGATCGCGCGCGCGATGACCTGGTCGTCGTCGGTGGTCAGCAGGCCGCCTTCGCCCGAGTTCATATGCTTGTAGGTTTGCGTGCTGAAGCAGGCGACCCGGCCGAAGTTGCCGGAGCGGCGGCCGTTCCAGGCGGCGCCCATCGTGTGCGCGCAGTCCTCGATCAGGGTGACGCCGAAACGATCGCACAGCGACACGATGGCGTCCATGTCGGCGACGTGGCCGCGCATGTGCGACAGCAGGAAAAAACGCGCGCCCGATTCGGCCATCTGCGCTTCCAGGTGGGCGAGGTCGACGCGGTAGTTTTCATCGATCTCGACCAGTACCGCGCGCCCGCCGGCATTGTCGATCGCACCCGGTACCGGCGCCAGCGTAAACGCATTGCTGAGTACCGCGTCACCGGGTTTGAGGCCTGCCGCCTTGAGTGCGATGTGCAACGCGTAGCCGCCGGAGGCGCAGGCGAGACAGTACTTCGCGCCCTGCCACTGCGCGTATTCGCGTTCCAGCAGGGCGGCCTCGGAGGTTTCGCCGGGCAGGGTGTTGTAGCGGTGCAGGCGACCCGAGCGCAGCACCTCGACCGCGTGCTCGATACCGGCGGCGGGAATCGCTTCCTGCTGGGTGAAGGGTTTTTCGAATACCGTCTTGCTCATAATCTTTGCCCGTCGTCCCGCTTCGGCGGACCGCCGCGCAAGCGGGGACCTCGGGAAAACTACCATATTCGCGAGATCCCCGCTTGCGCGGGGATGACACTTTTACTTCACGGGGATGAAGGCTGTGCCGTCAGTACTTCGCCTGGTCGTAGACCTCGAAATCCCAGTCGCGCTCGGGGAAGTACTTGCGCAGGCGCCAGTCGCAGGCGCGCGCGTGTCCTTCCATGCCCTCGATGCGCGAGATACGCGATGCCACCGCGCTGAAAACCTCGTTGGCCTGCTGGTCGATTTGCTGGTAGGTCAGTACCTTCATGAATTTCTGCACGTTGAGCCCGCCGCTGTATCTCCCCGCACGTTTGGTCGGCAGTATATGGTTGGTGCCGGAACACTTGTCGCCGTGGGTGACCGTGCTGCCCTCGCCGAGGAACAGCGAGCCGTAGTTGTTGAGCTGCTGTTTCCACCATTCGAGATCGGCCGCCATGACCTGCAGGTGCTCGCTGGCGTAGCGATCGCTGACTTCGACCACTTCCTCGCGCGAGTCGCAGACGATGATTTCGCCGTAATCGTCCCAGGCCTGCATGACAACCTCGGCGTTCGGCATGTCGGCGGCTACTTTCGGCATCAGCGCGTTGACCTGCGCCGCGAGATCCGCCGAGGTCGTGAACAGCCACACCGGCGAGTTGACTCCGTGTTCGGCCTGCGACACGAGGTCGACCGCTATCGTCATCGCGTCCGCGCTGTCGTCGGCGATGATTGCCGACTCGGTCGGGCCGGCGAATACGTCGATACCGACCTCGCCGAACAGGATACGCTTGGCCTCGGCAACGTAGGCGTTACCGGGCCCGACTAGAATATCGGCCGACTTGCCGGTAAACAGGCCGAGTGCCATCGACGCCACCGCGTGTACGCCGCCCATCTCGAGAATCATGTCCGCGCCGGCGAGATCCATCGCGTAACACACCGAGGCATCGATCGCATCGCCGCGCGGCGGTGATGCCGCGACCACGAACGGGACGCCGGCGGCCTTCGCCGTGGCCACGCTCATGATTGCCGAGGCCGTGTGCGCGTAGCGCCCGCCCGGCACGTAACAGGCCGCACACTGCACCGGCAGTACCCGCTGCCCGAGAATCACGCCGGGATGCGTTTCGACCTCGAACGACTGCAGGCTGTCGCGCTGTGCCTCGGCGAAGCGCGAGACCTGTTCCCAGGCAAAACGAACGTCGGCCTTGACGTCCTCGGGCACGGAATCGATCAGCCGGCGTTTCTTGTCTTGCGACAGGACGAAGTCGCCGCTCCAGTTGTCGAATTTCTGCGCCAGTTCGCGCACCGCGGTCTCGCCGCGTGCGCGAATATCGTCGAGCATCGTCTCGACCGTTTCGCGAGCCTGGCGGTCCGCCTCTTCCGGGCTGCGGCCCGGCGCCTTTAGCTGTTGCATGTTGTTCTCCGGCAGTGCCCGCTTCAGCCGTGGTCGGGCAGATCAAAAATTTGCGCATAGGCGAACAGCGAACTGCTGCCGCCGGTGTGCAGGAAGACGACGTTTTCACCCTCCCGGAAATGACCCTTGCGGATCAGGTCGATCAGCCCGGCAAACGCCTTGCCGGAATATACCGGATCGAGCAGGATACCTTCGTAGCGGGCCATCAGCTTGACGGCTTCGATCATGCTATCGGTGGGGATGCCGTAGCCTTCGCCGATGTAATCGCTGTTGGCGACAATTCGGTCGCGCGCCAACAGGTCGGGATCGAGGTCCATGTACTCGGCCGTGCGCCGCGCGAGTTCGTAGACGTTTTCCTGCATGATTTCGCGGGGATGATCAACGCTGATGCCGTAAACCGGGATGCCGCTGTTGAGCGCTTGGAGCCCGAGCACCAGTCCGGCCTGGGTGCCGGAGCTGCTGGTGGCGTGCACCAGGTGGTCGAGGCGCAACGAGCGTTCGTTGGCCTGGTAGGTCAGCTCCAGCGCGGCGTTGACATAACCCAGCGCGCCGACCTCGTTGGAGCCGCCAACCGGAATCACGTAGGGCCGGCTGCCTTCGCTCGCGAGCTGGTCCGCGAGCTGCGCCATTTCAGCGTCCATGTCGCTGCCGCCCGGGCGTTTCGAGATGGTAGCACCGTGTAGCTGGTCGAGCAGCACGTTGCCGCTTTGGGTATAAGCCGGGTGGTCACTGATGGCGCGGTCCTCGAGCAGGACGTGGCAGTTCATGCCCGTTTTGGCCGCGATGGCGCAGGTCTGGCGCACGTGATTCGACTGGGTTGCGCCGCGGGTGATGATCGTGTCGGCGTCGCGCGCGAACGCATCGGCCATCAGGAACTCGAGTTTGCGGGTCTTGTTGCCGCCGGTGGACAGGCCGGTGCAGTCGTCGCGCTTGATCCACAGGTGCGGGCCGCCGAGTGCTTCCGAAAGGCGTGGCAGCGACTCCAGCGGGGTCGGCAGGTGGGCGAAGTGCAGCCGCGGAAATCGGGAAAGGTGCATGTTGTGCTCCAGCGTTACAGAGGCGCGTGATGACGGTGTCCAGGCGCGTTAATTATGCAATTTGTTTGCGATAAAATAACCCTCTTTTGCGTTGTTGATCCGGATCGTTGGAACTGAAGTGGCTCGGGGATCTCATCATCCCGTGCGGTAATAAACCGATTGCGCGTGTCGCGGACACGCGCCGCATTCGATCGCGCGAGTGCCGGCGCGGCAGCGAGCGGGACGAGCGCGTTTGCGGGTCTTCGATCGACAGGGCTCCGGCAGGAGTCGGCAGGTGACGCCCGCATTCCTGTTGACCCGCCAGTGGTTCGACGAGGCTGACGGCGTCCGCCTGCACTTCTGGCTCAGCAGCGCGCGCGGCCCGGTCGAGGTTTCGATCCGGCGCCAGTCCGTGCTGTTTTTCATTCGCCGGCGGGACAGGGACGCGGCGGCGGCGCTGTTACCGCGCGACGGGATCGAGATTCGGCCGCTCGATCTCGAAACCTTTGCCGGCGAACCGGTCGACGGTGTCTACTTTCGTGCGCAGCAGCAGCTGTACCGTGCGCGCGACCGGCTGGCGCAAAACGGCATCGCCTGTTACGAGGCCGATATCCGGCCGACCGAACGCTTTCTGTGCGAGCGTTTCATAACCGCGTCGATCGATATCGATTCGGACCAGGCCGACGAGGTTCTGGTCGACGTACGCCTGGCGCCCGGCGACTATCGCCCGCGGTTCGAGTTCATGTCGTTCGACATCGAGTCCGATTTCGAAAGCGACGAACTGTTTTCGATCGCGTGGGTGACCGGCAGCGAGGAGCGCGTACTGATGATCGGCGACGGTCCGGCGAGCGCTACGGTCGAATACGTCGCCGACGAGCGAGTGCTGATCGAGCGCTGGCTGACCGAGGTCGAACGCGTCGATCCGGACATCCTGACCGGCTGGAACGTGATCAACTTCGACCTGCGTTTACTGCAGAAACGTTGCCAGGCTCTCGGCCTGCCGTTTACCGTTGGCCGCGGGCGCAGCCTGCCGGTCTGGCGTCAGTCGCAGGCCGATCGTAACCAGCACTTCGTGCTGATTCCCGGGCGCGTTGTCCTCGACGGTGTCGATACGCTGCGCTCGGCAACCTATAACTTCCCGAGCTTTGCGCTCGACGCGGTCGCGCAGGAACTGCTTGGGCGCGGCAAGCTGATCCACGATAACACTGATCCACTGTACAAGGCGCGCGAAATCCGGCGCCAGTTTCGCGACGACAAGGCCGCGCTCGCCGCCTACAACCTCGAGGATTGCCGCCTGGTGCGCGACGTGTTCGCGCATGCCGACCTGGTTGCCTTCTCGATCGAGCGCGCGCGCCTGACGGGCCTCGAGATGGACCGCCCCGGCGGTTCGGTGGCGGCCTTCGATAATCTCTACCTGCCGCGCCTGCACCGCAAGGGTTACGTCGCGCCCAACATCGGCGACTACGAGGGTGACCTCAGTGCACCAGGCGGTTACGTCATGGATTCGAAACCGGGATTGCACGATTCGGTGCTGGTGCTGGATTACAAGAGCCTGTACCCGAGCATCATCCGCAGTTTCCGCGTCGATCCCTACGCGCGGATCGCGGCGCGCAACGCGCCCGATACCGATGTCATTCCCGGGTACGATGGTGCCAGCTTCCACAAGCACGAGCACATCCTGCCGCAGATCATCGAGCATCTCTGGCAGGCGCGCGACGCAGCCAAGCGCGACGGCAACGCGGCCCTGTCGCAGGCGATCAAGATCATCATGAACTCGTTTTACGGTGTGCTCGGCACCGCCGGCTGCCGCCTGCACGACTCGCGCCTGACGAGCTCGATCACGAAACGCGGCCACGACCTGATACGACAGACCGTGAAACTGATCGAGGCGGCGGGTTACGAGGTGATCTACGGCGATACCGACTCGGTGTTCGTCACCCTGCAGCGCGCGCATGACAATACCGCCGCGGCCGCGATCGGCAACCGGCTGGCGGCTGACATCAACCGCTACTGGCGCGAGCACCTGGCCACCGAGTACGGCATCGAGTCTTTCCTCGAAATGGAGTTCGAAACCCACTTCCACCCGTTTTTCATGCCCACCATGCGCGGTTCGGAGCAGGGCAGCAAGAAACGCTACGCCGGGGTAATCGACGATGATCGCGGCAACCGGCGCATCGTCTACAAGGGGCTCGAAACCGTGCGCACCGACTGGACCGAGCTGGCGCGGCGTTTCCAGCAGGAGCTTTACCGGCGCGTGTTCGATGGCGAGGAGTACGCCGATTACATTCGCGACACGGTGGCCGCGCTGGGGCGCGGCGAGTACGACGACCTGCTGGTTTACCGCAAGCGCCTGCACAAACGGCTCAACGAGTACCAGAAGAACGTACCGCCGCATGCGCAGGCCGCGATCAAGGCCGAGGCCGCGTTTCGCGCGCGCGGCGAGCCAGCGCGCTACCGCAATCGCAGCTGGGTCGAGTATGTCGTCACCGTGGCCGGTGCGCAGACCCGCGAGTGCCAGGATGCGAAACTCGATTACGAGCACTACGTCGACAAGCAGCTGGTGCCGATCGCCGACACGATCCTGAACGCGATCGGCTCGTCGATGGACGCGGTCACGCGCCAGCAGCAGGACCTGTTCTAGGCCGGGTAACCGGCGTCAGGATTTACGCGGCGGCAGCTCGTCGTGGCGGGGCAGGTCGTCGACCGCCTCGCGCCAGGGCGCGCCGCTGCCGTAGTAGATGTTCTGCACCGGGCGTACGCCGGGATCCTCGTCGAGGGTGCCGGCCGGAATGATGACGCCGCGCCCCGACTGCGAGCGCCACGGCAGGTTGGATCCGCAGTTTTTACAAAAGCCGGTGGCGAAGTGTTTGGCGTCGGGGTGTTCGAAGCGGCCGACCTGCTGCTCGCCTGCCAGCCAGCGAAAGTTTTCCGGGCTGACGATAATGTTCGGTGAAAACGCGGCGCCCGAGGTTTTGCGGCAACGCGAACAGTGGCAATACTGGAACACCGCCACCGGTCCTTCGAACTCGTAGCGAACCTTGCCGCAAAGGCAGCTGCCGCCGGTTTTCTTGCTCATCTGGACACCTCCCGTAAAATCGTCAGTTTAGTCCTGTGCGCCGGTTACCGACAAACAACCCGCCCGTCCCGTAGCGCATTCAGAACAGCCAGTACCAGGCCAGCGGCAGCAGGATCGCGGTGGCGAGCGCGTTGAGCCCCATCGCGAGTCCGGCGAATGCACCGGCAACCTCGTTAACCTGCAGTGCCCGCGCGGTGCCGATGCCGTGGCTCGCTGTGCCGATGGCAATCCCGCGCGCGGCCCAGTCACGGATACGCAGCAGGTCGAGCAAATAGGGGCCGAGCACCGCACCGATGATGCCGGTGGTAATGACCAGCACCGCGGTCAGCGAGGGCAGTCCGCCGAGCTGTTCGGCAATCCCCATCGCGACCGCGGCGGTGACCGACTTGGGCGCGATCGACAGCAGCGCGGTCTCCGAGCCGCCGAGCCACCACAGAATGCCGACGCCGGTGGCGGCCGCGGTCAGCGAGCCGACCACGATACTCGCGAGCACCGCCAGGGCGGACTCGCGCACCTTGTCGAACTGGCGATACAGTGGAATCGCGAGTGCCACCGTTGCCGGGCCGAGCAGAAAGTGTACGAACTGGGCGCCGTCGAAGTAGGTTTCGTAGCCGGTATCGGTCAGCAACAGGACGCCGACGACCAGCAGGATCGCAATCAGCACCGGGTTCAGCAGCGGGTTGAGCTTGCTGCGCTGGTACAGGATCAGTCCGGCCTGGTAGGCGAGCAACGTCAGCGTCAGGTGGAGCAAGGGATTGGCGCTGAGGTAAACCCAGATCTGCTGAAGATCGCGCATGCTCAGGTATCCTCGCCGCGATTGTGCCGCGCGGTCGCCCTGCCGCGGTTCAGCCACAGCATCATGCCGCCGCTGATGGCGATAGTGATCAGCGTGCTGACCACCAGCGCGATTGAAATGGGCACCAGCTCGCTGCCGAGCAGCTGCAGGTGCAGCATTACGCCGACGCCGGCGGGCACGAATAGCAGTGACAGGTTGGTGATCAGCGCGTCCGCCACGCGCCCGAGGTCCGCGGGCAGACTACCGTGTAGCAGCAGGCCGGCGAACAGCAGCAGCATGCCGATTACCGGTCCGGGAACCGGCAGGCCGGTGGCCGATACCAGCAGTTCGCCAACCAGCTGGCAGCAGAAAATCAGGGTCAGGTAAGTCAGCATCGGTGCGACGGTTCAGCAGGGGATAGCTCGCACTGTAGCACAGCAGTGCCCGCGCTAGCCGATGCCGGTGTCGGCGGGGGCTTCAGCTTGCCGCGGGGCGACTTCGGGCGCGAGTTCGGCGAGGATTTCCGCGATCACCGGGTCCTCCAGACGGCGCCGCAGGCAGTCGGCATCGATCACTTCGCTGCGCCCGGCGCGCATCGTCAGGTAGGTCGTATCGCTGTCCGGGTCGACCCAGTCGATGCGCCCGATGCGCGCGATACACTGGCGCAGGAAACCGAGATTGGCGGCCACGCGCTGCTGTGCCGCTGGCGCCGCCACCGCTTCCGGCACGGTCGCGAGCACGTTGATCCGCTGGTAGCGTTCGATGTCGATCAACGGCGCGGGGCGGTAGATCTGCATCGAGCCCTGGGTACCGCGCGCGATCAGCTCGGGATAGGTTCCCTTCGGTACGCTGTTGTCGAGGAACTCGAAGTAGTAACGTGGACTGTCGTTGGCGAGCCACTTGAACAGCAGCCTGGGCATGCCGGCGTAAGCCTCGACGCAATGGCCGAGGAAATCTTCCACCGCCTTGTAGCGGCCACGCTCGAGGCCGCGTTCCCAGCCGCGCTCCACGGTAGCTGCCGGCGGCGTAACGACGAAATACATGTACATGGTATCGATGTAGCGCACGTAGGTCCGGTGCAGCACCTTGGTGATCTTTTCGCTGTTGAAGCTGTCGAAACGGAAGCGGTCGACCATCAGGTGCGGAATCGAATGGCGGCGCTCGGCCTTGGCGCGGATGTAGCGGTCGAGCTTGCCGTCGATGATGAAGACCTCGTTGCTGGTGAAGCGTCCGGCGTACTTGTAGCTCTCGCCGAGAGCCTCGTAATCGAGCAGCATGCGGCGCCAGATGTCCGGGCTGATCGTGCCGTAGCCGTGGGTATCGATACCGAGATCCGAAATCATTTGCGACAGCTGTGGCCGCAACGAACTCTTGCCTGAGGCCGAGGCACCCTTGAGGCTGATCAGTACCGGCGTCTCGGCATCGGGAATCCGTTCGTAGCCCTCTGCCTCGATCGCTTCGCGCACCAGTTTGCCGACCTTGTGGCCGATGTCGCGGCTGCCGAGGTAGTTGCTCGCGTGGTTGACGCAGATCGCGAGCAGGTAGTCGACGTCGTTGCCGATAAAGCCGCGCGTGGTTGCAATCGAACCGAGCACGCGGTAAAGGCTGCGGAACACCGCGGCCTCGAGTTCGTCGTCGGTTGCGAGGCCGCGCTGCTTGAAGCGGTTGATGGTTTCGAACTCGCGCTCCTGGCGGCTCGCGACCGGTACCGCGGGTTTTTTCGGTTTGCCGCCCAGCAGGCGCTGCAGGATCGATTGTTTTGCCGGCGGTGCCGGCCTGTCGCCGCGCAACGCGGTCTCGAGCTCGCTGCGCATCATGTCCTCGATGCGGGTACGCATGGTGTCGTACTCGTGTTCGATCGTCATCAGCCGCGGAATGATGTAGCGGCTGAAAATGCGTTGCGCGATCTCGCGGAAATGGATGCCGAGGTCTTCCTCCGTTTCACCCTCGCGCACCAGGATATCGGCGGTCACGCGCACGATCAGTTCGTGCAGCACCAGCCGGTGCGGACGAAAACTGACCAGGTCGACCGGGCTGAGTCCGGTCTGTTGCGCCAGTTCCTCGACCTCGGCGTGACCGGTGAATACGTTGCCGGGATTATAGATGGTTTCGAGATCCCGGTACTCGAGCGGGATTTCGGATTCGATACCGGGGTGCCAGGCCGAGTAGTGCTCGTTAGGGGTGCGGTCTTGCTGTCGGGTTTCGTGATTGATTCGGTCAGCCTCGCGGGATAACGGCCTGGACGCAGGTTATCACCGCTTTTCGAGCCTTGGCAAACCGGCAAGGCGAGGTAGCGGCGCGGGTTGTCGAATCGAGTGCCCGTGGTCGCCGGCGAATTCGACCGGGGCGCCGGCCGCTAAATCCCCTCAGGCCGGGATTTCGCGTTCGCGGCGCGCGATGTAGTCGAGCAGCGCTTCGTCGATCGCCGGGTCGATCACCGGGGCCTCGTACTTTTGCAGCCAGCGTTGAGCCTTGCGCACGCCGACTTGCTCGCTGTCCAGGCGGCCGTCGAGATCCCACTGTTCATAAGGATTATTGTGCTGCGATTCGAAGATGAACAGGTTGCTGTTGAGGGTGTGGGTTTCGCCGAGGAAATGGCCGCCCGGTCCGACTTTTTTGGTCATTTCGAAAATCTCGTCGAGGTCGCTGAAGTCCGGGCCCTGCAGGAAATGATAGAACGCGTCGAGTTGCTCGAAGTCGATCATGGTCTTGCCGTAGCCGACCGTCAGCGCACCCTCGAGCATGCCGCCGCCCATGGTCAGCCAGTTGGCATCCGACAGCATGCTCGGGAAAAGCCCCCACATGGAATCGTAGGCGGACTGCATATCGCCGGACTTCGAAGTCGCGACATTCAGGATGGCGCGGTGCGGCACCTGGTAGTAACGCGCCATCGCGTTCGACAGCAGCTGCACCATCGCCGAGTCGGGCGAGCCGTGCACCGGTGCGCCGCTGTTGAGCGCCACCGTCATCGCCGGCACGCCGAACAGCATCGGTGAGCCCGGGCGCACGACCTGCGTCATCGCCATCGCCATCAGCGCCTCGGCCAGCACCACGCCGACCGTGCCGACGTTGCTCGCCGGCGTGCTCGCCGCCGCCATCGAAAACGGCGAAACCATGACGGCGTGGTTGTTCAGCGCGTAGACCTTGAGCGCGTCGAGCATGGTTTCGTCCCACACCAGCGGCGAGTTGGCGTTGATCAGCGACGTGGTGCAGGTATTGTTGACCGCGAATTCGTCGCCGAACACCAGCTTGCACATTTCCACCGTGTCCTCGGCACGCTCGCGCGCGGTGACGTTGCCGATGATCGGCTTGTCCGAGTATTTGAATGCACTGTAGGCCATGTGCAGGTGGCGGTGCGGCACCGGGATGTCGACCGGCTCGACGATGGTGCCGCCGGCGATGTGGATGGTCGACGCCATGTGGTTCAGCTTTTGCAGGTTGTTGAGGTCGTCGAGCGTGGCGTAGCGTCGATTGCCTACCATGTCGCGCACGAACGGCGCGCCGTAGGATGGCGATACGACAGCGTGGCCGTCGCCAACCTTGACCGTACGTTCGGCATTGCGGGCGTGATGCACGTAGGATGACGGAATCTTGCCGATCAGTTCGAGTAGTTCGTCGCGACCGATGCGCACGCGCTCGCCGTCGATCTCGGCGCCGGTCTGGCGCCAGTAGTCCAGCGATTCGCCGTCCTGGAAGTCGCAGCCGATTTCCTCGACCACGCGCATTGCGAAGTCGTGCATCAGCTCGACGCCTTCCTGGTTGCAGACCTCGAGGATCGGGATGCCGCGCCTGATCTCGGGGTGGTGAATCACCGCGGCGCTGGCGACGGCGGCGCGGCGCGCCGCGCTGCCTCCCTGCCGGCGTCCGCGTCTCGCGGGGCGTGCGGGTGCATTCATAGCTGTAATCCGATCTTGCGGCCGTCGTGAAACGCGTAAGGCGCCTGGCGCGGTGCCGCGGCGTCGCCGACGAGGTGGAAGCTGACGCCGGCTTCGGCGAGGGCCAGTTCGACGTCGTTGCACACGGTGTTGGTGGTGGCGGTAACGATGGCCGCCGCAGCCACCCCGGTAACGCTACCATCGAGCAGCGAGCGAATCTCGGCGCGGTCGCCGTGCCAGTGCGCGATGACCGACTCGAGCATGAAGGTCGCGCCGAGCTTTTTCAGCGCGGCGCGAATCTGGAAATCCGATGCGGTCCGCGTCAGTTCCTTGCCGACCATCGGGTCGGGTGTCACCAGGGTGACTTCGTGACCCTTGTCGGCGAGGTACCAGGCGGTGCCGGTACCGCGCCAGTTGCCGCCCTCGTCGAGCACGATCACGCGCTTACCGAGCTCGGCCTGTTCGCGGAACACCTCTTCGCAGGCAAACACCGCGCCGTTTTCCAGCCCGGGCAGTTGCTCGGCCTCGGGTAGCCAGCGCTGGCGCGCCAGTCCGTCCGGCATCGAGCCGGTGGCGAGTACGACTTCGTCGGCGCCAAACTCGAGAATGTCGGTTTCGTCCATCGGCGTGAAATAGCGCACCTCGACAGCGAGCTTTTCGAACTGGCGCAGGTACCAGCCCAGCAGGTCGGTGATCTGCCCGCGGCGCGGGGCCAGCCCGGCGAGGCGAAACTGGCCGCCGAGATCGCCCAACGCCTCGACCAGCGTGACCGCGTGGCCGCGCTCGGCGGCAACGCGCGCGGCCTCCATGCCGGCGGGTCCAGCGCCGACCACCAGCACTTTCTTCGGCGTGTCGGTCGGGCTGAAGCGATCGCCGCCCCATTCGAACTCGCGCCCGGCCGACGGGTTGATCAGGCAGGAAATCCAGTAGTCGCGCGAGCGCCGTCCCCAGCACATCTGGTTGCAGGAGATGCAGCCGCGGATGTCGTCGTCGCGGCCTTCGCGGGTCTTGTTGACCCAGTGCGGATCGGCGATCTGGCCGCGCACGATCGAGACCAGGTCGGAATCGCCGGAGGCGATGGTGTAGTCGGCGTTTTCGGGCGTGCGGATGTGGCTCTCGGCGGTGACCTTGGCGTGCTTGACGACCTGCTTCAGCGCGCCCGCCAGCGGTACGCCCTGCTTCTCGCCGTAGACGAAGGTCGGCATGATGCGATCGACGTCGACGTAGTTGCCCGAGCCACAGGAAACGTAATCGAGGTTGGCCTGTTCGTCGTGATACGCGATGACTTCCTGGAAGTCTTCCAGGGTCATGACGAACGGCGTGTTGTCGGCGTAACCGGTCGACATGCCGATGATGAAATCTTCGCCGCAGGCTTCGCGGATGCCGTTGATGATCGCGGTCGACAGCCGGCAGCGGTTTTCCATCGAACCGCCCCAGCGATCGTCGCGCCGGTTCGACCAGGGGGTCCAGAACTGGTCGAGCAGGCTGTGATAGGCGGCGAACAGGTCGACACCGTCGAAGCCCGCGGCCTGGCAGCGCCTTGCAGCCGCGACGAAGCAGTCGATGATCTCGAGGATTTCGTTCTCGCGCATCGCGTGCGAACCGTCGGAATCGTGGTAGGACTGCAGTCCGGACGGTCCCCAGTGCGGCATGAACGACAGGTCGGAGTCGCCGTGCTGGCCGACGTGGTAGAGCTGCTGCAGGATGGTCGTGCCCTGTTCGTGGACCGCGTCGGTAATCCGGCGAAAATGCGGAATCACCTCGTCGTCGCAGTTGCGAAAATTACCGCGCGTCAGCACCGCGGTCGGGTGCACCGGCATCGGCTCGACCACGATCATGGCGGCGCCGCCGAGCGAACGCTCGAGGTAGTAGCCGAGATGGCGCTCGGACGGCAGGCCGAGGTCGGACATGTTGGCGGTATGCGCGCCGAACACGATGCGGTTGTCGAGCCTGCGATGGCGCAGCTGCAGGGGCTGGAACAGGTTGTGGTACAGGGTCATGACCGATGCTCGCAAGACAACAGGGACTGGCCATGATACTGCGGCGCAGTGTGCAGGCAAACCGCGGATTACCCGGCCCGGACGCAATCCCGCCCGAGGTTGGCGCGAGGCGTCGCTACGGGGTAATCTATCTGACATGGCAACAGGGTCCGAAGCAGGCTAAAAGGCTATTAAAGCAAAGAATTTTATGCTTGTGACCGTCCTGCCTGATTATCTAAAAGGTAATTAAAAGTATATGGCAAGAAGACTCCGTGAATTGCGCCACCTGAACGCGCTGGTCACGTTCGAGGCGGCTGCGCGGCTGGGCAATTTTTCCGCCGCCGCAATCGAACTGCACGTCACCCGGGTTGCGGTCAGCCGGCAGGTGCGGTTGCTCGAGGATTACCTCGGCGCCGCGCTGTTTCGACGCGAGCATCGCGGCGTCAGCCTCACCGCTGAGGGCGAGCAGCTGTTCGACAGCGTTGGCCGGGGTCTCGGCGAAATTGCCGAAACCCAGCAGCGCATCCGGCGTCGGCGCGACTCGGGCAAGCTCGGCGTTACCATGACCGCCGCTTTTGCGACCTTCTGGCTGATACCACGCATGCATCGATTCAGCCAGGCGCATCCGGATATCGACCTGCGCCTTGTGGTGGCCGACGATTACCTCGATCTCGCGCGCGAGGGGCTGGACGCGGCGATTCGCTGGGGCCGCAGTGGCGGAGACGACGATTACGAGGCACTGTTCCCCGGTGCACAGCTGCCGATGTGCAGCCGCGAATTTCTGCGCGCGAACGGCCCGTTCGAAACGCCGAAAAGCCTGCGCGCGGCGCGCCTGATTCATCTCGAAGGCGCCTATCGCCGCGACGCGATGTGGCCGGAATGGTTTCGCCATTTTGATATCGAGGCGACCGATCTGCCGCCGGGCGTCTCGGTCGATTCCTACACCAACATGATCCAGGCGGCGCAGGGTGGGCAGGGTATCGCGCTTGGTGATGTGCCGTTGCTCGACGACCAGCTGGCCGAGGGGCTGCTGGTCTGCGCACTGGCGTCGCCGCCGGTCGAGCGTGACCGCTTTTACCTCGTGTTGCCGCGGCGGGACGACGTCGACCCGGCACTGGCGCTGTTTTGCAACTGGCTGCGCACCGAGGCCGGCGCGTTAGCGGACTGGCGTCAGCCGGGCGCCGGCGATTAAACTGCGCAACCATGCCAGAGGAGAACGACATGAACAAAACCGTCCTGGTCACCGGCGCCAGTAGTGGTATCGGGGAAGCGGTCTGCCGAGTCCTGTGCACCGAGGGTTGCCGGGTTATCGGCACGTCGCGCGACACCGCGCGCCTGCAGCCGCTGGTTGATGAGCTGGGTGAAAACTTCCTGCCGCTAACGCTTGATGTGGAGGACGCGGCCGCGGTTGCCGCCCTGCCTGCAAACCTGCCGCCGGACTTTGCCGCGATCGACGTGCTGGTCAACAATGCCGGGCACGATACCGGCGGTCGGCAGGCGTTCGAGGACTCGGATGCCGACCAGATGTGCGGTGTCGTCGAAACCAACGTCAACGGCGTGATTCGCACGACGCATGCGTTGATCGGCGGTATGCTCGAGCGCGGCGGCGGGCACGTGGTCAACATCGGCTCGACCGCGGGCCTGCGCCCGTTCGCGACCATGAGCGCCTACGTCGCCAGCAAGTACGCGGTGCACGGATTCAGCGAAAGCCTGCGCCTCGAATACGCCGGGCGCGGTATCCGCGTCAGCGAGATCCTGCCGGGCCTGGTGCGCACCGGGTTTGCCGAGCGGCGCCTCGGCGACGCGCAGCAGGCGGCCAATTTCTACGACGCGCACGATATCAGCCTGCAGCCGCGGGACGTGGCTGAAACCGTGCTGTTCGCGCTGCGCCAGCCGAAACACGTCGAAATTGCGCAGTTGCTGGTCGTGCCGGTTTCGTAACGGGCTCGATTGGAGTAACTTACGCGCATTAAAACCACGGCGTCATTGCGAGCGCAGCGAAGCAATCTCCAGAATTCGGCGCCGTGTTCAAAAGATTGCTTCGTCGCTGCGCTCCTCGCAATGACGGGGAAGCAGGGCCATGCGATTAACAGACATCAAGACCTGGGTGACGGTACCGCCGAGCGGCATCGGCGGTGCTTTCTGGGTAATCGTCAAGATCACTACCGACGACGGTATCGAGGGCATCGGCGAGTGTTACGGCATCCCGCTGTCGGGCGACATCGCCTGTCGCATGGTCGAGGATACCTTCGAGCGCTACGTCGCCGGCGAGGATCCGCACAATGTCGAAACCCTGTTTCGGCGCGTCTACTCGGCCGGCTTCACCCAGCGCCCGGACGTCAGCATGATGGGCGTATTCAGCGGTATCGAGATTGCGGTCTGGGACATTCTTGGCAAGGCGCACGACGTGCCGGTTTACCAGCTGCTCGGCGGGCGTTTTCACGACCGTGTCCGCACCTATACCTACCTCTACCCCGAAGCGGTCACCAGCGACGGTAACCCGGGCGAGGATGCGCCCGATGTTTATCACGACGGTGACGCGGCCGCCGCGCGCGCGCTCGATTACCTCGACATGGGATTTACCGCGATCAAGCAGGATCCCGCCGGACCCTATGGGTTCCAGGGCGGTCGCGAACTGTCGCTGCACGAACTGGCGCGCTGCGAGGACAGCGTGCGCAAGATCCGCGAAGCGGTCGGCGACCGCGCCGATATCCTGTTCGGTACCCACGGCCAGATGACGACCTCGTCCGCGATCCGGCTTGCGCGCCGGCTGGAACCCTACGATCCGCTATGGTTCGAGGAGCCCTGTCCGCCCGACCAGGTGGAGGCCATCGGCCGGGTTGCGCACGCTACCACGATCCCGGTCGCAACCGGCGAGCGCCTGACCACGAGGGTCGAGTTTCACCAGGCGCTGAAGGCCGGGGTATCGATCCTGCAGCCCGATATCGGCCGCAGCGGCGGCATCTGGGAAACGAAAAAGATCGCCGCGCTGGCGGAACTGTTCAACGCGCAGGTAGCGCCGCATATCTACTGCGGGCCGATCGCGCACGCCGCCGCGGCTCACCTGGCTTTCAGTTGCCCTAATTTCCTGATCCTGGAAACCATCCAGACCGAGTTTCACGATGCGATCCTGATGAAGCCGCTGGCCTGGGAGGCCGGCTACATGCCGGCGCCGGGCGAACCCGGTCTCGGCATCGTGCTCAATGAAACCGTGGTCGAGTCGCATCCCTACACCAGCGGTGGGCGCCTGCACCTCGAGATGTGCCAGGCCGTACTCGATTCGAATAACCAGAAAACGATTACCGAGCTCGACTGATGCTGAAGCGACCCGCGACGCTGAACCTGTCCAACTGGCGCGAGGCGCCGCAGAACCGCTGGGCGTTTCACCACGTACGCGAAATCGTACCGACCGAGCTGATCCGGCGCGGTACCGAGGTCGCCGAACTGCCGAGCGCAATCAACCCGGCGATCGATGCGATCCGCGTGGCCGGCAACGACGGCCAGGACTGGTCGCTGCAGCACTGGCTGCAGGCGTCCTGCAGCGACGCGCTGCTGGTGGCGCACCGGGGTAAGCTGGTGCACGAGTGGTATGCCGACGAGGATATCGCGCTCAATCCGCACATCGTGTTCTCGGTGAGCAAGTCGATGACGGCAACCCTGGCCGGCGTGCTGGTCGGCGACCAGCGTATCGATCCGCGGCGGCCAGTGGTGGAATACATTCCCCGGCTCGAGGATTCCGGCTACCGCGACGCGACCCTGCAGCAGGTGCTCGACATGGTAGTCAGCATCGACTTCGCCGAGGATTACGAGGCCACCAGCGGCATCTTCGTCGATTACCGCACCGCCACCGCTTGGCATCCCTGCGCGGTCGACGAGATCGACCGCAACCTGCACGACTTTCTCTGTTCGATCGGCCCCGGTGACGGCCGCCACGGGCAAGTCTGGCAGTACCGTTCGCCCAATTCGGACCTGCTGGGCTGGGTCCTGGAAGCGGCCAGCAATCAACGCATCGCCGATTTGTTCAGCCAGTACCTGTGGCGGCCGATGGGTGCCGAGGCGGATGCCTGCATCACCGTCGATCGCAAGGGCGCGCCGCGCACCGCCGGCGGTATCTGCGTGCTGCCGCGCGACCTGTTGCGATTTGCCGAGTTGATGCGCAATCGCGGCCGTGCCGGTGGCCGGCAGTTGATCCCGGAGGCCTGGATCGAGGACTGCTGGCAGGGCGGCAGCCGCGAAGCCTGGGAGCGCGGCGAGTCGGCCAAGGAATTTCCCGCCGGTTCCTACCGTAACAAGTGGTACCAGACCGGCGATGCGCACCAGACCCTGCTGGCGATCGGAATTCATAGCCAGTGGATCTGCATCGACCCGGTGGCCGAGGTCTCGATCGTCAAGCTGTCGTCGCAGCCGGAACCCCTCAAGCTGGAGCTGGATGCGGTCAACCTGCGCGCGTTCGGCGAAATCTGCGCGGCCTGCTAGGCGCGCCGCGGGCCGACATGGTTGCGGGAGACTGGCCAACATCCCGGTCGAGACCGCCCCGGCGCCTTGTGTTCCCGCTCGCCGTGGGGAAGAATAGAAGTTCTCTGAAAACCTGTCTCCAGCCATGAAAACCACGCCGCTGCATCCCCGTTTCGGGGTCGAAGTCGAGCAGGTCGACCTGTCGCAGGTGACCGCGGCCGATGGCTACGATGAAATTCGCGACCTGTTCGACCGTCATCTTTTGTTGCTGTTTCGCCGGCAGGCACTCGACGCAGCGCAACATCTTGCGCTCGGCCGTCTGTTCGGCCCGATCGAGGACCGCTCCGGCAGCCCCGATCCGATCGAGACAATCTCGGTGGTCAGCAATATCGATGGCGACGAGGTTGTCGGCGACGAGGAAGATCTGCGGGTGCTGCGCAACGTGGCCAACCAGCAGTGGCATACCGACAGTACTTTTCTGCCGGTGCCGGCACTGGCCAACATCCTGCGCGCCGAGGTGCTGCCATCGACTGGCGGCGAGACCGAGTTCGTGTCGACCCGCGCCGCGTGGCATGACATGCCCGATGGCCTGCAAGCGCGCATACGCGAGCGTGTGATCCGGCATCGATTTACTCACTCGGTGGCGCGGGCTTCCGCGCGGCTGGCGCGGCTGGAACGTTACACGAAATGGCCGGATCAGCACTGGCGGGCGCTGTGGCCTAACCCGCTAACCGGCGAGGAAGCGCTTTACATCGCGTCGCATGCCTGCGGTGTCGAGGGCATGGATGACGCCGAGGCCCAGTTGCTGATCGACGAGCTGGTCGAGTTTTGCACGCGCGAAGAATACGTCTACAGCCACCGCTGGCAGGTTGGTGACGTGCTGATCTGGGACGAGCGCGCGACGCTTCACCGCGGTCGTCCCTGGCCCTACGAGGAGGCCCGCTCGCTGTGCAGCATCTGCATCAGTGCCGGTGCGCGTGACGGCCTCGACGCCGTGCGGCCCGGGTGAGACATGAGCGAGGGGCGCGCTGATCTGCTTCCCAGCCTGGGGCTCGCGTTTGGCGCGGCGCTATGGGGGCTGTACTGGATTCCGATCCGGGGTATCGAGGCCGCCGGGGTCGACCCCTACTGGACCGGGCCGGTAATCTTCGGCGCCACCAGCCTGCTGTTTCTGCCGCTGCTGGTCACGCGGGTCAGGGTTTTCATCGAGCACTGGGACAATATCCTGCTGCCGGGGCTGATGGCGGGTCTCGCTTTTGCGCTCTACATCGCCAGCATCAGCCTGACCGACGTCGTACGCGCGCTGCTGCTGTTTTATATGACGCCGCTGTGGAGCACGCTGCTCGGCATCCTGTTTCTCGGCGAACGCCTGACCCTGAACCGGGTGCTGGCGCTGGCGTTCGCTTTCGCCGGCCTCTACGTCGTGCTCGTGGTCGAGAGCGGCCTGCCGATACCGCGCAACGCCGGCGACTGGTGTGCGCTGGGGTCGGGCGTTCTATGGTCCGTGAGTTCCGTCAAGCTGTTCCAGGACGGTGCCCGCAACCTGGTCGAAAAGGTCATGGTATTCGTGGTTTGCGGCCTGTTGACGGGAGGGGTGCTCGCGCTGCTGCAGCCGGGCGGCGTCCACAACCTGCCGACGATGGCCAGCCTCGCCGCCGGCTGGCCCTGGCTGCTGGTGGTCGCGGTGATGACCCTGCCGGTCTGTTACCTGACGATCTGGCCGGCATCGGTGTTGAGCCCGGTGCGCGTGGGCATGCTGTTGATGATCGAGGTCGTGGTCGGCGTGATCTCGGCGGCTATGCTGACCGTCGAGCCTTTCGGTCCGCGCGAGATCGGCGGTACCCTGTTGATCCTGCTGGCCGGCGTAGTCGAGATCGCGCGGCAGCAGCGGATTGCCGGCTCGACCATGGCGGAAGAGCGGGTTTCCGGCAATGGAAGTTGACCTGGATCCGGGTTGCCGGCGTATACGGGTGTAGAATAACGCCTCACCAGTGGTGTCCTTGAGCGGAATTCAAGCGAGATTTTGAAGTCAAAGCCATGAGTTCAATAACTATCAGACCGATGAAAAGCCTATCCCTGTTAGCCAGCATACTGGCGGCGAGCCTGCTGTTGGCGGCCTCCCCGGTCGAGGCAGGCTGCTTCGACAAGCGCGCCCCCGGCATGGACTGGTCGGGCTGCAAGAAAACCAACAAGATGCTCGACAAATCCAACTTTGTCGGTAGCAGCTTCGACAATACCAACCTCGCACTCAGTACCATGGACGACAGTGATTTCACCGGAGCCAGCCTGGTCAAGGCCGAACTGTTTCGCACCACGGCCATCGGCAGTCGTTTCGACCGCGCCAACCTGAGCAAGGCGTCGGGTTACCGCGCGCGCTTCGACCGGGTCGAGATGCGCGACGCGCTGCTGGGCAAGTCGGAGTTCTTGCGCGCGTCTTTTATCGGCGCGATCATCGCGCGCGTGGACTGGTCCAAGTCCGAGCTGGGCCGCGTCGATTTCAGCGATGCCAGCCTGGAGTCGGTCAATTTCGAGTTCTCCAACCTGTCGCGCGCGAATTTCGCTGGCGCCCGGCTGGCCGACGTCAATTTTCGCGGCGCCTATACCTTCCTGACGCGCTTCGAGGGTGTCGACCTGACCGCCGTGAAAAACCTGAGACAGTTACAGCTGGACTTTGCCTGTGGCGATGACGCGACCCGTTTGCCGGAAGGTTTGACGAAACCCGAGAGCTGGCCCTGCACCGAGTAGGGTCCGCGGTTACGCCGCGCCGTGATCGGGTGTTTCGGTTCGGGGGCCCCGCTCACTATGACACCCGTGGTCAGCCGGCCGGGTCGCGCAGCATTAGCGCGTAAGCGGCGGATGTAGTCGGTTCGTGAAAGCGTCCCGCCACGCGATAACCCAGGCGCTGGTAAAAGGCTTCGTTACGCGGCGTGAAGGTTTCCAGGTAGGTCGGCACGCCGAACGCATCGGTCTGCGCAAGCACCGGTTGCACCAGTGACGCCCCGAGTCCACGATTCTGGTAAGCGGGTACGACACCAAGAATCGACAGGTACCAGGCACCCGGTGATACCAGCGCTTCGGCCTGCGCCAGCATCCAGCCGCCGATCGCGTCGTAGGCTTCCAGGCTCGCACGGTTCATGTGTGCCAGCATGAAGGCTTTTTTCGCCGCGCTCATTTCGGCCTGCCGTTCGGCGGCCAGTGGCCGGGCCCAGATTGCGACCCCGTATTGCCTGCCTTCGGGGATCGTCAGTTCGCCGTAGGCTTGTGCTTCGCGCATCGAGTAATCGTGGTAGCGCCGCATCGCCCCGGCGTCGGATACGCTTTCGAGCCTGCGATAGAAAGCGTCATCGCGCAGGGCGTGAAACAGTGCCGCCGCGAGTTCCGGGTAATGAAACTCGTAGTCGCCGCGCGCTGCGTTCATTCAGTTGCCCCGGGTTTGTCGCCGATTTCCACGATTTCGAAGTCGACCAGGTCGTCCCAGTGGGTGGTCCACTGGTCGAACAGTTCGACGTCCGCGGTGCGCATCAGCTGGAACACCCGCGAGCCATCGGCCGCGAGCCAGCTGTCGATGTACTCCAGGCCGTGGGGCAACATGCGGCCCTGTTGGTGAAAGCGCGCGTAAACAGCCTGTAGCTGGCCCGCGCGAATGGATTCGATCACGACGTAGGTTTTCATCGGCAAACCTTCACATCCTGGCAGTGCGGCTTTAACCGGCATATCGCGATCTTCGAGGCCGCACGAACCCATAGCGGCAGGACGCGGGTATGCCTGGTCAGGGTTTTACTCCCGCGCCGATCATGGCCGGCATCGGCACACGGTAGACATTGTGCACCGCGCGAAACGTTCCCATGCCGTCGATGACCGCGGCGCGGATGCGCGCCTGCACCGCTGGCGTCTGCGCCAGGATCAAGCCGCGCGCGCGCACGGTGCTCTCCAGCAGTTCGTCGTGCAGCGCGTGCTCGCCGTTGAATACCCAGAACTGCGGCGCACGTTCGAGGCCAATGTCCTGCAGTCCCGCATCGCGCAGCAGCTCGGTCATGCGCGTATCGTCGCTGAACTGGAAAAAATCGGGGCCGTGCGGCAGGTCGACGTTCAGGTCGGCATGGGCCCTGATCGAATCGTACAGCAGGCCGAAGCCGTTACCGGGCGAGGGCGGCTCCCAGACGCTGACGGCAATGCGCCCGCCCGGACGAACCACGCGCACCATTTCCGCCAGGCCGCGCGCGGCGTCGGGCAGGTGAATCAGGCCGAAGCCGCAAACCGCGGCATCGAACTCGGCGTCGTCGAACGGCAGTGCCTGGGCATCACCCTCGATAAATTCGGCACCGTCGACGCGGCTGCGCGCAAGCGTGATCGCGGCGGCGGAAAAATCCAGCCCCGTTACCCGCGCACCGCGAGCCGTCGCGGCGCCCGCCACCATGCCCGGACCGCAGCAGACGTCGACCAGCCGACTTTTGTCGTTGACGCCGGCGGCGTCGAGCAGCGCGTCGGCCGATTGCGGCGTGAGGCGTCCGAAGCTGCGATCGTAGGCGCTGCTGGCGCGTTCCCAGCCCTCGTGTTCGAAGCGGGCGAAAGCTTCCGGCTGGTCCGATGTTTCGATAGTCATGCAGCACCCCTGTCCGGCATGTCAGCCACTGACGGATATTCGGGGACAGAGTCGCGAGCACCAGGCATCTTGCCTAGTCCCCCTCGACGATGAACAGGGTGCAGGCGGCATTCTGCTGGCGTATCGGCTTGACGGGCGCATACTCGTCCGAATCGGCGAATGCGCGCGCGCTTGCCACGTCCGGAAACTCGATAATCACGATTCGGGTCGGCGACCACAGGTCGGCTTCGCGCAGGTCGATGGCGCCTCCCCGGACCCGGTAGGTTCCACCGTATTTTTCCGCGATCGGTTTGGCACGCTGCTTGTACTCCTCGTAAGCCGCGGCATTCCTGATTTTCGTATCGACGACGAGAAAGGCACTCACTGGCGGAACTCCTGTGGCTTGATTTTGATATGTCGGCCCATGCTGATACGTTCCTCGGTGGCGAAACCGAGTGCGCGATAAAACGATTCTACCGCGGCGTTGTCGCTGCGGATCTGCAGGTTGACCTTGATGCAGCCGCGTTCGCGCAGCGCCGCCAGCGCGGCCTCGACCAGGGCCCGACCCAGGCCCCGGCGCCTGCCCTCGGAACGTACCGCAACCGCGTACAGCCAGCCGCGGTGACCATCGTAGCCAGCCATGCAGGCACCGTCGAGTTGGTTCTCGCCCTCGGCGACGAACAGCAGGTCGTCGACCTCGAGCTTGGCGTCGAGCATAGCTGCCGGTTCGTTGTGCGGCGGATCATCGGGAAACACCGTGCGCCAGAGTTCGACCAGCTGGTCGCGGTCGCTGTCGCGGTAGCGGCGCACCGGCATTGGCCGAACTACTCCGCGAGGTAGTCGTCGGTGCCGGTAACGCGCGCGAATACCGCGCCGATACCGGCCATGTAGGCGGCATGTACATCGGTCGCGGCGACCTGGCGCCCGTCGAACTCGAGGTCGCGCGTTGCGCAGGCGTCGGCGATCAGCGTGTTGGCGTAACCGAGGTCGAACGCCGCACGCGTCGTGGTATCGATGCACATGTGGCTCATCGCGCCGCAGATTACCAGCGAAGCGATGCCGTCGGCGCGCAGGCGTTCGTCGAGATCGGTATCGCGGAAACCGCTCGGAAAGTGCTTGGTGATGACCGGTTCGTCATCGGCCGGTGCCGCCAGCGGGTGGATCTCGGCGCCGGGTGTGCCGGGAATGAAAAAGGTTGCGCCTTCCTGGGCGGACAGGTGCTGCAGGTGATAAATCGGCGCCTCGCGCGCGCGGAACGCCTGCAGCAGCCGCTGACAATTGTCGGCGGCCGCCTGCATCCCGACCAGCGCCATGGCGCCATCGGCGAAATAGTCGTTTTGCACGTCGACGACGAGTAAGCCAGTGGTCATGATGTCTGCTCCGGTTCGATGGTGGCGATCAGCGACTCGATGTCGTCACGGATGTTTTGCAGCGGTTTCGAGTCGGGTTGCGCGGCAATTATCGGCTGCAGGAATCCACGCGCGCGCAGCAGCGGCTCGAGCGCAGCGGCGCGGTCGCCGAGGTGATAGCGCGCCTTGCCCTCGATCATCGCGCACAGCCAGGCGTACTGCGGTTTCAGCGGCAGTTTCCTCGCGCGCAAAGCGCGCCCGAGCGCGGCTTCGTACTGCGCATCCTGCAGTTGCCGGTTGGCCTTGCCCAGCAGCAGGGCGGCGCGAAAAGAAGCGAGAAATGCCATGGCCGAAGTGTACCTGAAAACGGTTTGCGACGCGGATTCGGCGACGGGTTGCGGGCGGATTCAATCCGCCAGTTTCCTGAGCACCGCGAGCGCCTCTTCAGCGCGCTCGCTGGGGACGTAGACGTGATCGTGATAGTAGCCGGCGATCACGTTGGCGCTGATGCCGTGTTCGGTTAGCGCGGCCGCGATCATCGCGGTCAGGCCGACGGCCTCCAGGCTCGAGTGCACGCCCAGCGAAATCGCTCGCAGCGGGCTGCCGGCGTCGTAACCCGCGGCCTGCGCGCGTGCGCGCGGCACTACCAGGGTCAGGCCCTCGGCTTCGCGGCAGCTTGCAACCGGTGCGAGATCGGCATGATCGCCGTAAGCCGCATCGGCAAAATTCAGGAATATAAATTCACCGGGCTGTAGCCGGGGCGCCATGCCGGCTACCAGCCGGTCGAGATCGGTTTCGCCGCTCATGGTTGCGTGTCTCCCTTGCGTTTCGCCTTGCGGCAGGTGTAACACTCGACCGCGCGTGCATCGATGTGTCCGCCGGCTTCCTCGTAAAACCATTTCTGGTCACGCGCCCGCCAGATTTCGCGCTTGCCGCAGCGCCGGCAGATGAAGGGCCGATCGATGTAAAACGTCGGCAGCGCGCCGTAGGTATTCACGTGCACGAGCCTGGCCGGATCCGCCGGCACCGCGGTCGGATGGTCTTGCTGCTGCAGCGGATGCAGCGCCGCGATGCGCTCGGCCTCGGCCCATTCGCTCGGGCTCGGGTCGCGGCCGCTGTCGGATCGCCTGCTCATGGACCTTAGTTTGCCCCACGTGGCGGGCGTGAGTCGAGCAGTGCGCCGCGCAGCCAGGCATAACAGTACCTGCCGCGGCGAAAATGATAGGCGTCGATGCCCACGCGCCGTGCACTGTCGACATTCGCAGGACTGTCGTCGACGAACAGGCTTGTCGCGGGTGTCAGCGCGAAGCGCTCGAGCAGCAGCTCGAAAATTGCCGGGTCGGGTTTGACCATTCGCTCCTGGCCGGAGATGATGATGCCCGCGAACAGGCTGAACAAGTCATGCTCGCGAACATGGGCGAAGGTTTCGCGCGACATGTTGGACAGGCAGTAAAGATCCAGGCCGGCGGCAACGAGCTCGTGCATCAGGTCGAGCGTTTGCGGGATTGGGTCGAGCGAGTCCTTCATCGTCAGCAGGGCAGACTCGATCGTGGCCGGGTCGAGACCTGTGCGCAAGTGCACCGCGCGCACGACCTCAGCCTCGGTGCGGCTGCCACGATCGAGATCGAGCCAGTCCGGATGGCCAAACAGCTCGTCGCGCAGCAAGGCACCGGATCTCGCGTCGAGCGCGAGCGATTCGACGATACGGTGCACGTCGTAATCGAGCACGACGTTGCCGAGATCCAGAATAACCGCGGTTTTGCCTCCTGCTTTTATCATCGGGTCGTTTTCAGCTCAGCATGATGCCAGGGAAGCATAAAGGATTTTGCCTCACCCCGATATTACGAGGGCCGGTAGATTGCGTCGCCAGGCTCGTAACGACGGATGATTGTCGTCATTGCGAGGCCGAAGCAATCTGCCTGCGCTACCGGAGCATGGTTTGGTTTAGCGCGCATCACCGGTTCGTGCTGATTCCGCAGACCTGACTACTCGTCCTCGCCGAGCAGTGCCGTCATCAGTACGTATTTCTCGCGAGCCTCGAAACCGGCCGCCTGGTACAGTCGCCGCGCGGCCTGATTGTCGCGCGCGACTTCGAGGTGCAGCGCATTGATTTGGCGTGTACGTGCCTCGGCGCGTATGGCCGAGAGCACTTGCCCGCCGACGCCGCGGCCGCGAAAACTCTCGGCGAGGAAGAATTCGTCGACGAAGGCGTCGAAACCGTTGAATTCGATACTGAAGCCGCGACACAGCGCGATGTAACCGGCCAGCTTCTCGTCGCAGTAAACCAGCCAGATCCCGCCGATATCCGGGTTGTCGAGCAGCTGTCGTGCCGCGGCCTCGCGCTCCGCCGCGCTGCTGTCGAGCGATTCGAAGGCGTGGTAGTCCGCGATCAGCGGCAGAACCAGCGGCAGGGTCGTGGCGTCCATGACACGCAGTTCGACCTTCATGGTGACAGTTCCTCGCCCGGGTTGCCGGCGGGCGCTCGCGCTGTTACCGCGAAGCAGCGATGCGGAATAGCAAGTTGTTCTCCGGGGAAATCGCGCGCCAGTAATTGCGCGAGATCGTCGTCGAAGGCGGTAACCCGTGCTGCCGTCAGGCTGCCGCCGACGCCCGCGCTGGCGCGGATGCGACCGCGCCAGTCGATCGGCGAGTAAAACACGTCGACGTCGTGCGAAAAGCTCTCGATGTTTTCGAACCCGGCTTCCCCCAGGTCGCGCAGCCATTGCGGATAGAGCCCGCAACCACCTCCCATGTCCCACGCGGGATTGTATTGCTCGATCAGGGCCTCGGTCGCCTGCACCAGGTTACCCGCCAGCGGAATCCAGTCGAAGTGCGCGATCAGCGCGTGACCGCCCGGTTTCAGCAGGCGCCGCAGCTCGGCCCCGGCACGTGGCCGATCGAACCAGTGCCAGCACTGACCGGCACTGACCACGTCCTGGCTGGCGGTGGTAATAGCGGTCGCCTCGGCCGGCGCTACCCGGTAGTCGACGTTGATCCCGAGCCTGGCGTCGATTTCACGCGCGGCGTCGAGCATGGTCGCGGCGCGGTCGATACCGATAACATGGCAGCTGTTTTGCGCGAAACCGCGCGCGAGGCTGCCGGTGCCGGTGCCGAGATCGGTGATCCGCTGACCGGCCAGACCGATACCCTGCTCGCGCAGACGCTCGAACAGGAGCGGTGGAAAGCCGGCACGATGTCGCGCGTAGTCTTCGGCGGTAAGACCAAAATCGGGATCGACACCGGGCTCCGCGGCGCTCATGGCGGTGACCTCAGCTATCCTCGGTGTCGCACAGCAGGCGCAGGGCCTCGGCTGGCGGCAGTGCGGGAATCTTGGCAATGCAGCACTCACCGAGCGCGGCAAAATGGTTGCGCAGCAGCGTATCGAGTTCGCCGTCCGCGAGCGGCTGCGCCAGCGACACCGGTGCAGAATTCTCGCCGGCGAGCGTGAAGCGGCGGCCGCCGCTGTCTACCAGGAAGTCGTCCGCATCGAACGTAGCCTGGCGAAATTCGCGTTGCCAGCGGGTGTCGTCCTTCACCAGCACCAGTTCGTCGTCACCGCTGTACTTGATGAATGCCGGCCAGTTGATGTTGTCCCGTTTCATAGCGCGATGCGAACCCGGGAATGGCGCCGCTGTTCGTGCGCGCAGCGTCCCGGCGGCGGATACGCGGGAGCGGCGAAAGCACCGGCGGCAACCGCCACCTGGCCGGGCTTGCGCGTGGTCATCCAGTAGACCGTAGCGCCGCAATTGGGACAGAAGTGGAGTTCGTGGTCGAAGCCGTCGGCCGAGCTGCGCGCCAGGCGGTGAGATTCGCCTTCGACTCTTATCGTCTCCGACGGGTAAAACCCGGCAATACAAAACGCGCTGCCGGTGCGGCGTCGGCAGTCCTGGCACGGCAGGTGCAGATGGCTGCAGGTGCCGGTAGCGGAGCGTATGGCGGATCGGGATGTCATATCGGCAGAACCAGTTCCGGGTATTGTGCTATTCGTCGCAGCGGCCCGCAAATCTGTTCCGACGAGCAAGGCGCCGGGATCAAGCCGTCACGATGTGCGCCGAAGTCGAAAACTCCACATGACCCCGTGCCGTCCTGAAATGCGCCAGCTCGCGTTCCGCGGTGTCGAGCAGCAGCTCGAGTTCGTCAGCGTCTAGCGCATCGTCGTCGGTCCAGCCGGCAGCACCGGTATGAATCCAGCTGCGAATAGAGTCGTAACGCGCCGTGCCGGTATGGGTTTCGATACGGAAGTCGCTAATACCCGCCTGGCGCAACAGTTGTTCCAGGATCGACTTGTTGCCCAGGCTGTAAGGGGCCTCGTCGATCTCCTCGTCAAACACTTGCTGCCAGAGATATTCTTCCGCGGCCAGGCCGGGATTGTGCGCCAGTTCGTCCCACACTACCAGCACCAGGCGGCCGTCGGGACGCAACACGCGCATCATTTCGCCGATTGCGCCGACCCGGTCTTTGAAATACATCAGCCCGAACTGGCAGAGCGCGCGGTCGAAACGATCCTGTTCGAATGGCAGGGACTCTGCGCCCGCGTGATACCATTCGACCGTCGCCGATTTGGTCGCGGCAACGGCGAGCATGCCGGTATTGTTATCCACGCCGGCGACGAAACCGTCGGCTCCAACCGCTTCGCTTGCAGCCAGGGCGAGGGCGCCGGTGCCACAGGCGACGTCGATAACCTCCTGTCCCGCCGAGATTTCCGCGCTGGCCACTACCCGTGGACACCACTGCTGAAAAAGCGCGGGAAGGTACACTGCGTCGTAGACGCGGGCCGCCGCGTCGGAAACCTGGCCGGTAGTACTTTCACCCATAATCTTCTCCTGCAGGCGGGTGCCCCGTGATCATACGGCTTCCCTGAGCCTGTCCACAAGCGCCATGCTGGCGCCGGACAGCAGTCGATCGAGCTCCAGCTGCCGGTGCGCGACGCGATCATTCCGTATTGCCCGCGGTGACAGCAGGTCGCGCCAGCGCAGCTCCGACTCGATGGATTCGGTAATGCTGACCTGCTCGACGACCTCACCCGATATCAGCCTGTTCAGGCGGGCGGCGAGCGTCAGGGTCGGACGCCAGCGCGGATCGATATGGAACAGTCGAAAGCGCATGTCGTAAACGCGAATCGCGGTCACGAAATCGGGCACGAGAATATCGAGCGCGAGGTCACTGCTCCTGGCGCCGCTTACCGTGGACACGTGGGGCAGGCGGATGAGGTCTACCAGTCGGGCGCGAATGATACCGGCGATTTCCGAGCAGTCTTCACTGTAGAAGGTCTGCAGCAGCACCGGTTCGGCACGGGATCGCACCTGGATCGAATTCAGGTAGACGCGCGGTTTGGAGTCGTGCCCGGCAGGATTCTCATGGATGATGGATGCATGCATAAGAGTTGTGCGTCGTTGCCTGCCCTGAGTGGGCTTTCGGAAACACGGGCGGTGCCACGTGTTGACTTCCCGCCGGCCGCGCGGAGACAGGCCGTAAATGCCGCGCGATACCTTTTCGAACCAGCCGCAGACGTCTCGATACAGCATGGCTCGCGCCTTGCCTGGACGATTATTGCCCGGTGAATTCGATTTTGCCTTGCGGCAGCATGTACAGCACCAGTGCCTCGCCGTCCGTAACGGTCGGGCGATGGTCGGATCCCGGTTCGAAAATGCACCAGCCCCTCGGATTGCCATCGAAGCGCGCCGCCTGCGAAACCGGCATGATCATGCAGATCTCGCCGGTCGGGTGACGATGGTGCGGGCCGACGAAATCCTCGAGGGCGACCACGTCGACACTGAGTCCGCCGGTCTCGTCGCCGGGTTCGATTACGCGACCGAAACGCCGCCCCGCGGAACCCTGCGCGCACATCCAGCCTTCCGCAATGGCCGCGTGGCAGGCCGCTTCGATGGTGTTGAAAAGGTCACTGTCCCCGGGGAATCGTCGGTTGAGTGCCACCGCGAGGTCAGGGTTTACCGCCTGGCCTGCCACAAAATCGGTTACCGGTTTGAGCAGGTCCCGGAATTGTTCAATATGCATGATTTCGAATCCTCACGCCGTGGTTATACATGAAAGTTTCCCGCTTGCGCAAATGAGCCCGGATCGGGCACCCCGTTCAACCTGTTGGGTTGGGATCCTGCCGCACGAAGGGCGAATAAACCGGCGCGTCCTGATTCAATCTCCTGGTTTCATCGAAGTCATCATCCGCGTTTTATTGCAGCGGTGGCCTCGAATCCAGCGTTTTGCCGCAGCTTTCGGGTTGTAGGGATTCGGCGGGATTAGTTGCCTTTGCTCGCAGGTTTCCAGGTTTCGGGGGGCCACTGGTCGAACCGCGGCAGGTCGTCGCTGATTTCATGCCACGGCGCCTTCGACCCGGCAAAGATGTGCGACTCCGGTCGTATTCCCGGATCGCCGTCGACGCTACCCAGGGTGATGGAAGTGACGATACCCTGACTGGTCCCTGCCAGTGTCGAGCCACATTCGCTGCAAAAACACCAGCCTTCCCGTGAGGAGGTTTCGTATATTTTTGCCAGCGTCTCACCCGAAGTCCATGCGAAGTCTCCGGGATCGAAGTCGGCGTAGGTGGCAAATGCCGCACCATGCTGGCGCCTGCACATCGAACAATGACAGTGACTGATGTCGTAAAGATCGCCGTTAACCGCGTAACGAATCTTGCCGCATAAACACCCGCCCTGAATTGACATCTCGATTCTCCTCGAATTGTGTGGCGGCCCGCAGCTGGCGCCATGTATTCGGCGGGCAGCCCTGGAAAAAGCTTCTGCCGTTACGCCAGGTTGAATCCCTGCGAGCGTATGTAGCGGCCGAAATCATTCCGCGCTGGACGCGAGTACTGCCGCGTGCGATTTTCCGACCAGCCGTAACTCGTTGATACCCCTAAATCTTCGACGTACCTTTGCTCGTCGGGCGGGGTTTGTTCGATATCTTCCCGGCGGTAATCGTAGCGCTCGACTTCCTCGACCAGGTTATCGTCGTTATACCTGTCCGTATGCACGGTTATCGCCATGGGCAGCCGCATGCTGATCCTCGATTCCTGCAGTGGCCAGCCGACGGCCAACCCGGCAACGGGAAAAACGTGCTGCGGCAAATCCAGTTCGCGCGAAAGCAGTTCGATGTGATTCCGCACCTCGCTCACCGGGCAGCAGCCAAGTCCGAAGGACTCGGCCGCGGTAATAAAGTTTTGCATGCAAATCCCGGCATCGACCGCTGCATTCATGAAGGCATCGAGATGGTCGTTGGCGAACTCGTGCCCGCGCCATTTCGCGAGTTTCCGAATACGGCGGCTGTCGCCGCACCAGACCAGGAATACGGGGGCATCCGCCGCCCAGCGGATTGTCGCGGTGGCGTGCGCAATTCTCTTCTGCTTTTCCGGATCCTGTACGTGAACGACGCAGGCCTGCTGCAGGTCGGACTTGGAGGGTGCCGAAAAAGCCGCCGCGAACAGGGTGTCCAGCAGATCTCCCGGAACAGTCTCGTTTTTGAACGCGCGGTGACTGCGGTGAGACAGGATGTTTTCTATCGTCGTATTGCCCTCGACCGATTTGCCGATATCCGTGGGCAGGCCGAACCTCGCGGCAACCAGGTTGTTTATGCTCATCGATCATGACCTCGCTGAATCCGGTTTTCGAGATTCTGCGGGATACACCGGTGAACGACAACCGTGGCACTCCGAATGTTCGTCACCCGTTATTCGAACGTGATGGGCTTGCCCGTGTAGGCGCTCACCCCGAGCATGGTAATGACGAGCATTATCTGCAGTGAAATCACGATGACCAGGATGGCGCTGATCCACCTGATGCCAATCAGCTGCATGAAAGGCGTCCTGACCAGGGCGGTCCATTTGGCCGAGGCGCGTTTGCATCCCCACGAGGCATAAGCCAGCTGCAGGAAAACCCACAGGACGAAGAAATAAAATACCAGGCCAACGCCGTGAGTGAAGTAGTTATCCATTTTGCCGGCTGCGCCTTGCCGCGGCAGTCTGCGGGACGGCATTACCCGTGGCAGGGTCTGGCCGGGAGTCATCCGCAGAAGATCCTGTGAAGCAGGGCATGGTCTTATCCAGCCCGGGGTTCAAAGCGGTTTTGCCAGAGCGGGCAACGCCTTGCATCACGCGCCTCGTATTCCCGCAGCGCGCTCGCGAGGTCCATATCGAACCTGTTCTCGCGATCCTCGCCGATGGCAGTAAGTCGCATGGTATACCAAGCCGTAACCCCGCCGGGAACAGTGCCCTCGAAGCTCGGGAAGCCGGGATCGCCGCCTGCCTCGCTCAACCAGGCGTCCGCCAGGCCGGGATCGAGCGCCATGGCGCGCGCGAGGCCTACCATGTCTGCGGCACCGGTTGCCACCGCGTCAATCGCCTCACCACGCTTTTTGATGCCGCCCGTCAGCATCACGGGGATACGGGTAACCTCCCTGGCCCGCCGGGCAAAGTCGACGAAATAGGGGCCGCTACTCGCCCCTTCGGAGCTCGCTTTTGCCCCCGGGAAGTAGGTTCCGCCGCTGATATCGATCAGGTCTAGCGAAGTCTGGTCGAGCATACGCACCACTTCTAGGGCGTCGGCTTCGGTCAATCCACCCTGCAGTTGATCGGTCGAATTGATCCTGATGCCAAGCGGAAATTCCGGCCCGACGACGCCTCTGACCTCGCTGATGATCTCGGTTACGATGCGGCTTCTTGCTTCGATCGAACCGCCGTACCCGTCTGTCCTGTGGTTGAACAGGGGTGACAGGAACTGGCTTAGCAAAAAGCCGTGTCCGGCGTGAATATGAATCCCGCTAAAGCCGACCTCTTTCGCCAGCAGTGCGGTCCTGGCATACATGCCGGGCAGGTCGCGTATCTCTTCGAGCGTCAGCCCTTCACAGCGAAGGCCGTCGATATCGAGGGGTGATGGCCCTTTCGGCTCACTGATCGGCGCGTGCGCAAGAGCGCCTGCATGGCCTATCTGCGCCCACAGGTGAGCATCATTGGTCGACGCTCTCCGCGTCAGTTGACGCAGGGAGTCCCGGTCGGAATATTCCCCCAGCACCAGGTTGCCCGGCTTTTCGGGAAAGCGCGGATCCCCCTGGACCTCGCCGATAAACGACAACGCTACGCCGCCTTCCGCCCATCTTTCGTAGAGTCGAATTTGCGCAGCCGTGGGATTGCCTTGGCCGTCCGCAAGTGAGTCTGACATGGAGGATTTTGCCAGGCGGTTTTTCAGCATTGCGCCGCAGGGAAGCTCCAGTGGGTTGTGTAGCAGTCGAGTAGCATCTGAATTGCTGATCATCAGGTTATATCGCGGTTACGGCATGTATGCACCGGCAGCCCGGGGCCGTGTAGCGAACGCGGCCGCCGTCGCGCTTTCGACTCGTACACCGGGCTGACGGCTTCCGCCATCAGCGGTCGGGCGAAACAGGTTTCGATTTGTCGGCTCCGATTGCCTGCGGCGGGAGTTTTCGCGGTGCTTACGAGAAATCATGGGTCTGGATAAATACCCCGGCGAGAATAAACAGGGCGCTGGTTATCAAGGGGGTGAAGTTGAACACGCTGAGTCCCGGGACCAGTACGCTTCGACCAGGTTTGCCGGGATTGTAGTAAACCTGTACCTGGGATTTATGCCGGTATCTTTCCTGCAGCTTGTGCAATGCGCGCATCGGCTTGTTTATCCCGTCGGAGTAGGTAACTCTTTTACCGAGGTAGTCCGTGCCCGCGACAGAGTAACGGTACCTGAAGTTCACTACCCACGAGGAAGCTTCGTCCGGGCCCCCGCCGACCTGCTGCCCGCGATAGACGGCTTCCCTGAGATCGCTGGATTCGAGCTCTCCGAGCACGAAAGGCCAGCGCCTGCTGCTGGCGGCCTGGTAGATGCGATAACAAAAGAAGGCCGCGGTTGAAACCCCGACAAGGACAAAACACATACCGATGATGGTTACGAGGCTGTTTTCCATTTTGTACTCAATCCTGGTCGTGCTCCTGAATGCCGAAACAGCGGCCGATGCCCGGCACGAGGTATTTGGGGGCAGGCTGCATGCGCTTGCCAGGCCGCGCGCCTAGTCACGAAACAGGATTTGCTTTTTCCCTTCCCAAAGCGTCGAAATTCCTATTTCTGTCAACCTGTCGAGATCCGATCTGATCGTTGCGAAGTGATTTCCTGCCAGCACGCCCGCCTTCGATGCAAACTGAACGCAACCGTAAGCGATCAAGATCTCTGTTTCACTTTTGCCGCGGGGATAAAGCAGTATCTGCCCGGGTGCCGGATATGAAGTCGCATCCTCGTAGCCGACGGCAAAATCCCGGTCGCCGAGCGGTATCCAGACGCCTTCACCGCTCCAGCGAACATGCACGACCTCTCCGCTTAAAGGCATCGCCCTGCGAAAGGCCGCGCAGCTGGCAGGCGATTTTTCCGTCTCGAATACTGCGTCGAATTCGTAGCCGTCGAGCTCAATAATCATGCGATCCCCGGCTGTGTTGGGCATTCCCCGATAGCATGGGAAGAAGCGAGTAGCGAATGGTTTGGCGCGATTGCCGGTGCCGGGCAGGCGCTGTCGTTTCGATCCCGGCCGTGGCGACGATAGATCAATTTCCCGCCTGGCCGCAGATGTCCAGGTACTTGCCTACAACCTTGGTCATCCCGGCTTCGATGCACTCGACAGTCAGTGCATGCCCTATCGATACTTCCAGGATTCCATCGATCTCCAGGAACCTGGCGAGGTTATCCAGGTCCAGGTCGTGCCCCGCGTTTACTTCCAGCCCCAGCTCCTGTGCCAGGGCGGCGGACTCTTCGTACCTGCGAAATACGGATTCGTTTTCCGGCGTGCCATACGTGGCCGCGTATTCTTCGGTGTATAACTCGATCCGTTTTGTGCCGGTAGCCGGCGCAAGCTTTACCTGGCTCGTGTCGGGGTCAAGGAAAATCGCCGGGCGAATCCCGGCACCGTTGAGCCTCGTGCAGGTTTCGTGCACCTGCTCGAACTGTTGCGTGAGATCCCAGCCATGATCGGAGGTCAACTGGGTCGGGCTATCCGGTACGAGGGTGCATTGCGTCGGACCGACTTTTTCCACCAGCTCGAGGAAATCCTCCGATGGATAACCTTCAATGTTGAGCTCTATACCCTCGAGGCTTTTTACCAGTCGGCCCAGGTCGACCGCATCCTGGCGGGTGATGTGACGCTCGTCCTGTCTTGGGTGGATGGTTATACCGCGTACACCCAGGTCGATAAACTTCTGTGCGAACTGCACGACACCCGGGAAGTCCCTGCCACGGGAATTTCTCAGCAGGGCGATTTTGTTCAGATTGACGCTGAGTACTGTCATCCTTCGAAAAATCTAATGGTTGGTGTTGGACCGGGTCGCCAGTTTGTTGCTCGACCGCCTGTGCTTACCAGGCCCACTGGGCTCGTACGTGATGCATATTAGATGCGTATCACGGGAATATCAAACAGGCGGATTCCCCGGTTCTGCTTGCAACAATCAGTGGAGAGGTTTCAGTCCGTGGCTGGCCATGCAGTCATTCAATTTGGCATAAACCTGCTTTTCCCTGGCTTCGTAAGCCTCTTCGAGTGCTTTCTTTTCCGCAATACTGGAAGTGGCGATAACCTTGGCGTCTTTCTTGGTTTCCTCGGCCTGGAGTTTTAGCAGGGTACTGTCATGGTTACATTTGGCTTTTGCTGCGTTGATTTTGTCCAGGTCCGCCCTGGTATCGTCGAGGTTGATCCAGGTGGCGCCACAGCCGGACAAAAGGAACAGGGTGGCAATAGTAATAACGTATTTTGGTTTCATGGATTCACCTTGACGTTTTCAGGATCATTCGAACCTGCGTCATGTTTGCTTTGTGCGGGAGTATGCTCGGGAGACCCACAGTAAGCAATATACTTTGTAAACCCGGGTTCCAGGGGCCAAATTCACATGCTGTTTAACGCCCCGCCTCAACGGCTGCCCTGGTCGCGCCGAGATTCACAATTCCGTAGTATGCACTTTTGTCAGGTATTCTGCCCGGGGCCAAATTCTTCGATAACCTCGGTCTCCGTCAGTTCCCGCGTTTTATTTGCAAAGTCGTAAAAGGCCGGTTTGCTGTCCATGTATACCTGCAGATCGAAATGAAAGTTTTCTTGCTCGTCAAACTGTCCCACCAGCATCTGGTGGGCGTGGTTGTGCTTGAGCCGGTAAAAAATGTGACTGCCGCATTTCCTGCAAAAGGCTCGCTCTGCCCAGTCGGAAGAGTCGTATACCGTGATGTTTTCCGCTCCTTCGAAACTGACATCCGTGCTGCAATCGACGAACATCAAGGGTCCGCCACCCCATCTTCTGCACATACCGCAATGACAGGAGTCCACGCTGTAGTTCATGTTTTTAACGGTGAAACTCACTGCGCCGCACAGGCAGCGACCTTTACCCTCGCTCATTTGCCCTCCGGTTTTTCATTACATAGGCGACTGTAAAGCCTTGCACAAGCGGCCAGGCTGGGAGTACGACACCTGGTTTGGCGCGCCTGCAGGCGCTTCCTGTGATGTGAATCAGTAATGAATAACCTTGCGCCTACGCCATTCGTCTTCATGACACAACGAGTTCCACTCGAATTTCTCTGCCCCTAGAGCGATATAAATATACAGTTTATCTTCATCTGCTTTCAGGCTGAACTCGTCTCCAAAAATAAAAAACATCAGGAGATTTTTTCCATCGATACGCGGCGAGTTAATGATTTTCTTTTTTTAAGCGTTGGTAGTTTTCCTCACCCCAGACGTGGGGATGGTTGTTTGTGAAACACCTGTATTCGTCGACTCCGCTACGCAAGGACTTTTCGAATTCGTCGAAGCGAGCATGAATTTCATCTTCCAGTTTGTAATATTTCACACCCCGCCAGGACACGTAGATCAGCCAGATAACAAACAGGGATATGAGGTATAACTTATCCGGCATGCGCGTGCTGGCTGACTTTATTCGTACTGTCCAGCACCAGCGGTATAACAAGACGCCTGGCGGTTCGTGAGGTACGGCTGCATGCGTTTTGTTAGTTTCTAACCGCTCATCTCTGGCGGCAATTTATCAAACACGGGAATGTCCGTGGGTACTATTGCCCACTTCGGTGCTGACGATGTGAAGATGGCCAGTTTTGGTTTGAATTCCTCGTTTCCATCGATACATGCGGCGGCGACGGTATGGAAGCCTGCGCGCGAAAATTCGACACTCAAACTGACGCCACAATTGGGGCAAGTGTAGCAATGGATATTGCCGCCAGCGTCATCCTGTGTTGTATATACTGCCGGTTCTGATTCACCTGTAAACCTGAAGTTTTCACTGGGTACCCAGATACCGAACCACTGATCACTGCCGGTCCTCTTTTGACAGTCAGTGCAGTAACAGAAAACCTGGTTTATGGGTTCTCCGGTGAACTCGAACTGAACCTGCCCACATTGACAGCTACCTCTGCGCATCTGTCTCTCCTTTGTCTGCGACATTTAATCATGGCAATGTAACACGCGTTTGTTGAATCGAGTGAAGAGATTTCATATGGAACCAGACGCCCCGCATCAGCGACCAGCCAGGTGGGTGACGTTTTGCTTCTGTACAGTGACGTGCAAGCGACCTTTCGGCTCTCGCTTGCAGGACGTGCGCGAGTTGGTCACTGTCCATGGGCCTGCCGGTATGGGCGTACTGCTAACCAGGGTCTCGACGGCCGAACTGCTTTTACCCGGTAGTAGCCGGCCTGGATTCAGTGGAAACCATGCTGGGCCATAGACTGCGAGGCACTCGAAACAAGTCATAGCCATCCTGGCCATGGCTTGCTTATCGGTAAGCCATCAGGCGCCCGATGAAATTTACTCAAAAGAAATGCGCGCACCGTTCCCGGAATTGGCATCCCGGGGTGTCTTAAGCTGGACTGATGATTCCTGGCGGCCTCGTATGTATTGGCCCTAACCTATAGGACAGGATGTTCTGTTTACTTCACTGTAATAGATTTTCTGGCTGGAAATCTTCCCCAGCAAACTATGAATATCCCTGATCCGATCCGTTGTTTTTATCGGGAAAACTTTTTCTGGCGGAAGTTTCTTTTCTTCCTCAGACCAAAGGGTACGCAGTGCTTGTTCTATTAGCGCGACATCATCGATGTCTAATGTGAATTTGTCGTTGTACTTTGGCATGGCTAGTCAGGTTCCGTACAGGTAAATTTTGATGAGCGAAGGCTGGCACACGCCTGGTGCCAGGTAAATTTAATAATACTTGGCTTTGCATAAAGAAATATTTAAAGACGAAGGCCATAGCCCTGTCCAAAGCGTTACTGTGTTTTGTCGAGAATCGTTCCATATGGCGCGCTTGAGCGGCCGGGAGCAGCCCGGTCCGGCTGCATGCGCTTGTTGCCGGGTGTTTTGGGCATTCTCATTTCAGGTGCGCCACGCCAGGTTATTGGAGAACAGCTTAAGCGACTGTCTGATTCAAGCGGCGCAGGCGTCCTGACATTTTAAGTCCGTCGCGAATGTTCAATGACATCAAGGTCAGGTTAACACTGCCCGCGATTAGTTCGAGCGCCTGGACCAGGTAGAAAACGGTGTCGAAATTGCCGCCTGCGGCGAGATGGTCGAGATAGATCGCAGCTGGCAAAAGTACCAGGATCCCGTTTGCTCCTATAAACGGCATCCGTTTTTTCTTTTTATCAATCAGCTCGCCTTTGCGCTGACCCGCCACGGCAAAGCCAGTTACCCCGGCTGCCGCTATCGCGGGCACGAGGATAAACAGGCCTGGCATTACGATTAGATTCTTGACGGTGGCAATCATCGAGCTGTTTCCCAACAACTCGACAACAATGGTCGCAACAAGAAAAGTTCCGATACATAGAGCGGCGACTATGGCTGCAACGCGGTGAACGACTTGTTTCATAATGAGCAGTCCAATAGAATAATATGACAATATATTGTCATTATGACAATAAGTTGTCAAATACGATTTTTGAGGCTTGTCATGAAACACAGCACTAAAGGTCATGCATTTACCGAGATCGTCATCGAATCGTTCAGATTGAGCGGCCTGCTTGCGACCGAAGGGGACCGTATCGCTGCGCCGCTTGGGCTAAGCAGTGCAAGATGGAAAATCCTGGGTGCGTTGGCACGGTCCGAGCATCCGCTCACCGTGTCACAGATTGCGCGTAATATGGGGCAATCTCGTCAGGCGGTGCAAAGCCTGGTTAACATCATGTGCGAAACGGGACTGGTCGAATTCCAGGATAATCCCAATCACAAGCGTGCCAAGCTTGCTGTTTTGACTGCGCTCGGCAAAAGCGTATATGAAAAAATGGAGGCCATTCAGATTCCGTGGGCAAACGAGTGTGCGGGTAATATGCCAATTGAGGATCTGAAAACAACGCTAGCGACGCTTAAGAAGATTGCAAAACTGTTCAGTGCTTGACGTTGTCGTGGTTCTTGCTCACGCGATACACCGCATAGCGCTGAGTCTCAGCGACGCAATAACCGCGCGGCGCGTACTTGGTCCGCCCGCATGCGCTTGTTATGCGTTTTTTTGTTTGCGGTAATTTGCATGAAATTCTCTGACTCTAGCTATGATTTCGGAATCAGGAAGCTGGTGTAATATCGAGTCACCCCATTTACTTAGTAGGGTAGATTTTCTTAGATGCTCACTGACGCCACAATTCTCTATCAAATCTCTCGCTTCTTCTTCTACTGTAGCCGCTTCGTATCCAAGGATATCCCTGGCATCTGACTTAACATGAAACTGCTCGCTGAGCTGGTTCAGTTCGCTTGCTAACTCTAGCCCTATTTCACTAAGCGTTTGATTATTCATTGGCGGGATTTGAAAGACACATGACGCGGCGCTCAGCGATAAAGTGCCCGCGTAGAGGGCACTTTGTGCGACTGCAGCACCTTGTTACGTGGGTCAACCATAAAAACAGCTATATGCATCTTCTTCAACAACCTGGAGAAATTCCTCCAGCTTTTCTACCTCCGGGACAGGCTCGTACCTGTGCCACCTTAAATCAGCCCTCATCCAATACAATCTCCATTCCATCGCCCGTTTTACATAGGTTGCCTTTGCTATAGCCTCTTCCACTTTCTGGGTTGGCCTTTGAAAGGCTGGGCGGATTTCGAATAACTCTACGCTTTGATTGTCTACTCGATAGGCAATATCTACTCGATCCCTAAGATGCGCGGGAGGCCTGACTCTCTCCAGGTAGTCTTCCATGATTTTTCCAATGCGGTTTCTTTCAAGTTCGCTAAATGCCATTTCTACATTTCCCTCAAAACAGCCTTATGACGGCTTGCATCAGCGGCCAGCGAAGCGCGCAGTGTTTAGCTGGTCAGACTGCATGCGATTGTTATGTGGCAATATTTTTGAGCATGAAATCACGATCAAGTATTTCGAACCCCGCTTTCTCATACAAGGAAGCTGCCTCGGGATTGTCCTTTTTTACCTCTAATTGCATGACTGCAACGCCGTGATCCCTGCAAGTATTCTCGAGAAATTCCATTGCTTTGCTGCCAATTCCCTGACCGCGATTTGCTTCGTTAATAAAAAGCTCATCCAAATTAGCGCATGTCCCTCGTGACTCAAGTCGATAGTGCAGCGTAAGCACGATATAGCCAACATCTTCGCCAGAGGACCTGATTAACCATACCAGTCCGACTCGTTCATCCGACATCACATTTTCCATGGCCATCTTCGCCGGAGCCTCATCAAATGGTTCTGTGTGATCAAATTCATGAAATTCCTGCATAAGGCGCATTAGTACAGGTAGATCAGATGGCTCGGCTTTTTTGAATGTAATACTAATGCTCAGTTACCTGACGTCAGATTGCTCGCCACATCACGCCACGCATCCGCAGCCAGACCGTGAGCGCAGCGAGTGGGCTGATACGTGTGCATGCGCTTGTTACGTGGTTTATCTGATTCGTACATGCCTGTTAACCTTGTTTTCTAAAAGTCTAATCAGACAAGGGTCCATTCTTTCGTAGTCATCGGGAATGTCCAGGCAAATCAGCCTTTTGTCTTTTAGTAATTGTTTGTATTTCCTCGATACCTTGTTTCGATGGGCTCTTTCCATGACAAAAATTATGTCCGCCCATGCAATCAAATCCCCACTGACGGGTGTGAAGGCGTCATTGTTTGTACCAGCCCCGATCGCATTTATTCCTTCATATTTCGAGAACACTTCTTCAGCGGTTGGGCTCCTTAATCTGTTCTCGCTGCAAACGAAAAGTAGGTTCATGTCTTACGAAACCACTTAACGTCCAGCATCAGCGGCCGACAGACAGCGCAGCCGGCTGGCGGTCCGACTGCATGCGCTTGTTATGTGCGTGATTTCCAATGTGTTGGATTTCGCCTGGCATGGGCCACCGAAATTACAATAATTTGATGATCATTTATTGTATAGAAAACGCCATACGTGAAACGTTTGACCAGCGCTCGCCTAATATCATTTCCTATTACTCTGCATTGCCGGGGATTTCGTTCAATTCTGGAAATTGCTTCGTCAATACATATCAAAAATGCAGAGCCCAAGGGCGGATTGCAATTCTCATAGTATTGGTGTGCTTCGGCGATATCCGCTTCGGCTTCCTTCCGAATGGATAAATTGAACTTCACGTTCAGGTGTTTTCTATTCTGGCTCTGACGTTTTCCCAAGAATCGCCAGGATCGCCATCAGCGTGATAGGCTGCTAATCGCTCCTCTAGCATCTTCATCTGTTCTGGAGATACTTCAATTTCGTCGGATCTGTCGTGGATGCTGTCCCAGAGCTCCTGGGCCAACAGAATACGTTCTGAAACAGAGAGAGAATTAATATCCATGACCGAATTATACGGATTTTGGTTGTTTTTTCAGACTGAAGTTGAAAGCACATAACGTCCAGCATCAGCGGCCGACAGACGGCGTAGCCGGCTGGCGGTCCGGCTGGATGCGCTTGTTATGCGTTTTTGGTGAACCGACATTTTGGATAGTTTTCGCAACCAAGAAATTTTGAGCCTGCATTAGAGCCTTTTCGTGCTGTCCTTTCTACAAGATTAGAACCGCACTTTGGGCAAACAGTAGTCGAATTATGCCGTTCACGTAAAGACTGGACGTGGTCCTTGTTTGAAAGTGTGGATTCCAGGGCGTGTCTCTGGAGACGCACTGTGATTGTATCGATTTCCAATGCATCAATAATTGTGGTTTTAAACTGTTTAATGTATCTGCCGAGTCCAGATTTGATAACGTTCTCTGGTAGACGTGTTTTGAATTTGCAGTCACCAACAAAAAACACCACTGCTCTAATTTTTGACTCGTCGATTCCTAGGTATTCTGAGAGAACTTTCTTTTGCCGGTAGGTTTGTCGCAACGGGTTCTGAAAGGAGTACTTTTTTCCATATATCGATTGGGTCCATTTCGGTTGGTCTTCCGACCCAAAGATCCAACCCTTCTTGTTTTTTGTTTCGACAATGAATAACCCATAAGGCGATACAAGTAGATGATCGATTTGTGTAGTTCCATTTTTCGCGGGAATTATTAAGTTGTGGAATCTACGATAAACCTCCTTGTTGAGAGACAGCCACATATTAAACGTGGTCTTCTTTTCTCCAAGCCAACCTTTAAGTGACATCGGTCTATTTACGCATAACGTCGAGCATCAGCGGCCTCACAAGGCGCGCAGCGACTTGTGAGGTCCGGCTGAATGCGCTTGTTAGATGTCCGATCTATGTGCATAATAATGCGCATATTGAATGCGTATTGAAAGGTTTTCAACATGGCACATGTGTTTGATTCAAAGGCAGCAAAAAAACCAACCAATTTAAGTGTTAATAGCGATCTACTCTCTCGTGCTCGAAAAATGAAAATCAATCTCTCTGCAACTTTGGAAAAGGCCCTGGTTTTAGAAATTAAAAATGCCGAAAAGGAGAAGTGGTTAAAGAGAAACAAAAAAGCCATTTCGGCACTAAACAATCTGGCAGAACAGAGAGGCCTGTTCTCTGATAGTTTTCGTGAGTTTTAATGACTCAATTTTGCGTTTACAAAAATCAGGATAAGCGCTCTAAAGAAACTTATCCATACTTTGTCGATGTCCAGAATGCATTGTTTTCCGATTTGAATTCGAGATTGGTCATTCCACTCACGGGGCACAATTCACTAAATAAAACTGATGTTGAGAGGCTTTGTCCGGTTATTCCTATTCGCGGGGGAAATTACGTGCTTCTCACCCATCAAATGACCTCGGTCCCGTCCTCAATACTGGCGAGAGAAGAGGCGTCATTGGAAGACTTTCGATACGAAATCCTTGATGCTATAGACATGCTTATCACGGGCATCTAACGTTCAGCATCAGCGGCCGACAGACGGCGTAGCCGGCTGGCGGTCCGGCTGCATGCGCTTGTTAGGCGGCGACTTCGATAATTTCGATGGTTGAGGAGGGCTCTGGAATTGTTTGCCCATCTTCTCTAAGCCCTTCGATATGGAATTCGATGGCCTCTTGGATGAGTTTGACTACTTCGTCTTTGGTGTCGCCGGCGGCAATACATCCCGGTAAATCAGGCACATACGCGCCGTACCCATCTTCTCCTTTTTCAATGATGACAGCGTATTTCATGACTTGCGTCTATTCCTTAAGTCCAGATTGTTTAAGTCTGGTATTTAACGTGCCTTTTGGCACATCTGCGGAAGGTTTACCAGCAAGCGTAACCAGACCAGGTTTTATTGGGTGTTTGAACTGTCTGTGGCTGCCTCTCGTTCTATTTAGGACCCAGCCGTCTTCCTCCAGAATTTTCAGTAGTTCCTTTACTTTCATTTCTTTAAGCCTCGTGCTTTAACTCCTAATTTTACCTCGCCGCTTAACGTCCAGCATCAACGGCCGCCAGACGGCGTAGCCGGCTGACGGTCCGACTGCATGCGCTTGTTAGGGGCGAAGTACTCTTTTGCTGATGCCTTTAGGTGTAGATACGCTGCAATCATGACTACGACAATCAAACTGAAAAGCGAGCTCCAATGTGCTCCAAGCAGAAAGTACGGCGCTGCCAGGCTTAGTGACAAGATCCCTAAGTAAATCTGTCGAGAAAACGGTTTCTTTGTAACGAGAAGGAATCCAGCAATCGCCATTAGCGCGCCTAGCACAGATGCGTAAACTCCGATGCCGCTACTCCACCACTCTGCATACGTCACGGAACGACCATTGATTATGTAAGATTCAAGGGGAATTACTGAAACGATTAGAAATCCTAAGCATGCGATAGCGTGTGCTGTGAGAAACTTAAGAATTAATGGCATTGATTTAAATTTTCCAACATTCTTCGGTAGCCCCTAACGTCCAGCATCAGCGGCCTCACAAGGCGCGTAGCGACTTGTGAGGTCCGGCTGCATGCGCTTGTTAGAGAGCCTAGTGTGTATCTGTTTTTTCAATGACTAACAATCCGTCATGTTCTGTTAGCTTCAGACCACTAACAGCAAATATTAATCCAAACTCAAGACAAGATTCCCGTGTCTTACTAGATTCAAACCGGAAAGCCCATATACCTGGTGCCTGATCAAAATCATAGTCGATATGTCTGGCTATCGGTATGCCGCAAATAATTCCAAGAGAGTCTCTTGTGGCGAGAACGCTTAGGCCTGCGAGACTAAGTTTGATGCTGCCTTCATCAGAAAATAGGGAGTTATCTTTGTCTGACCCATATAGTTTTTGGATCAGATCTCGATTCATTTCTGCAAGATCAGATATGTTCGTTGAGTTATCTTCCGGGTGGTGCCAAATATCCCAGCCGTCGATCTCGGTCGTTCTCTTCAATGACAAGTAATAGGGGCCAGGCAATAAGGATTTTTGTTCGCCTAGTAGTTTTGCTGACAAAACAATACCTTTTGAGTGCGTGTGTGGTTCGGCTTTGATTAATGCGACTAGCTCCTCACTTGATATGGGTTTATCGGGTATGTCGCTTGCCACCGAATATCCAGATTGCGCTAACAAAACAAGTAGGATGGAAAGTGCTAAATCTTTTCGCGCCATTTTGGCTCTCTAACGCCTCGCATCAGCGGCTTTTTCACTCGCGTAGCGAGTGGAAATGTCCGTCTGCATGCGCTTGTTAGAGCACTACTCTCCAAGGGCGGCCACTCTCTTGTAGCGTTCGTGGAAACGGTGATTTTCTTGGGGAATAGGTTGACACCAACCTTCAATCAGCACGTGTTCATTTGGCGTGATTGCCGAGCTAATTTCTGAGTCTTGTTCATCTGAGTTTAAATACACTCCCCAAATATAGGCGTATTTATATTGGTTAAGTTCGTAGCCCGTGAGTTGGAAGTACAACTTTGCTTTATGCCTATTCAGAAAAACATCCTCAAGATACCTTGTTGCTTCCTCGGATTCACACTTCAACCCAGCAAGCTTAAGAAGTATTCCGTTTTCAAGTCTAATACCCCCACCGACACTAATTTCTTTTACTTGGTGTAATTGATCTTTACTAATGCCGCGCGTCAATGGATCCTCCGGACCTGGAAATGACTTATTTATTTTTACCACTTTTAAAATTATTGAGCCATATTTTCCTACTGGCTTGCTTGAAGGGTCACATTCAACAATAGAGCCGTCAGATAGCTTCTTCGCACACGCTGATGCAATAATCAGGTTGCCATCTTCTGAATCAATTGTTTCGCTGCATCCAAGGATAAAGCAGCAGATACAAATTGAAATAATTCGTAGCATTTGATGTGCTCTAACAGTGATTTAGACAGAATCTGTAATTTGCCTGGTTAGGCAGAATCAGTATTTGTCGTTTGATGTTTGGGGGGTGATTTCGCATAATCCAGTGGAGCCTTCGGACGGGCTTTTCTATTCAATTGCTAAAGGAGTAGCATGATGTCGGATGATCCTGGTTCCCGTTTCTGGGACAAATATATCGAAATATCAAAACGTTACAAGGTGCATGACAATGCATTGCGTTGGTATGTGCGACATGCGGAAGCCTATTTGAAGGCTTATCCGGAGGTGCGGCTATCGAGCCACTCCGCTGAATATGTACAGCGGTACCTGAAGGAGAAAGGCAGAAACCCGCGGCTGCAGCGATGGCAGTTTTGCCAGGTTGTTCAGGCGATACAGATTTTATTGTGTGACATGGCGGAGCTGCCGTGGGCAAAATCCTATGACTGGGGCGAGTGGCTGGCGACGGCGGACACGCTGCCCGATGATCACGTGACCCTGGATCGATCCTATCGCCCGCTGCCCTCGCGTTCACTTGAAAAGGCGGGCGAGGGTGGCACCCGGGGAGAAAGCCTGCAGGCGCGAGTGCATCATCGGTTTCCGCATCACGTGGAGGAAATTATGACGCGCATCAGGGTGCTGCAGTATTCTCCACGCACTGAAAAAACCTACCTCGACTGGTTCAATCGTTTTGTCGCTTTTCACGGGATGCAGGACCCGGCCGAGCTCGACGAGGCGCATATTGCGTCCTTCATCGAGAACCTCGTTACCGCTCGTAATGCTTCCGCCGCTACCCAGGGTCAGGCCCTGAATGCACTGGTATTTTTCTATCGGCGTGTGCTGGGACGCGAGCTCTCCGATCGAATTGAGTTTGTGCGTTCGAAGAAGCAGCGGCGATTACCCGTGGTTTTGACGCCGAACGAAATCAGCCGGCTGCTGCGTTATCTCGATGGCCGCACCCACCGCCTGATGGCAACATTATTATATGGCTGTGGTCTTCGACTGATGGAGTGTGTTCGCCTGCGAGTACTCGACCTCGACTTTGGCTATGGCCATATCCTGGTGCGCGAAACCAAGGGCAGGAAAGACCGGGTCGTGCCGATCCCGGCTGCATGCGTGGAAGACTTGCGGGTGCAGATCGACAGGGTCAGGTTGCTGCACGAGGAGGATCTTGCGCGCGGCTTCGGCCGGGTTTTTCTGCCGGATGCTTTGTTGCGCAAGTATCCGAACGCCGACGCCGAGTTCCGTTGGCAGTATGCCTTCCCGGCCGCCCGGATTTCAGCCGACCCGCGCACGGGCGAGGCTCGTCGCCACCACGTTCACGAAAACAGTTTGCAACGGCAAATCAAGAAAGCGGCTGGTCTTGCCGGCATTACGAAGAAAGTGAACTGTCATGCATTGCGGCATTCGTTTGCGACCCACCTGCTGGAAAACGGCTATGACATCAGGACCGTGCAGGAACTGCTCGGGCATGCCGACGTATCGACGACCATGATCTATACGCACGTGTTGAACAAGCCCGGGGTAACGATCCGCAGCCCGCTTGATGAACTGCTCCGCCACTCGGACCAGGCGCCCGCCCTTTTTGGAGGTGTACCGGGCGGGTAGCATCGCTATAATGCCGCCCTTCGATCCAACCCGCGAGACTTCACATGGCTGATGATGCCCTGATTATCGAAACCGGCGTGCACGCGCCCGACGCGGCCGTTATCTGGTTGCACGGCCTCGGCGCCGACGGGCACGACTTCGAGCCGATCGTGCCCGAATTGCGCCTCGACCCCGGGATCTCGGTACGTTTCGTGTTTCCGCACGCGCCGATGATGCCGGTGACGATCAACCAGGGCTTCGTCATGCGCGCCTGGTACGATATCCGCGCGGCCGACATCGGCGCGGAGCAGGACGAAAAGGGTATTCGTGCGTCGGCCGAGCTGATCGACGAGCTGGTCACGAGCCAGGTGGAGCAGGGTATAGCGGTCGAGCGTATCGTGCTGGCGGGTTTTTCCCAGGGCGGCGCGATCGCGCTGCATGCCGGTCTGCGTTACTCGCAACGACTTGCCGGTATCATCGCGCTGTCGACCTACTTGCCGCTGGCGGAGTCGCTCGATGCCGAGCGCTCCGGTGCGAATATCGATGTGCCGATCCTGATTGGTCACGGCTCGGCTGACCCGGTGGTGCCGATCGATCTTGCCCACGCAACGCGGGCGCAGCTCGAGGCGCTCGAGTACGAGATTCAGTGGCACGAGTACAAGGGGATGCCGCACAGCGTCTGCGAGCAGGAGATCTTTCACATCGCCGAGTGGCTGGAAACCATCCTGTCCTGAACGGCGTCCCGCAGGACGCATCTCATCCGCGTCATTGCGATCGCACTCTCGCACGTCATTGCGCGCGCCCTCTCGTATGTCATTGCGAGCGCAGCGAAGCAATCTCCCGGCATCATGCGCGGCTTCCAAAGATTGCTTCTACCCGAAGGGCATAAAGGTCCTGCGGACCTCGCAATGACGGGCGAGGGTTGATCAGTCCTCGATCAGCTTGCGTCCCGCCTTCACCTGCCGCAGTACCTGTGCGGGCGCCGTACCGCCGGTCAGGTCGCGCGCGTTGAGCGAGCCTTCCAGCGTCAGCACGTCGAACACGTCTTTGTCGATCGTGGAATGGAATTGCTGCAGCTCTGCGAGCGTACACTCGCCGAGATCCCTGTTATGCTCGATCGCGAACGCAACCGCGCTGCCGACAACCTCGTGCGCGTCGCGAAACGGCAGCCCTTTTTTCGCGAGGTAATCGGCGAGGTCGGTTGCAGTGGCGTAACCCTGTTGTGCCGCACGATACATCTGCTCGCGGTTGACCTCGAGCGACGGCACCATGTCGGCAAACGCGCGCAGCGAACCGAGCAGGGTGTCCAGCGTGTCGAACAGCGGTTCCTTGTCTTCCTGGTTGTCCTTGTTATACGACAGCGGCTGGCCCTTCATCAGCATCAGCAGGTTGGTGAGATTGCCGGCGGTGCGGCCGGCCTTGCCGCGCACCAGTTCGGCCACGTCGGGATTCTTTTTCTGCGGCATAATCGACGAGCCCGTGCAGTAGCGGTCGGGCAGGCGCACGAAGTCGAACTGCGCCGACGACCACAGCACCAGCTCCTCCGCCATGCGCGACAGGTGCACCAGGCACAGCGACGCCGCGGCGCAGAATTCGATCGCGAAGTCGCGATCGGACACCGCGTCGATCGAGTTGCGGCAGGGTGCGTCGAAGCCGAGCAGTTCCGCGGTGTATTCGCGGTCGAGCGGGTAGGACGTGCCGGCCAGCGCGGCCGCGCCGAGCGGGCTCTGGTTCATGCGCCGCACGCAGTCGGCGAGGCGGCCGTGATCACGCTCGAGCATTTCGAACCAGGCCAGCATATGATGGCCGAAGCTGACCGGCTGTGCCACCTGCAGGTGGGTGAAGCCCGGCAGGATCGTGTCGGCCTCGCGTTCGGCGAGGTCGAGCAGGCCGTGCTGAAACGTGCGGATGCCCTGCATGCAATCGCCGATGCGCTCGCGCAGGTAAAGGCGAATATCGGTCGCGACCTGGTCGTTGCGCGAGCGGCCGGTGTGCAGTTTCTTGCCCGCGTCGCCGATCAGTTCGGTCAGGCGCGCCTCGATATTCATGTGTACGTCTTCGAGCGCCACCGACCACTTGAATGCCCCGGCGTCGATTTCGCCGAGTATCTGGTCCAGCCCCCGCTGGATCGAGGCCAGCTCGTCGGCACTCAGGATGCCGACGCGCGCGAGCATTGCCGCGTGCGCGCGCGAGCCCTCGACATCGGCCCGCGCGAGGCGCTGGTCGAACTGCACCGATGCGGTAAAGTCCTGTACGAATTCATCGGTGGGTTCGCTGAATCGGCCGCCCCACATGCGGCTGTCTTTTTTGCTCATGGTGAATGCTGTTCGGTGCGCCGCAAGTAGTTACCGACGGCGGTCCATCGGGATGAATATTGTTGTATGCTTGCAGTGCGGGACCAACAAATCAACACCTGAATGCCAGATATTCCGGAAAAACCGGCCCTCGAATCCAGTAATCGTTCCTACCTGCCCGATTTTTGCGACGGCGAGGTTTTCCTGCGCCTGTTGCTGGTGGTGGAGCTGATCGCGATCGTGTTCGCCCTGGTGAGTTACGACAGCGGCGGGCTGTTCGTGCACATCGCGCTGATCTCGGTGATCATGTTGTGGGTCGGATTGTGCTCGGCCGCCGCGCTGTGCTGGTTCGCGCGCCGCGACTGGCTCGGCGATCATGTGCGCACGACCATCGTCACCGTTGCCGTGGTACTCGCGATGACGCTGTTCGCGAGCCTGCTGAGCCTTGCCGTTGGCGAAATGCTGCGCTTTGGCTCTGCGAATAGTATCGCGCTGACGCTGACGCGTAACCTCGCGATCGCGGCGATCCTGGTCGGCCTTGCGCTACGCTACTTTTACCTGCATTACGAGTCCGACCTGCGCATGCAGACCGAGGCCAGCGCGCGCCTGCAGGCGCTACAGGCGCGCATTCGGCCGCACTTCCTGTTCAACAGCATGAACACGATTGCAAGCCTGACCCACGATCAGCCCGACCTCGCCGAACATGCGATCGAAAACCTGTCCGACCTGTTCCGCGCGAGCCTCGCCGCGGAGTCGAGTATCACGCTCGCGCAGGAGCTCGAACTCACGCGCAGTTACGTCGATCTCGAGGCGCTGCGCCTCGGCGACCGGCTGGTGGTCAACTGGCACCTGCCGGAGGAGGAGCCGAAACTAAACCTGCCGGCGTTGACCCTGCAGCCGCTGGTCGAAAACGCGATTTACCACGGCATCGAACCGCTGTCCGAGGGCGGCACGATCGATCTCGTGATCGACACGGTCGGTGACAAAATCGAGATCTCGATTTCCAATCCTGTCGTGCCGGCAGACGCCCCGCGACGCAAGGGCAACAGCATGGCGCTGGATAACATCCGCGAGCGTTTGGCGCTCGCGTTCGGCGGCGCAGCATCGATGGAGCTCACAGAGGACGAGACGCGCTATACTGTAAGGTTAAGAATTCCTGGCGCGGAGGCGTTGTGAAGATACTGATAGTCGACGACGAAAAGCCGGCGCGCGATCGGCTGGCGCGTATGGTCAACGGTCTGGAGGAGCACGAGCTGGTGGGTGAAGCGGTCAATGGCCTCGAAGCCCTCGGCCTGGCGCAGAGTCTCGAGCCCGACATCGTGCTGATGGACATAAGAATGCCGGGCATGGACGGCATCGAGGCCGCGCGCCACATTGCGCGTCTCGACGAGCCGCCGGCAGTGATCTTCGCCACCGCGTTTTCCGACCACGCGCTCGAGGCCTTCGAGACTCACGCGGTCGACTACCTGCTGAAGCCGGTCAAACAGGAGCGCCTGCAGGCGGCGATGGATGCCGCCATTCGCCCGACCCGCGCGCAGGCGAGCAAGAGCGACGATGTACTCTCCGAACTCGAGCCGCGCCAGCATATCTGCGCCCGCGTGCGCGGCAGCCTCGTGCTGGTACCGATCGAAAACATCTACTATTTTCACGCCGAGCAGAAATACGTCACCGTGCGCCATGCCGAAGGCGAGGTGCTGATCGAGGATGCGCTGAAGAATCTCGAGGGTGAATTCCAGGATCGTTTCGTGCGCATTCACCGCAATGCACTGGTCAGCCTGCAGCACCTGGGCGGGATGCGTTCCGATAACGATGGCCACCAGGTTACCTTTCGCGATATCGACGATACCCTCGAAATCAGCCGCCGGCATTTGCCCGGCGTGCGCAAAATCATCAAGACCCTGTAATCATGTCAAGCGAACAACTACGAATCGCCACGCGCGGCAGTCCGCTCGCGCTGTGGCAGGCGGAACACGTTGCCGAACGCCTCGAAACACTGCACCCGGGACTCAGCGTATCGCTGGTGACGATGAAGACTCGCGGCGACAAGCTGCTCGACGCGCCGCTGGCCAAGGTCGGCGGCAAGGGCCTGTTCGTCAAGGAGCTCGAAGCCGGCCTGCTCGAGGGCAGTGCCGACCTCGCGGTGCATTCGCTCAAGGACGTGCCGGTGCATTTTCCCGACGGACTCGAACTGGCGCTGGTAATGGAGCGCGAGGATCCGCGCGACGCCTTCGTTTCCAGTCGCTACGACAGCCTCGCCGACCTGCCTGCCGGCAGTCGCGTCGGCACCTCGAGCCTGCGCCGCCAGACGCAGGTGCGTGCCGCTTTTCCCGACCTCGAGATCGACTGGCTGCGCGGCAACGTCAACACCCGCCTGGCCAAGCTCGACGCGGGTGAATTCGACGCGATCATTCTCGCCGCGTCCGGCCTCAAGCGCCTCGGCATGCACGACCGCATTCGCGCCGAAATCGAACCGGAGCTTTGCCTGCCGGCGATCGGCCAGGGTGTGCTCGGTATCGAAATCCGTACCGGCGACACGCGCGTGCGGGATTTGATCGCGCCGCTGGAGCACGCCGAGACCGCCGAGCGCATCGCCGCCGAGCGTGCGCTCAACGAAACCCTGAACGGCGGCTGCCAGGTGCCGATCGCGGGTTACGCGGTATTCGAGGGTAACGACCTGTACCTGCGTGGCCTGGTGGGTGAGCCCGACGGCAGCCTCATCCTGCACGAGGAAATTCGCGGGCCGCGCGCCGAGGCGCGTGAGCTCGGTGTCGAGCTTGCCCGGCGCCTGCTTGCGCGCGGTGCGGACCAAATCCTGGCCAAGCTGCGGGAGTGACCGTGAGCGGCGACCTGCAGGGCCAGGTGCTGCTGAATACGCGCCCGGCTCACCAGCAGGCGCAGCTGACGGCAATGCTCGAAGCGCGCGGTGCGCGCGTACTGTCTTTCCCCGCAATCGAGATCGTGCCGGTGGCGCCAGCGGCGTTTCATCGTGGGCTCGCGCAGGCACTGCCGGATTACGACATCCTGATTTTCGTCAGCCGCAACGCGGTCGACGGTGCCTTCGCCCATCTCGGCGATACGGCGCTGCCCGCCGGCTTGCGCTACGGTGTCATCGGTTCGGCCACGCGTGATGCGCTGCTGGCACACATCGGCGATCCCGGTGAGCGCCTGATTCAAAGTGACCCTTTCAATAGCGAGGCCCTGCTGGCGCACGCCGCGCTGCAGACTGTCGAGGGCCAGCGTATCCTGATCCTGCGCGGCCAGGCCGGACGTAACCTGCTCGGCGACGAGCTCGCGCGGCGCGGCGCGCACGTCGACTATGGCGAGGTCTACCGACGCGCGCTGCCGGCGGCCAGGCCGGCGGATTTTGCCGCCCTGGTCGAGCCCTGCTGGCCGACGCTGGTGATCCTGACCAGCAACGAGGGAATGCACAATCTGCTCGAGCTCGCGGGCAGCGAGGCCGCCGACCGCCTGTGCCGGATTCCATGGCTGCTGATCAGCGAAAGAATGCGTGAATCGGCGCTGAAACTGGGACATAATGCCGCCATCGTCATCGCGCAAAGCGCGAGCGACACGGGTATCGTCGACACGATATCCGACTGGGCGCAAGATCGATAATAATCCTATGACCAAAGACAAGGCTTCCAGCGACGCGGACAAGGGCACCGAGGTCATTGCGACCGATCCGGATCCCGTGCAGGTCGGCAAGCCCGGGGAAGAGGATACCGAGGCGCCAGCGACGGTCGACACCACCGATACCGACCAGGTGCAGCTGGGGGCTGGCGAAGATAACCCGTCGCAGGGGGCGGAAAACGCCGACGATCAGGGCGCTGATCATTCGGATGCGGCCCAGCCGGACGCGGCCCGGCCGGACGCGGCCCGGCCGGATGCCGGTCAAGCGGAAGTGGCTGCCGAATCCGAATCCGCGCCTGGGGCCGACGACAAGGCCGCCGGGGTTGAAGAGCCCGTAGTCGAAAGCGAACAAAAGACCGCGCCTCCGCCGCCGAAAAAGCAGCGCGAACTGCCCGCCGGACCGGGCGAACCACCGCGCCCGAAGCCGCGTCGCTCCTGGTTCGGATTCTTCAATTTTCTGCTGATCCTGGCCCTGGCCGGCGCCGGCGGCTGGTACTGGTGGCAGCAGCAGCAGGTAGCGCGCGATTACGAGGCGACGATCGCCGACCTGCGCGCGCAGATCGACAGCAAGGCCGAAAGCAGCGCGCTTGCGGCCGGCCTGCGACCGCTCGGCAGTAACATCGAAGCCCTGGCGCAGGAGCTCGAACGGCTCGACAGCGGCCAGCAGGATTTGCAGGTCACCAGCGCGAAGCTGTTCGAGCTCTATGGTCGCGACAAGAACGACTGGCAGTTCGCCGAGGTCGAGTACCTCATGCGCATCGCTCAGCACAGGCTGATCCTGCAGGACGATTTCGAGGGCGCCGCGGCCACGCTGCAGGCGGCCAGCGACAAGATCGCCGAGATCGGCGATCCCGGCATGCTGCCGGTGCGGGTTTCGATCAGCGAGGAAATCGCCGACCTGAAAACCCGCAGGCGTCCGGACCTGGTCGGCATGACCCTGGTTCTCGCGCAGCTTGCACGCCAGGTGCCGACGCTGCAGCCGGGTTTCGACGTGCGTACCAGCCAGCCCGATGCCGACGCTGACGCACCGGCGCCGGCCGAACCGTCCGACTGGATGGATCGGCTGGTGGGCTGGGTCGATTCGCTGGTCGAGATTCGTCACGAGGCCGGCCAGCCCAGTGAAATCGAGGCCAGCATCGTCGATGTTGGCGAGACCCTGGAAGACAACCTCAAGCTCGCGCGCTGGGCGGTGCTCGACCGCGATGCCTGGCAGTACGACCAGTTGATCGCGCAGAGCCTGCGGTTGTTTCGCGAGTTTTACGATCTCGATCACGCCGCCAACAACGATTTTCACGATCAGCTGAAGCAGCTGGAACAGACCCGGCTGCATGCGCAAAAACCTGACATCACCGGCTCGTTGCGCCAGCTGCAAAAGATTCTGAGTCAGCGCAAGAATGCGCCGGTGGAAACCGCGCCGGCACCCGCGGTGGACGAGGAGGCTTCGGATGCTTAGGTTCATCATCAAGCTACTGGCCGTAATCGTTATCGCGCTCGTAACGGTGATGGCCGTGCAAAAATATCCCGGCTTCGTCATGGTTCGGGTTCACGACTGGACGATCGAAACTACGCTCTGGTTCGCCGGCGTTGCGCTGATCGTTATCGTCGTCGCCTTGTACTACGCCGTGCGTTTCCTGCGCGGCATGCTGCGCCTGCCGGATACCCTGCACGACCGCTCGGTCAATCGCCGTCACGGCAAGGCGCGCAAGCATCTCAACCAGGGTTTGATCGACCTCGCCGAAGGTCGCTTCGCGCAGGCCGAGCAGCAGTTGATGCGCCAGATCGAGTACAGCGAGAGTCCGCTGGTGCATTACCTCGCCGCCGCGCGCGCGGCGCAATTGCAGGGTAAACACGATGCGCGCGACAATTTTCTCAAGGCCGCGCACGAGGCCAATCCGGCGGCGGAGCTTGCGATCGGCGTGACCCAGGCCGAGCTGCAGCTGGCGGCGCACCAGAGTGAACAGGCACTGGCTACGCTGAGCCATTTGCACGGCGTCGCGCCGCGCCACGATCACGTCACCCGCCTGCTCGCGCGCGCGCACAGCGAAACCGGCGACTGGACGGCGCTGGTTGCCATCCTGCCCGACCTGCGGCGGCGCAAGCTGCTCGACGATGGGCGCCTGCACAAGCTCGAGCTCGCCGGTTACCGCGGTGTACTGGAGCAGGCCGCGGGCAGCGAGCAGGCTTTCGCCGAAGCCTGGAGCAAGGTGCCGAAAGCGCTGCAGGGTGACCCAGAAATGCTCCACTTTTACCTCGACCGGCTCGCGCGCAACCGCTGGTCCGGCGGTAATGCCGAACAGCTGCTGGTCAAGGCGCTCGAGAACCGCTGGAACAATGCGCTGATCGAGGCCTACGGCCGCTACGAGGCGCGCGATCCGAACGCGCAGCTGACCCGCGCGGAGGCCTGGCTGGATGACTTCGGGCACAACGAGGACCTGCTGCTGGCGCTCGGCCGCATCGCGATGCGCGCGCGCCTGTGGGGCAAGGCGCAGGGATATCTCGAGGCCAGTATCGGCGCGCGGCCGATGCCGGCGGCCTGCCTTGCGCTGGCCGAATTGCTCGAACAGCACCTGCAGCATCCCGACCAGGCCGCGCGTTACTACCAGCAGGGCCTCAGGCTTTGTCTCGAAGCGGCGCCGGGCACCGGTCTCGTCGCCAGTTCCGATGGAAAAGTACGACCATAAAGCCGCCGAGCTGCTCGAGCGCAGCTACCAGACTCCCGAGATCGTGCAGCAGCGGCTGCGGACGCTGACCGCGCTGGCGCTGGTCGACGGTGAAAGCGTGCTGGACGTCGGTTGCGGCACGGGCTTGCTGCTCGAGCAGGAGGCGCGAATGGTCGGTGCCAGCGGGCGCGCCGAGGGTCTCGATGCCAGCGAAGATATGCTCGTCCACGCGCGCCGGCGCTGCGAAAGGCTGCCGCAGGTCAGCCTGCAGCAGGGCAGCGCTACCCGGCTGCCGTTCGACGATGCCGGTTTCGATGCGCTCAGCTGCACCCAGGTATTGCTCTACGTCGACGATCTGCAGGCCGCGCTCGACGAGTTTTTTCGCGTATTGCGCCCGGGTGGGCGGATCGCGATCATCGAGACTGACTGGGACGGCGCGATTATCCACAGCAACAACCGTGACCTGACCCGGCGCGTGCTCGGCGCCTGGGGCCTGGCGGTCAACAATCCCCACCTGCCCGGCCGGCTGCGGCCGCTGCTCGAGGCCACCGGCTTCGCCAACCGGCGGATAGAAGCGATTCCGCTGCTGAACGCCGGCCACAGCGAGCACAGCTTTTCGGTCAACATGCTGGAAAACATGGCGCGCACCGCGCGTCGGCAGCAAACCGTCAGCCGCGAGGAATCCGAGACCTGGCTCGCCGACCTCGAGGCACTGCGCCAGTCCGATGCCTACTTTTTCTGCGTCAACCGTTTCCTGGTAAGCGCGGTCAAGCCTCACTAGCAACCGTCCGCACGAGGACGGCCACGGGGCGACCCGGGTTCGCTGACGGGAATATGGCTGGTCACTGTGGTAGGATCGCCGGATGGAACGACAGCTCGCCGCGATCCTGTACGCCGACGTCGCCGGTTACAGCCGGCTGACCAGCCAGGACGAAGCTGAAACCCACCGCCAGCTCAACCAGGGTCTTAACCTGCTGATCGAGCAAATCGATGCCCATGGCGGCAAAAAAGTACACGAGGCCGGCGACGCGATGCTGGCCGAATTCCCCGCCGTGACCGCCGCGGTCGAAGCTGCGCTGCGTTTTCAGCAAGTCATGGCTGAGAGCGGGGCGGGCGAAGGCGACAGCGTCCAGTTCAGGATCGGTGTTAATCTCGGCGAGGTCATCCACGACCGGGGCGATATCTACGGCGATGGCGTCAACCTCGCCGCCCGGATCCAGGATATCGCGCCGGTTGGCGGCGTGTGCGTGTCGGGAGCGGTATTCGACCAGCTCGGGTCGGGCATCGAGTTCAGTTATGACGACCTCGGTTACCGCGATTTCAAGAACATCAGTCGACCCATACACGTCTACCAGATTCGCGCAAAGGATCCCTACGAGAATCATCCCATGGCGGCGGTCGAGTCCCGGGTAAAGGGCCAGCTGATGTTCGACGACGCCATCGAACGCAAGCTCGTCACGCGCGGTCGCTGTGCCTGTGGTTCGATCGAAATCGAAATCTCGCAGGAATCGTTAGGCACGGGCTACTGTCACTGCAAGATTTGCCAGCGCAGTATCGGCGCGCCCGTGTTTGCCTGGACCGCGTTCCCGGTCGACGGCGTCAGGTTTGTCGGGGACCAGCCGCAACGTCACCGCCTGTCACTCATCGCCGAACGCGGTTTTTGCGCCAAGTGCGGCAGCCCCGTCCTGTGGCGCAGTCTCAAGCCTGAGCTCGGAAACTATCTCGCGATACCGACAGGTGTCCTGGACAATCCGGCGGACTATGCGCCGACCTGGCATGGTGGTATCGAAAGCCAGCTACCCTGGCTGCAGATCCATGATGACCTGCCTCGCGCACGCTGCGAGGAATCGCCTTTCCTGCGCAAGGCCTGGAGCTCGATGGATGCCGCCGATCCGGATAAATGGGTGGCGCTGGACTATGAAAATGCGCGCGAACTCGAGAATGGGGCGGAGCAAGACTAAGCGCGTAATGACGGGCAGGGTGTATCCCCGATCTTTGCCCAGAGGCACGAGGAAACCGGCATGACCGAGCAATATCGCGGCAGCTGCCATTGCGGCGCCATTCGATTCAGTTTCGCCAGCGAAGCAATCACGTCGGCCCTGCGCTGTACCTGTTCCATCTGTTCGCGCAAGGGCGCGATGATGACACCGTTCGTGGTGCCGCTGGCAGACATGCAGGTCGAGGTCGAGGATGATGCGCTCGGCCTGTACGAGTTCGATACCAGGATCGCCAAGCACTACTTCTGCAAGCGTTGCGGTATCTACACCCATAACGAGACCGCACGCTTTCCGGGCCAGTGCCGTATCAACCTCGGCTGCATCGAGGATCTCGATACCTCCGACTTCGAAGTCGCCATCTTCGACGGCAAAAACCTCCTCTAACCCGACCCCGTCATTCCCGCGGTCTCCTCGTCATTCCCGCGAAAGCAGGAATCCAAAAATAGCGCCCTCGAAACAAGATTCCCGCTTACGCGGGAATGACGAGTTAGCTTGAAATCCCGGACTCCCCCACGCCCTCACCGCAAACCCATACCCAACCGGGCAAAACTCACTCGCAAACCCGACCCCGGCACCCGCTCCGCGCCCCCTGCGCTCGCCGCGGGAACCCATTCGTACTCTCGGTCTGGACCGCCTCCACCGGGCGCAGCCCGCCACAGGAGCACTCCGTCGCAGCGACATCACCTTGCGCCTGAACGTCGTGGTTACCGGCTGACCATTGCACTGCACCGATCGCGGTGACATGATCGCCGTCCGAGGCGCGAAACCGCGCCGTTGTGGAGGATCCTGGTATGCAAAACCTGCTCGTCATCATGGCCGACCAGCTGACCGCGAAGGCGCTCGGCTGTTACGGCAACCCGGCGGTGTACAGCCCGCATATCGACCGCCTCGCCGAGGAAGGCGTGATCTTCGACGCCGCCTACAGCTCGAGTCCGCTGTGCACGCCGGCGCGCTACGCCTTCATGACCGGGCAGAACATTTCGCGCTGCGCCGGCTATGACAACGCCGCCTACCTGCCGGCGACCATGCCGACTTTTGCCCACTACCTGCGCCTGATGGGCTACCGCACCTGCCTGTCGGGCAAGATGCACTTCGTCGGCCCGGACCAGCTGCACGGTTTCGAGGATCGCGTCACCACCGACATCTATCCCGCCGACTTTGGCTGGGTGCCGGACTGGACCCGGCCCGACGAGCGTATCGACCTGTGGTATCACAACATGTCGAGCGTCAAGCAGGCCGGCGTGGCCGCGATCACCAACCAGCTCGCCTACGACGACGAGGTTGGCGGCCAGGCACTGCGCGTAATCTACGACCACGCCCGCAGCGAGGACGCGCGCCCGCTGTGCCTGGTGGCGAGTTTCATCCATCCGCACGATCCTTACGCCACGCGCCAGCAGTACTGGGACCGCTATGCAGGCGTGGAGATTGCGCCGCCCGCCGTACCGCGGCAGTCGACCCCGGACCCGCATACCGCGCGCCTGGAAAAAGTCATCGATCTCGACGCGGTCAGCGTCAGCGAGGCCGAGATCGTCAACGCCCGGCGTGCCTATTACGGCAACGTCAGCTACGTCGACGAGTGGGTTGGTCGCCTGCGCGCGGCGCTCGACGAATGCGGTCTTGGCGAAGACACCACGATCCTGTTCATCTCGGATCACGGCGACATGCTCGGCGAGTACGGACTTTGGTACAAGATGAGCTTTCGCGAGTGGTCCAACCGTATCCCGCTGATCGTGCATCAGCCGTCGCGGTTTGCTGCGCGCCGGGTCGCGAATCCCGTGGCGCAGGTCGACATGCTGCCGACACTGGTCGACCTCGGCGTCGATGCGGGTGCCGAGCGGCCGCAGATGATCGACCCGATCGACGGCCGTTCGCTGCTGCCGCTGTGCCTCGGTGACGCCGCCGACGACCCCAATGCCTGCGTCAGCGAGTATCTCGCCGAGGGCACCGGCGCGCCGATGCTGATGCTGCGCCGGGGGGCGTTGAAATACGTGAGCTGTTCCACCGACCCGGAACAGCTGTTTGATCTTGACGCCGATCCGGACGAAAAGAACAATCTCGTCGATCACCCCGCGCTGGACGAATTCAGGGCCGCCGCGGCCGCGCACTGGGACCCCGAGGCCATGCGCGCGACGGTGATTGCCGATCAGCAGCGCCGTCGTGCGGTGCACGCCGCGCTGCGCGTGGGCCGCTACCAGGGCTGGGATTTCAATCCCGCGCGCGATGCCTCCGAGGAGTACACCCGCAGCCACATGGATCTCACCCGCTTCGATATCACTTCGCGCTACCCGCGACCACCGGCATTCGAGCCGAATCGCGACTGAACGCGGCCGCTTGATCGCGATAGACAGCTACGCCCATCTCTACTAGGCTAGGCTCCGAGCGAGACACGATCGATGACTGAAGAATCAACCGAGCCCCTGGTCCTGCTGCTGGTCGAGGACAACGACGCCCACGCCGAGATGGTCATGCGCAGCTTCTCGCAGCATGACGTCGGCAGCCGCATCGTCCACCTCAGTGACGGGCAGAAAGCGCTGGACTATGTTTTTCGCAAGGGGGAATATGTCGATACCAAGCGCTATCCGCGTCCGCACTGTATCCTGCTCGACCTGCGCCTGCCGCGGGTCGACGGCATCGAGGTGCTGCGCCGGATCAAGAGCGACGAGACCACGCGCAAGACGCCGGTAGTGGTCATGACCACCTCGGCCGCCGACAAGGACATTGCGCGCGCCTACGAGTACAACGCCAACAGTTACGTAGTCAAGCCGATGGATTTCGATCGTTTCGAGACCCTGATGCGCGACCTCGGCTTCTACTGGCTGACCTGGAATCAAATTCCGGGGCGTTGAACTATACTCCGGTCAGTACCCGAACCGACCGGATCCAGATGCAGACCGCCGAGAAGACCACTACGCCCCATACCCTGGTCGAAAACCTGACCCAGCTGATCAGCCTGCCGGAGCTGTACCTGCGGCTGCAGAAAACCATCGACGATCCGAACCACACCCGCGAGCAGGTCGCCGAGATCCTTGGCCATGACCCGGCGCTGTGCGCGCGCGTGCTGCGCATCGCCAACAGCGCCTACTACGGTTTTCCGCGCGAAATCGAGGCGATCGACGATGCCGTGGGCCTGGTCGGCGAGCTGGAACTACGCAACCTGGTGCTCGCCACCAGCGTGGTCGGCGCGATGAACAGCGTCCGCTTCAGCGGTATCGATATCGACCAGTTCTGGGAACACAGCCTGTTGACCGGCATTGGCGGTCGGCTGATAGCGCGCCGGCTGGCGGGCATCAATGCCGAAAACCTGTTTCTCGGCGGATTGCTGCACGATATCGGCCGGCTCGTGATTTACCAGTGGGATGCGCCGCTGGCCGCCGCGGTCGAGCGCCAGAGCGAGGAGCGCCACCAGTTGCCCGACCAGGCGGAGCGCGAGGTGCTGGGCTTCGATCACGCCGAGGTCGGCGCGCTGCTGCTCGAGACCTGGAGCCTGCCGCAGGAGCTTGCCGAAATGGCGCGCTGCCACCACCAGTACCAGCTGGCGCGGGGTGATTCGCATTACGTGGTGCTGGTGCTGGCGCTCGCCAACGCCCTGGCCAACGGTGATGCGCCGGAAGACGTCGGGCCGCGCGTGCTGGCCGAAGCCCTCGAAATCGGTGCGGTAGCGCTGCAGGACATGATCGAGTCCCGCGACGAACAGTTCGCCGAATTGCGCGGCATCCTGCTCGCCCCCTGAGCCCGGCTTGCGCCGGCACAGGCGCTGCAGCGGATCGATCTCCGCTCGATTTCATCGCCAGCCCCGGCTGCTCGCGGCCACCCCCCCGGCGATCCCCGCCAGGCATGGCGCATAGCTATAAAGGGGGGCCAAAGTCGCTCCGTTTACGGTGCAGATAACCCTCAGGTTCTCGCCCTTTCGGCCGATAAAGCCCGCAGAATCGGGCAATCCGGGAAATAAAAGCCAACCGGCAATGCGCAATCAGTCAAACTACAGGATCCTGCTGGTCGAAGACGATCCGGCGCACGCGGAGCTGATCGAGCGTGAATTCGCCAGCGACAGCCTCTGCCAGCTGCATACCGTGGGCACGCTTGCGCAGGCGCGTCAGAGCATGCGGTTGGCCGCGCCCGACCTCGTCATCACCGACCTCAGGCTGCCGGACGGCGAGGGGACCGAGCTGATCGAACCCGACGGCCGTTGCCCGACTATCGTCATGACCGCCTACAGCGACGAGCGGGTCGCGGTGCAGGTCATCAAGTCGGGCGCCGCCGACTATATCGTCAAGTCTCCGGAGACCATGGCGGCGATGCCGCGCGCGGCCAGCCGCGTGCTGCGTGAATGGCGTCTGATGTTCGAACAAAAGCTCGCCAACGAACGACAGCAGCGCCTGACCGCTATCCTCGAGGCTACCCCCGACCTGATTTGCATCGCCGATCTCGATGGCTTCCTGACCTATATCAACCGCGCCGGCCGCGAAATGCTCGGCATCACCGCGGACGAAGATATCGGCCGTATCCGGCTCGCCGATTTTCACTCGCCGGCGGACGGCCAGAAAATCCTGCGCGACGGTATTCCCACCGCCGTGCGCAACGGTACCTGGTCGGATGAAACCACCTTCCGCACCAACAACGGCGAGATGATCCTGACCTCGCAGGTACTGATCTCGCATCGTAACCAGCGCGGCGATATCGAATTTTTCTCGACCATCGCGCGCGACATTCGTCACCTGCGCGCGGCCGAGGAGCGCGTCGAGTACCTTGCTTACTACGACCCTCTTACCGGTCTGCCGAACCGCAACGAACTGGCCAAGCGCCTGGACATGGAGGTCTCGCGGGTCAGGCGCAATCATCGTCACGGTGCGCTGTTGTTCATCGATCTCGACAACTTCAAGACGATCAACGATTCCCTCGGCCACCCGGTGGGTGACCAGGTATTGAAGGAAATGGGCCTGCGCTTGCGCAAGTACCTGCGCGGTGACGATACGGTGGCGCGGCTCGGCGGTGACGAGTTCGTCGTCATCCTGTCGGGCCTGAGCGCGGACAGTATCGAGGCGGTGGCGCAGGCGCGCGAGATCGCCAACAAGATTCGCGACACGGTGGCGCTGGAGTGCCATGTCAACGATACCGACCTGCACCTGACCGCGAGTATCGGTATCACGATGATCACCTCCGACGATGCCAGCGGCCATGACCTGTTGCGCTTCGCCGATACCGCGATGTACGAGGCCAAGCGCGAAGGCCGCAACCGCTCCGAGTTTTTCAGCGAAACCATGAGCAGCGATGTGTCGCGCCAGCTCGAGCTGGAAAACCTGCTGCGACGGGCCCTGCGCGAACGCCAGTTCCAGCTGTTTTACCAGCCGCTGGTCGATGCCCGCGGCCATATCATCGGCGCCGAAACCCTGATTCGCTGGGACCACCCGGAGCGGGGCATTACCGCGCCGTCCGAATTCCTCGAGGTACTGGAATCCACCGGCCAGATCGTCGAGGTCGGCGACTGGGTAGTCTCCAGTGCGCTGGCCCAGGTTACGCAGTGGATGCAGCAGGGGATCTGGCACGAGGATTTTGCCCTGTGTATCAACATCAGCCCGCGCCAGTTTCGCGACCCGCAGTTCGCCAGCAACGTGCAAAGTCAGCTCGAGCGATTCAACCTGTCGTCGCGCAACATCGTGATGGAGGTGACCGAGCACAACATCATCCACGACCTCGACGATGCAATCCTGCGCATGGGCGAATTGATGCAGTGCGGAATCCGCTTTTCGCTCGATGACTTCGGCACGGGCTACTCGTCGTTGAGCCATCTGAAAAACCTGCCGGTCAGCCATATCAAGATCGATCGCAGTTTCGTCCATGACATCTGCAACAACGCCGGGGACGAGGCCATGGTGGCGTCGATACTCGCGCTGTCGCGGCACCTCGGACTCAAGGTGGTCGCCGAGGGTGTCGAGACCGAGCAACAGTTTGCATTGTTGCAGGACCACGGCTGCGAGTATTTCCAGGGCTTCTATTTCGGCAAACCCGTGTCGGCCTTCGAAATGAGCGAACTGCTCGCCGCCAGCGAATCCGCCGCCTGATTATCGTCGTCCCGCCCGTAACCCAGTCGTTACCGGCATCCCTGCAAACTTGTGCAATCTCCGCGAGTCCTCCGTCATCCCCGTCATTCCGCTTCGGCGGACCGCCGCGCAAGCGGGAATCTTGTGACGGTGCCGTCATTTTGAGATCCCCGCTTTCGCGCACTACTGTCCGGGATATTTTAAACGCCTGATCAAAAACTCTTTTAAAAACGATGTTTTGGTACGCTAAAGCCGTACTCCGACTTAATTCTCTACCTCTTGAGTTGTCATCCCGCGGCTCGACCGCGGGATCCAGAAAACCTTGGCTC
>JASJCI010000027.1 GCA_030066085.1 Gammaproteobacteria bacterium | reverse complement strand
CTGCCCGAGGCGGGTGATGACCGCACTGCTGACCGGACTCAGGTAGGCGGTATCGCGCTGTGCGCCGGCGGCGACCTCGGCCGCCACTTCATCGCTCCAGCGGTGCGTCGATCTCTCGATCGCATTGGTGAAAAAAGCCTGCAGGATTTGATTTTCGAAATAGGCGATCGTGTAGTGCTCCGCCGCATCCCGATCGGGCTCGCGCGCGCGATCGATATGAAATTCACGGCGGAACAGGCGTACCCCGGCCTCGTGCGCGTAGGGATCGCGAATAATGCTGTAACGCGCGAGAAATTCGCGGTAACCCTCGCCACGAATGTAGCGATCGAGCACCGTGGCGACCTCGATCCCGCGCTCACGATCGAGCTCCGCCAGCTCCAGGCTGTCGAAGCGCGAACGAAACTCGGCCCCGGCGGGACTGCGCAGACGGTAACCGTACTGCGCCATCATGGCACTGCCGTCGAGCAGGAACTCGAGACCCGGAACCTTGTGCGCGTACCAGTTAACGCGCTGCGGCGTGTTGACGAACGCGACCAGCAGCAACACCAGGCCGGCCGCGGCCAGGTAGGCAAGCCGGCCGAGACTGCGGCGATCCGGTCGCGGCATCACGAGCCGTGGCCGCAGGCCCGCGGCCAGGCCGATCTGCGCCAGCAGGCCGGCGACAAAATTGAGTTCGATATCGTCGACGTCGAAGTAGCGCGACGGCACCACCCACTGCACGTATTCGTCGATCACGCCGACCATTCCGGTCAACAGGGCGCTCAGCGGGTAGATGCTGTAATCGCGCACCCGGTGAGTCAGCGCGCGGTAGATCAGCAGGCTCAGCACGCCGTACTCGGCGACGTGCAGGGCTTCTTCCGGGATCGCGCGCAGGTAGAAGATCAGGCCGGCAAACAGGATCAGCACCAGCACAAGCGACAGGCCGGCGCCCCGGCCGAGGCGCCGCCGACGCAGGCTGCGCCAGGCGAAAACCGCGGCCACGGCCACCAGCAGCAGGCAGAGGTGGACGAAAATCTCGCGCCCGAGGCTGCGATCGACCAGCTCGCGCAACGCGCGCGCAACCGGTATGGTCGCGTAAATGACGACCACACCGAGGACGACCCAGGTCCAGGATCGTGATTCCGACTCTCGCGGCGGGTTGTCGAGCAAGCTGTACCCCTGGCGGGTTTACGTTTATATTGAGCCGCATTTCGAAAGCCATGCGACCTGTCTATCCTACAATCATTCGGTGGCTGTTACCGCTACTGATTTTACTGCCGGCCGCAGCGCTCTCCAGCGAAGCCCCTACGTCCGACCGCTTTACCCTGGCGGTGATACCGGATACGCAGAATTCGGTCGATTTTCGCCACCAGAAGTCCGCGGGTTTCGAATTCGACGCCGCCGACCTGTTCATCGAACAAATGCGTTTCATCGCCGACAACGCGGTCGGCAACGGCGGCGACATCGCCTTCGTCGCCTCGGTCGGCGACGTCTGGCAACACCAGACCGTCGACATCGACCCGGAACACTACCGCCGCGGCATGCGTATCGAGCCGGATCCGATACTGGCGCGCCGCGCGGTACAGCGCGACGGGGTATTCGGCTTCGAACTGCCGACAGCAACCGAGGGTTACCGGATCATCAGCGAGGCCGGTCTGCCCTTCGGCGTGGTGCCGGGCAATCACGACTACGACGCGGCCTGGAGCGTGGCCGGCTATCCGCCTAACCGGACCAAGCAGTGGAAGGACATGACCTGGACCGTGGAAGACATGGGCATACTGCACGTCGGCGGGCTGGACAACTTCCGCTCGGTGTTCGGCGCGCAAAGCGATTTTTTCCGCGACAAGGACTGGTACGTCGACCATTTCCGCGGCGGCGCCAGCAGCGCCCAGCGTTTCAGCGCCGCGGGTTACGAATTTCTGCATATCGGAATCGAGATGCAGGCCGGGGACGAAGTACTGGCCTGGGCCGAGTCCGTGCTCGGGAGATACCCCGGGCTGCCGACCATTCTGACCACGCACGATTACCTGAACCCCCGGGGAGAACGCCGGCCGCGGGAACTGGACGACTACGCACGCGTCGAACCGGAGTTCCACAATAACGCCGAACAGGTCTGGCAAAAACTGGTTCGCCGCCACGACCAGATTTTCCTCGTCCTTTGCGGACACCATCCCGGGCAGAGTTTTCGCGTCGATGCCAACGAAGGCGGCAACCCGGTATACCAGGTGCTGGCGAACTACCAGAGCCGCGGACAATCGGTATTCGACCACGGCCGCGAGAAGCGCCGCGGCATCGGTGACGGCTGGCTGCGCCTGCTGCGCTTCGACTTCACCACCGAACCGGCCCGTATCGCGGTCCGGACCTATTCCAGTTACTACCGCCGCTACTCGTCGCAGGTCGCCGAATACGCCGCCTGGTACCGCGAGCGCGAACAGCCCGGGATGAACGACGCCGAGTTTTACGCGGCGGACGAATTCGTGATCGAGCTCGACGGTTTCACCCGGCGTTTCAGGCGCAACTGATCCGTGCCGTGACCCAGCTGGAATCGCGCATACGGCTCGGCAGCGGCATCCTGCTCGCGGTCTACGTGGCACAGCACCTGCTGAATCACGCCTTCGGCATCGTTTCCATCGAGGCGGCCGAAATCTATCGCAAGAGTGTCGGCGCGGTATTCCAGGCAACGCCGGTGCTGATCGCGTTTTACGCCTCGGTCATGCTGCATGCCGCGGTCGCGCTGCGCTCGGTCTACCGCCGTTCGAGCCTGCGCATGCCGCTGTGGCAATGGCTGCAGCTGTTGCTGGGCCTGTCGATCCCGCCGCTGGTCGCGGGCCATGCAATCGGCAATCGCGGCTACGCACTGCTGGGCGATCTCGATCCGAACTACTACTACGTGGTCACGTCGATGGCGCTCGACCCGGTGACGCTGATCAAGCTGGCGCTGCTGGTACCGCTGGTCTGGCTGCACATGGCCATCGGCCTGCACTTCTGGCTGCGACTCAAATCCGCCTATTCACGTTTCCTGCCCTGGCTGTTCGCCCTCGCGGTGCTGGTGCCGGCGCTGGCGCTGACCGGCATCCTGCACATGCTGCAGCAGGCCTCGACCTGGGCTGGCGATCGCGACCGCCTGGATCAAATCTATGCCGCGCTGCGCGAGATGTCGCGCGCTGACCTGCGTTTCCTGCAGGGCCTGGAAACGCAGGCCTGGATCGCGATGGCCGCCCTGCTCGGCCTGACCCTGCTCGCGCGCCAGCTGCGCCTGTGGCGCCAGGCGCGGCGCGGCAGCTACCGCATCGAACATCCCGCTCGCCCCGGGCTGCGCGCCGTTTACGGCCCTTCGCTGCTCGACGCCCTGCGCCAGGCGCGCGTGCCGCACGCATCGGTCTGCGGCGGCCGCGGGCGCTGCACCACCTGCCGCGTGCGGGTCGGCGAAGGACTTGCACAGCTGCCGCCGCCGAACGATCTCGAGCGCGCGGCGCTGCAACGTATCGACGCCCCGGCCGACGTGCGCCTCGCCTGCCAGCTGCACCCGCGCACGGACCTCGCGATCACGCCGCTGGTGCAGGCGGGACAGACGCTCGCGGCAAGCCTGCATGCCGGCGGCGTGCAGGGTCACGAAGAATACGTGGTGGCGATGTTCGTCGACATGCGCGGTTCGACCAGTCTCGGCGAGCGGGTGCTGGCCTACGACGTGGTGTTCATTCTCAATCGCTTCTTCACCGAACTGTCCGAAGCGCTGCAGCAGTCGCATGGCCATTACGCCCAGTTCGCCGGCGACGGCCTGATGGCGCTCTACGGCCTCGACCCGGCGCGCAAGCCCCACGCCTGCGCCGATGCGCTGGCTGGCGCGCGCGAAATGTTTCGCCGCATCCAGGCACTCAACCTGCAGCTGCAGCGGGAGTTCGGCGAAAGCGTGAAAATGGGGATCGGCATTCACGGCGGCGAGGCCATCGTCGGCACCATGGGACCGCCGAAAACCCCGCTGCTGACCGCGGTCGGCGATAACATCAATATCGCCGCAAGGCTCGAGGCCCAGACCAAGACGCTGGACTGCGACCTGATCGTGTCACTCGAAACCCTCGAGCGCGAGGCAATCGAGGTAGCGCCGGAGTCGCTGCGCGAGGTCGAGGTCCGCGGTCGTGAAAACCACGTCCGCGTCAGCCTGCTCGCGTGCGACTCGATTCCGTCGACGGACGCGCCCTGAATGACCGCCGCGATGCTTTTGGTTATGATGCGGCTTCGACTCCGGACCGCGGTAAGCGCATGAAACAACGCAAGATCGGCCCTTTCGACGTCTCCGCGATCGGCCTGGGTTGCATGAACCTGTCGATGGGTTACGGTCCGCGCGCCGACGAAGCGGACGCCGGTCGATTGCTCAACGCCGCGCTCGACCGGGGCTATACCCTGCTCGACACCGCCGCGATGTACGGCAACGGCCACAACGAGACCCTGATCGGCCGTTTTCTCGCCGCGCGGCGCGACGAGTACGTGCTCGCGAGCAAGTGCGGCATCAGCCGCAATGCCGAGGGCCAGGTCGAAATCAACGGCCGCCCCGAGGTCCTGCGCCGGACCTGCGAAGCCAGCCTGCAAAACCTGCGCAGCGATACGATCGACCTGTACTACCTGCACCGGGTCGACCCGCGGGTGCCGATCGAGGACAGCGTCGGCGAGCTTGGCCGCCTGGTGACGGCCGGCAAGATCCGCGGCATCGGCCTGTCGGAGGTTTCCGCCGCCAGCCTGCGGCGCGCGCACGCGGTACACCCGGTCACCGCGGTGCAGTCCGAGTACTCGCTGTGGACGCGCACACCGGAACGCAGGGTACTGGCGACCTGTCGCGAACTCGGCGTCGCCTTCGTACCATTTTCACCGCTGGCGCGGCAGTTCCTGACCGGCCGCAGCCCCGACGTTACCGGCGTCGACGACACCGATATTCGCGCGACCATCGCGCGGCCGCGTTTCGAGCCCGACAATTTCGCGCACAATGCAAAGCTGCTCGAGCCCTACGGCGAAATCGCGGCGCGCGTCGGCTGTAGCATGGCGCAGCTCGCGCTGGCCTGGCTGCTCGCGCGCGGCGACGATATCGTGCCGATCCCCGGCACCAAGCACATGGACTGGATGCTCGAGAACGCCGCTGCCGCCGACATCGAGCTCGACCGCGCAACCGTCGACGAACTCGATGTGCTGATCAACGAGAACACGGTCGCCGGCAACCGTTACACCGACGCGCTGATGGCATCCACCGATTCCGAACAGGACTGATTACATGCAACTGACATCCGAAGAACAGGCCATGCTCGACGGCGAACTCGGCGAGCCGCGCCGCTGGGCCATGGAGCACATGCTGCGCGTGGCGCGCTTTTTCGACGCACCCGACCTGGTCGAGGTGACCCAGGCGCACATCATGGCCGACACCGAATCGCTGGGCGAAGCCGGGGTCGAGTTTCTCGAGTCGCTGGCGGCGGCGCCCGCCGCGGATCGTCGCGTGCAGGTACCGACGATCACGGACCCGCGCGGTATCGACTTCTGCCACTACCAGCGCCTGCGACAGACCGACGCGATGGCGGCGCTCGAACAGCGCGCGATCGATGCCTTCGAGGCGCTCGGCGTGCTGATGACGAACACCTGCATCAACTACCAGACCATCCTGCCGCCGGTGCGCGGCGAACACCTCGCCTTCGGCGACACCGGTGTCGTGATCTACAGCAACAGCGTGTTCGGCGCCTACTCGAACTTCGAGGGTGGTCCGTCGGCGCTGGCAGCCGGGCTCACCGGGCGCACGCCGCGTTACGGCCTGCACCTCGACGCCAACCGGCGCGCGACCACGCGCTTTCGCGTAACCCACCAGCCGGAGCAGTTGTCCGACTGGGGCGCGCTCGGCGCGCTCGTCGGCGCGCGCGCGGGCTCTTACTGGGAAGTGCCCGTAGTCGAGGGCATCGAGGTCACCCCCGGTTCGGACGAACTCAAGCATTTCGGCGCGGCGATGGCCAGTTTCGGCTCGGTGCCGCTGTTCCACCTGGTCGGCATCACGCCGGAAGCACCGACCCTCGAGGCCGTCTGCAACCCGGGCGAACTGGCGGCGGCGGAAATCGGCGCGGCCGACTTCGAGGAGTTTTTCGCCCGCTACGGCGGCAAGGGCGAAAAGGTCGACGTGGTCGTGTTTTCCGCGCCGCAGCTGTCGCTGGTCGAAATGATGTCGATCGCCGACCTGCTCGACGGCCGCCAGGTCCATGCCGATACGACCCTGCTGGCGGTAACCAGCCCGGTGGTTGCGGCCGACGCGCGCCGCATGGGGCTGGTCGAGCGTATCGAAGCCGCCGGTGGACTGGTGCTAGAAGGCATGTGTTTCTACCAGAGTTACGCACGCGAAATGGCCGAGGCCAACGGCTGGTCGCGGCTGCTGACCAACTCGGTCAAGCTGGCCAACATCATCGGTGGCTACGGCTACCAGCCGACGCTTGCCAGCATGCGTGACTGCGTCGAATCGGCGGTTGCCGGGGAGGTTGTCTGATGCCGCTAATCACGCTCGCATGCCACGTCGGCGTCGGCCCCGAAGTCAGCGGTGAAGCGCTGGTGACCGACGACAATTTTTCCGCGCGTTACGACCTCGATCGTATCGCCGGCATCTTCTCCCGCCCGCAGCACAAGCTCGCCGGCCAGAGCTACGTCGACCGCATCATGGTATTCAATACCGCCAAGGGTGGTGTAGCGTCGGCGTGGATGCTGAACGAGATGGTGTCGCGCGGCGTCGCGCCGAAAGCAATCCTGTTCAACCGGGTAAATCCGATACTCGCGCAGGGAGCGGCGCTGGCCGACATGGCGATGTGCGATCGTTTCGAGGATGGCGACGTAACGCAGCTGATTCGCACCGGCGACCGGGTCACGGTCAGGCCCGCGCAGGGCCTGGTCGAGATAGAACGGGCATGAACCCTGCCCCCGCCAACGCGGTGTCGACAAACCGGCCGGTAACGCGCGCCAGCTGTAAAAACCTTGGCCACGTCCCCATATCGCCGTCATGACACTGCTGCTGTTCTACCTCGCCATCGCTATCGGGGTTTCGTTTCTGTGCTCCATTCTCGAGGCCGTGCTGCTGTCGACCACCCCCAGCTTCGTCGCCACGCTGCGCGACGAGAAACCTCGCTCGGGCGCCGTGCTCGCCGCGGTCAAGGAACGGCTCGACCAGTCACTGGCAGCGATCCTGATCCTGAATACTTTTGCCCATACCATGGGCGCCTTTGGCGTCGGTGCGCAGGCGCTGCGGGTTTTTGGCCCGGAATGGGAAACCCTGATCGCGGTGCTGCTGACGCTGGCCATTCTTTACTTCTCCGAGATCATTCCCAAAACGCTCGGCGCCACTTTCTGGCGTACGCTCGCTATCCCGGCGGCCTACATGATCCTGTGGCTGATCAAGCTGGTTTACCCGCTGGTGTGGATCTCGACGCTGCTGACCAAGCTGTTCGGCAAAAAAGCCGACAACGAGGTCACGCGCGAGGAAATCATCGCCATGGCACAGCTCGGTAAAAAGGGCGGTGCGATCATACCGCGCGAGAACGAATACCTGTCGAACGTCCTGAGCCTGCGCGAGATCACCACCGAGCAGGTACTGACGCCGCGCACGGTGGTACACATGCTGGCGCAGGACGCCACGGTCAGTGCCGCACTCGACGATCCAACCACGCGCCAGTTCGCGCGCATGCCGATCTACGGTGACAGCGTCGACGACGTCACCGGCAAGGTGTTGCGCAACGAGCTGTTCATCGCCGAGCGCGAGGGCAAGGGCGAGCAACCGATCAGCGAATTCGCCAAGTCCATCCTGCGCGTGTCGGAAAAACTGCCGGTACAGCAACTGCTCGACCTGCTGATCAAGAACCGCGTGCACCTGGTGCTGGTCGAGGACGAGTACGGCCAGACCGCGGGTATCGTGACCCTCGAGGACGCAATCGAGACCCTGCTCGGGCGCGAGATCGTCGACGAAAGCGACACCGTCGAGGACATGCAGGCGCTGGCGCGCGGAAAATATCGCGAACGCCTGCGCGAGGGCAAGGTCAAACCGGGTGAACCCGGCGGTTAGGCGCCGCGGGGCGCGCTTGCAAAGGCGCGTTCAGACACCCGTTACAGGAGTCATGGCAGGCGCGCCGACGGCATTGCAAGGAGACCAGAAATGTTGTGCCCCATCGACAACGAAACCCTGCTCACTTCCGAGCGTAACGGCGTCGAGATCGACTACTGCCCGCGATGCCGCGGCGTCTGGCTCGGACGCGGCGAACTGGACAAGATCATCGAGCGTGCCGCCCGCGGCGGTTCGCAGGACCACCGGGTAAGAACACAATTCGGCCCGCAGAAGCACCATCGCAAGAAAAAGGAATCCTTCCTCAGCGAACTGTTCGACTTCTGACGAGGTCTGAGCAGCCGCTCGTGGCTTGATCGTGACCCGGCCGCGGTCGCGCCGTATAATCCGGCCATGCACGCACAGCAATCTTTCTCTATCGCCCTGCTGGACTGCAGCCACGAAGTTTCGGCGCTGCGCGCGGCACCCCCGACGCGGCTGAACTGGCTGGCGGCCGACATCGACGATGACGACTGGCGCGTGATGATGACGCCCGCGGCAGCGGCCGAAATCGAAAAGCTCGCGCAATTCCTGCACGACAACCCGCTGCCGGTGCTGCAACGGCGGCTGGACGAGTTCGAACTGCCGGCCTGCCGCCAGCTGATGACGCGGATGAAGTCGATCCTCGACGACGGTGTCGGCTTCGCGGTACTCGATCGGCTCGATCTCGAGCGGCACGAAATCGAAATCCTGCTCCAGGTCTACTGGCTGCTCGGCCAGGCCGTCGGCCGCCCGGTGGCGCAGAAATGGAACGGCCAGATGATTTACGACGTTGCCGATACCGGCGCGCAGTACGCCTACGGCACGCGCGGGTCACACACGTCGGTGGAGCTGGTGTTCCATACCGACAACGCGTTCGCCCGCGTACTGCCGGATTACGTCGGCCTGTTTTGCCGCAACCCGGCGCGAGAAGGCGGCGTCAGTCGCTTCTGCAGCCTGTACGCGGTGCACGAGCGCCTGCGCATGGCGCACCCCGCCGCGCTCGAGCGCCTGTACCAGCCGATGCTGTTCGACCGCCAGAAGGAGCATCGCGAGGGCGCGCCGCCGGTTTGCCTGGCGCCGTTTTTCAGCTGGCGCGGCGAGCGCCTGTTCGCGCGCGCCAACTCGTCGCTGGTGCGCAAGGGTTACGACGTCGCCGGCGAACCCATGGACGCGGCGCTGGCCGACGCGCTTGCTGCGATCGACGAGGTCTGCGCGGCCACCGACCTGTGGTACGAGGCGCCGCTCGAACGCGGCCAGGTGCAGTACCTGAACAATCACGAGGTTGGCCACTATCGCAGCGCCTTCGTCGATTTCGACGAACCGGAACGCAAGCGCCACCTCTACCGCCTGTGGCATCGCGCAACGGGCGGCAGCAGCTACGACGGACTGAGCGGCAGCCAGGGCCCGTGAAAACCGTCGACTGGTACTTCGATTTCATTTCGCCGTTCGCCTACCTGGTCAGCGAAAGCCTGCAGCGCCTGCCGGACGACGTCGAGCTGCGGCCGCGACCGATCCTGTTCGCCGGCCTGCTGCAGCACTGGCATACCAAGGGGCCGGCAGAGATCGAGCCCATGCGCCGCTTCACGTTTCGTCACGTCAGCTGGATGGCCGCGCGCGACGGCATAGCACTGACCCTGCCGCCGGCGCACCCGTTCAACCCGCTGAAGCTGCTGCGCCTGTGTATCGCGCTCGACAGCCGGCTCGAGGTTGCGCAGCGCCTGTTTCGCTTCGTCTGGGCCGAGGGGCGCAGCGCTGACGATCCCGACCACTGGCAGGCGCTGTGTACCGAACTCGGTGTCGAGGATGCCGATAGGCGTATCGCCGACGACGCGGTCAAGACGGCGCTGCGCGAGAACACCGCGCACGCGATCGATATCGAGCTGTTCGGCGTACCCAGCCTGGTGGTCGATGGCGAGATCTTCTGGGGTTACGACGCGTTAGACTTCCTGCTCGAATACCTCGCCGATCCCGCGCTGCTGGATTCGCCGGCGATCCGCGCGGCCGACGCCATGCCGGTCGGCCTGCAGCGCAGGCGCGACTAGGCCGGCGGCGTTACTCGCCCGGCTGTGGCCACAGGATCATCTGCGTGCAGCGAAACAGCGCCAGCCTGCGGCCGCTGTCGCCGTCGCTGACCTCGGCATCCCAGACCTGCGTCGTGCGCCCGAGGTGCTGCGCGGTGGCGACACAGGTCACGCTGCCTTCGCGCAGCGTGCCGAGGTGGTTACTCTTGATTTCGATCGTGGTAAACGACTCGGCACCGACCGGCAGGTGAGCCACGGTAGCGCAGCCGCAGGCGGTATCGGCCAGCGCCACCACGCTGCCCGCATGCAGGTAGCGGTTGGGTGCGAGCAATCGCGGTGTAATCGGCATCTCCGCCTCGACCCGCCGGTCGGCGACCGACGTAATCCGCATGCCGAGATGTCCCGGCAGGTAGTCCGTCGCGATTCGATTGAAGTATCCCGCGGTTATCTCCTTGCGCAGCTGGCTCATATTGTCTCCGAATTCAGGTCCGCCGGACTGGACAAACCGGCGCGAGGACCTATTGTGAACGTGACCGACGTCGAATCAAGCCGGATTCGAGACGGTTGCGGAACCCGGCGGCTTTTGCGGCGTCTGACGAACATCTACCGAGGATAACGCATCGATGTTTCGTACTCTTGTGATCTTGCTGGCCGCCTGCCTGTTTGCCACCGGCCTGCAGGCAGCCCCGAAGGCAGAACTCTGGCAGCGCTGGGACCAGGCCGATGCTGCCGCCACGCAGACGATCGACCACGCTCGCTGGGATACCCTGCTGCAGCGCTACCTCGTCACCAGCGACGACGGAGTTAATCGTTTCGCCTACGGCCGCGTCAGCGACGCCGATCGCGCGGAGCTCGACGCCTACATCGAATCGCTGGCGCAGCTGCCGATTCTCGACTTTCGCCGCGAGCAGCAGATGGCCTACTGGATCAACCTGTACAACGCGCTGACGGTGCAGGAAATCCTGCGCTTCTATCCGCTCGACAGCATCCGCGATATTTCGTCGGGCCTGTTTTCGTCCGGGCCCTGGAAAAAGGAACTGGTCGAGGTGGACGGCGAGGCGCTGACGCTGGACGATATCGAGCACCGCATCCTGCGGCCGATCTGGCGCGATCCGCGGATTCACTACGCGGTCAACTGCGCCTCCATCGGCTGCCCCAACCTGCAGCCGCAGGCATTTACCGCGGCCAACACCGAGGCCCTGCTGGAACGCGGCGCGCGCGAATTCGTCAATCACCCGCGCGGCGCGCGCGTGGTCGACGGCGATCTCGAGGTATCGAGCATCTATGCCTGGTTCGAGGAAGATTTCGGCGGTAACGACGCCGGCGTGATCGCGCACCTGCGCCAGTATGCCGATGCCGAGCTGCAAGCCGCGCTCGCGGGCATCGAGCGCATCGATGACGACGACTACGACTGGTCGATCAATACCATCCAGTAATCCACGTGCCAACGTCATTCGCGCTCGATGCCTGTCGTCCCGCGGCTTGACCGCGGGACCCAGTTTATCGAATTGCCCTGGATCCCGCGGTCAAGCCGCGGGATGACAGAGTACTGTGGGGGATTACGATGAGCGCTAGTACTTTCATGCGATCCCGACCTTGCGTGCACGCGCTTTATAGCCATGCCACACCTGTTGGATTCCCGGAAATTTACGATGTGCGGTCGCAGGGAGTCTGGCGGGTGCACTAAAAGCCCCGCGCAGGTTTGCGCGGGGACAACCGTGTCGCCTAGTCTCGCTCGGTGACAGAGGCAATGAGTTCGGGCAGCTTGAGCCGCAGGATCTTGCCCGACGGGCCCTTGGGCAGGTCGTCGAAGAAATAGACGATCTTGGGCGCCTTGTACTTGCCGACGCCGGCTTCGCAAAACGCCTTCAGCTCTGCCTCGCCGCACTGGTAACCGTCGCGCACCACCACGCAGGCCACTACTTCCTGGCCATAGTTGTCGTCGTCGACGCCGACCGCCGCGGCTTCGAGGATCGCCTCGTGCCTGTACAAAACGTCGTCGATTTCGCGCGGCGCGATGTTTTCGCCGCCGCGGATAATCAACTCCTTGGAGCGCCCGGTGAGGTAGATGTAGCCATCGGTGTCCTTTTTGCCGAGATCGCCGGTGTAAAACCAGCCGTCGCGCAGCGCGTCGGCGGTCGCTTGCGGATTCTTGTAGTAGTGATCGAGCAGGTTGTCGCCGCGAATAGTCAGCTCGCCGACCACCTCGGGCGGGCACTCGTCACCCTCGCCGTCGACGATGCGGATCTCGTTGCCGTAGCCGAAACCCACCGAGCCGGCGCGGTGCTCCGCCGGCGGCATCGGGTTGGTCGCGACGGTGCCCGCGGTCTCGGTCAGTCCCAGGGTTTCGATCATCGGTAACTTGAACGTTTGTTCCCATTCGGCCAGCGTGGCCGCCGCCAGCGGTGCCGACGCCGAGCGCGCGAAACGAAACTTTTCCAGCCGGGGATCGCTGCCGAACTGATAGGGTTCCTGCGCTACCCGATCGAGCAGGTACTTGATGATGGTCGGTACGATACTGCTCCAGGTGCAGGCATAGCGCGCCGCCAGGTTCCAGTAATCGGTGGCGCTGAAGCGCCGCGGCATGATCACGCTGCCGCCGCTGTACAGCGGCGCCGACACGGTCACCATCGCACCGTTGATGTGGTACACCGGCAGCACGCAAAGCGCGCGGTCGGCCGCGGTCAGCTCATGGCCGAGGGTGACGTTGTAACCGCCGCAAACCACCGCGCGGTGGCTGATCATCGCGCCCTTGGGCAGGCCGGTGGAACCCGAGGTATACAGCAGCAGCGCGGTGTCGTCCGGCGCCGGCGGCGTCGCACTGGCCGTGCTGCCGGCATCCGCGGGCCAGGCCGGACCGTCTTCGTCGGTGGTTTCGATGACGCGGATCGGGCGTCCGACCTCGGCCATGAGTTCGTCCAGCTTGGCGCGGTACTCGGGCGCGACGAACACGATCTCGGTGTCGGAATGGCCGAGCACGTGGGTCAGCTGGACGCTACCGGCCACCGCGTTCAGTGGCACGATGATGCGATTGCTGGCCATCACGCCGAGAAACAGGCGCGTGGTCCAGTAACCGTTGTTGAGCAGGAACGCGACCTTGGCGCCCTGCGCCACACCAAGACGGTCGAGGTGTTCGCCAACCTCGTCGGCGGCGGCCTTGAGGCCGGCATAATCGAGCTCGCGCTCGATTTCCGGCGCGATCAGGAAAGTCGCCCGCGGCGTTTCGGCGGCGTACTTTTCGATACAGTCGCGGACGGTCTCGGAATGCATCAGTCGTCGCCGTACTTCGCGTGGTAGGCGCCGAACAGCTCTTGCTCGCTCGGCTTGTCCTCGGCCACCACCGTGACCAGGTGGGTCACGTTGATGAAATGGCGGTAGTTCAGATTTTCGCTGATGCTGTTGCCGCCCCAGGTACCGCAGCCCATGCTCAGGGTGAAGTTCAGTGCGTTGTTGAAACTGCCGCCGTTACCGAAGGTATGCGCCTGGTTGACCAGCACGCGCACGACGTCGATTTCCTCGGCCAGGCGCACGGGGTGATCGAGATTGCGCGTGTGAATGCCGCAGGAATGGCCGCGCCCCTGCACGTCGAGCACGCCACGCACCAGTTCCACCGCGTGATCGAAATCGCGCGCGCGGTACACGGTCAGCACCAGCGAGAGCTTTTCGTCGGCGAATTGCGACGCCGGGTCGAAGTCTTCCTCGACCAGGAAAAATTTCGCGTACTGCGCGTCCGGGTCGAGCCCGACGCCGCGCGCGAACACGTCGGCATCCTTGGCAATGAGTTCGCGATTCAGGTTGCCGTCGATCCACAGCTGGTCGCGGATCAGCTCGCGCTCGCTCTCGCTGCAGCGCCAGGCGCCGGCGTTGCGCAGCGCGCGGATCGCGTCCTCGTAGATATCGTCGAGAATGATCAGCGCGTTTTCCGACGAACACGACGTGGCGTTGTCGAAGGTTTTCGACGCGCGGATCTTGTCCGCCGCATCGTTCAGGTCGGCGTTGCTGTCGATGATCACCGGCACGTTGCCGGCACCGACGCCGATCGCCGGCGTACCGCTGCGGTAGGCCGAGCGCACGTTGTTCTGCGAGCCGGTGGCGACGATCAGGTCGGCCTGCTCCATCAGCAGCCGGGTCATGTTGCGCGACACGGGCTGCGGCAGGATCTGCACCAGGTCCTCGGGCGCGCCAACCTTCGCCAGCGCCGCGCGCATCAGCAACACGGCCTCGTTGGTACTGCTCCAGCCGGCCGGCGACGGCGCGATCACGATGGCGTTGGCGCCCTTGAGCGCCATCATGCTCTTGTTGACCGGGGTTGCCGCCGGGTTGGTCGACGGCGTAATCGCGGCGACCACGCCGACGGGCTTGCCGTACTTGATCATGCCGGTGCCGTTATCGTTTTCGATGATACCGACCGTGCGTGCGCGCAACAGGTCGCGCAGCGCGCCGAAGGTCTTGCGCTGGTTCTTGATCACCTTGTCCTCGACGTTGCCGATGCCGGTGTCTGCCACCGCCAGTTCGGCCAGCCGGCGCGCGTTTTCGGGCTTGTACAGCGCCCAGGCGACCGCGGTTACGACCTCGTCGACCCGCGCCTGGTCGGCGCCGGCAAACGCGTCCATTGCCGCGCGGGCACGTTCCATCAGTCCGTCGATGGCGCTGATTTCGGATTCACTGGCATCGGCAATCGCCGTTACCGCGGATTTGGCCATTGGTCTTCTCGTCTGTTGCGCGAAGCCGCGAGTTTACTCGCTGTGTCGGCCCCCGTCATCCCCGCCTCTACTGCGTTGTCATCTCGCGGCTTGACCGGGCCGCGCAGGCCGCGGGATCCACTACAGTCCGAAACATGGGTCCCGCGGTCAAGCCGCGGGACGACAAAAATCTGACGGGGACGACGATGTGCGGTCGTGGGCATGCCGAGGCGGGAGATTCCCGCTCGGGCAGGAATGACGTAACATGCGGCGCTTTCGGGGTCTGGATCGACTGTGTTTGCCGAGTACGAAATCCGGGTTATCGCCTGGTGTTTCTTTGCGCTGACCTGCGGCGGCTTCATCAAGGGTGCGCTGGGCGTGGGCACACCGCTGTTGACGGTGCCGATGATGGCGCTGGTGCTGCCGCCGCAGATGGCGATCGCGATCATGGCGCTGCCGGTGGTGGTGGCCAACGTCTGGCAATTCATGCAGGCCGAGCGCAGCGTGGCCGTGGTGCAGCGCTTCTGGCCGACCTTCGCCGCGATCCTGGTCGGCACCTGGATCGGCGTCAAGATCCTGTCCGTGATCGACGAGCAAACGCTGCTGGTCGTGGTCGGCGTGACCGTCATCCTGTTCGCGATCCTGCAGGGATCCCACTACCGCTTCCGCCTGACCGACGCGCTGGTCAAGCCCGCCGGCGTCCTGTTCGGCGGGGCCGCCGGCGTGATCGGCGGCGTGGTCTCGTTTTTCGGGCCGATGATGATCATCTACCTGCTGTCGGTACCGGGGCTCGCCAAGAACCAGTTCGTCAGCACGATCAGCTTTCTCTATCTCAGCGCGGTCATCCCGTGGGCGATCACGCTTTACCTGTTCGGCATCCTCGACGAGCGCCTGCTGCTGTACTCGGCTGCGGCGATCCTGCCGGTAGTGCTCGGCCAGTGGATCGGACAGCGCATCCGCCGATTCATCAGCGACGAACGCTTTACCTGGCTGATCATCGGTATCCTGGTCGTATCGGGTTTGACGATGCTGTGGCGGGCCTACCAGTGACCGCCGCACGCGGCACCTGATCGTCGGAGCATGGTCAAGCTCGTGAAACTGGTTTACCATCTCCCGATCGACAACAAGCGCGGCGGAGCGGAGCGTGAGTTCCATCCCGGACCAATCGGTAACCGGCCCGCGGGCGGGCCGCATCGCGGGTATCGAGCGTCACCCGCGCCACCTGTCCCTGACCTGGGAAGACGGCCGCCAGGAGCGCTTTCACTACATCTGGCTGCGCGATAACTGCGGCTGTTCCGCCTGCGGCGATCGCGCCGGCGGTCATCGTTACCTCGAACTGGGCAGCATCGATCCCGACATCGTACCCGCCAATATCGCAATCGACGCCGACGGCGGGCTGCGCATCGACTGGCGTGAAGACGATCATGTCACCCGCTACACGTCCGAGTGGCTGCGGGCCCACGCCTACTCGCCGGCGGCAGTCGCCGCGCGCCAGCCGCAGCCGGTTACCTGGGATTCGGCACTGCAGGGCAACTACCCGGTCTGGGATTACGCCGAAATTCTCGCCGAAGACGCACGCCGGCGGCAAATGTTCGAGCAGATCGCCGTCTATGGCTTCGCCATCCTCGACAGGGTCCCGATCGAAACCGAGCAAATCGAGCGCCTGGCCGCGGTTTTCGGTTTTGTACGCGAAACTCACTACGGCCGCGTTTTCGAGCTGATCTCGACGCCCGAGCAGCGCATCCTCGCGCAAACCGCGCACGCCATCCGGCCGCACAACGACGAACTGTTTCGCGATCCGATCCCGGGGCTGTTCATGATGCATTGCCTCAAGGCGAGCGAATGCGGCGGCGGCGCATCGCTGTTCGTCGACGGCTTTCACGCGGCCGAGACCCTTCGACGCGACAATCCGGACCAGTTCGAGCTGCTGTGCCAGGTGCCGATTCCGCACCAGCGTTTCCTGGTCGACGAGGTCGATGATGTCGCGCTGGCGGCCAAATGGCCGACCATCGAGCTGAACCCGGCCGGCGACATAGTCGCCGTGCACATCAACGAGCGCACGCTGGCGCCGTTCGATGTCGCCGACGAGCTGGTCGAACCGGTCTACCGCGCGCTGCAGGCGATGCTCGCGCTGGTCTACCGCGCCGAGGCCCGGGTCGCCCACCGGCTCGAAGCCGGCCAGGCCGCGATTCTCGACAATCACCGCGTGCTGCACGCGCGCGACGCGTTCAACGGCAATCGCCACATTCGCCAGTGTCACGTCGATCGCGACGAATTTTTCAGCCGCCTGCGCGCACTTTACCGCCGCACCGACAGCAGCGCCCAGTTCCTCGAGTTCGTTTGAATACAGCTCGACGCATTTGTCATAATACCGCCGAACATGCACGGTCGGTGCTGGCCGGTTTGCCGACGGCAACCGCCGTGCCCGGCTGGTCGCCGGTAGCCTAGAAATCCCGGGCCGCCAATGCCCGCGCGAACTGATGTCGAGTCCACCTGGCGCAGACCCGGAAAATCAATTAGTTCGCTGATTTCGATCCTGGTCGACTGTTAGCATACGAATAACTACAACCCGAGAGAATCGAAATGCGGTATCGCGGTTTTCATCTCAACATCGGCAGCTGCCTGCCATACGGATTATCCGGGGCGGCTGCTCGCCCTGTTACCCTTGCGCTGCTGGCCATGCTGCTGGGCGTTTCGGGCTGCGCCACGACCGGCGGAAGCACGCCGGACGAACAGCGCCGGGCAATCCTTTCGATGCGGACGCAAACGCTCACGGACCTGTATGCCGTCAAGCCCGACGTGCGCGCGCAAATTGCCGCGTCACCGGGCTACGCGGTGTTCAGCAACGCCAACGTCAATCTGGTACTGGCCAGCTTCGGTGGCGGCTACGGTGTCGCGCGCGACAATCGCAGCGGCCGCAACACCTACATGAAGATGGGTGAGGTCGGTATCGGCCTCGGGCTTGGCGTCAAGGATTTTCGCATCGTGTTCGTGTTCCATACCGAGGAAAGCATGCGCAGTTTCGTCGACAAGGGCTGGACCTTCGGTGCCCAGGCCGACGCGGCGGCCAAGGCCAGCGACAAGGGCGGGGCTTACGGCGGCGAGGTCGTGGTAAATGACATGACCCTCTACCAGCTCACCGAGGCCGGTCTCGCCCTGCAGGCCACGATCAAGGGCACCAAGTTCTGGCAAGACGAGACGCTCAATTGATGCGGGGCATCCGGCAATGGCGCCCAGGCCTGTTGCTGGCGGGGCTGATCCTGGCCACGCCGCTGGGCGCGCACGACGGTTATATCGCGGTGTACAGCAACAGCGGCGATCAACTGGTCCGCCAGCAGGCCCCCGACCACTGTCTGCGCGACGGCGTCCTGGTCTGTCATCGTTTCCACCCGTTGTTTCAACCCTCGTCGATGCGTTACGCGTTGGCGCCACGACGGCAAGCAGATACTTCCGACTGAGGATTCCCTGCGCAACGCGGTCATTTCGGGCCATTTCGAAAGATATCGATCCGAAAAAGCGTTTGTCGCGTAAAGCTAGACAGGCCCACGCGGCTTTTATAGTATCGCGGGTCTGAATAAAACCGCGCGCGCTTGCGCGTACATAAGTACAACAATTCGGAGGAGTACTAATGACCCTGAAGAAGTATCTGGCGGGCAGCTTTGCCTCACTCGCCCTGATTACCCTGAGTTCCGGTTCCGCGTTTGCCGCGGGCCATAGCTGTGCCACCGACAGCATGCCGGCCAGCATGGACAAGCCCGGCGGTTTCCCGGCGCGCGCGCTAACCATGGTCGTACCCTACGGCCCGGCCGGCGGTTCCGGCCAGGTGGCCCAGGCCATGGCGCAGGCGGTCACCGAGCTGACCGGCGTGGCGATCAACCGCGATCACAAGCCCGGCGGTTCCGGCACGGTCGGCATGACCGCCTACATGGCGACACCGAAAGACGGTTACTCCGTGCTCGAGCACATCGACGACGCGGCCAGCGCGCACGCGCTAGATTCGAGCCGTCCCAACCCGGCGGAAGACCTGGTCCCGCTGGTCACTTCGCAAATCACTTTCTCGCAGATCTACATCCGCGCCAACGAGACCCGTTTCAACGACTGGGAATCTTTCGTCGAGTGGGTGACCGCGCAAAACGGCAAGGCCACCATCGCCAACGTGTCGAAAGAAGGTTCGATGGAGCGCGTGACGATGAAGTTCATCACCGACGCCACCGGCATGCAGATCCAGCAGATCTCGTTCGACAAGGGCGCTCCGCGTTACGGCGCGCTGGCCGGCGGCCAGGTCGACGCGCTGTTCGAGCAACCCGGCGACGTGCGTAACTTCCTCGATTCCGGCAAGTTCAAGCCGATCCTGACGATCCTGAAGGAGCGTCCGTCGGCCTTCGCCGATGTGCCCAGCCTGACCGACGTCGCACTCGACTTCGATCCGCTGTTCCGTTTCCGCGGCTTCTACGTGCACAAGGGCATCCCGGCAGACCGCCTGGAGTGGCTGCAGTGGGCATTCCAGAAGGCCTACTGCGAGGAAAGCTACCAGAAGTTCAACGAGAGCAAGTACATGACGCTGATCGAGAGCTTCCGCGATACCCAGGGTTCGCGCGACCTGATCACGACCACGATCGGACAGTACCGCGACGTCTACAAGGAAATGGGGCTCGAGGTCAAGTAAGGCCCGCGTCATCATGACACCTTTTGCAGCAAGTCGTCCCCGCGCAAGCGGGGACCTTGCCGTTTCTCCGGGTCGTTCCGCAGCGGCGGATCGCCGTTCAGGCGGGGACCTCAAAACTCATCGCACGTCATTGCGGAAAGATTGCCGCTTGCGCGGCGGTCCGCCGATGCGGAATGACGTCTCCGTGAGCGGGAATATTTTTTGCCTTTTCGGTTCCGAGTCCGCCGCTCATGATGGGTAAACTCCGCCCCGGACACCTGGTCGAAGCCGCGTTCTGGCTCGGCCTGTGCATTTTTCTCTACGCCTACTCGTTCGAGTTCGATCGCGACATCGAGATCTACAAGTACGGCGCTTCCGGCTGGCCGCGCGCAATCATCCTGCTGATCGCGATTGCCGCGATCGGCCAGTTGATTCATCACTACGTCAAGGGCGACGAATCATCGTCGCAAATGATTAGCGCCGCGGTCGACGATGGCTCGGAGGAAGCCGCGCACGAAGCTCATCACGAAACCGTGAAATGGTACCTGTCGACCTTCGCGCTGCTGTCTATTCCGTTCATTTACATGCGCGTACCGGAATGGTTTGCGGGCACTTCGGAACCCGGCGATCCGGGTCTGCACACCTGGCGCCTGATCATCGCCGCGATCCTGGTCGCGATCGTGGTCTATTTCATCCGCCACCACCGCGTGCGCGTGATGCTGATGCTACCGCTGTTTTTCGCCTCGCTGCTGGAAGACTTCGGCTTTTACGCGATCGCGCCATTTTTCATCATCGGCGTCATGTACCTGTTTGGCGAGCGCCGTGCGAAGCCGATGGCACTGATCATGGCGCTGATATTCGGCTTCATGCTGATGATGTTCGTCAACATTCTCTACGTCGGTTTGCCCGTGGGTAACATCGAGCCGTTCTACAGCTTCGGCAGCTGGGTCGTCACGGTGCTGCAGTAATGAACGCATTCGATAATTTTTTACAGGGCACGGTGACGCTGTTCAGCGACCCGATCAACATCCTGATCTTTCTCGGCGGCGTCATCGGCGGCATGCTGTTCGGCGCCATCCCGGGCGTCAGCATGCTGACGCTGGCGGCAATCCTGCTGCCGTTTACCGCGCACCTGTCGGCCGAGCAGGGCATCATGCTGTTCTCGGTGATGTACTGCACCGGCGTCTACGGCGGCGCGATCACCGCGATCCTGTTCAACATCCCGGGTGCGCCCGAGAACGCGCCGACCGCGTTCGACGGCTATCCGATGACCAAGAACGGCCAGGCCGGCAAGGCGGTCGGCGCCGCGGTCATGTGCTCGGCGCTCGGCGGCGTGGTTTCGACCATCATCATGATGGCCGCCACCGCGCCGATCGCGGACTGGGCCATCTCGGCCTTCGGCCCGCCGGAAATCTTCGCGCTGGTGTTTTTCGGCCTGGCGGTGGCGGCCTCGGTCGGCGCCAAGACTTTCTGGAAAGGCTGGCTGTCGATCCTGATCGGCCTGATGATCGCCGTGGTCGGGCTCGACCCGGTGGGCGGCATCGAACGCTACGACTTCGACATGCCCTACCTGCTCGCCGGCATTCACTTTATCCCGACCATCCTCGGTTTCTTCGCGGTGTCGGAGATTTTCGTCCAGGCCGAGAAAAAGGTGCGCGGCTCCTACGAGGCGCCCAAGCTCAGCGTGGATTTCCCATCGCTTTCGGAACTGATCGCGCACAAGTTCGCCGTGATCCGCTCGATCGTGATCGGCTTTTTCTGCGGCATCCTGCCCGGCATCGGCGCCACGCTGGCAGCGTTCATGGGTTACAACGAAGCGGTACGCTGGTCCAAAAACAAGGAGGAATTCGGCAAGGGCAAACTTGAGGGCGTGATTTCGTCCGAGACCGCCAACAACGCCGCCACCGGCGCGGCGATGATCCCGCTGCTGGCGCTGGGCCTGCCCGGAGGTGCGCTGACCGCGATGATGGTCGGCGTGTTCCAGATGCACGACATGCAGCCGGGCCCGCTGGTATTCCTGACCAGCGCCGACCTCGTGTGGGTGGTGTTCGCGGCGATGTTTTTCGCCAATTGCTCGATCCTGTTGATCGGCTTCCTCGAGACCAAGACCATCATCAACCTGCTGCGGATCCCGTTCCAGTTCCTCGCGCCGCTGATCCTGCTGCTGGCAACGGTCGGCGCCTACGCGGTGCGCGGACTCACGATCGACATCATCGTCATGTTCCTCGCCGGCGTGGTTGGCTTCTTCCTGCGCCGCTCCGGCTACTCGATCGCCGGCATCGTGCTCGGCCTGATCCTCGGCAAGATCGGCGAACAGACTTTCGCGCAGGCGATGCAGATGCTGCACTTCGAGTTCAGCGGCTTTTTCGATCGCCCGATCGCGCTGGGCCTGCTGATCGCCGGCGTGCTGACCCTCGGTGGCAGCATCTACGGCGCGTTCTTCAAGAAATCGGCAGCACCGCCGACGACAGGCTCGGACACCCCGCCACCGGCCAGCGGCTAATACGCAGCACACGACAACAACCGTAATCGCCACGCCCCCCCAAAAAGGGGACGGAGGGATTATTTTTTGATCAATTCGGAGTCGGCTTGCCGAGGTGAGAAATCGTCAGCGCCGAATTTTCCCGGGCAAATCCCCTGCATGTCGACCATTTGACGGCCAATCGAGCAATGTGGGCGTAAATTCAGCAACGAAACGGATGCAGGGTCCGGTAGCACCTTGATTTTCTGGCCACGAATGGCCCAAACTGGTCAAGAAATAATCCCTCCGTCCCCTTTTTTGCTTTTTTGCTTTTTTGGTTCTTGTGGGCCGCTGCCACAAACCGGTTCCTGAGCCTCGCGTTTCAGCCGCTGGCCTCGCTTGCTTCGCCTTCGTCTCGTGACGGCGCCGGAGCGCCTGTGATAGCCTGACGCCACCCCGACGAGTCCGCCGCAACTGGTTGCATGCTACTCGGCCGGTAACCTGAAAAAGTCCGGATCCCGCAATGACTTCTACCGCTCCCACTCCCAGGCTGTCGCTGCATATCACGATCAGTACCCTGTTCATCATTCTCGTGCTGATCATGGGCCTCGTGCTGAGTCTGCAAAATTTCAACAAGACTTCCGACATCATCCTGTCGGACGCTGGAAAAATATACGACCACCTGACCCGCGAGGCGCAGCTCGATTTCATGGTCACCTACCGACCGCTGGTGCACTCGCTGCAACTATTGACGAAAACGCGGCTGCCTCGGGCCGCGTCGCAGGCGGAGCGCCTGCAATTTCTGCCGCTGCTGGCCGAGGCCCTCAACGACAGCAATTCGGTGACGGGAATCCAGATAGGCTATGCCAACGGCGATTACTTTATTATGCGGCCGCTGGTTTCGGATTACCTGCGCGAGCAGTTCGACGCGCCGCCGGACGCCGCCTATGTGGTCGACAGCATAAGCGCGGGCGCACAGGGCCGCCGCCTCGAGCGCCTGTATTTCGACACCAGTTTGAACGAGTTGCGCCGTAACCCGCCGACCTATACCGACTACGATCCGCGCCAGCGCCCGTGGTATTTACAGGCCGATACGACGCCGGGCGCGGTCAAACCCTTCATGTTTTACTTCGTCCGCAAACCGGGCACCACGATCAGCCAGCTGACCAGCGAGCCCGGCGTCGTCATCGGCACTGACGTTACTCTCGACCAGTTCGCCGCGACGATCGACCGCTACCGCGTTTCACCGGGTTCCGAGGCGGTACTGCTGGCCGCGGACGGCAGGATATTCGCCTACCAGGACCAACTACCGGCGTTGATCGGAGCCGGCGAAGAGTTGCCACAATTCAATACAATCGACAACCCGGTGCTGGCACATCTTGCCAGCGAAATCGGTACTGAACCGGGCGGGCTCAACTTCGAGTTCGACGGCCAGCGCTGGATCGGCAAAATCGAGGCGATCGCGCCGAATTCGCGCGTCGGCCTGGTCCTGGTAATGGTGTCGCCGGTAAGCGATTTACTCGCCGACGCGCTGGCGATGCGGCAATCGTCGCTGGTCACCGCGGCGGTTATCCTGGCCGTCAGTGTCATCCTGGTCTGGTATGTCGCCGGCCGCATTTCGACGCCGCTGCGCGAGCTCGCACGCGAAGCGGACGCTATCCGTCGTTTCGATTTCGACTCGCCGCTACGAACCCATTCCTTCATCAGCGAGGTCGAATTGCTCGGCGACGCAATGCGCATGGTCAAAACCACGATCAATCACTTTCTTACGCTGATCAACTCGCTCGCCGGGGAAAAAAATTTCGACGCACTGCTGGCAGAGATCGCGCTCGAAACCATGCGCGTGGCGGAAGCCGATGCCGCGGTCGGTTTTCTGGTCAACGACGACGAAACCGGGCTGCAGGCGGAAATGATACTTTCCGGCGCGGGCGAACCCATGAACAGGGGTCTGCTGCCCAAAATCGAACTCGACCGTAAGCATTTACTGGTCGAGGCCATGAGTGACGATCGACCGCGAGTGGTCGACCTCGACCGGTCCTCGCCGCCGCTGCTGATTCCCCTGCTGGATTTGCTCACTGTCGAAGAGGCAACCCTGGTGACCGTACCCCTGCGTAACCGCAAGCAGGAGGAAATCGGACTGCTGTGTTTGTTGTATTCGACGCCGCGCGGATCGCGGCAGGAGCAGGAACACAGCGCGCAAATCGACTTCGTCAATGCACTGTCGGGTTTCGCCGCGGTTAGCATCGAAAGCCGGCAACTGCTGAAAATGCAGCAGGCGCTGTTCGATTCGTTCATCAAGTTGATCGCCGGCGCGATTGACTCCAAGTCGCCATACACCGGGGGCCACTGCGCGCGCGTGCCCGAGCTGACGTTTATGCTGGCGCAGGCCGCCTGCAACAGCAGCGAACCGCCGTTCGCCGATTTCCGGCTCGACGAAGATGACTGGGAGGCGCTGCATATTGCCGGCTGGCTGCACGACTGCGGCAAAGTAACCACCCCCGAATTCGTTGTCGACAAGGCGACCAAGCTGGAAACCATCTACGACCGCATCCACGAAGTCCGGATGCGTTTCGAGGTGCTCAAGCGTGATGCCGAAATCAGCTTCTGGCAGCAAGTGGCCGACGGCAGCGATCGTGTCGCGCTTGAAACCGGACTCGCGACAGAGCTTGCCGAGCTCGATGCCGATTTCGCCTTCGTCGCCGAATGCAACCTCGGCGGCGAATTCATGGACCCGGCGCGCCTGGAGCGCCTGCAAACGATCGGCCAACGGACATGGCGGCGAACACTCGATGACCGGCTCGGGGTATCCTGGGAGGAACTGCAGCGCATGCAGCGCAGCGAAGCGATTTCGTTGCCGACGGAGGAGTGTCTGCTCGCCGACAAGGCCGAGCACGTGATCAAGCGCCCGCAACACGAACGCATGCCTGTCGACAACCCGTGGGGATTTCGGCTCGACGTTCCCGAGCATATGTATAACCGCGGCGAGCTCTATAACCTGTCGGTGGGCCGCGGCACGCTATCGCACGAGGAACGTTTCAAGATCAACGATCACATGGTGCAGACGATCATCATGCTGAACAAGCTGCCCTACCCGAAACACCTGCGCAATGTGCCCGAAATTGCCGGCGGTCATCACGAAACCATGGACGGCAAGGGTTACCCGAAACGCCTGACCGCGGACGAGATGTCCATACCCGCGCGCATGATGGCGATCGCCGATATCTTCGAGGCACTGACCGCGTCCGACCGGCCGTACAAGAAAGCGAAAACACTGAGCCAGTCGCTGTTCATCCTGGGCAAGATGCGCGATGACCGGCACATCGACCCGGACCTGTTCGCGCTGTTCCTGAAAAGCGGCGTCTGGCGGGATTACGCCGACGAGTTCCTTGTGCCCGAGCAACGCGACGAGGTCGATATCAACGACTACCTTTAGCACCGACACATCCTGGCCCGAGGCCGTCGTTGCGGGCACCGGCAAAGCAGCGCAAAAAAGGGGACGGAGGGATTATTTTTTGATCAACTCTTGGCCTGGCCAGAGCCAGCGTCAAGCAGCTCGCTCGAGGTCGAATCGGGTTTTCAAGCCGCCGTGTGCCTGAATTGCATCAATGCCGGTTAATTTCGGCCTCTATGGCAACAATTTGGGGACTCAGGAAACGGGGTTGATCTGGCACAACAGTTCCGTGAACCACAAACTCACCTGCTTCTTGAGCCTCCCGGACGGAGAACTGGTTAGAAAATAATCCCTCCGTCCCCTTTTTTGATTTCGGCCTCTATGGCAACAATTTGGGGACTCAGGAAACGGAGTTGATCTGGCACAACAGTTCCGTGAACCGCAAGCTCACCTGCTTGTTGAGCCTCCCGGACGGAGAACTGGTTAAAAAATAATCCCTCCGTCCCCTTTTTGGTTGAGCCTCCCGGACGGAGAACTGGTTAAAAAATAATCCCTCCGTCCCCTTTTTGGGGGGCTCGAGCTCAAGGTGGTGAGGATTCAGGTAAACCAGTACGCCAGGGCCGACAGGGTCAGGCTTCCCGCCAGCACGCCCGCCACCAGGCGGCGACCGAGGAGGAAATAGGCGGCAAACGCGAGCGCGACCGCGGCGATGCGCTGCGCGAGCGGGACACTGGCAAGGTCGCTTTCCGGCAGCACGATCATGCGGAATATCAGCCCGGCGACCATGGCATAGGACACGCAGGTAATCCAGCGAAAAACGGCGCCCTGCGGATCGATACGGCGCACCACGACCACGCCGAGGCCGCGCCACAGGAAGGTCGCCGCGCCGCAGCCGAGCACGATCCACCACAGCCTATCCATCGGTCTGCCAGAAACGCGCGCCCACGAAGCCGACCGTGCCGCCGACAACACCGGTGATCAGCAGGTCGATCGACGGGTAAAAGTGCCCGGCAACCGGCACGATGGCACAGCCCGCCAGCATCGACAGGCGCTCGGCACGCCCGGGCGTGGTCGCCAGCACCAGCGCAAAGAACAGCGGGCTGGTAAAAATCAGGCCGAGCACGATGACCGCGGGCAGGATCACGGCGCCGTAGTAACCCAGCAGCGTACCGAGCACCGCGGCGCCGAGGATGAAACCGGCGAAGGTCCGGTAGTACAGCGGTCGCCACTGCGCTTCCACGCGCGGGAATTCGCGCATGCACACGGCCCAGGAATTGATCGAAAGCATCTGCGCGTCGAGCAACTGGCGCCAGACGCTGGCGCCGCCGCGCGCCATCGCCGGGACGAAAGACACCACCATCGGCATGAAGCGGGCGTTGGCCAGCGAGCAGGCCACCACGATCGCGATCAGCCCCTGCCCGGTCACGGTCAGCTCGACCATCGCCAGCTGTCCCGGCAGGCCCCAGATGGTCAGGGTCGCGACGGCGGCCATGAGCGCGTCGAAGCCGGCCTGCTGCATCAGCGAGCCGAAACCCATCATGGTGAAGAACAGGATAAAGGCCGGCAGCGACAGCGCGTCGACGACGGCCTTGCGCACGACCTGGCTGCTGCCGCCGATCAGCGACATCGAGAACGATATCCGTACTGCATCGAATGCGGAACGTCACCCGCAAGCGCGCGGATCACGCCAGCGCGTCGCGCAGTATGCGCGCGACGTGGCGCGCCTCGCGCCGGGCGCCGTCGGCAATCTGGTGACGGCAGCTGAAGCCGTTGGCCACCAGCAGGGTGTCGTCCGCGGCGGCGCGCATCGCCGGCAGCAGGTCGAGTTCGGCCATTTGCATCGACAGGTCGAAATGTTCGGCCTCGTAGCCGAATGAGCCCGCCATGCCGCAGCAGCTGGAGTCGACCACTTCGACCTCGAGCGCGGGCACCAGCGCCAGCGTCTGCTGCATCGCGCCCATGACCGCGAACGCTTTCTGGTGGCAGTGGCCGTGCAGCAGCGCGTTGCGTTGCGGCAGGGATTTCAGCTTCAGATCGAGCGTGCCGGCTTCGTGCTCGCGCGCGAGGAATTCCTCCAGCAGCAGCGCCTGCTCGGCCAGTCGCGCGGTTTCCGCACCCGGCAGCAGGCTCGGGTATTCGTCGCGCAGCGTCAGCAGGCTCGACGGCTCCAGCCCGATCACCGGCAACCCGCGTTCGACGTAAGGCGCCAGCGCGTCCAGCAGGCGTCGGATCTCCCGGTGTGCCTCGTCGACCAGCCCGGCAGTCAGCAACGTGCGGCCCTCGTCGAGCGCGCGGCCGCCGTCTAGCGGGAGCGGCAGGTGCACGCGGTAACCGGCGGCTTCGAGCACCGCGATCGCGGCACGCGCGTTGTCCGGCTCGAAATAGCGGTTGAAGCTGTCGACCCACAGCACCACCGCCCGCATCGCGTCCTCGTTCGCCGCCGGTGCATCCCGCCGGTCGTCGAAATAGTCGGCGCGCCAGCGCGGCAGGCGGCGGCGCGCGCTGAGGCCGAGCAGTTTTTCGCTGAGCGCGGCGAGCCCGGGCAAGCGGTCGCGCAGGTTGAGAATAAAGCCGAAACGCGCCGCCAGCGGCGCGTAGCGCGGCATGAATGCGACCAGGCGATCACGCAGCGACAGCTTGTGCGCCTTGCGATAGTGATACAGGAACTCGGTCTTCATTTTCGCCATGTCGACCCCGGTCGGGCATTCGCGGCGGCAGCCCTTGCAGCCGACACAGAGATCCATGGTGTCGTACATCGACTCCGCCACCAGCGCGTCGCGCCCGAGCTGCCCGCTGAGCGCGAGCCGCAGCGTATTGGCGCGCCCGCGCACCAGGTGCTGTTCCTCGCGCGTCACGCGGTAGGACGGGCACATGACGCCGACCGCGGCCTTGCGACAGGCGCCGTTGTTGTTGCACATCTCGACCGCGCCACCGAAGCCGCCCCAGGCCGACCAGTCGAACGCGGTGTCGAGCGGCGGTACCGCGTAACCCGGCTTGTAGCGAAACAGCGAACGGTCGTCGAAACGCGGCGCGCGCACGATCTTGCCCGGGTTGAACAGACCGTGCGGATCGAAGCTGTCCTTGACCTCCTCGAAGTTGCGCAGCATGCGCGCGCCGAACATGCGCTCGTGAAACTCGGAGCGCGCGAGGCCGTCGCCGTGCTCGCCCGAGTGCGAGCCCTTGTACTCCTCGACGATTTCGAGCGTTTCCTCCATGATCGCGCGCATCTTTTGCGCGCCGTCCTGTTTCATGTTCAGGATCGGGCGCACGTGCAGGCAGCCGACCGACGCGTGCGCGTACCAGGTGCCGCTGGTGCCGTATTTCTCGAAGATATCGGTCAGGCGCCGGGTGTACTCGGCGAGGTCCTCGAGCCGCACGGCGCAGTCCTCGATGAACGACACCGGTTTACCCTCGCCCTTCATCGACATCATGATGTTGAGCCCGGACTTGCGCACCTCCCACACCGACGACTGGAAATCCGGATCGAGCGCCTCGACCACGGCATCGGCAAAACCGAGGTCACCCATCAGCTCGACCAGCTGGCGCAGCTTGCCGAGCTGCTCGTCGCGATCCTCGCCGGCGAACTCGACCAGCAACAGCGCGTCGGGCTCGCCCTTGACGAAGCGTTCGACCGTGGGCCGGAACAGCGGAATTTCGCGCGACAGCTCGATCATCGTGCGGTCGACCAGCTCGACCGCGGCCGGGTCGAGCTTGACGATATGCTGCGCCGAATCCATCGCCTGGTAGAAGGTCGGGAAGTGGCAGATGCCGAGTACCTTGTGCGGCGGAATCGGCTGCAGCGCAAGCTTCAGCCCGGCAAAAAACGCCAGCGTGCCCTCGGAGCCGACCAGCAGGCGTCCGAAGTGGTTGTCGTCGCCGCGCATGACCTGGTCGATGTTGTAACCGCCGACCCGGCGCAGCAGCGCCGGAAACGATTTTTCGATCTCGTCGACCTCGCGCTGACCCAGCGCCGCCATGCGCGCCATCAGCCGCGCGCCGGTGCCGTCCTGGCTGCTGTCGGCCGTGCGCGCGAACAGCGCGTCGCTGCCGTCGGCGAGGATTGCGTCGATCGCGTCGACGTTGTGCACCATGTTGCCGTAGCGGATCGAGCGCGCGCCGCAGCTGTTGTTGCCGGCCATGCCGCCGAGCGTGGCGCGATTTCCGGTGGAGACGTCGACCGGGTAAAACAGGCCGTGCGGCTTGAGAAACCGGTTGAGCTGATCGAGCACCAGCCCCGGCTCGACCTCGACCTGCCTCGCCCCGGCGTCGAATTCGCCGATTCGATTGCAGTACTTGCTGGTATCGATTACCAGCGCTTCGCCGACGGTCTGACCGATTTGCGAGGTACCGCCGCCCCGCGGCAGTACCGGCAGGCCCTCGTCGGCGGCGATTTCGAGCGCGCGGCGGATATCCTCGCGATCTTTCGGCACCACCACGCCGACCGGCTCGATCTGGTAGATCGACGCGTCGGTGCTGTAGCGGCCACGGGCGAAAGGATCGAACAGCACGTCGCCCTCGAGCTCACGGCGCAGGCGCGCGGCCAGGCGGCTGTCGCCGATCGAAACCGCGCGGCTGCGGGGTGCTTGCGAAATGATACCGTTGTCCAACTGGAATACCTTGTGCAACTGCCTGGGGACCGAACTTGCGCTACCCATGCGGGTGAGGCAGGATTGTCGCCCAACGCCGAAAATATAACAAATCCAGCCCGATGGAGACCTGACATGACGTACACCGCCGGACGCCACTTCCTGCAGATTCCGGGGCCGAGCAACGTGCCCGACCGGGTACTGCGCGCGATGGACCTGCCAACCATCGACCATCGCGGGCCCGAGTTCGCCGAGCTGGGACTCGAGGTCGTCGACGGCATGAAAAAAGTTTTCCGGACCAGCGCCGATGTCGTGATCTACCCGGCCTCCGGCACCGGTGCCTGGGAAGCGGCACTGGTCAACACGCTGTCGCCAGGCGACAGGGTGCTGATGTTCGAAACCGGCCAGTTCGCGACCCTGTGGCGCGGCATCGCCAGCGAACTGGGGCTCGAGGTCGAGTTCGTCGAGGGCGACTGGCGCCGCGGCGTGGACCCGGCCGAGGTCGAGGCCCGGCTGGCGGCCGACAGCGGGCATTCGATCAAGGCGGTCGGCGTGGTACACAACGAAACCTCGACCGGTTCGACCAGCCGCATCGGCGAAATCCGTGCGGCGATCGACCGCGCCGCGCATCCCGCGCTGCTGCTGGTCGATACCATTTCCTCGCTCGGCTCGATCGATTACCGCCACGACGAGTGGGGCGTCGACGTCACCGTGGCCGGTTCGCAGAAAGGCCTGATGCTGCCGCCGGGGCTGTCGTTCAACGCGATCAGCGCGAAGGCGCTCGCAGCCAGCAAGAGCGCCACGCTGCCCGCGGCTTACTGGCGCTGGCAGCCGATGCTCGACGCCAACAAGAGCGGTTACTTTCCGTACACCCCCGCGACCAACCTGCTGTACGCGCTGCGCGAAGCCCTGCGTATGCTCGAGGAGGAAGGTCTCGACAATGTTTTCGCCCGCCACCGCCGCCACGCCGAGGCGACCCGGCGCGCGGTGCGTGCCTGGGGACTCGAAATCCTGTGCCAGAACCCGGACGAATACAGCGACGTGCTGACCGCGATCCTGCTGCCCGAGGGCCACGACGCCGACCGCGTGCGCCAGATCATCCTCGAGCGTTTCGACATGTCGCTCGGTACCGGTCTCGGCAAGGTGCAGGGACGCGTGTTCCGCATCGGCCACCTCGGCGACTTCAACGACCTGATGCTGGCCGGCACGCTCAGCGGCGTCGAGATGGGGCTGGGACTGGCCGGCGTACCGTTTACCCCGGGCGGCGTCAGCGCGGCACTCGAATACCTCGCCGACACCCCCTGACTACAGGATCACGAGCCACGCACTCACGCTGAACACCGACAGCAGGGTCGACAGCAGTACCGAGCTCGCCGACGCTCCGAGCGCGCGGTTATACATGCTCGCGAACAGGTAAGCGTTGAGCCCGGGCGCAACCGCCGCCATCAGCACGATCGAATCGATGGTTTGCTTCGGCAGCTCCAGTTGCGTCGCGATCAACAGCGTCAGCGCCGGCTGCAGCAGCAGCGATACCGTCGCCACGGTCGACGCCTCGCCGAGCGATTTCGCCAGGGTGTAGCGCGTCAGCACGCCGCCGAGCGCGAACAGCGCCACCGGCAGCGATGCGCGCGCGAGCAGGTCGACCGCCGCCAGCAGCGCGGCCGGCAGCGGAATACCGCCGAGGTTGACGATGAAGCCGAGGCCGATGCCGATCATCATGCTGTTGCGGAACATCGCGGTCAGCACCACGCGCAGCGTATCGGCCGCATTACGCCCGTCGGCGCGCAGGATTTCCATCGCGGTGATACCGACGAAGTAACAGATCGGCGCGTTGACCGCGACCAGCGCGAAGTTGGGCGCCATCGTGTCGACGCCCCACGCGCGTTCCGAGATCGGCAGGCCGAGCAACACCAGGTTGGAAAACAGCGCGGCGAAGCCGATCGCGACGCCCTCGCCGGGACGGCGCTTGAATCCGCGCGTGGCGATGAAGTACACCAGCACGAAGCCGGTCACGGCGGCCCCGTAGTAGGCCACGAGGATGCGCCAGTCGAACGCGGCGGCGAGATCGATGGTCGAGGTCGCGCGGAACAGCAGGCACGGGATCGCGAAGGTGATCGCGAACTTCATCAGGTGGTCGATCGGCTCGACGCCGACCAGGCCGGTCCTGACCGCGGCATAACCCGCGCCGACGACGATGAATACCGGCGCGACGATGTTCAGGATTTCGACGAGCATGACTGCCGCCTAGCCTAACAGATACGCACCCGTCGTTCCCGCGCCCTGCCCCGCCATCCGCGCGGCCCGGCCGTCATTGCGGACCCGAAGGTCCCAAGAGCGCAGCGTTGTCATCCTCCCCCTGCCCCGTCGTCATGCGGACGCCCTACAGTCGCCCCCGGCCCCATCGTCATGCGGACGCCCTACAGTCGCCGCCCCCGGCCCCATCGTCATCCCCGCGCAATCGGGGATCTTGTAATGGCGCCATGGTCCGGAGATTCCCGCTTGCGCGGCGGACCGCCGACGCGGGATGACGATGTGCGGCCGGAGCGTCTGCCCGGGGAGATCCCGGCGGTCGTGGCGGTCCGCCGATGCGGGATGACGATGCGCGGTCGTAGCGAAGCCGGTCAGCCACATGCCCTCTTACGAGAGTCGTTCCTCGGAAACCAAAAAAGGCTTGTCGTACCGCGGCTTGACCGCGGTATCCAGAGCCCCTGGACTTACAACTGGACCCCGCGGTCAAGCCGCGGGGTGACTTTTGAAAGTAATTCTACGAACCGTGACCGCTATCTAGTTGGCGACTTGACGGTGCGAGCAGGGTGCAGGGTGAACTCAACCGCGGGCCTTGCGCGGCGGTCCGCCGATGCGGGATGACGATGTGCGGCCGGAGCGAAGCCGGTCAGCCACAAGCCCTCTTACGAGAGTCGTTCCTCGGCAACCAAGAAAGGCTTGTCGTACCGCGGCTTGACCGCGGTATCCAGAGCCTCTGGACTTACAACTGGATCCCGCGGTCAAGCCGCGGGGTGACTTTTGAAAGTAATTCTCCGAACCGTGACCGCTTTCTAGTTGGCGACTTCACGGTGCGAGCAGGGTGCAGGGTGAACTCAACCGCGGGCCTTGCGCGCACGCTCGGCGTCGAGCAGCGCGCGCTTGCGCTCGACACCCCAGCGGTAGCCGCCGATGCCGCCGTCGCCGCGCAGGATACGGTGGCAGGGCACCAGCACCGCGATGCGGTTGCGCCCGATCGCCGATGCCGCGGCGCGGGCCGCGCCGGGGCGCTCGATACCCGCGGCCACCTCGGCGTAGCTGGCGACATCGCCATCCTGCAACGACAGCAGGAATTCCCATACCCTGACCTGGAACGCGGTACCGCGCAGATCCAGCGGCAGGTCCGGGCGCGGCTGCCGATTTTGCATATAGGCATCGAGCGCGTCGATCCAGCGGTCGAGTTCGTGCCCGTCGCGGCCGTCGTAAGCCAGGATCTCGGCGCCTGGAAACTCGTCGCGTAACTGTTGCCGAAGTCGATCGCAAGCGTCACCGAACTGGGCGAAGCAGACGCCGCGGTCGGTGGCGGCCATCAGCAGCGGGCCGAGCACGGTTTCGCGGCAGGCCCAGGTGATGGTCTCGCCCGCGCCACCCGCGCGATAAGCCTTCGGCGTCATGCCGATGTTGTGCGCGGCATTCTCGTACAGCCGACTGGTCGAGCCGTAGCCAGCCTCGTGGATCGCGGCGGTGACATCCGAACCCGCGCGCAACAGCTGCCGGAACCTGGCGCTGCGCGCCGCCTGTTGAAATTTCTTCGGCGTAATGCCGAAGATCGATTTGAACACGCGCTGCATGCGCGACGGCGACAGGTGCACACGCGCGGCCAGGCGGGTCAGTGGCAGGGATTCGTCGGCGTGGTCGGCGATGTAACGCGCGAGATCGGCGAACTGGTCGATACGCTGCTGGCTGGGTTCGGACATGGCTTCGATTCTACTCCGCTTTGCTGGGTCTGTATGCGCAGACTAGCGGACAGAATCACGACAAACGCTCCGGTTCTGGTCGACTTCGAGCACGAGCCTATCGACCAGCCAACCGGTTGCCGTCCGCAGCGAAGCTAGTTCATGTCGAAGATGCCGTCGCGGCCGGGTTCTTCCTGTTCGTAGAACGATTTCACGCTGCCGTCCTCGTTGACTTCCATCACGATCCGCAACGGAAAGCTGGTGGAGTAATAAGCCGGGATCGACGGGCTGAAACTATCCGCCCGGCGCTCGCCACCGGGATGCGTCCACGCCAGCTCGATGCCGAGCTGCGGGTAGCGGCGCTTGCCGAAACGTTCGTCGCACATCGCGTTCTTTAGCACTTCTTCACAGGCCAACGACCTGGAATCGACGACACGCAGACTGACGTCATTGATGATACCGCCGCTCAGGTTGACTACCTGGACTTCGTTGTAATAGTAGGACGGGTTGTAGCTGCTGATGCAGGCGGTCAACAGCATGCTCAGGGGTAGCAGGAAAAGCTTGTTCATGATTTTCGAATCCATCGGTTTGCTATCGTGGTACGCGTCCCGCCTCCCCGGGGATCACCAGTGCTTGGACAGCCCGGACGGGTTTTGGTTTCGCCGGCCCACCCGGCAAGTCCCGGGCTGGTTATCCTCGCAGCGGCATGGCCAAAAAGCCCCGCGGCAAAAACCTCACCGCAGCTGTCGGCTTTTGCGGGAATCGCTGGCGGCACAGGTCCGTCGCCACCAATAGAGGCTGCTCGACCCGAGGCTCTACCTGCAGGTTTTCCCTGCATCGGCTGACCTCGAGGCCGCGTGCCGGCTATTTTGCCACGCCGACAGGCCCGCCGAATGAAGCCGCCAGCACACATTCCTGCCGGATAAGCCTTTGGCGCCGTCGGATTAACCCCTTTGGCCTGCTCGGCCTATGCTCTGTGCAAGGTTTATCATTCCGCGAGGCAAGCAGACATGGCAGGCAGCAGGCAGCAGCACGGTCCGGGCAGAGCCGTAACGCGCGCCGCATCCACCGCAGGTACCAGCGCCCAGACTTTAACCGGCAGGTATTGTCGCCTGCTCCAGTTGTTTGCGTTTGCGCTCGCGTTGCTCGCCGCTTTTTCCTGCGCCAGGGCTGCCGACGGCATGTCCTGGCTGCAGCCGCTCACGGATTCCGAGGTCGACCACCGCAGCTTCTACAGTTCCCTGCTGACGCGGCACTACGACCCGGAACCGGACCACAACAACGATCAGAACCTGCTCGGCTACGAAACCCACTTCCAAAACCGGTACCTGTGGGGCTTCGCGATGTTCGATAACTCCTTCGGCCAGGAATCGCAGTATGCTTACCTCGGCCGCAAGTACCGCGCCTTCGAATCGGACCGCTGGTATTACAAGATCACCGGCGGAATGCTGCATGGCTACAAGGAACCCTACGAAGACAAGATCCCGTTCAACGAGTTCGGTATCGCGCCCGCGGTCATCCCGAGCATCGGCTACCAGTACAAGGGCTTCAATGCCGAGTTCGTGCAGCTCGGCCTTTCCGCCGGCATGATCACGCTCGGCCTGTCGTTCTAGCCTTCGCGCCTGGGCAGGGAAAAACCGGAACGCAACACGTCCATTTTTCGCAGGCGCGCGACGGCGCGTGCTGAATTCGAGTCGGCAGGCCCGACAGGAGCTACCGCCAGCGTGCCTACGCTGGTCTGTCGCGTCCTTTGTCGACCCAATCGCGGTAATTGTCGTCGACCGAGCCGATAGTTCGACGACCGCAAGCAGGGGAAACATCCTTACCGGGACAAGTGATTGGCGCGCCGGGATTACCGCAAGTTTCAATTAACAACTAAAATCACAGCAGTTCGAAAAGACATGCGAGGTGAGCCTCGAACACGCATTCCGGCATGACCCGGATACGTGAGCGAAACACGCAGAGGCTGACCTCGAATCCAGTTAAGGCAGGCAATACGTTCCCGAGTAGTACATCGCCGAAGTCCCGCTGTATTTGGTGGCGATGGTGTTGCTTGCCTTTTTCGACCCGCATGCAAACTTCAAAGACGGACTTTACCCTGGGCGCGATGCCCGGGCGGATCAGGCCTGGTCGCGATACTGGCTCGGAGCCTTGCCGTACCAGCGCTTGAACGCGCGGGTAAAGTTACCCGGCTCGGAAAAGCCCAGCAGGTAGGCGATTTCGTTGAGCGAATGCCGCGAGTCGCGCACGTACTGCAGGCCGAGTTCACGTCGTGAGCTGTCGAGCAGGCCGGAGAAGGACACGCCCTGCTGCTTGAGTTTGCGCTGCAGGCTGCGCCGGCTCAGGTTGATCGAGGCAGCGATGTCGCCCTCGTCGAGATGACCGCTCGGCAGACGCTCGATCAGCTCCGAACGCACCCGCATGACGACATCGCTGTGATCGAGGCTGGCGAGGTAATCAGTGACGATCTGGTCGTTGACGCGCACCAGTTCGGGATTGGCGGTAACCAGCGGTTCGAGCGCAATTTCCGGATCGATGTACATCGCGTAGCGTTCGCGCGCAAACTCGACCGGCGCCTTGTACAGCTCGGCAAACTGGTCGGGGCAGCCCGGATCGGCGTGCAGCATGGTGACTCGCTGCGGGCGAAAGCGGCTGCCGTAGGCCGCGCGGCACATAACCAGGATCGACGCGAGGCCGGCATCCATCGCCGCCGGCCTCGGCTTCGGCTCGACGTGATCGATGCTGGCGTAAAAGCAGAACGCCTGTTGCATGCGCTCGAAGTGAAGCGCGCCTCGCGCAGCGGTATTGACCAGGCTCGAATACCGTACGAGGCGTTCGAAGGCTTCCTCGAGATTGCGGCTCGCAAGCCAGGAGTAACCGAGCGCATGGAACGTGGTCGGATGCCAGAAACTGGCCACGCGCAGGCCGAAACAGGGATCGCCGGTAGCCTCGACCGCGATCTGCCACAGGGTCTGGATCGATGGATGCGAGTAGCGCGCCAGCGGCTGCCGCAGACGCTCGGGGTCGAGCCCGGCGCGGCGAAAGAGTTCGTTGCTGTCTTCACCGTACGAATCGATCGCCCTGGCGATCATCAGCACCGACGAGGATATAACCGAGAAATGATTAGCAACGGGCATAACGGCTCAGAATTGCGGCAACGGGATAACCGATTGGCGTCGGCAGATTAACCCATTGTCCCAAGCAAACCGATAATTCCGCAACAGTTTTCGACGGAGTTTCGGACTTGATATTCTCCAGTACCACGATCAGCAGATACCACTGCACGTTGCGCGAGCCGGTACATTACCCCGGGACGGCAAGGCGCGGCGCGAACGAACCCAGCCTGACGCTGCTGCCGGCGGAGCCCGGGAGCGGCATCAGTTTCCGGCGCAGCGACATCGAACCGCAGCGTGCACTGATCAGGGCCAGCTGGCGTAACGCGATTCCCACCGAGTTCGGCACGATGCTGGTCAACGATGCCGGCATCCCGGTCAACCGGGTCGAACTGGTCATGGCAGCGGTGCGCGGCTGCGGTATCGACAACCTGATCATCGAGACCGGGGGCAGCGGCCTGCCCGAGTTCGACGGCAGCGCCGCGCCGCTGGTGGCGCTGATCAACCGCGCCGGCGTGGCGCCGCAAAATCTTTCGCGACCGGCGATCTGGATCGAACGCACGATCGAGGTCCGGCGGGGCGACAGCTACGCCATGGTAAACCCGGCCGATCTGCCACGCATCACGGTCAACCTCGAGCCCGCTCACCCGCTGTTCGAATCGCAATGCGTTTCACGGGAAATGGTCGATCACGTGTTCGCGCGCGATATCGCGCCCGCCCGCAATCCGGCGCTGTTCGGCGCCGGCATCGATGCCACCGGCATCGGTGCGCCCATGGGCCCGCAAAGCGAACCGCGGGCGATCGACTCCAGCGTTTTGCCGCGACAGGCGCGCCTGCGCTTCGACGACGAACCGGCACGCTACCGGCTGCTCGAAAGCTACGGCATCCTGGCACTCGCCGGCGATCCGATCTTCGGCCACGTGTTCGCAAACCGCCCGACCGCGGACCTCATGCACGCGCTGGTGCGTGAAATCTACCAGCATCGGCATTACTGGACCCGTCTCAGCTACGAAAGCATCGAGCACCGATTCGACCGGGATTTGACTTCATTGTCGGCACCCTCGACGCGCCTGCACTAGCGTCGATACCGCGGCGCTGTTTGCAATACCCCTGCCGGCCGCAGCGTCAGTCAGTTCCCGTTGCAGGCAACTCGCAGCGGTGCAGGTCGGGTGAGAACGACACTATTCCGCGCCGTGGTAATGCGTCAGCTCCCGCGGACCCTCGCAGGAGTGGCAGGAGATCCTACTCCGGGCGCGGCGGAAACTGCTCGAGGATCGCGCGCACCGTCTCCAGCACGTACTCTTCCTTGAGGCTCTGTGAGCGCAGGCCCTCGTCGAGCGATCGACTGCCGACCCCCCGCCACAACAGTTCTCCTTCGACCGGGTCGATGACGTCGACGATAATCGTGCCCCGGGTGTATTTGCGCGGGGGTATGTTCGGGTCAACCGGAGGACGCCAGGTATCGTTACCGTAGTCCATGCGCGCGGACACTTCGTCCGCCGGCAGGGCGGCTTCCCCCACCGCGGTGAAACCGACGCGAAAATCCGGCTCCCGATCCACCTCGGCGTAGCGAAATCCCTTTTTGTACAGGACGATATCCACGGCTTTGCGAATGCGGTTATAGGCGACCTGGTTGGGGGCACTGGTCCGGTCGTACCAGGCGTAGGTCTGGAAGTTCGAGAAATTCCGCTCGGGATCATGCCCGAACTCGAGCTCGATGTTGCTGGCACAACCCGCCAGAACCAGCAATACGACGAGCAGCAGGAATCGGCCCTGGCGCCGAAACGATAACACTGGAGAAAAAGACATGTGTCTGGCTTTACCGAAATTGTTTACCGATTATTGCGAGGCACTCCCCGCGTTAGCGGGTGCAAGTGCCGCGGCGAGCTTCCCGTACCCGGCAGCCCGCTGGAGATTGCACCGTTGCGCTCGCGACAACTGGCCCGGGTATATCGCATCGACGACCAAAATCATGTTTAACCGGCGCTAACGGCGCCGCGCGCTTACTCCGCCAGCGGCGGAAACTCCCGCAGGATCGCGCTCACGATCTCCCTGACATCGCGGTCTTTATCCTCGACGCTGCGATCCTGCAACAGCTTGCGCGCGCTGCTGCCGCGCCACAGCAGGTTTTTGCCGGAGGCATCAATCACGTCGACGACGAGGGTGCCGCGGGTGTACTCGCGCACCCGGGTGGTCGACGGAATCCCGGCACCCCAGCCGCGACCGCGGTAGCCCATGCCGGCCGATACTGAATCGAAATCGAGTGCCTGCTCCGCCACCGCGGTAAAGCTTACCCTGAAATCCGCGTCGTCGGTCGACCCTACCCTGGTGTAACCCCGCGCCGCGAGGCCTTCTTCGATCGCGTTGCGAATACGCGCCGCAACCAGCTGATCCGGCGCAACCACCTGGTCATGCCAGGTGTATTTCCGAAAGCTGGAAAAATCCTGGGCCGGATCGTAATCCATTTGCACGGGAATCCCCGTCGCACAGCCCACGATAAACAGGGGCAGTGCAATAGCAATAGCAGCAAAAACTCGCATCGGGAAGAACTCCGCTCAACTATTGATTGCGTCTGCAACCGGCTGCGTTCCGGCGAGAATCGACTGTTTCAAAAAAGCACACTGGTTACTCGCCGGTTACTCTTTCTGGATATCGTAAAGCTGGCCGTTGCTGGAAAAGCTCAGCACTGTGGCCCTGCCGCCACTGCGGTAGACCCAGGTATTACCGGACTGGAAGTCCGGTTCACCACAACGCTTAAGTACTTCGTATTTTCCCGGCGAGTCCCTGTCGCCGCCGCTGATCAGGTGTGTCCCGCAGCGCAGGGCATAGGCAAACGCGGATTGATTCAAAAAAATCGACACGAAAATCGATGCACCTATCAATCTTGCTTTGTTAGTCATTGGGGGCTCCTTCGGTAACTGGAAATTCGATTCGCAGAAAACCATCTTCTACGGGATGCTGTACTTCAGGTCCTTGATCTGGGCCAGGCCGGTGGCGACGCGTACTACCGCGCCGGAAGACATGTCCTTGGAAATCACCCCCAGCGGCGAGCGTACCGTGAGCTTGCCGCTGCCCGAAATACCCTCGAATTTGCCCTCGCCATCGGTAAGTTCGAAATCGCCGCTGCAGCCCCCGCCGCCGAACTCGCCGGTGCAGGTCATCTTGGCGTAGAGCACGTCATTCGGCGAGGCGGTAATCTCACAGTGGCCGGTCGCCTGGGTCGTGCCGCTTTCGGCATCCAGCAACTGCATGACCGGGCAAACGACGAAGCCCTCGTTCATGTCACCGGTCGCGGATTCGACGTATATGATGCCCTCGAGCGCGCCCATGAAAACGATCGTGGTGGGATTGACCTGGTACACCCTGCCCTCGCCATCCCACGGAATCGCCGCCTGCACGGTACCCGTTTCCGCCGCCTGCGCCGACGCGCCTATCGACAGCAGCATCAACACCAGGGGCGCCAGAAAGATTCGTCTCATGGTCATTACTCGTTCTCCTGTTATCTTCGCGGCTGCAACCGTCGCAGCACCTTGCCCGGGACTCTAGCAGATCGCCGACTTCATTTAGACGTAAGTATTTCCAATTCGATGATCGTTAACCGGGTTATTCGATTGATAGTAGCAAACTATACCGGTTCTAACACCCCGTCTCGACCAGGCGACGGCCGGGAAGACTTTATCCGCTTTCATGGCGCCAGGCGCAATCGCGCCGCGCGGGATTGCGAGAGCGTCGCGGCGTTCTTCGTCGAGGCTGACTACTGCGCCGTGCTCCGGCGGGTATTAGCGGGTTTTACTCGTAGCCAACCACAGCTGCCGATTGTCGCCCGTTGCTACTTCGTCGCCGCTGGCTCGAGGCGCCGGGAGCAGATTAATCTTGGCAGCGGCAGGTAATTTTCTGCTATAAACCCGGGTGTGCGAAGAATTCTTTCACAGTCGTTGATCTGCCTCGCTTTTGCCTGCGGCACCGCCCTGGCGCAGGTCTACCAGTCGACCGACGCCGACGGCAATACAGTCTTCAGCGACCAGCCGACACCCGACAGTATCGAGGTCGACGTCGATCCACCGAATGTCGCGGATCCGCTGGCGACACCGGTGCCGCCGTCGGCGGCACCGGTAGCAACCGAATCCCGGCCAGCGCCGCCGAAGCAGGCCGAAAACGTCGAAAAAATCTATATCGAAGATGACGACGACGATGGCCGTATCGTGCGCCCCGGCAAACGCTGGCGCCGTGTCGGCCCTCGCCACCCCCGACCCAATCGCTGAAGGTCGGCAGGCAAGAACGCATTTTCCGACCGCTTTCTTTCCGCGCGCTGCAGGCGAACCTGATTCGGGTCCGCGCCAGTTTCCGACCCGGCTCCCGCCTCGCTGGCGACAAGCGGGCACAGCTGCTCACAGGTATTCGCCGCATCAGTTGTCCGTTGCCCGAGCCGGAGCCTTTTCGAGCGAACGGGCGACCCGTTCGTTGATCCGGATCGATGGCAGCTTCTGCCCGGCAACCCGTGCAGGCACCTGCCCGGAAAACAATCCCGTCGCCTCTTTCGGACCCTATTGCACGAAATAGGCCCGCACGCGTCCGCCGGTATTGATTTCGATCACGCCCTTGAGCGGCCGCTCGGTGGTGAAATCGTCCGGCACCTGCACGACAAAATCGTCGGTCTGGCGGCTGCGGGTACCGTACGACCACTCGATGCGAATCGGGTTGTAGCGGTAGCGACGCTGGCTGAAACTGTTCGAACACAGCCCCTGCGGCGCGATGTTGCCGCAGCTGAACTGGGCGCCGGTCGCCGGCACCCGGACGCTGAAATCGGGTAACACCTGGCGGGATTTGTTGAGCACGCGGATTTCGTCGTAGGTATATTCCGCCCTGCCGAATTCACCCGTCGACGCGCAGGAAGCGCACAAGCCGACCCAGATCGCGAACAACCACTTTTTCATTCCGGCTTCCACACCCCTGTGGCACACTAGCAGCGGTCAGTTTGCTATCGGTCTTACCCGCAGGTCAAATGTCATCGCTCGGCAAGGCTGGTTTCCTCATTCAACCGCTGATGCTCGCCCTCGTCCTTGTCGCGTTCCACCCGGATGCGGGATCGGCCGCAGTATTCACCGGTTCCGACAGCTGCCGCGACTGCCACCGGGACATCCACGACGCCTGGCAACGGTCGGATCACGCGCGCGCAATGCAGGCCCCTTCCGCGACCACGGTGCTGGGCGACTTCGATGACGTCGAGCTGAGTTTCCACGGTATCGGGACGCGCCTTTACCGCGCGGGCGAGGAATATCGCGCCGAAACCGCGGGCGCTGGCGGCGAGACCCGCGACTACCCGATTGCCTACACCTTCGGCCACTACCCGCTGCAGCAGTACCTGGTCGACATCGGCAATGGCCACCTGCAGGCGCTCAACATCGCCTGGGACAGTCGCCCCGCCGACCAGGGCGGGCAGCGCTGGTATCACCTGCAGGCGGACGAGGACATAAATCCCGATCACCCGTTTTTCTGGACGCGCCACCTGCAAAACGCGAACAGTCGCTGCATCGAGTGTCACGCCACCGACTACGAAAAGGGTTTCGACCCCGCGACCAGCGGCTACCGCAGCAGCTGGTCCGAACCCGGGGTCGGTTGCGAAGCTTGCCACGGACCGGCCTCGCGCCACCTCGAACTGGCGCAAAACGGCAGCCTGGGCGAGACGGATTCCGGCTTCGCCGCCAAGCCGGCAGCGCGCCTGCGCTGGACCTTCGCCGAGGGCAGTGCAATTGCCTCACCCTCCGGCGAGGGTAACGACGCCTACGTCGATACCTGCGGCGCATGTCATTCGCGCCGCTCGACCAGCGGCCATCCGGTTCCCCTGCTCACGTTTCACGATCATTACCGCCTGGCATCGATCGAGCCCGGGCTGTATTTCAGCGACGGGCAAATCGACGACGAGGTATTCGTGCTGGGCTCTTTCCTGCAGAGCAGGATGGCACAGCGCGGCGTTACCTGCGCCAATTGCCACGACCCGCATTCCGGCAAAACGATTGCCGAGGGTAACGCGCTCTGTGCGCAGTGCCATTTACCAACGGTTTTCGACAATCCAAAACACCACCACCACGAACCCGGCTCCGCGGGCGCCGCCTGCGTCGCCTGCCACATGCCCGAGCGGGTCTACATGACGGTCGATCCGCGCCGCGATCACAGCTTCCCGATTCCCGACCCGGCTTTTTCGGAGAAAACAGGAGCGCCCAACGCCTGCAATCAATGCCATACCGATGACACGCCTGCCTGGGCCGCCGAAAACCTGCGCGCCTGGGGCATCGGCGAACGCGGCAATCGCTGGGCAACGATCAATCACGGCCTGGCGCTGCAGGATTCGCAGGTTTTCCTCGACTACCTGCGTAACCCCCCTGCCGGCCTCGCACCGATCCGCGCGGCCAGTCTGCTCGGCAAGATCGGCGCGTTCCAGTCGCCGCTCGCGTACGAGCGGGCGGCGGCGCAGTTGTCGAACCCCGACCCGCTGTTGCGCCGCGCCGCCGTCGAACTGCTGCAGGCGGCGCCGCTGGAGCTGCGCTGGCGATTGCTGCAGCCGCTGATCGACGATCCGCTGCAGACGGTGCGTCACGCGGTCGCGATTGCGCTTGTCGACGCGCTGCCGCAGGTGAGCGGCAAGGATGGCGAGCGCCTGCAGCGTTTGCTCGACGAGCTGCGCGCCGCCCTCGCCTACCACGCCGATTCGCCCGCGGGCCAGCTCGCGATCGGCAACCTGGAACTGCAATCGGGCTACCCGATCCTGGCCGAACGGGCGTTCAAGGCCGCGCTCGAGATCGAGCCCGAGTTCGTGCCGGCACTGCTCAATCTCGCCGACCTGTATCGCGGCATCGGCGCCGACCGCGAGGGGCTCGACTTGCTGTTGCGCGCGCTCGAGGTTGCCCCCAACAGCGCCAGCAGCAACCACGCCTACGGGCTTTACCTCGTGCGCGCGGGTCAACGTGAGGAGGCGCTCGGTTACCTCGAAGCGGCGACGCGGCAGGTCGATGCGAGTCCGCACCACGTCTACGTGTACGCGGTTGCGCTCGATTCGCTGGGGCAAACCGGCAAGGCGATAGAGGTCATCGACGCGGCGAGCCGGCGCTGGCCCAACCAGCTCGACCTGTCCTTCCTGCAGGTCGCGTACATGGACAAAAGCGCGAAAACCGACGGCATTCGCAGGTACCTGTCGGTACTCGAGCCTTTCGCCGCCAACAACCCGCAGGTCCGCGCCTGGCTCGCCCGCTACGGCGGCGGTTGAAACACCGCCCGATTCCCTCGTCATTGCGAGGCCCGACGGGCCAAAGCAGCCTTTACGATTCTGGCGTCATTCCCGCGCAAGCGGCGGTTCGGCGCCCCGGAATCTTGCGAATGTGTGGTGCAGGTCGCTCAAGATCACCGCCGGGCCGCGCAGGCTTGCGCGGCTTCAGGCCCTTCGGGTCCCGGCTGGCTCCTGCGCCACGGAATCTCCCGAAATTCTGTGTCATTCCCGCGTAAGCGGCGGTCCGGCGTCCCGGAATCCTGAGGGTGTGGGAAGCTGGTAGTTCAAGATCCCCGCTTGCGCGGGGATGACGGGGTGATGCGAGGGTAGCGTTTGCAGAAGGATTTGTAATCAGTTGCGGCGCCGGGTCGGACGGCTGCCGCACGTCGGCTACCACACTCCGCTTTGTTTCGACTGGGCGTGCATGGTAGCCTCGCGCCAGGGCCGAAACACTTCGTTCACGGCCGGCTTCGAAACCGGCAATTCAGACGGAATAAACAGTGCAACCAAAATCCGCCTTTACCAGCCCACTGCTGCTGCTCGCGTTGTCGATTACCGGCCTGGTCGCGGTGTGGGGCCTGTTCGATCCCCAGGGACTGGCCGAATTGTCCGCGCGGATGGTGCAGGAGCAGTTCACCAGCCGCGCCTGGTTCATCATGGCCGCGGTCTCGTTCATGCTGTTCCTGAGCCTGTGGCTGGCGCTGTCGCGCTACGGCCGCATCAAGCTCGGTCACGACGACGACGAGCCCGAGTTTTCCACCATTTCGTGGTTGACGATGCTGTTCGCCGCCGGCATGGGTGTCGGCCTGCTGTTCTGGGGCACGGCCGAACCGCTGACGCACTTCGACCTGATCTCGCAGTACCGGGACGCGCGCGTATCCGCCGGCAACGCGCTGTTCATGACCAACTTCCACTGGGGCCTGCACGCCTGGGCGATCTACGCGCTGACCGGCCTGGTGATTGCCTATTTCGGTTTTCGCCGCGGCGCACCGAGCCTGATCGGTGCGCCGATCGTCGACATCTTCGGCAACAACCGCATTGCCGCCACGGTGGGCTGGCTCAGCAACCTGCTCGCGATCGTCGCGATCGCGATCGGCGTCGGCGGTTCGATCGCGATGGGCGTGTTCCAGGTCAAGGACGGCATCGACGCGCTGTTCGGGCTCGAGAACACCGGCATGGCGCTGACGATGGCGGTATTCGCCGTGTTGTGCCTGTCCTACTTCCCGCCGCTGGTGGTCGATCTCGGCAGCGGCATGGCGCGGCTGTCCAACGCGGCGATGGCCACCGCCGGCGGCCTGATGGTATTCGTGCTCATCGCCGGGCCGACGCATTACCTGATGGGCGGCATCGTGCAGGCGGTGGGCGAGTATTTCGGCGGCGTCTGGGTGCACGGATTTCGCACTTTCACCTTCATGGACGAGCAGGTCGGCAACTGGTTCCAGTCCTGGACCCTGACCTACATGGTCTGGTGGATCGCGTGGGCGCCGTTCGTCGGCGTGTTCATCGCGCGCATTTCGCGCGGGCGCACGATCCGCGAATTCGTCGTCGGCGTGATCTTCGTGCCGACCGCGTTCTCGATCCTGTGGTTCGGCGTATTCGGCGGCGCCGGCTTCTTCGATACGCTGCAAAACGACGGTTCGCCGATCATGGACGTGGTCCGGAACAACGTCAGCGCGGTGACCTTCTACGTGCTGCAGGATTTCCCGCTGCCGGGCCTGACCGTGGCGCTGGTGATCGTCGCCGCGTTCCTGTTCATCGTCACCAGCGTCGTCAGCGCGGCTTTTGTACTCGGCATGTTTTCGACCGGGGGCGATCTCGATCCCGCGGTCAAGGTCAAGCTGAGCTGGGGCGTGATCCTCGGCGCGCTCGGCCTGGTCATGATCCTGTCCGGCAGCATCGACGCGGTCAAATCGATCATCGCGCTGGGTTCGCTGCCGTTCGTTTACGTCGTGCTGCTGCTGGTCGTCTGCCTGCTGAAAGCACTCAAGCAGGAACCCGGGGTATCGTCATGAGCGGCCTCGGCGATACGCTGATCAACGCCCAGATATTCGTCTTCGTCGGCCTGCTGATCTGGCTGTATTTCAAGGATTTCGACGACGGTAACTCGTCCGACTGATCCGTGGCCGCCGACCTTGATGTCGGACCGCCACGCAGGCGGGAACTTCCCGATGGTTGGCGTCATCCCGATACGTCGGACCGCCGCGCAAGCGGGGATCTCCCGATTTTGGGGTGCCCGTAGCAGAATATCACCGGCGGGCCGCGCAGGCTTGCGCGCACTACTGTCCGGGATATTTTAAACGCCTGATCGAAAACACTTTTAAAAACGATGTTTTGGTACGCTAAAGCCGTACTCCGACTTAATTCTCTACCTCTTGAGTTGTCATCCCGCGGCTCGACCGCGGGATCCGGAAAATCTTGGCTCATCACTGGACCCCGCGGTCAAGCCGCGGGGTGACAGGTGTTAACAGTGCTGTAAAAAATTATTCCGGACAGCAGTGCGCTTGCGCGGGGATGACGGACCAGCTCTCAGTCATCGTCACCCCCGCGCAAGCCTGCGCGGCCCGGCGGGCTCCGGCGTTTCGGAATCTCTCGAAGAATGCAAGGTGCCAGTAGTTCAAGATCCCCGCCCAGGCGGGGATGACAGTTTGCCGCGGGTACAACGCGTTTAGAAGGATTAGAAACAGGCATCAAGTCTTTTTGACGCAGCAATCTCGCAACAAAATGCAATAGCAAAAGAAACTCAGGTTTCAGGAGATTGCTTCGCTGCGCTTGTATGGTGCCGGGATAGTTTTTAATCCCCCCTCATTTTTTGCTAGCATGCGCGAGTTTCGAAAAAGACTCCTCGACGATGGATTTCACGATCACGTTTTTTCAACTGTTCTGGTTGATCCTCAAGATCGCCTCGCCGGTTATCCTGCTGTCGGTCGCCATCATTGTCGCACTGGGTCAAATTGCGGGACGACAGGAAAAATGGCCGGCAATGGAAGCACTGTACTGGTCATTTATCACTGCGACCACGGTGGGTTACGGCGATATTCGACCAACCAGGCGCTGGTCGCGCTTCCTCGCGGTCGTGATCGCGTTCAACGGCTTGATCCTGTTCGGCATGGTCGCTTCGATCGCGGTTATGGCCACCACCGAAGCATCGCAACTGCACGCCGACCTGAGCCTGATTCGGGAACTCGAAGAAATCATCGACGACGATATCGACGCCGAATCCGAAGAAACCATCCCCGAGGAAGACGGGAAAAACTGACCTGCGGGAGGGAACCTAGGCGCTTTTTTCGTTCTCGAGCGCCTTGTCGGTGATTTCCCGGTACAGGCTGACCGCGCGCGACGCGATCGGCTGCAGCTCGGGATGCTTGTCGAGCAGCGGTACGACATGTTGCGAATCGGCCGCGATCTTTTCCAGGAACGAAATATCGTGTTCCGTCAGGCACTCTCCCTGGTCGACCCTGGCCTTGATCGCAAGCATTTCCGGCAGCCGCTGCTCGTTGAATCTTTGCATCAGCGCCAGGATGACGCCGGTATCTTCCTCGGATTGAGTCATGGTTTGCTCCATTGGTAGTCAGCCGCAAGTCTGCTATCGTAGCCCGACGTACCGCGATTTGCATCAGGTTTGAACCCTGGTTCCGCGGGATTCCAGCGAGTCCCTCGCCGTAAGACGATCGGACTTTCTCGGTTCAAAGGGGAAACGTGGTGGGAAAGAAACAGAAAAAAGCCAAGGGCGCGCGGGCAAGGCTCGACCGCAAGACCTACGAGGCGGCGATGTACGAACTGCAGGTCGAACTGGTCAAGCTGCAGCGCTGGCTAGTAGCCAGTGGCGAGCGCGTCATCGTCGTCTTCGAAGGCCGCGACGCGGCCGGCAAGGGGGGCGTCATCAAGCGCATCACCGAGCGCGTCAGCCCGCGGATCTTTCGCACCGCTGCCCTGCCGGCGCCAACCGAACGGGAAAAAAACCAGTTCTACCTGCAGCGCTACATTGCCCACTTCCCCGCCGCCGGCGAGGTGGTGCTGTTCGATCGCAGCTGGTACAACCGGGCCGGCGTCGAGCGAGTGATGAATTTCTGCAGCGAGGAGCAGTACCGCCGTTTTCTGCTGAACTGCCCCGAATTCGAGAAATTCGTGGTGGACGACGGTATCCGGCTATTCAAGTACTGGTTCGACATCACCGATGAAGAACAGTGGCGGCGCATGCAGGCCCGCATCACCGACCCCAGGAAAACCTGGAAACTGAGCCCGATGGATCTCGAGTCGCGCCGGCGCTGGCACGATTACTCGCGCGCCCGCGACGACATGCTTGCGGCGACCGACAAAGCCCAGACCCCCTGGCACGTGGTCGTGGCGGACGACAAGCGGCGCGCACGGCTCAACTGCATCTCCCACCTGTTGAACCAGATACCGTACGAGGATATTCCGCTGGACGATATCGAGTTACCCGATCCTGATACCGAGGGGGCCTTCGACGCCCGTGCCACGCTGGCGAGCCGCACCTTCGTACCGGAGCGATACTGAACCTGTCGGCAAGGCGAAAAAAAGGCAGCGGGCGCGATACTGCGCCCTGGTTCCGCGCCCGCCTTGCCCTGTCGTTGTCGCCCTCTTTTCTCCCGTTTCTTTTTAGACACCAGCGCCAGGGCGTGCTGCGCCACCATTTTTTCCTCGTCGGTAGGAATCACCCAGGCGGATACGGCCGATTCCGCGGTTGAAATTCTCGGCCCGCCGGCCTCGTTCGCGGCTGCATCCAGTTAAAAAAGGGGACGGAGGGATTATTTTTTAATCCCTCCGTCCCCTTTTTTGCGCGTCCTTTCCACGATAGTTACCGGTCTTGTCGTCCGCATGTTTATCCTGGCGGCAAGCGATCCTCTCACCGAGGTTTCGCCCGCGATCCGCATTGGCGCACTGGTCGTTGCATTCGCAGCATATCTGACCTTCTGCCGTGCCGGCCGGGCGATAGACTGGCGGAGGGATTGTGCCTGCCACTGATAATGTGGTTGATCGGCTGGATTCACTGCTCCTTCTACGAAGACAGGTGAATTCGACGTCTACGATTTCACAAATTACAAGGCGAAGACAATGATAAGATATCGCCAACATTCGTTCTTTACTCGGGATCAGGTTTGTTAGTCTTGCGCAAAAGTTGGTGCCACTGGCTGCTGTTGGCAGCCCTTTGCATGATGCCCTTGCAGCCGCATGCACAGACGGCGACGACACCGGAAAGCAGCGCCACGCTCGAAATTCTGCAGAGCCGATTGCAGGAAGCCGAGGCAGCCACCGAGTTCGATGAAATCGTCAAGCAGTCCTTGCTCGATTTTTACCGCAGGGCGATCAGCCTGATCGAGCAGCGACGCAGTTACGAGTTATCCAGCACCGAGTTCATAAAAGCACGGGAATCGGCGCAAGAGCAGATCCTGGCGCTGCGCGATCAGGTGGCCGAACTCGAATTGAAGCCGCCGCCCGAGCTGCCCGATTCGCTCCCGTCCATGAACCTGGCCGAACTCGAGCAGTTATTGCGCAGCGAAAAGGCCGATTTGACCGTGCTGACCAATAGCCTGGCCCAGGTCGAGTCGCTGCTGGAAACGCATTTGCAGCGATCGCAGCAGGTGCGTGAACGCATCAACGAGGCGCGAGGCCGTCTACCCGAAATCGCCGAGGAACTGAACAGTCCCGTACCCGAGGACCAGCCGCAACGCCTGACCGAGGCGCGCCGGTGGACGCTGGAGCACGAATCGCTGGCGCTGGGTGCCGAAATAGAGATGCTGAACCAGGAATTACTCGGTATTCCGGCGCGAACGGAGCTGCTCAACGTGCAGCGGGACAAGGCGACCCTGGAAATGAACCGGCAGTTGCAATACGTCGAGTTGCTGCAGGCGCCGGTGGTCGAGCGCCGGCTTAGTGAAGCGGAAGTTGCCCGGGAAGAAGCCGAGGAAACCGAGCGCCAGGCGTTCGGCAAACATCCGCTGGTGCAGGAAATCGCGCAGCAGAACACCCTGCTCGGGGAAGAACTGAACCAGCTCGCCACGGCGATGGAAGAAATTTCCAGCGAAGAGATCATCGCCACCAGCCAGGCCAGGCAGGTTGCCGATAATTTCAGTCTGGCGCGCAAGAAACTGGAGATCGCGGGTCTCAGCGAAGCACTGGGACAGGTATTGCTGGAACAGCGCCGCGGTTTGCCGGATGCCGCCGATTTCAGGGCGGCCGAAGAACGCCGCCAGCAGCTGGTAGTCGAATCCAGCCTGCGCCAGATCCGCAACCGGGAGGAACGAACCCGGTTGCGCGATATCAACGCTTACGTCGACGATTTGATAGAACCGCTACCGGAGACCTGGCGATCCCTGTTGCGTCTCGAAATCCTGGAACTGGCCGAGACCAGGCGCGAGTTGATCGACAAAGCGATTGCGGCCGACGAAACCTACCTGCAGGAGCTTGCGGAACTCGATTTCGCCCAGCGGCAGTTGCTCGAAAACGTCAACGCCTTCAACCAGTTTCTGGACGAACGCCTGCTGTGGGTGCGTACCGGCAAGCCTCCTTCATGGGAAATGTTCGGTTCGATTGTCGAGAGCGCGGGAATATTTTTTTCACCGCAGCATCTGCAACAGTTAGCCCGGGTCCTGTTTCTGCCGGAGGAAATTCCGTGGGTTCTGCTGCTCGGGCTGGCGTTGTCGGCACTGTTGATGGTTAAACAAAAAAGCCTGCGCGCGGCGCTCGAGCGATGCGGCGATAACGTCGGCCAACTGCGGCGCGACAGCTACTATTACACGGTCAAGGCGCTGGTCCTGACCGTGGTCATTGCCTTGCCCTGGCCTGTCCTTTTCGCGGCCCTGGGTTTGCATCTGCAATACGTACGGGGCCTCGACCAGTTCGAAGTCGAAACGCATATCTACAATGCGGCGGAATGGACCGGCCAGTTCGTACCGGCGATTGGCGCCGCCTTCGACCAGATCGCGGTATACGTATTTTACTTCGTCGCATTTAATATTTTCTGCGACCGCAAGGGGCTCGCGGTAGTGCATCTGCACTGGGATCCCGCAACCACCGAGAAACTGAAAGCCGAAATACGGCTACTGATGGCGGGATTTCTGCCATCGATATTTTTCCTGGTGGCCTCGATAACCTACGATCCGGCCGCGCTGGCGAGCGGATTGAGCCGCCTGTTTTTTATCATCGTCACGTTTTCGCTCGCCTGGTTCTTTGTTCGCATCCTGGCGCCGCGTACCGGTTTACTCAAGGATTACTATTCCCGCAATCCCGGTAATCCGCTGACCTGGTTTCGTTACTTGTGGGTGGGGCTGGCGCTGCTGCTACCGATCATGCTGGCGGTACTGGCGGCAATGGGTTACGTCTATACCGCGGCGCAGCTGGGTACACGGCTGGTCGATACGCTGTGGCTGCTCGTCGCGATCATCCTGATTCATCAACTGGTGGTGCGCTGGGTGCTGTTGACCAACAGGCAGCTGGAGTTTAATGATGCCCTCGAACGCCACCGCGCGCAGCGCGCCGCGCGCGATGCCCAGGAGGACGGCGACGGCGGCGAACTGCTCATCGAGGAGCCCGAAGTCGATTACGGTGCGCTGGGTGAGGATTCCAAGAAACTGATCAATAACGCGCTTACGATTGTCGCGGCTCTGGGCCTGTGGGTAACCTGGTCGTCGGTGCTGCCGGCGCTGCGGATCCTGCAGGAGATATCGCTGTGGAGTTACAGCGCCACGATCGACGGCAGCGAAAAACTGGTACCGGTGACGCTGGCCGACATTATTCTCGGCATCCTGATCCTTACGATTACCGTACTCGCCGCGCTTCGCCTGCCGGCCCTGCTCGAGATTATCCTGCTGGCGCGGCTCAAAATCACCGCTGGCAGCCGCTACGCGATCTCGACCCTGACGCAATACTCGATTGTCGGTATCGGCATCGTGATTGCATTCAACATTCTCGGCGGCAGCTGGGACGCGATTCAGTGGCTGATCGCGGCGCTCGGCGTCGGTATCGGTTTTGGTTTGCAGGAAATCGTCGCCAATTTCATCTGCGGTATCATCCTGCTGTTCGAGCGCCCGATTCGCCTCGGCGACACCGTCACGGTGGGCGACACTTCCGGCGTGGTGACGCGCATCCGCATCCGCTCGACCACGATCCGCAACTGGGACGAAAAGGAACTGGTGGTGCCGAACAAGGAATTCATTACCGGGCGGCTGCTGAACTGGACCCTGTCCGACCCGATGGCGCGCATCGTTATCCCGGTCGGCATTGCTTACGGCAGTGACGTCGGCCAGGCGCTAAAGCTGGTCAGTGAGTGCGCCGCCGAACACGAGCGCGTGCTCGAAGATCCCGAGCCGGTGGTCACCCTGGAAAACTTCGGCGATAACGCGTTGACGATCATGCTGCGCTGCTACATCGATTCGACCGATATACGCGTAAAAACGCAAAGCGAACTGAACATGGCAATCAACCGCAAGTTCGAACAGGCCGGTATCGTCATCTCTTTCCCGCAGCGGGATATCCACCTGGATACGACCCGGCCACTGGACCTGCGCATCCACCAGGTAACCCCGCAGGAGCAGACCTAGTTGCGCGCGGAAACGGTGTCTTCGCTCCGGCACGCGTTTTCTTCTTCCACCGAATCCACGGCTATCGTCCCGGCAGCGCTAGCATCCGTTTCCACGGGCCGTGCTCGCGAGGCGTTGTTGGGCATCGCTTTCGGATTGCGCCTCACCGTCAGCGGCATGACTGCATAACCCTGAGCCTCGGCGCGGTCCGGGCAGGTGATGACAACTTCATCCATTTCCGACGCGGCTGCCTTTAGCGGGCCATCTTGCCGGATCTTTAGTCGCGCAAGTTCGCTGGTTGGTCGATCCATACCGTAATAACGATCGACTGGTCCAGGAGCGCCTCGCTATGGCAGTCCATCGACGCGTACACACCCGGTCTAACTGTTCCCCCTGTCCGCCCGGTACAGGACAGGGTGGTTAAAGAATAATCCCTCCGTCCCCTTTTTGCTTTTTTGGGCGCGTGCGCACCCGGCTTGACTGTTCCTCTTCCTCCTGTCCGCCGGGTACAGGGCAGAGTGGTTAAAAAATAATCCCTCCGTCCCCTTTTTTTGTTTTTGAGTGGTTAAAAAATAATCCCTCCGTCCCCTTTTTTTGGGGCTGTGCTGGCGTTGGGCTTGTTATTTCTGGATAATTTGCCGTTACCAACCAACCGAGGGCTGAAAATGAAAAAGTCTGCTTTTCTACTGTGTACGCTGGTTATTTTTCTGGCGGGTTGCGCGAGCAGCATTACCAAGGACATCAAGATCGAGACCGATAGCGATCCGAAGGTCAATTTCGACGGATACTCGAGCTACACCTGGCTGGGCTCGGCCGCGATCCTGTTCGACCCGGACGGCCAATGGGAACCGCCCCAGTTCGATGCCGACGCGGAAATCCGTTTCCTGATCGATAGCGAATTGCGTGCACGCGGCATGACCGAATCCATGTCCAGCCCCGACATGATCGTTTTCTACGGCGCCGGGATCGACATGGCTAATATCGAAGTCCAGATCGAGCCCGAGAGCGAGCTCGAAAAGTATTCGTCTGTACCGAAAGGTGCGCTGGCCATCCTGCTAATCGACGGGCGCACCCAACGCGCAATCTGGGGTGGTGTCGCGACTGCCAACGTCCAGCAGGACCTGGACCAGGAAACCAGCAGAAAGCGGCTGCAATACGTCATCAAGACGATGTTCAAGGATTTACCCAAAAAGTAACGATCGACATATCGCCTCCTGCTTAGCCGGCAGCCAGCAAGCCGGGGGGCTATCGGCCGTGCCCGCTCGGCTGTACTTTGCCTGGCCGATGGTTTTGCCGGGCTCACCGTGGTGGAAACGAGACGGTACCGGGGGGACAGTGACAACTGGTTTTCATCGGCGGCCGACATTTTTTCGATCGAGAGTGAAATCCCTGTCGGCAAAGGACTCGACGCGAAGCGGTTCTCGTTTGTCATCGGCTCTTTGCCCGGCTTTTCCGATTTGTCTCGCTCACTTGCGGACCCTATACTGCGGAACGTGATAGCCGAGCGGAAAAAACCACGGGGGCGGTATGAATTTGAACGGGATCTGGAAAGTTGAACTGCTGACCATGTACGATTGGGAACCGCGCGCCACCGCGTTTTTCGAAAACGGGGTTTACCGGGGCGCCAGTTCGGAGCACTACGCGGTTGGTTCTTACACGCTCGACGGCACGAAGTTCGTCGCCGAACTCTCGATCATCACGCACGGGCAATCGAAAGCCCTGTTCGGCAAAAAGGCCGACCATCTCGATGTGACGATCGAGGCCGAGGTCAAGGGCGAATCATTCACCGGCACCGCCAAAGACAACAGCGGAACTCACCTCGTGCAGTATCGTTTCACCCGCATGGCGGAACTGCCCTGATTGTCGCATGACCGTGTCGGTTTAGCGCAAAACGCTCGAATCGAATTGAGTCCAGGGTTCTCTCCGGGCAACCCGTCTACCCGGTGGGAACGGCCCGGCCGGTAAAACGAAATATCGTTGCGGCAATTCCGGCGTAGCGTCATGCGGTCGACCGCGACATCGACGCTGGTCTGCGCCTTGCGGCGCTCGGTGACAACTGCGGTGCTTCTGTTGCACGCAAATGATTCGCATTTGTCACCGAATCCTGACGAGCGCCCCGGCAAGACTGTCACTTTTTCCGCTTTTTACTCACCGCAAACAAAAGTAGATCTGTTAGGATTGATCAACCTCGTGAGAATGTATTACGCCGGTGTCAACGAATTCGGAGAAAGATGTCATGAAAGTAGGGATTTCCTTTTTGCTCACCTTGTTTTTGTTTTGCGTCGGAAGCCCGTCTTTCGCGCAGGACTTTTACATCTACCCCGCGGAAGGCCAATCCGATGAGCAACGCGACAAGGACAAGTACGAATGTTACAACTGGGCGCGGAAAGAATCAGGTTTCGACCCGATGAAAGTGCCGCAAGCCTCGGCACCGCCGCCTGAAAAAGAAGAGCAGGAGGGCGGAGCCGGAGAGGGTTTCGCCAAGGGTTTGATCGGCGGTGCAGCCATTGGCGCCATTGCCGGTGATACCGGCAAGGGCGCCGCGATAGGCGCGATCGGTGGCGGATTGATTGGCGGCTCACGGCGCAGCGAACAGCAAAAGCGGGAGCAGCAAAAGCAGCAACAGTGGGAACAGCAACAGGCCCAGCAGTATGCACAGGCACGAAATTCCTACAACCGCGCCTATGTTGCCTGTCTCGAGGCACGCGGTTACTCGGTCAAGTAAATTAGGGAGAGCGTCATGAATCGATTCATTCAAATTGTGCTTTTTCTGGGTATCGCGGTCAGCTCCAATGCAGTTGCTGCGAGTGATTTCGATGGGTCCAGACCTCTGGTCTGCGCAATCGCGGAGGTGATGGATTGCGGCATGGATAACGATTGCGTAAGCGTCGATCCGGAATCGGTCAACCTGCCAAACATTTTCAGGATGAATTTCAAAGACAAGGAAATGAGCAACGGCGACAGAAAAACAGCTATCGAGGTGGTTTCAGCGAGAGAGGGTAATACCGTCCTGCTGGGCACCAGCGAAGATCACAACAAGGCCTTTTCCCTGTTGTTGTCACACACCACCGGGAAATTCACCGGCTCTGTCGCCGCGGATGACTATGGTTTCGTGTTGTTCGGCTCCTGCATAACCGATTGAACCAGGTGCCTGGCGGCAACGGTAGCCACTGATACGCCGACAAAGAGCCTCAGGCCCAGGCTCGGAATCCGGCGGCGCCCCGTGGCAAACCAGGGGCGCTGACGCCGTGTATCGACAGACCCCCACAAAAAGTGGGTATACTCTCGATCTTCCACCTGTTAACCGGAGCTGCCCGCATGTCGAAGAAAGCCGTACAGATAATAGCCGTCGTATTTCTGTTTTCGCTGATCTACTCCATCATGCGTTATCACGTATTCGAGGGAGTGGGCTCGAAGGACTTTGCGCTTTACGTATTCAACAAGTGCCTGGCCCTGACCGGATTTATCCTGCTCACCATCAATTTTGCCCTGGGGCCGGCAAAACGACTCGGTGCGGACGTGCCCGACGCGTGGCTCGCGGCACGCAAGGAAATGGGCATCGTGAGTTTCCTGATGATCTTTTCGCACCTGATCTGCGCTGTGCTCCTGTTCGGATCCGGCGGCTATTACGCCAAGTTCTTCGCAGCCGAGGGCGGCATCAGCGCGATCGGCAGCTGGAGCATGCTGCTCGGCGTGCTCGCATTCGTCTGGCTGTATGTTTACAACATCAGTTTCAAGGTCAGCCAGGAAGGCGATGAGGCATTCGTCAAACTGGTAACATCGAGGGGATCCATAACCATCGCCACGCTGCTGGCGGCCGGCCATGTCACCGTGATGGGCTTCAAGGGATGGCTCCACCCCGAGAAATGGGCCGGCGGCATGCCGCCGATCACGATGGTGGCGATCGCGGCCTTCCTGATCGGTTTCGGCTTTTTACTGTTCGGCCGCCGCTAGATGTCGGACGCGGACCGGGTACGGATCGCCGCCGTCTGCGGCGCTATGAGCCGTGAAAGCAGGACCAGGACGGCGCTCTCCGTCGCGCTCGAGGGCGCGTCCGAATTCGAGGTCGAAACGAGACTCATCGAATTGTACGACTACGACCTCGTTATCCTGGGTTCGGTCGCCCCGGAGGATTATCCGCCCGACGTTTCGCGCTTCAGGCAGGAAGTCGAAGGCGCCCATGGAATCCTGGTGGCAACCCCCGAATACTACGGCAGCCTGACCGGCGCGCTGAAGAACGCGCTCGACCTGATCGGCGCCGACGCGCTCAGGGGGAAAATTGTCGGTCTGATAGGCGTGGCTGGCGGCGATACTGGCGCCATCAACTCCCTGAATACGATGAGAATCATTTGCCGCAACCTGCACTGCTGGGCCCTGCCGCAGGAGGTTTCGATCGCGAATTCCTCGTCTGCAATCAGTGAAGACGGCGCCATCTCCGACCAGGCTTTGCACGAGCGCCTGCTCGAGATCGGCAGGAACGTGGCCCGGTTTACCATCCTGCAGCAACGCGTGCGGCAGGAAGAGTTCATGCAGCTCTGGGAGGGCCTGCCCCGCTGGTAAAAACCAACAAAAAGGGGACGGAGAACAAAAAGGGGACGGAGGGATTATTTCTTGATCAATTGCAGGCCCGAAGTGGTTAGATAATAATCCCTCCGTCCTCTTTTATGCCCATTTCAGATCCGAAGTGGTTAAATAACAATCCCTCCGTACCCTTTTTAGGTCCGAAGTGGTCAAAAAAAAATCCCTCCGTCCCCTTTTTCGCGAAGTGGTTAAAAAGAAATCCCTCCGTCCCCTTTTGCGTCCGCTTTATTCGGGGAACGCGAGCCCGTGCCCGGCTACAGGTCGGCGAGACGGGTCAGCCTGCTGGTAATCTGGTACTTGTTTTTGCCGTCCCGGGTCTGGCCTTTTATCACGTCCCCCTTGATCTTGCCCTCGAAGCTCAGCTTCATGTTCTTTTCCTTCCTGCCGAAAACGGTTCGGGCTCGACCATGCTGCACCACGTCGGATGACATCCTGAGTTGATTGCCGGTAACCTTGTAGGTGCCGACCGAGTAGTGATTTTCAGACGCGGAGCGGTAAACGCCGTCTTCGAGAAACGCGGTGGCAACCGCCTCCCAGCCATAAGGTCCGAGCATTTCTACATTCCAGATTCCGTTGACACTCATCTTGTCACACCTCAATTCATCACCGCGCGAGTATATGTCGAATCCGATAAACGGGTCTACCAGTCAACGAACCAGGCCAGGGCATTGCAAACCGAACTTAAACGGTCTAGGTTGGTCGGCATCAAGGTGATTCGACACCAACGACAGCCAGATGAAAAACGGTAATTCCCCGACCGATTCGATCGTCCTGACCCGGGCGGAATATGCCATTGTATATATCCAGCTGCTGCGTCAGATCGGCGCGCCCGTCGAGCGCGAGCTGCGCCGCGCCAGGTTGCCGGTGTTGATCGAGGAAATACCCAACGCACTGGTCAGCACGGATTTGACCTTTCGCTTCCTGTCGCGCTGCGCCCGCTCGGAGGGTATCGACGACCTCGGTTTCGAGGCCGGCTGGAACGTTTCGACCGATACTTTCGGCGATATCATGGTCAGCACGCTGCGCGCCGCGCCGACACCGAAATCACGCCTCGGAGTCTTTTCCCGCCTGCTGTCCCTGGAGGACACCGGCGCGCGCTGCGAAATCCATGCAGAGGGCGAAACGACCCGGATCTGCTTGCACCAGTACACCCCGCCCGGCGCCGACAGCCGCATCGCCGAATAGACGATGCCGATACGGGTCTGATCGCTCGGCTCGAACAGAACACCGAGACCCTAGCCGAAAGTGGTGTCGTCGCCATCGATCTTGGCCCTGCCGTCGGGCCCGGCCAGCGGCGTCGTCGGGTTCGGCACCGCGACCTTGAGGT